>NZ_CP035733.1:1200000-1800000 GCF_009768975.1 Sphingorhabdus lacus | reverse complement strand
ACTGCGATCTGGTGATCGAAGCCGTCTATGAGGTGATGGACGTCAAGCAGGAGGTGTTCGCCAAGCTCGACCGGATCTGCAAGCCGGGCGCGATCCTTGCGACCAACACCAGTTATCTTGACGTGAACGAAATCGCTTCGGCGACATCGCGGCCGCAGGACGTGCTGGGAATGCATTTCTTCTCGCCCGCCAACGTCATGAAGCTGCTCGAAGTGGTGCGCGGTGACAAGACTTCGGACGATGCACTCGCGACCGTGATGGCCTTGGCCAAGCGGATCGGCAAGATCGCGGTGGTGGCTGGTGTGTGCCATGGCTTCATCGGCAACCGCATGCTTGCCCAGCGCCAGCATGCGGCGCTGCAACTGCTGCTTGAAGGTGCATCGCCCGAGCAGATCGACCGGGCCCATTTCGCCTTCGGCATGCCGATGGGACCTTTCCAGATGAGCGATCTGGCGGGGCTCGATGTGGGCTGGCACCGCGATCCTTCGCGGGTCGAAACGATCCGCGATGCGCTTTGCGCAGCGGGTCGGCTTGGTCAGAAGAACGGGAAGGGATTCTACGACTACGACGAACGGCGCAATGGCACGCCCTCGCCTGAGACCCTCGCAATCATCGAAGATTTTCGTTCACGATCAAACCTTCCCAAACGCGAAATTACCGACGAGGAGATTATCGAGCGTACGCTATATCCTATGGTCAACGAAGGGCACCTTATGCTCGAAGAGGGCAAGGCCCAGCGCGCGTCGGACATCGATGTGGTTTGGGTTCATGGCTATGGATGGCCCGCCTATCGCGGCGGTCCGATGCACTGGGGCGAACAGGAGGGCGCGAGCAAAATCGCTGCGGCATTGGAGAAGCAGGGCATCCCCGTCGCTGCAAGTCTCAAGGAAAATATAGGATAGGGCGCCTTCGCGTCCGCTCGATCCTTACCACTCCTGCCTTTTGCGATTTGGCCAGCGGAAGCCATCGTTGTGCTCACCGGTAAAATCGGGATCGAGGTAGATGTGCATGCGCTCGATCAGGCCTTCGGGATTTAAGCCGAAAACCGTGCAGAACCTGCCACCTGACGTTTCTCCTCCCCGCCATTCCTTGCCCTTAGCGTCGGCTCCTTCGGTCACACCCTCGACCGTCACAACGGTGCCACTCTCTGCGGTCAGAATATTCTCAATCCGGTGCAACATCCGGCTAATGTTCGTTCGCGTGCCCATCGCAAGTTCGACAAATTCCTCGACGCCCCGGCCAATGCCGAATTTGGGGTAGTGGAACTGGAAGCCGGCCGCGAAAAGATGAAACGGAGGGTTTCCCGCATCGAGCAGGCGATAGAATTCACGGATGGTTTCAGCGTTGTTCGCGTTTGCTGTCTCACTCATCGGCGTAACTCCTAAGTAGCTTGAATCCCCTGGAAGGCTTCTTTCTAACGGTTAAATTCCTTCTGGTAGCGCGGAATGAACTGGTTCTTGCCCTTGATCTTGCTGGTGACCCAGTCTCCGAAGGTCGTGCCGTGCGTTCCCAACGGAAAGACGCTGACACCCAGCTTCGGGCCAAGCGGGACCAAGATTGGCGGGATGCGCCAGCCCTTGTAAGGCGGCAGGCTCTCGATGCTCTTCCCATCGGCGAGCGCCAACAAGGTTTTCTTAAGCCAAGGCACATGTTTGGCCGTGGTAACCACCGTCATGCCGTCGCCGGTTGCCGCAAGATCGCCCATGACAAAGATATTGGGCAGGCTCGACGGGCGCAGCCAGGCATCAACCGCCAATTGCCCGTTGGGCTGGGGCCGGGTGCCGGGCAAGTCATGTGCCGGACTCGAAACAACGCGCGCGCCAATCGCCGGAACAATCAGGCCGGACAACACGGTGCCATCTTTCAGCGTGACCTCTCCTTCGAAAGGCGCATTCGTCTGTTTGAGACCACTCACTGGGCAATTGAGGCGGAGCGTAACTCCGATTGCGGCAAGGCGTTTGGCCAGTTTCTGATGCAGTCGTTCCGTATACATCGGAAACAGTTGCGGCTGATCGCCAACCAAGGTCACGGACTTCCCGGGATAGGCGGTCTTGATTTCTCCGGCGAGTTCTACCCCTACTGCGCCGGTGCCCACGATCACCACATTGTCAGACTCAGCGATCTGCCTCGACGCATTCAAGAGCGCCTCCTTAAAAGCGGCAATGCTGTCGTCCTGGGGCTTGAACGGCGCGGCATACTGCGAGCCTGTGGCAACGACTATGGCTTCGGCTTCGACCCGGGTGCCATCGGCCAACAGGACTCCGCCTTCGTCGACCACAGTTGCGCGCCCGCGCACTACCCGCCCCCTTTTCAGCAACCGATCATAGGGGATGACAATCCTGTCGAGCAGCGCAGGTTCGACCGATACGCGCGGCGTCGCCGGAGTCATCACGAAGGCCTCGCGTGCCTCTATCAATGTCACATCAACATGTGGGTCGAGCTCGCGGGCCAGGGTAAAACCCGCATAGCCGCCGCCCACAATTGCGACCCGGTATTGAAGTGCCACACCCACGCTTCAGGCCTCCGCCACCATGGTGCCTTCGATATGCCCGAGTCCGTCGATCTCGCAGCGCACCACATCGCCGGGCTTGAGGAACTTGGGTGGCAAGTTGGCTACACCGACCCCGGCCGGCGTACCGGTAAAGATGAGGTCGCCCGGCTCCAGTGTCATACCAACCGAAAGGTGTTCAATCTGCGCATCGACCGGAAAGACCATGTCGCTGGTGTTGTTATCCTGACGCAGTTCGCCATTGACGTAACAGCGCATTCCCAGCGCCTGCGGATCGCCCGCTTCATCAGCGGTCACGATCCATGGGCCGATTGGCGCATGGGAATCGAAGCTTTTGCCGAGCGACCATTGCGGGCTAGCAATCTGCCAAGTGCGTTCAGTTACCTCATTGCCCACGCAATAACCGAACACTGCAGCCAGTGCATCCCCCCTTTCAATGTGCTTGCCGCCCTTGCCGATCACCGCAACCAGTTCGATCTCATAATCGGTGCTCGAATCGGCGATGGCGAAAATCGCTTTAAACTTGTCCGGGAAGTGGCTGACGTGGTCGTCGGGTACCTTTGTCCCCTTGGTGATCAGGATCGGATCATAGGGACCATTGATACTGGTCTGGGCCTTGGTGAAAAAGCCCGGACGGCTGGGAACCTGGGTATCGGCCCCAAATTTCCTGCCTTCCTCGATGTGCGAATGATAGTTGAGTGTCGCGCCAAAGATCTTTCCGGGACGCTGGATCGGTGCCTCAAGCTTGACCGAGGAAAGCAGAACGCCGCCGCCCGCTGCAGCTTTTGCTTCGAGGCCCGCCTTGAGGTTGTCCCAGTCGCGAATTAGGTCGATCATGCTTCCTGGAACGCCTGTGTCGATAACCGATTCCCCTACGACAATGCCAGTGCGTGTCTGTCCGTTTGTGGTGAAAGTGCAAAGCTTCATTGGTTGGTTCCTTAGGGTTGTCGAGAGAAACGGCGTTTGGTGCGGACAAACAGTGAAAGCAGCCATGCTATTACGCCAACAGGAATCCTGCCCGTCGGCACCGGCGGCCCCCACTGGGCCGAAAATAGGGTTTGGATTGATTCTCGCGTCGGAGGCTGATCAGCTGTGTATACGTCGCCGTCGGTCCAATGCTCCAGTTCGTTACCGAACGGGTCTTTCCAGTAATCGAAATATTGGCTCCCAAGAACGTGCCGCCCCAGACTCCAGAACGGTGTTCGCTTCTTCAACTTGAGATAGTTGTGCCCCAGCAATAGGTCGTCGACGCTGGGCACTTCGAAAGCGGCATGCAGGTTGCGGCGCCCACCTGGCAACTGGAGCAACGCCAGTGTGTGATGGTCGGTGGGCTGGTCACCCCGATCGCATCGGAGAAACGCACCTAGCGGGACCTCTTTCGCGGCCTCGATTTCGTTCGTGGTCAGAAAACCGAAGCGATCCTTATACCACTTCTCGCTTACCCGGAAGTCACTTACTGCGAGCCCGGTGTGTCCGATCCGGTGCGGGTGGGATGGCCCGGGTGTTAATCGAACCTCTCGGTTGAGCCTCGGCTTGACCGAGGGTGTATTGAACGGTTCGCCTATAAGAGGAAATGTGGGTTCATCATTCGACTGGCCTGCAATGACCTCTACCCGGTAACCATCTGGGTCAAGCAGACGGAGAACTTTGCCGCCACCTGGTTCATGGGAGTCTTCGACCGCCACTCCTTCATACTTGGCGAGAGCCTCTAAATCCTCCTCCGATTTCGCTAGCAGCCCGACGGCAAGAAATTGCGCCTTTCCGGGTTCCGTTACGTGAAAGAATGGTCGGCCATCAGTACCTTTACCATACAAACGCCCTCCCGATTCGAAGCACTGCATGCCAAAATCTTCGAGGAACGAACGCATAGCGGCAAGATCTGGTGCCGCATAACGAACATGTGCGATATCCTGAACGGCTATTACAGGCATGTGAAATTCTCCGAAGGTGATACGCTCCATGATTACGGTGCGATTCCCTTTACACGCTTTGTAAAACTTACCAGTTAGTTTTTGATTGTCAAACCTCTAAGCCGTGATTAGCATTTGCATCTGCAGTATGCCAGCAAGCGGAAATCTGCCGCAGTCGTTAGCGCTTGCTCGCACAGGTGAGGCTGAATCGAAAGGATGTTGGGTGAGCAGTGCGGAAAATATGGTGATCGTTCGGACTTTTATTGACACTTGGCCGAACCTGGATGTCGACAGGATCGTAGAATTTTTTGCCCAAGATGGGGTCTATCACAACATGCCGATGGAGCCGGTGCGAGGCCAAGAAAATTTGCGAACCTTTATAGCCGCGTTTCTGGAGAGCTGGACAGAAACCAGCTGGGAAATCCTGTCAATCGCCAGCACTGGCAATGTTGTTTTCGTCGAACGGATTGATCGGATCATCGCCCATGGAAAAGCGGTAGCCTTGCCTTGTTGCGGAGTATTTGAGCTCGAAAATGGTAAAATCAAGGTGTGGCGCGACTATTTTGACATGGACACATATCGGCGATCGATAGCGGGTTAGCGAAGACCGGAGATGTATTTTTGCGAATAGCCTTCCGACGCTACCCTAGATCGGTGAATTCCTGCAAGCCAAATGGTTGATATGGACCGACAATCAACTGTTCAAAGACACCAAAACCTTCCCCATATCGATCGCTTGTCACCCTGCATGGCAACTGCACATAGTGGTTCTCTAGTTGAGCAGGATCGCATTGAGAGAGATCTATATCTTCCCGCTCGACCGCCAAGGGGCCGTGATAAAGGCCGTGGCCCCATTTGGGTGAACTGTATCCAAGCCCGCGCATCTGGAAGCGGCCCAGCACTTCGAACGTCAGCACTTCCAGACCGTCTTGCCCCTGTACGGTCAACCTGCCCGACTTGGGCCATCGCGTGCCTGGTTGCAAGGAAGCCTCCATTCTGGCTTCGGTTTCGTACATGTCACCGGCCATCGCACCATCGGATGCGATGACGGCACGCGTGTGCACGGGGCGACCATCGGGTTTAGCATTTACGTGGAAGAAGACGCTTCGGTCAGTAAAATTTATTGGAACCCATTGCCAAAAAAATGTGAAGTTGGTTCCGCTTGAATGCGGCTGTTGGTCGCGCGCGCCTATCGGACGGACACCCCAACTACGGTCTCTGGTTCCCATGGTTCCCGTTGGCATTTCAATTTTGACACCATCGATCTCGATCCAGCCGCTGTAAAAGCCGTTTTGTGTCATGCGTGTCAGATCGGTGAAGACGCGTGGGCCGATGCGGATAGTGAAACGTGGTTCCTCGATTGGAAAGGCACGGCCAGTGAAGGTCAGGTCAGCCTTGATCCCTTCTCCATCAATCAGGATGCGCAGCTGGTGGAGCGGCTCCAATACTTCGATTCGGATCGGGCCGCATGTAAGGTCCATCCGCTCCATGTTGAGTTCGCGACTGGCATGGAGGTTATGCTGAATTCCGCCACGAACCGCAGAAAAATGGGCATCTGCGACGTTGAGATGCGGGTACACTCCAAAGGCTGCGGCGAAGAAATCGGAGCCATCTGGCGCATAGCCATGGAAAAAGTACCGATCATAGAAATTACGGTCGGTGCCGGCAAATGCGACGGGTTCAGGTGTCTGGTGTAACGGAAAGTCGTCGCCCTTCGTCAGCACCATGTGCTTGCTCCCATCAGCCGCGCGAGGCTATTGTGCTCCAAAGCTAGCGAGCAACCACCGCGAGCCATGGAAAGAAAACATTCATCGCCGCGTTCACTGCGCTTGACGTTTGCGGTACTAAATACGGCGTTGACGATACCCCGTAGGCTTCCCACTACATAGTCGTCCCAAATCTCGTCACGTGTGAGCGCTACACCGCGCCGGGTCATTTCCGAACAGTAGAGATCGAGTAGTTCAGCTTCGCATTCGCGCCGCAAGCTGGCACCAATGCCAGCGCCCATGAAAAAACCGAGATCGACAAGGCCGTTTCCAATGGCAACGGTCTGCCAGTCGAGCACAGCAATCTCTTCGATACCATCCTTGATTTCGAACAGCATGTTGTCGAGGCGGAAGTCGCCGTGGACAAGTGATTGAGGCCGTGCCTCACGCTCTATCCAAACGCCGATATATTCAACCAATTCTTCGCATAAGTTCATGAACTCTGGTTCAAGCTTATTGGCAAACCGTTCTCGAAACGCGTCTTGAGCTCTTGGATAGAGTTCTGCACGCTTCGCCATGATCGCGGGATTCGGCCGAAGCCAGTCGATGGCAAGCAGTTCGGGATCGTTCCAGCTGGGTGCGTGGAAGGACGCTGCTTGCCGGATCGCGGCGCGAGCGTCGGAAGCGGTGCAGCCGATCAGTTGATCTCCTCCGCGGGCCGGGCCTAAGTCTTCGAACAACAAGATGAAATCCACCCCGTTCGGTGCGATCTTTGCAACATATGTCTGCGGCACTCGTACTTCCAGCTTTGGTGCGATCTCGAGATAGAATTTCACTTCCTTGGCATAAACGCCAAATGCAGAAGCGGTCGCACGGCTGGTTTCGTCGGATGCCGGAAATTTGCCAGCGATCGTTGACGGCAAAGGACCTTCGCGATCGTAAGCAAGAGTGTAGCGAACGCTGTCGCCGACGTTCCCGGTGCCTATTGATTGCCACGAAAGGTTTATAATCGCCGCATTCCCTATAAGGCCGGCATTGCGCAGCTTATCGGTTAGCCAGCAGGGGCTAACTTCGTCGGGATGGGACGGAAATTCCGCCATTGGTTCCACCTTCATAAATCGTGCATGTGACCACGCCATTTGCAAGCTGGCAAATGAAAACTTACCAGTTAGTTTATGCTTGTCAAATACTGAGACAATCGGTAACCGAGGAGCATAAAGTTTCGATGATTTGGAAAACCAATTCAATGAAATCTATAGCCTCGTTCGGCCACCATATGTGCAACTTTCGCAATGAGTGTCCGTCGCCAGTGAGGGTTGGAGAGATATGACGTTACACCAGTCATTAGCCGAAGCGATTGTTGACGGTCGGGCCTATGCGGATGGGGACAGGATAGACGAAGTATTCCGGCGCATCAGATCGGAGGCGCCATTGGATATTGCGGAACCAGACGAATATGACCCCTTCTGGGTAGTGAGCCGACACGCCGATATCAAGGAAATCGAGCGCCAGCCAAATCTGTTCCACAACGGGGACCGAGCGACAGTAGTCCAAACGAAAGCAAACGCGGCAAAGATACGAGAAGTCACGGGTGGCGAAGCGAATATGAGCCGCAGTGTCGTGACGGTCGATGGAAAAGAGCATAAGGACTTGCGAGGAGTATTGTTCCCGCATCTGACGCCGCGATCGGTCCGGCCTATGGAAGATAAGGTTCGCAAGATCGCAAGCGAGTTTGCCGACCAGATGCTCGAACTTGGCGGCGAGTGCGATTTCGCCAAGCAGGTGGCATTTCTCTATCCGCTACGGGTGTTGATGGCATTTATGGGCGTTCCGCGTGAGGACGAGCCGATGATGCTTAAGCTGACCCAGGAGATATTCTCAGCTAACGATCCTGACTTGAACCGTTCTGGCAAGCAACTAACCCCGGAGGAGGCTCTCCAGGCGACTTTAGCAAGCATGGCCGAGATGGAGACCTATTTCCTCGATGTGACTACACGTTTACGTAGCGAGCCGGATGGTGGGCTGAACAGCTTGATCGCCAACGCGCGGATCGATGGAGATTATCTGACCCGCCGGCAGTTGCTCAGCTATTATGTCACTGTCGCGACCGCGGGCCATGATACCACTTCGAACGCAACCGCAGGAATTATGTGGGCTTTGGCAGAAAGGCCGCACCTTTTCGAGCAAATACGGCATGACCGGTCGCTAATCCCGGCGCTTGTCGATGAAGGCGTGCGCTGGGTGACGCCGGTCAAGCACTTCATGCGCGCGGCCACCGCTGATTGCGAATTGGCCGGCCAGAAGATCGCGAAGGGTGACTGGATGATGTTGTGCTACAGTTCTGCCAATCGTGACGATTTGGTCTTCGATGACCCGTACGAATTTAGACTGGATCGTAAGGACAACCCGCAACTCGCCTTTGGGTACGGCGTTCACGTTTGCCTGGGGCAGCACTTGGCGCGGTTGGAAATGCGTGTCCTTTTGGAAGAGTTGTTCGATCGCTTGGCTTCCGTGGAGCTTTCGGGAACGCCAGCCAGGACGATTTCGAACTTTGTATGTGGGCCAAAGCGGGTGCCGATCCGTTTCACGGCGTGTTAAGAAGGCGACGGCGATGAGTAGCTTGTCACGAAAATGGCGGTGTCGGAGCTGCGGCTATATTTACGACGAAGCCTTGGGTTTTCCGGAGGAGGGAATTGAGCCGGGGACGCCCTTCGAAACCATTCCGGAAGATCTTTTCTATTGCCCCGATTGTGGCACGGAAAAGCAGGATTTCGAGCTGATGGACTATTGATCGCTAATCGCAGGAAAGATGAATGCCATGTCCCAGCAGCATGTCCGGGTTGAACGGTTTGGAAGCGTCGAGCGCATAACGCTGGCGCGGCCCGAAAAGCGGAATGCTCAAAACAAAGCAATGCTCGAAGGCCTGGATGCTGGGCTCAAACGCGCAGACGTCGATGACGAGGTTCGAGTTGTTATCCTGGCTGCCGATGGCAGCTGCTTTTCGGCCGGCCATGACAATAAGGAATTGGGCGACGACTATCTACAGCGGCCTACTATTGAGCGATACCAGTTCGAAGATCGCTATTATCTCGAGATTGCGATGGGCATACGGAACCACTCCAAACCTGTGATTGTCCAAGCCCAGGGTGCGTGCATTGCCGGGGGTTTCATGCTCGCAGCGATGGCGGATATTCTGGTAGCGTCGGAGGATGCGTATTTCGCGGATCCTACCGTACTATTGGGTTCAGCCGCAGTTGAAGTCCTGTTCCACCCATGGGCGCTTGGAGACCGGCTGGCGCGCGACATCTTGTTTACAGGGCGCAAACTAACAGCTGAAGAGGCTTACCAACGTGGTTTCGTCACGCGGCTGGTCGCGCGTGACCAACTTGAAGCTGCCGCAATGGAAATTGCAGAGACGATCGGGAAGGCTCCTCCCTTTGCCATGCAGATGATGAAACGCTCGCTCAACCGTAATCTCGATTCCCAAGGCTATAGCGTGATGATGAGCGCGCATTTCGACACCCATCAACTTGTACATACCGCCTCAAAGAGCACAGCCAGTGCCGCTGAGCGGCTTGCAAACTTCAAGAACATCGTGGCCGGCGACTAGCGCGGAAGCGCGTTTGTCGATTTGAAACTGGAGTAAACCGCTTGTCCGATACCATCGATCTCGATCTCCTGGACGAAAGCTTTTCAGAATTACTGGCCACCGAATGGCCGCGCGAACGCTCGGTCGCATACGCCCAATCCGGTGGCTCGATGGCGGTGGATTTGTGGCAGCAGATATCGGAGCTTGGTTGGACTGCCCTTACTGTCCCTGAATCGTTCGGAGGGCTTGGCCTTGGAATTGACGCCGCCTCACGCCTGCATCGGGCTCTCGGTGCGGTGGCGGCACCGGTCCCAATGCTCGGCACGACTTTGACTATTTTGCTTGTCGCGCATGCTGCCAGCGACAGGCAGCGTGCGGCATGGCTCCCCATGCTTGCCAGTGGCTCGATGCGGCCGGCCTTTGCTCAACCATCGGGTGGATGGCTGGAAATCGATGACGAAAGCGTCAGTGGCGTTATCGCTGACATCCTCGACGCCCCTTGTGCAACGCACCTTGTTCTGAACGGGAGGCGTAGAGATAAGGCTTGCTGGATCGTGCTGCCCATTAGTGCTTCCGGTCTGTCTGTAGAAGCCCACCCGCTGAATGACACGAGCCGGACGCTGGGAACTGTGACACTATCCCACGTGTCGATAGTTGAAGATGCAATCGTTCTGCAGCCAGAGGACCGACAGGTTGCCGATCTGCTTGTGCATTCGAGCTGCATTTTACTTGCTTCGGACTCTCTGGGCATCGGCGAAGCCGTGCTTGCTCTCACTATCGAATACCTAAAGATTCGCGAACAGTTCGGAAAGGTGATCGGTAGTTTTCAGGCGCTCAAACATCGGGTGGCAGATCACAAGACTGCTTTGGTTGGTGCGCGTGAACTACTCGCTTATGCATCGTCGCTCGATCCAGTTGATCCGGCCGGTCTGGTTCATGCCATTTCTGCCAAGGCGCACATCACCCGAGTTGTGGCTGAGGTCGCGCGTGATTGCATCCAGTTGCATGGCGGTGTTGGCTTCACTGCAGAGTTCCAACCGCATGTCTTCCTGAAGCGAGCAAAGCTTAATGAAGCACTTTATCTAACCCGCAATGAAGCGCTCGATCGTGTTGCCGATCTGCTGGAGGCGGCGTGATGTCCCGGACTTTCGATATTCTCTCTAAAGTCGGCGACGAGGCAGCCTTTCGGCAGGAAATTCGCGACTGGCTCGCAGTTGCGATGCCCAGGAACTGGCGCAACGAATGGCAGGGACTGGAAAATGAAACCCTCAAGCCCAAGATGGTCGCTTGGCTCGAAGAGCGCAGGAAAGTGGGCCTCGCCACTCCGCACTGGCCGAAGGAATGGGGCGGGCCAGGTCTGCCATTCGGTTACCAGATCATCGTTTATGAGGAGCTGACCCGCGCAGACGCGCCCGAGCTTCACATGTACATGGTTTCGCTGTTCCAGACGCCGGCAACGCTGTTTGAACACGGCAGTCCAACGCAGAAGGAGAAGTACCTTTCGGGGATAACTCACGGCACAGATATCTGGTGCCAGGGCTTCTCTGAACCGGGGGCCGGATCGGATCTCGCGGCGCTACGAACAAGTGCACGCCGCGAAGGCGATCATTATGTAGTCAACGGGCAGAAGATCTGGTCGTCAGGGGCGATGAATGCCCAATTTTGCCTGCTGCTTGCCCGCACGGAGCAGAACGTCAAGCGCAAGCACGAAGGCATTTCTTATTTCATCATGGATATGAAGGCACCCGGCGTCGAAGTTCGGCCGATCCGGTCGATTACCGGTGAGCAGGAATTCTGCGAGATCTTCATGGATGATGTGAAAATCTCGGCGGAGAACCTGATCGGTGCAGAAGGCGACGGTTGGAATATCGCTCAATCCACTCTCTCGGCCGAGAGGGGGCTGCTGATTTTCGGCGGAACGGAACGGCTTGCCCGTTCGTTCGAACGCGACCGGGTCGACGGTAAGGACAGTTGGATGCGCGATTCGCAGATGCGCCGTGAATACGCCGCGTTCCATGCCGAGCTTCAGGTCATCCGGCTGCTGATCCGCAAGCTGCTCAAGGAGCTGGAAGCGAACCCTGACAAGGTTTCGCCAACCCTGCCGACCTTCATTAAACTGACCTGGGGGCCGTTCCTGCAGCGCTATACCGAGTTTCTCGTGCGCGCCGAAGGCATACAAGCACACAAGTGGAAAGCCCCGATCCCCGCTACAGCGCATACGAGCAGGATCAAGTTCACCGACTTCCTCAAGAGCTATGCCTGGACGATCGCCGGGGGATCGAACGAGATCATGCGCAACATCGTCGCTGAGCGATACCTGGGACTGCCGCGCACCTGATAACTCGCCTTTTATTGGCCGGCAATGAGCTCCTGCACTGCCTGTGCAACCGTATCGATCGACCAGTCTGCGACTGAAACGCCTGGCTGAATGGGCTTGGGCTGGGCCACCAAGGACAATTGACCGCTGGCAATCCTGATGATCTGCCCGTTGACATGGGCTGATCGATCAGAAGCGAGAAAGCATACTGTCTCGGCAGTATGCTGCGGGTCCTGGAACGGACGGGGCTGGTCTTGAATGCCCTTGAATTCCTGCATAGCCGCAACCATCCGGGTTGTTGCATTGGGAGAGACCGCGTTCACGCGAACCCCTGAGCCGGTAAGATCCAGCGCCCAGCCATAAGTCATGGAAGAGACCGCACCCTTGGTCGCACCATAGGCACTCATCTCGGCAATGCCGCTGGCGGCACCCGAAGTGACGTTGATGATCGAGCCCTTCCCGGCGGCGCGCATCCTGGGAATGGCGTGCATGGCGCAATGGGCGGTGCCCAGGACATTGACCGCAATCATGGTTTGAAGGTCGGCTGGATTCAGGTCCCAGGCTGGCCCCATTCGGAACAGACCGGCGTTGTTGACCAGTGCATCGATCTGGCCGCGCTCTGCAATGCAAGCCTCGATCAACCTTTCGCAATAATTTGGATCGCTGATATCGCCGCAGTGCGCGATCGCCGACCCACCGAGCTCCTCTATCCTGGCGACCGTTTCGCTGGCCACATCGGCATCGATGTCGTTCACGACAACGAAGGCACCCAAACCGGCTGCTCTCTGCGCGACGACGGCACCGATGCCACGGCCGGCTCCGGTGATCACCATGGCCTTACCGGTGAGACTGTCGGTTCTATTCATGGCTGTGTCTGCGCTCCTGATTGCTACCTAAATGGACCGGCCCATCTTTTCCGCGACCAATGCCTGAAGCTCCGGTTTCTTGACCTTATGCGAATGGGTGCGCGGAATTTCGTCGGCGGACAGGAAAACGAACTCGGATGGGATTTTGTACTGGGATAGTGCCCGTTTTGTAGCTTCGCGCAGCACTTCCGCCGTGACTGATGTCCCGCTTGCCTCGACCACGACCGCAACAACGATCTCTCCGCGTTGTGGGTCGGGTAAGCCTAGAACGATAGCTTCAGAGACGGCCGGATGGCGCATTAGTACGACTTCAATTTCAGCCGGCGAGACATTGGCGCCAGCAGCCTTGATCATGTCGTTACGACGGCCCTTGAAATAGAAAAAGCCGTCCTTATCGATAAGGCCCGTATCACCGGTCTGGAAGAAGCCATCACAGGTCAGAAACTCATGGCGTTCCTTTTTATAATAGTCACGCATCAGGGTGTATCCACGCACCCAAAGTTCGCCGACTTCGCCCGAAGGAAGGGGGGTTCCAGTTTCCGGATCGACTATGAGGCGCTCCACGCCGGGCAGGTTTCGGCCCAGATTGCCACCCTTTCCGTGGGGCGCGGGCGTTCCGTACCGATTGATGCTGTGAGGGCCGAAGGTTTCGGTCATGCCAATCCAGCTCTGGATCCGCTCAGACGGGATTGGATTCCCAGTAACATTGTCGACCGGTGGTGCCAGACCCGAGATGTGCGAAACATCCAGGCCTTCCATCGCTGCCGCCTGACGTAGTTCGGCGCCTTGGGTTGACCAAGCCGAGAAGCGGGTGATGCCTTCTTCCTTAACAACCCTGAAAAGCTCGGCGGAGGTGGGATTTTCGGGGAAGCACAGGGTCCCGCCGACATGCAGCGCGGGCATCAGGTTGAAATTGATTCCACCCAGCCAGAACAGATTCATGACGTGCAGGGTGCGGTTGCCCGGCTTCGCGTCGAAATAATCCAGAAAGTTGAACGTGGCCCGCACAACTGTGCCGTGGGTGTGAACCACTGATTTGGGGCGTGCGGTGCTGCCCGATGTGCAGATCACCAACGCCGGGTCCGACGGGTGGACCGATTCCTCAACCTTGGCGAGGAAGCTTCCATCGATCTGGGGTTTGGCAGCCGCCGCATCCATCACCTGCTGCGGCCCTGTCAACGCCCAGCTCCGGTCATGGTCTCCCCAGATGATGATCCTGCGAAGGTAGGGGTGTTCAGAAAGATATAGTTCCGGTGTCAACTGTCCGGTCAGGCCTGGCAACGCAACTTCAACTCGCTCGACATAGTGGTTCTTGAGATAGCGGGGCTCGATGATCAGCGTATCGAGGTCATGGAACTCGACCGCCCAGTCGACCTCGGGGGGCTGATAGAAGGTGCTCATCGTGACGACGAGAGCCCCGATCCTGGTTGCGGCCAGGAAAATGACTACCCAGTCGGGCTTGTTGGACATCAGCAAACCGACGCGGGTTCCCTTGCCTATGCCCATGGCCAACAGCCCCTTTGCCAGCGCAGCCGATTCCTCTTCCGCTTGCCGAAAGGTCAGCCGCCGCGAACCCTGGACCAAAAATTCAGTGTCGGGAAAGCGTTCGACGGCAGACTTCAGCGTGTTTACAAGCGTCGGAACATAGGCTGGGCCGGGGATTTGCACGTCCATCATATCCGGTCCTCCCTATGCTGCCTCGCCGCTCGTTCTGAACCGGCTAGGTGTCGATTAATTTGTGCGCGCGTCAAACTTAAGCGGTAACGATTTGAGCGAGCCCAGCTGACCGGAATAGGGCAGGGTCACGAGAGGTCCGTTGAACCGGACATTCTCGAGCCGTTCGGTCAGCACCCGCAAGGCCTCGATCATCTCGGTCTTGGCCAGGACATGGCCAAGACAGTGGTGAATGCCGTGCCCAAAAGCTGTGTTGTAGCTCTCGATCGGTCGGGTGGTGTCGTAGGTGTTCGGGTTGTCGAAGCGTTCGGGGTCACGGCTGGCCGATAGCGTATTGAGGTAGATCAGCTGGCCGGGTTCGGCCAAGAACCCCTCGAATTCAACCGGATTGCGTACCACACGCCGGTTAGCCTGAACGGTGGGATAGTAACGGATCGATTCGTGCATCACGAAGGGAATCCGGTCGTGATTGTCCCTAATATCATCCCAGACACCCGGATGTTCAAGAATAGCCCTCACGCAGTTTGCCAGCTGACTGCGCGTTGTGTCATGGCCGGCGAAGAGCAGGTTGGCGAGACCCCAGATAACCTCCTCCTTGCTAAGCTTACCTTGGGTCTTCTGCGCTTCAACCAGCGCTGAAATAAAGTCTTCTTTGGGTTCGTTCGTCCGGCTTTCCACCAATGGTTCGAGATAGTCCCAAAGCGTTTGAAGTGCGGCCTCGATTGCTGGAACGTGCGGTGCCAGAGGATTCGAAAACATGTGCATCATGGTCGCCGTGGCATTCTGGAACGATGGTACATCCTTGATGTCCACCCCGAACAAGAGGCATGCCACGGTGATTGAATAGTGGTGGGTAAAGTCTGCAATAAAATCACACTCGCCGCGATCGACGAACTTGTCGATCAGGTTGTTCGCCACTTCGGCCATCAGATCCCGCCTTTCGCCGATCCGGCGCAGAGCGAAGGCCTGGCCCATCACCCGGCGAATTCGGGCATGCTGCTCACGGGGTAGGGCAGGCAAGCGACCGTGGCGATCGAAGGATTCTTGAAGCGGTCCACAGCCCAAACTCACGTTGAGATCGGCGGTGGGAATATCAAACTCATCAGCCTTGAGCATCCAATTGAGCGTTTCATAACGCAGCACTTCAAAGCCACGTTGGCTCTTGGCGACCGGAGACTGGTTGCGCAGCCTTTCTAGCAACTGATAGGGGTTACTGTTATACTCTTCGCCGTGGAGGTCGAACTCGGGAAGATCGGCAAGGCTGAGTTTTTGGGCATCCATGGGCTGTCTCCAGATAACTTTACTTACCAGTTAGTTTAGCTGATCAAACAGGGTTCGGCAAGCCGCTTTCCAATGAAGAATTTGCATTGCAAAGTTCGCAATAACCCATGCTCGACTGATCGGGCGGCGATAGCCGGTTATTGCCCCCGCTTGGCATCTGCCACCTTCTGCAATAGGGGCTTCAGTTCCTTCTTCACAATTTTGCCATTCGGGTTGAGCGGCAAGGCTTCAAGAATCAGCAGCGTGCGTGGGATCTTGTTGTCGGCCAGATGTTCTCGGCAAAATCCGGTGATATCGTCAGGCGATGCTGTGCAACCAGGACGCAATGACACTGCCGCTGCGATATCCTCGCCTAAAACCGGATGATCAACTCCAACGACCGCCGCCTGCTGCACGGCAGGGTGCTGGAAAAGCACGGTTTCGATTTCCAGCGGGGTGATGTTGTAACCGCCGCGAATGATCAGCTCCTTGGAACGGCCGGAGATGATAAGGTCGCCATCATCGTCGACAAAGCCCAAGTCACCGGTCTTCGTCCAACCTCCAATGAAACTAGCTGCGGTTGCCTCTGGATCGTTCCAGTAACGACGTGGATGTTTCTGGATTCCGTAGATTTCGCCAATTACTCCGGGTTCGGTAATCACCACGCCGGTTTCGTCACGAAGTTGCATATGTTCGGGCATCCTGCCGACACAGCCTGGCTTGAGTGCTTGGGCCGCGCTGGTGGTACCAACCACGACGCCGCCTTCGGACATACCATAATTGTTACGAATCCTGAGGTGCGGCCAGTTGGCCATGGCCCGAACCACCGAGTCATGCGGAAGGGGCGCGGTCCCAGTCATGAGATACTTCACGCCAGCAAAATCATAGTTTCCTGCATCAGGATGATCGAGGATTAGCCGCAACATTGAAGGAACAAGATAAACCAAATCCGGCCGCTTCTCTTTTACCAGTTCCAGGAAACCTTTGGGATCGAACTTGCGCTGCGTAATCGCAGTCGCCCCGCCACGGACTGGCAGCATGACTATCCCGAGATTTCCACCGGAACCGGTCAGCGGTAGGGCATTCAACGTGGACCGGGTACTATCCATATTGGTCCCGGTGACTCCCCGGGAAATCAGATCAGGATGGCTGACAACAACGCCCTTGATTTTCCCAGTGGTACCACTCGTTCCCAGGATTTCTGCATCTGCGTCGGCTTCTAGGCCGTCTTGATCTGGTAATGCCGAGATGTCTCGCGGCATCTGATCGACTGTCCAGCACCCATCAAAGCTCAGATTTTCCACGAGGTCTGGAACATCGGTAATGCACCAGCGCGGCCCGCAAAGATCCTTATAGTCCGACACTTCAGTAGGGCTGAGCCGCGGGTTGATCGGACAGACAATACCTCCCGCGCGGAAAATCGCAAAAACGGCAATTGCCATTTCGACTGCATGATCATTACTGATCGGCAAGAATACCCGATCACCCGGCTGCAACCCTGCAGCTGCCAGACCGCCGCCAATCTCATCGGCCTCATCATCCCACTCGGCGAAAGTTAACTGGCGGCGTGTATCGTCATGGGCAATCTGGTCGCGCTGATGCTCAGCGCGTATTTTCAAGGCGTCGCTTATCCTTCGCACTTCGGCCATGCCAGGGCTCCGTTGATCAAACCTCTTGAGAATTGATGGCCTCTTCTCACAAGGCGTCGAGCTTGACAAGAAAAACTTACGGGTTAGTTTTATTATATCGCAAGGAGTGGTGCCATCATGCCCAAGAAGTCCGACATTAAGCAAAGCGAAGAATGGCAGAAAGCCACGTCCTATGAGATTTTGGACAGCGACATAGAGAGGCAGCGCAAACTAATCGGATACTGGGAGGCAATGAGGAGAGCCGATTATGTCCAGACGGCTTCAGAAGACTCAATTCGCAACTGGGCCTATGGCAGCGGCGACGACAATCCGTTGTTCACCGACCCTGCTTATGCTCGGAAAACCCGATGGGGCGGCGTGATCGCCCCGGGCATGATGGTAGGGCAGATCAGCAAGCCGATGCTGGGCGATCCGCCTTCGGATGAGATCCGAGCGCTGCGCAAGAGCCTGTTCAAGGGCATACATGTCTTCGTTTCTGGTGCGGACTTCACCTTTTATCGGCCGGTCCGACCAGGGGATTCGATCTATGCCTACGAAGGCGAGGTTTCGTGTGAGGTCAAACAGTCGGAATTTGCCGGTAGGTCGGTGGTCAACGTCACCCGCCGGGTCAAGGTCAATCAGCGGGGCGAGGTGGTTGCCACCTACGATCTACTGCGGATTCTCACCGAGCGCAAAGCTGCGGCCAAAAAGGGCAAGAACGCGGCGATCGAACCTGCGACCTACACCGATGAGGAAATGCAGGCGATCGAAGACATCTACGCCGCCGAAAAGGTGCAAGGCGCCGAGAAGCGATGGTTTGAAAGTGTCGAAGTGGGCGACAGTTTGGGCCTACAGGCCAAGGGGCCGCTTGCTGTGACTGACATCATTTGCTTTCACGCAGCGGGCTATGGCTTCACCCCCTACGCCCCGACGACCAACCGACGCGCGCACAAGAACCGGCAGCGGATTCCGGCTTTCTACATCAAGAATGAACAGGGCATTCCCGATGTTGCGCAGCGTTTACACTGGGATCCGGTTTGGGCTCAGGCGATCGGCAACCCGATGGCCTATGACTATGGAGTGATGCGTGAAAACTATCTTTGGCACTATCTCAACGACTGGGTGGGCGACGACGGTATCATCATCCAGCTACACGACGAGGTGCGCAAATTTGCCTATATGGGCGACGTGCAGCGTGTGACCGGTGAGGTTCTTGGCAAGCGGGTCGAAAACGGTCAAAATCTGGTGGACGTAGCAGTCAAGTTCGTGAACCAGCGCGACGAGGAAACGGTTCGCGGCACGGCTACCATTGCCTTACCCAGCAAGGACAAACCGCTGCCGATGTATCCGCCCGTTCCGGAGGACATTGCGGAAACCGCAGCACGAATGATGGCGCGGCACTGGGAACTGGGAGGCAGCTGATGAGCGATCTTGTCCTGACCGAAGACGATGAAGGTGTCAGGATCATCACTCTGAACCGACCTGACAGGTTGAATGCACTAACGACCGAGTTGATGGCCGCCCTAGCCGATGCAGTCGCTGACGCCGCACGGGATGTCTCGGTTGGCTGCGTCGTGGTCACGGGCGCAGGCCGTGGCTTTTGTGCAGGGGGTGACATCAAGGATGGAGGAAGTGTCGTCGTTGCGCCCAATTCGCAAGTCGGCAGCCGCGTCGAACAGCGTTTTACTGGTCTGCGCGGAAACATGGAAACGTCAAGGCTGCTGCATGAAATGCCCAAGCCGACCATCGCGATGGTCAACGGGCCGGTGGCTGGTGCCGGGGTCGGGATCGCCGGCGCCTGCGATCTGCGCTTTGCTGGGCGATCTGCCACATTCATTACCGCCTTCGACAAGATCGGCGCGAGCGGTGACTTCGGAAGCAGCTGGTTTCTCTCGAAGATTGTCGGAACGGCCGTCGCGCGCGAACTTTTTCTGCTCGGCGAAAAGCTGTCGGCCGAAGATGCCTTTGCCAAAGGAATCTACACCCGCCTCCTCGATGACGATACCCTGCGTGCAGAAACATTGAAGGCGGCGCATAGGTTGGCCGACGGACCGAGAATGGCGTATCGCTATATGAAGCAGAACCTCAACAACGCTGAAGACTGGTCATTCGAGGCACAGTTTGACACTGAGGCGCTAAACATGGGCCTGTCGACGCAGGCAAGCGCTGTGATCCGGCGCGAGCAGCAGTAGGAAGGTTGCCATGCGTGCGCTTTGTGGCAGAACGGCGAATATGAGTATCCATGTCAAATTGCTGGCCGTTTTATCGGCCTGCTTCTTCTCCGCCTCTGCCTCCGCCTGGTCGGAAGAAACGCATATGACGACCGGTGCGATCGCTTTTGACGATCTCGCGGCAAATGACCCTGACGTGATAGCGGAGCTCGAGCAGATTTTGCCTGCCCATCCCCATTATCACGAACTGGCGGCAAGGGCGGCCGGGCTGACCGGCAGGAACCGTACGCGCAAGATATTCGAATGGCTGGCGCGCTGGCCCGACGATATCAATGGCACCGAATATGAACATCGCGACTGGCATTATGAGCTGCGCGTTGTTTCTGGTCGCACATGGCTTTGGCCATTTCGCAACGGCAATGCGAGCTATGCCTTCAATCTCAATTACGACTCACTCGCAGATAGAAATGCTCCGGCACGTGACCGGGCGATCGCGATTGGCTGGCTAATCCACATCATTGGCGACATTCAGCAGCCCCTGCATGCTGGCCATCAGATGACCGGCGATTTCTGGTTAACCGACGAGGCAGGCAGCCTAGCCTTTGTGCGGAAGGCGGAAGGCGGGGAGCCCACCAATCTGCACAATTATTGGGACCAGATACTCGATATCCCTAATGCCGACGGGAAGGTTGAGGGAGACAGGACCTCGCAATATTGGTCAAACAGGCTCGTAACGCTCTGGCCGCGGGAGAGGTTCGGCTGGCCGGTTTATTCCGGAACCCCACAGGAACAGTTTGGACAATGGCTCGATGAAAGCCTGCATCTGGCCAGGCTAGTCGGTTATACGGGAAACTATCTGATGGCGAGTTCGGAGGCTGAAAATGCCCCGTTGGTTAGCGCGCAAGAAATCCATGTAGCCCGCGAACTCGCCAAGTCCCGCGTGACAACAGGCGGGTACCGGATCGCCGATGTGCTGCGAATGGCGGTCGGATCGGGCGAAACGAAACTGTCTACGTCCTCTACAAGCTGAAATGACATCGCTAATCGAGCGTCGTTGACTTAATGAAAACTTACCAGTAAGTTTTTCATATCGGTCGCGGTCACCTTTTCGCGCGGCGACAGATGTGGGTTTGGATTTTCAGGAGTAAGCAGCGTGCCCGGAATTCTGCAAGGTATCAAGGTCGTCGATTTCGGGAAGTACATTGCCGGGCCGCTGTGTGCCGGGATGCTGGCGGACCTGGGCGCTGACGTAGTACGTGTAGAAAAACCGGGCGGTGGCGATGACCGCTATGTAGCGCCAGCCACCGATAGCGGTGAAGGCTCGCTTTTCCTTTACGGTAATCGGGGCAAGCGGTCTCTGACCCTTGATACCAGCAAGCCTGAAGGTCTGGCGGTTCTGCATCGCATGATCGCCAAGGCTGACGTGGTCGTTGCCAACCTCTCGCCGAGTGCGCTCGCGCATTTCGGTTTGGACTATGAATCGGTCAAGGCGCTGCGCGACGACATCATCCTGGTCACCTCGAGCACTTTTCCGTCCAATACACCGATGCGCGATGCGTTGGGGCTCGACAGTATCGGCCAGGTAGTAAGCGGCGGGGTTTATCTTACGGGGGAGGCAGGGCAACCCTACAAGTCGGCAACCGCCTATGTTGATTTCGGCACGGCCGTCTCGTCGGCCTATGCGGCAATGGCTGCGCTGTTCAATCGGGAGCGGACTGGAAAGGGCATGCATGTCGAATCCTCGCTGGTCGGCACTGCGCTCAATGTCATGGCTCCGATCCTGATGGAACACGCCTATGGAAAGGCACCGAGAAGACCGACCGGAAATCGCTCACCCATCGGAGGACCTTCGGACATCATCAGAACACGGGATGGCTGGTTCGTCGTGTCGGTGCTTGGTAACAAACTATTCGCGCGCTGGGCCAAATTTATCGGGAGGCCCGAATTGGTCGAAGATCCCCGATTCTCGGATGACGCCCTGCGCGGCGTAAACGGCGATGCGTTAAGCGAGGTCATGTCGGAATGGGCCAAGGACAAGTCCACTGACGATTGCATAAAAGAACTGGTGCAGATCGGACTTCCGGCTGGGCCGGTCTTATCGCCCGACGATATCATGGGCGGCGCAATGAGCCTACGGGAAAGCTTTTTCCAGCAAGGGTCTTTTGGATCCGAAACCATAATGCAGATGCCGACCCCGATCCGCTTTTCTGGAGCGCCGACCAGGGAAAATATCACTGCACCAGAACTGGGCAAACATAGCCGCGAAGTGCTTGATGACTATGGTTTTTCGAAGGACGAAATCGAAATGTTGATCGAACGGAACCTGGTCTGAGCGCTAATGACAGAGTCAAGGCTGTTCGATAAGCGGCCGAAAGAGAGGTAGTAGTAGTTATGACGACAATCGTCTTTTTCGAACCAGACGGAACGCGACGTGAAGTGACGGCCAATCCGGGCGAAACTGCCATGGAAGTGGCAGTGCGCCATGGCGTCGAAGGAGTTGATGCTGATTGTGGCGGCGTCTGCGCCTGCGCAACCTGCCATGGTTACATCGATGGCGCGTTCTTCGACCGCTTGACGGAGATGAACGAAACTGAAGACGCCATGCTCGAACTGGTCGAAGATCAAAGAGCGGACAATTCGCGGTTATTGTGCCAAGTAAAGATTGGACCCGAGTTGGATGGTATTGTCATAAAACTTCCAGGCGTGCGTCGATAATCTATCGCCTGCGATCTCCGATCGTCCAAGGCCAAGCAGGAGAAAGCCGCGAGCAATGCAGCACGACCAACCGGTGAGGTCTCGACGGACGGCCTGGGATAGTGGATTGCGCTGGACGGCCCTCTTGATCCTTGGGGCAGTGGTCCTGGTTGGGCCTGTCTATTTTGCGGCCGAGATCGAGCGGATTGCGAACCTCGCTGTCGAGTCCGCGCAGACCAGTCCTCTGCTGGTAGCAGGGGCAATCATTCTGGCCCTAGCTCTAGACATATTCCTGCCGGTTCCCAATGGAGTGACTAATACGCTTGCTGGCGCGATCTTCGGATTCGCGCTGGGTTCGGTGGTGATCTGGGTCGGCCTGATGGTAGCCAGCCTGTTAGGTTATACCGTTGGAGTTCTGGCGGCGCGGCCGCTCGCGCTCAAACTGCTCGGCGAGCAGGAACTTATCCGGGCACACCGTTTTACAACTGGTATGGGACCGCTTGTGCTGATCTTCTCCAGGCCGGTGCCGGTTTTTGCCGAACTCGCGACTATTGCATCCGGGATGGCTGGAATGAGACTCGGACAATTCGTGATCATCACAGGGCTTGCCAACCTTTCGGTTGCAATGGTCTTTGCTGCTATCGGCTCTGCTGCTCTTGCCGACCAATCCGGATTGCTCGCCATAACCGGCAGCGTTTTCCTTCCGCTGATTGCATGGCTTGGATTCCGTCGCTGGCACGCAAAGCAAAATTCATAGCTACGGGCGCTATGAGACCCTAATTTCAAACCGAGCCTTGGCAAATTTGAGGAGGAACATGCCGCATTTTGATGTTTTGATCGTGGGAGGTGGCCAGGGTGGCGCCTATGCGGCGATCCAGCTTCGGCAGCAAGGTTTTGCTGGTACCGTCGCCATTGTCGGGCGCGAGAACGAGCTGCCCTATGAACGACCTCCTCTTTCCAAGGAATATCTGCTTGGCGAAAAGGAATGGGAGCGTCTGCTGATCCGCCCTGCCGCCTTCTGGCAGGAAAAAGGTATTGCATTGCTCCTTGGACTTGAGGTGACCGCAGTCCAACCAACAGCGCGGCAAGTAACCATGCACGATGGCAGCAGTATGGGATATGGTAAACTAATCTGGGCAACTGGCGGAGAGCCTCGCTGGCTGGCTTGCCCCGGCACGGATTTAGAGGGGGTTCACGTCGTTAGAACGCGGGCCGATGCCGATGCGATCCTGGGCCGACTTTCTCATGTAAGTCGCGCGGTGATCGTGGGTGGCGGCTACATTGGGCTCGAGGCCGCAGCCGTGCTCCGGAAGCTTGGCAAGGAGGTAACGCTCCTAGAGGCTTTGCCGCGAGTACTCGCTAGGGTGGCTGGCGAGGATGTTTCGTCATTCTACGAAGCCGAGCACCGCGCGCAAGGTGTTGATCTCAGGACGTCAGCTGCCTTGCGTTCGGTTGATGGTTTGGAGCGGGTGAGCGGAGTGCGTCTCGCTGATGGCAGCCTGATCGAATGCCAGATGGTGATTGTTGGAATCGGAATTGTCCCTTCGGTGGAGCCTTTGCTCGCTGCGGGAATCAAAGGTGGAAATGGTGTGGAGGTCGATGCCTTCTGCCGCACCAGCGACGATAACATCTACGCCATCGGCGATTGCGCCGCACAGGCCAACCGCTTTGCTGGCGGTGCAGTGCTGCGGGTCGAAAGCGTCCAGAATGCCAATGATCAGGCCGCATGCGCAGTAAAGGCTATCCTGGGTGATGCACAATCCTATGCCGCAACACCATGGTTCTGGTCCAACCAGTATGATCTGAAGCTACAGACCGTCGGGATTTCGTCAGGGTATGACACTGCGATCCTGCGCGGCGATCGTGCAGCGCGCAGTTTTTCGGTACTCTACCTTAAGGCAGGGCGCCTGATCGCTGTCGATGCGATCAACGCGACTAGGGATTATGTCCAGGCCCGCAAACTGATTGAGGAAGGAGCAATGATCGCGCCTGAAGACCTAGCCAACACGAGCCTTCCACTGAAGGATCTGCCTAGGCACTAGGCGCGATCTGAAACGACCCTAAGTCAGCCGTTCTATGATGATCGCCGGTGCCATGCCGCCGCCCGCGCACATTGTGACCAGGCCATAGCGGCCATCGGTGCGTTCCAATTCGTCCAATATTGTACCAATCAACATCGCACCTGTTGCTCCGATGGGATGCCCTAGCGCGATTGAGCCGCCGTTGACGTTCACTTTTTCGCGGTCGAGCTTGAGGTCGCGAATGAACTTTTCAGCCACCACCGCAAAAGCTTCGTTTATCTCCCACAGGTCGATATCGTCGACTGTCAGGCCGGCCTTTTGCAGCACTTTTCTGGCTGCTGGCACTGGCGCATTGAGCATCAGAGTGGGGCAATCGCCAAGATTGGCATAGGCTACGATCCGCGCACGCGGCTTTAGGCCATGCTTCTCGGCATAGTCTTTGCTGGTCAGCAGGATCGCACCTGCACCATCGACCACGCCCGAGCTGTTGCCGGGATGGTGTACAGCCTCGAACTGGAGATCGCTGTAAACCCGCTGAATCTGCTTGCGCCAGGTCCGACCGTTGCCAAGATCGACATCAGCAACGACTTGGAACGAAGGTTTGAGCGAAGATAGGCCTTCGGCAGTGGTTTCAGGACGCGGAAACTCCTCATGATCGAGAGCAAGCGAACCGTCGGGGTTATATACCGGCACCACCGATCGGTCGAATCGCCCTTCGCGGATCGCGCGATCTGCCCGGCGCTGACTTTCCAGTGCCAGCGCGTCGAGATCCTCCCGGCCAATTCCTTCTATCGCTGCGATCGCATCGGCGCAAACACCCTGGTTGGATTGGGGATGCAGCGCATCTAGCACTTCATTGTGCGAGCCAATAACGCGTGGTTCTATGCCAAATTCGGCACGTTGGGCGGCCAGGATCTGCTGGTAGCTCATCAGTTCGGTGCCGCCAGCAACTACGCAGTCTTCCATCCCCGAAAGCACTGAACCGGCGGCAAGATTGACAGCTGTTATACCGCCGCCGCAAAAACGATCGAGTGTCGTTCCTGACGCTCTCACATCATATCCCGCAACGAGTGCTGCCATCCTACCCAAGTCGGCAGCCTGCTTGCCCTCCTGTGTGCTGGTCGACCAGATGATGTCGTCGACAGTTGAGGTGTCGAGATTGTTGCGTTCCTTGAGTGCCTTCAGGACAGTTGCACCAACATTCTGTGGATGCATGTGGGATAGTGCCCCTTTGCCTGGCTTGCCAATCCCGCGGGGTGTGCGGCAGGTGTCGATTATATATGCTTCGCGCATCGTTAAACTCCTTTGTTTGTCAGCCTAACATGCCAGTAAGCCGAATGCGGATGATGTTTTCGGCATCGGCAACAATTCGGTTTACGAGCTCCTGGCAGGTGGGAATGTCGTGAATAAGACCCTGGACCATACCCGCCCAGAAAACCCCTTGCGAAAGATCACCAGATTTTAGCAGTTCCTTGCCTGCCACTCCGGAAACCAGTTCGCGCACGTCTTCGAACACGGCATCTGGGCTCGAAAGCCGGCGGACAACTTCTTCCGATACCGCACTTTTTCCTACCCTCGCGGTGTTCTTGAACGCGCGGAAAATCAGAAAGCTGCCCCGTTCGTCGTTGTCGAGATAGGCCTGCTTTACATTGTCGTGGATCGGCGCTTCTTGCGTTGCGCAGAAGCGCGTTCCCATATTGATACCGTCTGCACCTAGCGCCAAAGCGGCGGCAAGACCGCGGCCATCCCCGAAGCCGCCGGATGCAAGCATCGGGATTTTCACCCTGTCAGCTGCAGCCGGAATCAGGACCAAGCCTGGAATGTCGTCTTCGCCGGGGTGCCCGGCGCATTCGAAGCCGTCGATCGAAATAATGTCGCATCCGGCTTTCTCTGCAGATAGAGCATGACGAACCGCCGTGCATTTGTGGAGAATTGTCACTCCGTGCGGACGGAGCATCTCCCAGATTTCGCGAACCGCTTGGGTGCCGGCTGTCTCGACGATGGTAATCCCGCCGTCGATGATCGCCTGCGCGTAAGCTTTGTAGTCGGGGGAGTTGACGGTCGGGAAGATCGTCATGTTCACGCCGAATGGTTTCGTGGTCATCGCTTTCGTGCGTTCGATTTCCTCGCGAAGCGCCTGGGGAGAGGGTTGGGTTAGCGCGGTGATGATGCCCAATCCGCCAGCGTTCGAAACCGCTGATGCAAGCTCGGCATAACCGACATTCATCATTCCGCCCTGAACTATTGGGTGCTCGATCCCGAGCCGCTCGGTAATTCGCGTACGCAGAGCCATCAGGAAATTTCACTCCTCTAGACGGGTTGGGCTTTGATGCGATCGATCGGCCGCGGTTGCCAATTCGCAGCCGCCATCAATAGTCAATAAAACTAACGGGTAAGTTTTTCTTGTCAAGCACTGTCGTTCGTGGAAGAGAGAGCTGAGACGGTGATCGGGCATGCGCGAAATCCTGATCCGACAAGAATGGGTGACAGCGTAACGATGCAGATTTTTCCGATCCGAGCATTTGATCCCCCCGGCGATGTCACATGTCTTCGTGAGCAGGTGCGCGAGATCATACGCCAACACGACCATCGCTGGACGCCGGAAGAGCGATGCAATCCGTGGCTCAAATGCGATGCAGGATTCTCGCGCGCGCTGGGCGATGCGGGACTGCTCGGATTGACATGGCCACGGCAATATGGCGGACAGGAACGTTCGGTGCTTGAACGCTATGTGGTGCTCGAAGAGCTTCTGGCCCACGGTGCACCTTGCGGGTGCCACTGGATCGCCGATCGCCAGACCGGGCCACTGCTGTTGCGTTACGGTAATGAGCTTCTGCGCGAGAAATACCTGCCTGGAATGGCTCGTGGTGAGGTCTTTGCCTGTATCGGTTTGTCTGAGCCGAACGCCGGTTCAGATCTGGCGAGCGTTCGCAGTCAAGCGCGCCGGACACCCGATGGATGGGTGCTCAACGGGCAAAAGATCTGGACCAGTAACGCCCATGAATGTCAGGCGATGTTGACCTTGGTGCGGACCGATCCCGCGTCGGAGCGTCAGGCTGGTCTATCGCAGCTGATGATCGATCTTGACCTGCCGGGTGTTACCATACGGCCTATAATCGACATGACGGGCGAGCATCATTTCAACGAAGTATTTTTCGATGACGTACTGATCCCTCTCGACTCGCTCGTGGGTGCCGAGGGCGAAGGTTGGAAGCAGGCGATGGCTGAACTGGCTTATGAGCGCTCCGGACCAGAAAGATACCTTTCAACCTATATGCTATTTGTACAACTGGTCGATGCGATCGGCGCTGATCCGCCCGAACCGTTAGCCGGATTGACCGGTAGACTAGCAGCCGAAATCTGGA
Organism: Sphingorhabdus lacus; assembly: GCF_009768975.1. Lineage (NCBI taxonomy): Bacteria > Pseudomonadati > Pseudomonadota > Alphaproteobacteria > Sphingomonadales > Sphingorhabdaceae > Sphingorhabdus > Sphingorhabdus lacus. The sequence continues at coordinate 1,772,290 of NZ_CP035733.1, read as the reverse complement.
CGTTACGCCAGATGTCGATGTCGACTGCCGCCAAACTTGCTGCAGGCGAAGACCCAGTGATCGAAGCGTCGATCGTAAAGGATCTTGGTAACGCCTTTGAACAGGCCATGCCCAGAATGATCCAGTCGTCTGTCGATGCCGATTTGCTTGAACGTGGAACCTTGGAACGGATGTTGACTCATGTGCTTGTTGCATCACCCAGCTTTTCACTGCGCGGCGGCACTCCGGAGGTTCTTAGGGGCATAATTGCAAAGGGTTTGGGGCTACGATGAGGAGCGATTGGACATGAGCGAGTTCAGGCAGTTGCTATGCAACATGGCGGAGGGACTGTTCGCGGATTTAGCTGATGCCGACTTTAATGCCATCTGGCCCAGGATTGAAGAAGCGGGCTTCGCGTCATTGTTGATCCCTGAGGACATGGGTGGATTTGGCGGTGATTGGGGTGACGTTTATGCCGTGTTGCGGATTGCGGGGCGGCATGCACTATCTGCGCCTTTGGGTGACACCATAATCGCGCACCGGCTTTTGATCGATGCCGGGATAACACCGCCTGCTGGTCCTATCGGATTAGTAAGAACCAAAGGCAAAGTTAGTTTCGGACGATATTGCAGCGGCGTCATCTTCGTAGACGATTACGAACTCAGGCTCATCGAAGTGGCCGCGAGCGAGGTCATCGAAGGCAACTCTCTCGCAGGAGAACCATTCGACATAATTCGTCCGATTGGCGTACCAATAGCGAGCGCACAGTGCAATGCAGATCTAGCCGCATTGGGTGCCTTTGCCCTTGTGGCACAGTCGGCCGGTGCGCTCGAATCGGCGTTCGAGTTGACGCTTGAGCACGTCAACACGCGAGTCCAGTTTGGCAAGGCGCTGGGGCGTTTCCAGGCCGTGCAGCAGGCCATGGCAGAATTTTCGGTCGAAGCAGCGGCGATCAATGTGGCCGGGCAGGCAATGGCTGCGGCGCTCGACAAAGGCGATGTGCTCGATGATGGTGCTGTATTCGAAATTGCCGCTTCAAAACTGCGGGCGAATATGGCGATCGAGAAGTGCTTCCCTATAGCTCATCGACTGCACGGCGCAATTGGCTTTACCATGGAATATGCGCTCAACCACTATACGCGCCGGCTCATGGACTGGCGCGGGGATTGCGGTAACGACGCCTATTGGGCAAGCCAACTCGGTCGGCACGTTTCGAGGCTAGGTGGCACCGGCTTTTGGCCGGAAATCACCCGCCGGTCCGATGCCGCAGCACCGGTAGCGTAAGCCCTAAAGGAAGGATACACGGTATGAACGACTATGTTGCGTGGTAATCCGTCGTCATAACCGGGGCCGGTGGTGGTTTCGGCGAGCTCGTCGCACGAAAGGCTGCGGCGCGTGGTGCGCGGGTCACACTGGGGGACGTGAATATCGAAGGGGCTGAAGCCGTCGCGGCCCAGATCTGCGAAGCAGGTGGCGAAGCCCTGGCCAAGCAGGTCGACTTGACCGAGCTTGATGCCGACAAGGCCCCGGTCTCTGCCGCAGTGAACGCGTTAGGTCAGGTCGATGTGATGATCAACAACGGCGGAATTATGCCGCTGGCATTTTTCAGCGATCACGAAACCGCCCATGTGGCTTGGCATCGCGTGATCGATGTCAACATCAAGGGTGTGCTCAACGGCATGATTGCCGCACATGATCCGATGATGGAAAAAGGCAGTGGGCAGATCGTCAATATCAGTTCGATTTACGGCAATTTCCCAGTTGTCGGCGCGGCCGTCTATGGTGCGACCAAGACCGCGGTCAATTTTCTTTCCGAGAGCTTTCGGGTTGAAACGAGGGGCAAGATCAAAGTCTCCGTAGTGAAGCCCACCGGAGTTCCTGGAACGGGTTTAACCGGATCAGTTATCAACCGTGCTGCAGGCGTTGGGATCGTGGGTCAAAATGCCGGAGAGCTCGCAGAAATGTTATTAGCAGTCGAAGAGGGTAGGGGAGACTATCTTAATGGATTCCCAAGGGATTTCCTATGCCCGCCTCTCGCCCGACTATATCGCCGACGCGATACTGCACGTCATCGACCAGCCGCTGGGCGTGTCAATTGGCGACATAACGGTTCGGGCTTCTGGTGATCAGTTCATCCTGTAAAGCCAGCTTCGAATTGTATGCCGCTCTGTTGTGCACTGGTCCTTCTGCTCGGGAACCGGCTGGTCCATTTTTTGGTGGAACCTCCGCGGATAATCCCTAAACCTCTGTTTTGACCTTAGCAAAGGCCTTGGAATGAACCGGGTGTGCGGTGCCAAGGTTGCCTTCCAAAGGTGCAAGCTGCTTGACGTAGCTAAACTTACGGGTTAGTTTCATTTTGTGAATGAGGAATAGTTATGGGACGGAGCCGACAAGAGGAATTGACTGATTCAGTCCTTGAGGCTGCAAGCAACCTTTTCGCTGAGAAGGGCTTTCATGAGACCAGTACGGACGAATTGGCCAACCGCCTCGGTATTTCCAAACCGACGCTCTACAAATACGGTTCAAGCAAAGCCGCAATCCTGCAGGCGATTGTCCGGCGTAACCACGAACGCGCCCTTGACGAAGCGCGGCGGATCGCCGCTGGAAAGGCTGCATCGCTCGATCAGCTACGCGAACTGTTCCGCTTTCATACGCATTTTGCGATTGAGCACCGTCACGAGGTCAGGATTATCGATGGAGAACGTCACCGGTTAACCGATCGTGACGAAATTGATCGTTTAGCTGGAGAATATCTTTCTTTTATCAAATCATTGATCACCGATGCGCAAAAGTCGGGTGAACTACGCGATGACATTCCATTGGAGTTGATTGCCCGGTCATTCATCGCTCTTGCTCTCGGTCCGAGCAAATGGTTTGTAGAGAAAAAGAAAGGTTTGTCTGAAGAAGAAGTTATTGAAGCCAATTGGTCTTTATTTATGCGCGGTTCTACTCGTTCAAAAAAATAGGGGCCATCATCCCTTTTGAGACACTTAGACTGCGTGTGCATTGACTCAAACTTGAAGTCTCGGAGTAAGTCTAGTGTCATTACCCAACGCAAGGCCACGCCTTGTCCCAAACGTTTATTTTTTTCGAGATGGAGAGAAATTCGTTCCAACCGATTTGGCGCGTAGTCCTTGGCATGGCGACAAATGGATTGCCGGAGGCCCGACAAGCTGTCTGCTGGCATCCTGCGCGGAAGATTCCGATCTCAACGAAAGGTTCGCAATCGCGCGATTCCAACTTGATATCTTTGGGAAGGTTCCCAATTTGCCGCTGTCCCGCTCGATCAAGGTCTTGCGTGACGGGGCGCAAACCAAACTTCACTGCATCAGCCTGCTGGCTAATGGCGAGGTCGTAGCACAAGCTCATGTTTTGCGCGTCCGCCGTCTGACGACTCCTGATTTTGCTATGCCTTCAAACTATCCCAAGCCGGAGGACATGCCATCGGGGAAAGTACCGGAGCTTGCGCAAATGGGCGGTTCGGTTACCTTTCGGCGCGTCAGCGGCGATCCGGGTGTGCCCGGGCGGGCTGTGTGGTGGATGACCATGACCGACGGCGAAGTGATTTCTGGGGAAACGCCGTCGAACTTTGTAAAAGCGTGTTTGTTCGCCGATTTCGGCCATGGCTTTGGTAATGCGCTGCGCCCGACGGAATGGGCCATGCCCAATCTCGATATCACAGTTCAGTTCATGAGGATGCCGGTCGGCGATTGGTTCCTGCTTGACGCCGAAACCCACACGGCGGGCAACGGCCACGGGACCGCACATACGCTGTTTGCTGATGAAAAGGGGGTTTACGCAAGGGGTTTGCAAACTGTTTTCATCGCTCCGAGGTAACCAAAACGATCTGCTCGGTGCCCAAAAACTAGAGAGAAACCGCCTATGGTAATGCTGCACGACAGTGATGTGCTGACCAAGGAAGTGCTGGACTGGCGAGGGTTGCACTTGTTTCACTTCCAGGGTTCGTCCTGCTCGCAGAAGGTCCGGATTTTCCTGCGCCTTAAGGGCATTGACTGGACCTCGCACCACATCAGCCTTGCCAAAGGGGAGCATGTCACGCCTTGGTACATGGGGATCAACCCAAGGGGCCTTGTGCCGGCGTTGGTGCATGATGGCAAGGTGATCGTGGAGAGCAACGATATCCTCGAATACCTGGAAGAAGCATTTCCCGAGCCAGTGCTGATTCCAGCAGATCGCAAGGAAGAGATGCACCGCTTGCTGCGCGAGGAGGACAATCTACACCTGGACATCAGGGCCCTGACGATGCGGTTCGTCGTGCCGTCGTTCCTCGCGAAAAAGCCCGAAAGTGAGATCCGCAAGTATGAAGGTCTGGGCTCTGGCAGTGTCCAAGGCGCGGTCGATCCGGACAAGGCGCGCGAAGCCGAATTCTGGCGCGAGATGATCAGGAACAACGGGGTAAGCGACGAGCGCGCTCGGCTGGCATTCGATCGGTTTCGGTGCGTGCTCGAACAGTTTGACGGTCGACTCGAAGGCCAGTATTTCCTACTCGGCAACCAGCTGACGCTGCTCGACATAGCCTGGTACATCTACGTCAGGCGCTTGTGCGAGGCATCCTATCCTCTGCATCACCTGCATCCACGTATGGGCGAATGGTTCGATGCGCTCGATGCTCGGAAGGATCTGAGTGGAGAAGTGCGCTGGCCGCGTGGAGTCGGTTTGATCACGAAGCTGTTGCACGCGGTGCAACGGCTACGTGGCACCGACCTTGTACAGGTGGTAGGGCTGGACCGTGCGTCTGATTACCGGTCGCGAATGGGAAATCTGCCAGGAGCTACGCAGTGACCCAGGTCCTGATCGTGGGCGCAGGCCCGACCGGCCTCGTGCTGGGGATCGAACTGCTGCGGCGCGGCGTTGAGATCAGGCTGGTCGAAAAAGGCAGTGCTGCTTTCGAGGGATCGCGCGGCAAAGGGGTTCAGCCGCGCACGCTCGAGATCTTCGACCTCATTGGCGTTGCCGAAGACATGGTGGCCTCGAGCAGGCTGTATCCCCGCTTCAAGCTCCATGCTGGTCCGCTTGGCCTGCCGCTGTTCTCGATTGGCAGCCGCCACCAGGCAACAGTCGACCGTCCCTTTCCCAACATGCTCATGATCCCGCAATGGCGGACCAACGAGATCCTGCTCACCCGATTCACCGAACTTGGTGGCCGGGTCGAGTATGATTCCGCCCTCGTCGGCATTGCCCAGTCTCCCGAGGGGGTGACCGCCGAGCTTGCCACCGGCGAGACCATCAAGGCCGACTACATCGTGGGCTGTGATGGTGGGCGCAGCACCTTGCGAAGTCTTCTGGGGGTTGAGATGTTCGGCACCTCGCTCGACAGCAAGACCATGGTTGTCGCCGACCTCGAGATCGAAGACCTAGATCGCGAGTTCTGGCATGTCTGGCCGCTCAACCGCACTGGACCGGCCTTGCTGTGTCCGCTGCCGGTGAGCAACCTGTTCCAGCTGGCATCGTCCAGCAGGATCGCCGAGGCCGGGCTGGAAGCCGGCGTGCGACGTACCACAGGCCAGCGCGTGACCCGTGTCGCCTGGCAATCCGAATACCGTCACCAGACACGCATGGTCGATCGGTACCGCGTCGGCAGGGCGTTTCTCTCCGGCGATGCCGCCCATATCCATCCGCCTTCGGGCGCGCAGGGGTTGAACACCAGTGTGCAGGATGCCTGGAATCTCGGCTGGAAGCTGGCCGCATCGATCCGGACCGGCGATGACGGTCTGCTTGACACCTACCAGAAGGAGCGGCTGCCGATTGCGGCGGCCATGCTCAAGCTCACCGGCGCGCTCCATGTCAACGCCTCGCTCAAGCGTGGCGATCTGACCAATCATCTCTCGCTTGGCTACCCCGACAGTCCGTTGAATGTCGGCGAAGCGGATGATGGGCTTGCCCCTGGCGACCGGATCGCCGACCGCTTGCTGCCCGATGGTTCGCGGCTGTTCGATCATTTGCGCCACACCGGCGCGACCCAGCTTGTCCGCCGGAACTCTCCCCACATCCTCATCCGACCCGATGCCTATGTGGCCGAAATCGGGCGACGCGAAGTGGCCAGCTATTTTGGCGAAGCGGTTCGCAAGGTAGAAATCGACTGAGCCGGGAAATGGCAATCGGAAGTGCAAAATCAGAACGCCGCAAGCGGAGCATCAATTTCTCGAGCCCAGCAGAAGGTGCTGGCGCAAACCAAGTCAGGATCGACGAAAAATGACTGATCTCGTTCTCAAGGAGCAAATTGGACCGGTCCTCAAGGTGACGCTCAACGCGCCCGAAAGGAGGAATCCCATTTCCGACATCGAAATGATCGACGCGCTGGCGCAAGCGATGATCGACGCCGACGCGACTCCCTCCGTGCGAGCCGTGATTTTGACCGGCGCCGGGTCGGCCTTTTCGTCGGGCGGCGACGTCAAGAAGATGGCACCGGGACAGGGATTGCGGGACGAGGCTCCCGTCAACACCCGAACGAACTATATGCGCGGCATCCAGCGGTTGCCGATGTTGTTTGAAGCGCTGGAGGTGCCCGTCGTCGCGGCAGTCAACGGCCCTGCTATTGGCGCAGGCTGCGATCTTGCGTGCATGTGCGATGTCCGGATTGCGTCGGAGAAGGCAGTCTTCGCTGAGAGTTTCGTAAAGGTTGGCCTCGTCCCTGGCGACGGTGGTGCATGGCTCCTGCCAAGGATCGTGGGCTTTTCAAAGGCATGTGAGATGGCGTTGACCGGCGAGGTTCTGAGCGCAGCTCAAGCGCTCGCTTGCGGCCTGGTGTCGAGGGTCGTCGGTCCCGACGACCTGCTTTCCGAGGCGATCGACATCGCCAATATGATCGCGGGCAACCCGAGGCACGCGGTCCGGATGACAAAACGCCTGCTGCGCAAGGCCCATGGCACGACGCTAGCCGACACGCTCGAACTATCAGCCGCGATGCAGGCCCTGGCGCACACGACGCCTGATCATGAGGAGGCTGTGTCGGCCTTTACTGAGCGTCGCGGTCCAAGTTTTTCGGACTAGGCGTGAACCCGTCAATGCATTGCGAATGAAGAGCGGTCGTGCTTTTCGCTGTTGAGTTAAAGAGGGAGATGATGAGCCGTGACCCTTGGAAAACATCCGGCTAATAAGTGGGCTTTGGAAGGCTGTCTGATGACAATGCCCAACTCTGCCACGCCACGAAGCCCGTGTGCAAGTAGGAAGATCGCGGCAATTTCTCTGGCATCCAGCGCCAGTCGGCTTCAACACTTCAGGCTGATACCATGACCGAAATCGAAGAAATCGAAGCTCGTCGCCGCGCCGCGATGGTTGCGTGTGATCTCACCGCGCTAGATGAGTTGATCGACGACGAGGCGCTCTATGTTCACACCAACGGGCTGCTCGAAACTAAGGCTGAATATCTAGCACGTGTCCGCGACAGGACCTATCGATATCAGGCAGTGACCCAGCCCGAAATGGCGGTGCGGATGCTTTCCGAGAACGTCGCCGTCGTGACTGGCCGTATCATCCTCCAAGTCGTTGTCCCAGGTGGGAACATTCAATCCGCCGAAGGACGCAGCATAGTCCTATGGGCGCGGCGCGACGGCGGTTGGAAAATGCAGCACTACCAAGGTACGCGTTTGTGACTGATAGCCAATGTGATGCGGCAATTGTGCGCCGCTGGTGCAAGTGTACTCGATGCCTTGCGGCGGCCCAATAGCGGGATCGTGCCAAATAGTTGTGGCTGCGCGTTTATGAGCCTGCAGACGGGCCTCCGACTCCGCGAACTGATTCGCCTATTTGCCCGGAAGCCTGGGCGTCTCGAGTCCCTCGGCCTGATCGACAAGGGTTCTGGGCACGGCGGGCATCGGCTTCTGCATTTGTGCCGACCAGGCAAGGGTCCGCGCCTTCAGATCGGCGAACACGGCCGGGTTCCTGGTCTTGAAATTGGCATGTTCGGTCGGATCCTCGTCGAGATTGTAGAGATATTCGAGCGTGCCGTTGCGCATGAATTTCCAAGGATAGGATAATGCGGCCAGACGGTCGCCCGGCGTCATCCAGAACAGCGTCCGCTCGATCGGAGGGGCGCCGAAGAGCTGCGGCGAAAGATCGATTCCATCGGGTGGAAAAGAGGGATCGGTCGAAATTCCGGCGAGCGCAGCCATTGTCGGCAGAAAGTCCATCGAGATCGCTATCTGACGAGAAACCGTGCCAGCTTCAATCCGGCCTGGCCAGCTTACGATCAGCGGAACCCGTGTACCGCCCTCCCAGAGATCGCCCTTTCCGCCCCGCAGCGGCCACATCTTGGAGAATCGCTCGCCGCCATTGTCGCTGGTGAAGATGATCACGGTATCGCGATCAAGGCGGTGCTTGCGCAGGGTATCGAGCACCCGGCCAATGCCCTGATCCATCGCCAAAACCATGTCGCGGTAGATCGCGGGGGAGCCGCCTTCATAGTGCATGTCAGTCATTCGCGGCGACCCGCGTTCGGTTCGTGTCTGCCAGGGCCAATGCGGGGCGGTGTAGTGCAGCGACAGCATAAAAGGCTGCTTGGCGTTGCGCATTATGAAATCAGAGGCCCGGTCTGAAAAGAGGTCCGTCGAATAGCCATCCAGTTTGACCGGGGTTTCGTTATCATAAAGATCTGGGTGCCGCGGACCCGGCGTCAGCGGGTCGAGGAAATCGTGCGACCAATAGTCGATCCCACCGCCCATAAGCCCGAAGAACTCGTCATAACCGCTCTTGCGAGGCCCATAGTCCGGAAGTTCGCCGATGCCCCATTTCCCGACCAACCCCGTGCGATAGCCTGCTGCCTTAAACATACCGGGCAGCGAAGGGAGATCGCCGGAATATCCGATTTTCCCCCTAGTATATCCGCCACCTTCGCCCGAGCCTGCCAAGAGGCGGTTCTGGTAGCGACCAGAAATTAGTCCAACCCGGGTTGGTGCGCAGGAACTAGAACTTGCATAGCCACGATCGAAACGCATCCCATTGCGGGCGATGCTGTCGATATATGGGGTTCGATAGTCCTCGCGACCGTAACATGACAAGTCAAATGCACCTAGATCGTCAGCCAGAATGAAAACGAAGTTCGGTTTTCGCCGCTGCCTGACCCGCCCGGAAGCAGAGCCTGCCGCCGTCAGTGTAGCCAACGTAATGGCGCTAGAAATGAGTCCGCGTCTGGAAACTCTCATGCCGAACTTCTCCTCTTTGGTCCGCCTTGGAGACATCGCATCGACGGGAACGGTTAAGTGACTTGATGCCACTTGACAACTAAAACTTACTGGTTAGTTTCCATCGATATCGAAGCCACGCCAGCTTGGAACGGCAATGGGCGATGGGAGGGAGAATAGAGATGAAATCGAGACAGAGGATCGCAATGCTTGCTTCGGCATGCAGCTTGGCGCTTTCTGCACCGTCCTTTGCGCAGCAAACAGCCCAATCAAGTTCAGACAGTACGACAGATGGCGAAGAGATCATCGTGACTGCGACTCTGCGCGAGGCGAGCGTGCAGGACATTCCTGTCGCCGTCACTGCAGTTTCGCCGGTTGCTCTGGAGCGACAAGGTGTCGCGGACGTCAAACTCTTGAGCACGATCACGCCGAGCTTTGCCGTTCAATCGTCTCAGAGCGAAACTGGTGGCGTCGGGATACGGATTCGTGGTGTCGGTACCACCGGCAACAATCCGGGACTCGAAACTTCTGTAGGAATCTTTATCGACGGTGTCTATCAATCGCGGCCAACCGTCGCTTTTGGCGAACTCGTCGACATAGAGCGCGTGGAGGTGCTGCGCGGCCCGCAGGGCACGCTGTTCGGCCGCAACACTTCGGCTGGTGCGATCAGCATTGTCACGAAGAAACCCAGCCTTACCGAATTCAGGGGTTTCGCCAATGCGACCTATGGCAATTATGACCTTTTCAACCTGCAGGGCGGCGTCAGCGGTCCTATCGCGGAGAATGTCGGCTTTGGCATCGCGGGTTCGTGGCGTAAACGCGACGGCGTCATCAAAAGTGCTACCGGGGCAACCAGCAATGACAAGGATCGCTGGCTGCTGCGCGGTCAGCTCTACTTTGAGCCGAGTGATGCTTTGAGTATACGCATCCTCGGAGATTATTCCAAAATCGATGAAAAATGCTGTGATGGTATCATCCTTCAGGAAACCGGCCTAGCGACCCAGGCCCGCGCTGCGATCAATGGCCTGCCCAACACGGGCGTCACCTTTTCGGGCCCATCCGCTCTCAACAATCTGAGGTCGAACAGCTTCCAGTTCCGCAACGGTGCGGATCAATGGGGTATCTCGGGCGAGCTGAACTATGACTTCGGCGGCGCGAAGCTCACTTACATTGGCGGCTATCGCGATTTTGAGTCGTTCCAGACTTCGGAAACTGGCCTGACGAGCTTCAGGATGTTTACGCAGGGGCTTGGCGGACAAGCGCAAACCCCCGGGCAGCCCAAAATGGGCGACCGGATCAAGACCCTTACCCAAGAGCTCCGCCTGCAAGGCGGTGCTCTTGATGGCAAGCTCGACTGGCTGCTTGGCGCCTATTATAGTGATGAAGACCTCTCAAGCGTTCAGACTGCCACACTCGGCCCTGACTTCCAGCGCGCTCTTGCCGCTTTTGGTATCCCCTCGCCATTCGGTGCTCCCCCGGCCTTGCCGCCCAATCCGGCGTTCGTTTTCACGGCTTTCGGCAATGGCGGCATTCCGGTCACTGCGGCTGGTGCCAATGCGGCAAACCTGTTTACTCAGAGCGGGAAAAGCTACTCGATCTTTACCCACAATGTTTTCAATCTGACCGACAAGCTCAGCGTCACCGTCGGCGCTCGCTATGTCGATGAGCGCAAGGAAGGCGGTTTCAGCCAGCTTCAGGGCAGCAATGCGGCCTGTGCGGCTGCGGTTCGCGCGGTCCTGACCAATGCCCTGCCGAACCCTGCACTTGCCCCTCTTGCGCTAGGAAACTGCTTTCCAATTGCGACTCCCGTCAACCTGTCCGGCCCCGGAGGCATCGGCCGAGCTAGTTCCTTCCTGCCGCTTGTCCGCGAATATTCCGCAGTCTTCAAGGACGACGCGCTGACTTACACCGCGCAACTGGCCTACAAACCGAACGCCGATATGCTGCTCTACGGCAGTTTCAGCCATGGTTTCAAATCGGGCGGGATCAATCTCGATGCCACCGCAGGCGGACTGCTGAATTCGACGGCTGTGCTGACGACCGGCGCTGCGCCGCAATTTGCGGATCCGCGCATACGTTCTGAAAAGGTCGATGCCTATGAGCTGGGGCTTAAGGCGACCTTCGGACGAATCAATGCCAACGTCGCGTTGTTCCATATGGATATGACCGACTACCAGGTGCTAGAGTTCGATGGCGTTCGGTTCACGACATTTAACGTTCCGAGTGTGAAGTCGACAGGACTTGAGGTAGAAGTCTTCGGCAAACTGGCTGACCATTTTTCTATGAATCTGGCTGGCACCTTCCTTAATACGCGCGCTCCTAACGATTGTGCGGTCGGCGCGCCGGCCGCCCAGCTTGCAACCATTTCGGTCTTCTGTGGAAATAAGCTCAATCTCTCACCCAGCTTCTCGAGCGTCGCAGGACTCACCTATGATGGCCCGATGGGCGGGTCGGGCTGGGGCTTGGTTGCGAATGTGAACCTTCAGTACTCCGACAGTTATCGCACATCGCAGCGGCCGGTTGATACAAATGGCTTGCCGATCGCGACAGATATTCAGGAAAACTTTGTCAAGGTGAACGCGCGGCTCGGTTTCACGACGCCGAACGAACGATTCACCTTCGAAGTTTGGGGTCTCAACCTAACCAACGAAATCACAAAGCGGCTGACAGGAAACGTTCCTGGGCGCGGTGTGGCCGGGGATCGCGCCAGAGCCGCCTTTCCCGAAGAGCCTCGGACCTATGGCATAACCGTGCGAACCAGGTTCTGATCGGAAGAATGCGGCCGCCCTCGCCATCCGGGGGTAAGCCGCTTGGGTGGGGAAGGCAAAGGAGAGCGGAAATGAAATCAAGTCACCGGATCGCGTTGGTTGCATCGGTATGCAGTTTGGCCTTTGCAACGCAGGCAATGGCTCAATCGGGCCAAGCCGATGCCGACGAGGCGTCGGACAATGAAGAAATCATTGTCACGGCCACTCTGCGCGAAGCGAGTGTCCAAGACATTCCTGTCGCGGTTACAGCAATCGCTCCCGCTACGCTCGAGCGGCAGGGCGTGGTTGATGTCAAGTTGCTAAGCACGATCTCGCCCAGTTTCTCTTATCAGTCGACCTCTACCGAAACTTCGGGCAGCGCGATCCGCATTCGTGGTGTTGGCACGACCGGCAACAACCCGGGCCTTGAAAGCTCGGTCGGTTTCTTCATCGATGGCGTCTACCAGTCGAGACCCGGTGTCGCATTTGGCGAGTTGGTCGACGTCGAGCGTTTGGAAGTCCTTCGCGGTCCGCAAGGCACGCTGTTCGGCCGTAACACCTCGGCCGGTGCGATCAGCGTCATCACCAAGAAGCCTAGCCTGACCGAGTTCGAGGGCTTCGCCAACGCGACCTATGGGAACTACGACCTGTTCAATCTCCAGGCCGGTGTTGGCGGTCCCATTTCCGAAAACGTTGGATTTCGTGTTTCGGGTTCATGGCGGCAACGCGATGGCGTTGCGAAGAGTGCAACCGGCGCAACCAGCAACAACAAGGATCGATGGTTGTTGCGCGGTCAGCTTTACTTCGAGCCCAGCAAAGACCTGAGCATCCGGATCCTGGCAGACTATTCCAAGATCGATGAGAAATGCTGCGATGCCGTCATCATCGCCGATACCACTCTGGCAACTCAGGCTAACGCCACCTTTCATGGATTGCCGAATACCGGCGTTTCCAACATCGGCCCCACGGCGTTCCGCAATCTGCGAACCAATGGAAAGCAATCGTTCAACGGTGCCGACAATTGGGGTGTGTCGGGCGAACTGAAATATGATTTTGGAGGCGCGCGACTGACTTACATCGGCGCCTATCGCGATTTTGATTCATTCCAGACTACCGAAGTTGATCTGACCGGGCTCAAAATCCTGACCCAGGGAGCAGGGGGTGTTTCGCAAACACCTGGGCAACCCAAGATGGGTGACCGGATCAAGACCCTGACGCAAGAACTGCGGCTGCAAGGCGATGGTTTTGATGGTAAACTCGATTGGCTCGTCGGTGCATTTTACGGCGACGAAGATCTAACGAGCGTTGCCACGGCTACCCTTGGCGCAGATTACCAACGGGCGGCAGCGGCTTTCCAAATCGGCACTGCGGCAGGTCCAAACCCGCTGTTCACGCTTACCGCATTTGGAAATGGTGGAGTACCAGTGAGTGCAACTGGAGCACATGCAGCAAATCAGTTCACCCAAAGTGGTAAGACAATTTCGATTTTCACGCACAATGTGTTTAGCCTGACCGACAAGCTGAGCCTGACTCTCGGCGCGCGCTATGTTGACGAACGAAAGGAGGCTGCTTTCAACCAGTTGCAAGCAAACAACCCGGCCTGCCAAGCAAGCGTCAACGGAGTATTGACCGGTTCAGTGCCAGCGGCATTCCGCAATACTCTCGTCGCTCTGAACTGCGGACGGGCATTTCCCGTAAACACGACGGCTCCGGCATCTGTCGGCGGTGGACTGGCAAGCAACTTTCTGAATCAGCCGCGCGAGTTCGCTGGTGTCTTCAAGGATGATGCTCTGACATATACGGGGCAGCTCGCGTTCAAACCAAATTCGGACATCCTGCTCTACGCAAGCTTTAGCCATGGATTTAAGTCAGGCGGCTTCAACCTCGATCAAAGCTCGGCAGTGCTAGTCAATTCTGCAGCTGTTCTTGCGGGGTTGGCTGCAGGGACGCCGGTCGCTCCGCAGTTTGCTGATCCGCGCCTGCGTTCTGAGAAAGTAGATGCTTATGAGTTGGGGCTTAAGGCGGCCTTGGGCAGACTAAATGTTAACATCGCCTTGTTCCATATGGACATGACCGATTTCCAGTTGTTGGAATTCGATGGATTACGTTTCCGCACCTTCAATGTACCAAGCGTAAAGTCAACGGGAGCCGAAATCGAAGTATTCGGTAAACTACATGACTATGTGTCGATCAATTTGGCAGGCACCTATGCTGACACGCGTTTTCCAAATGATTGTGCAATAGGGCTTTCTACTGCCGAATTTCCGACAGTGTCGACCCTTTGCGGCTCTTCCCTTCCGCGCTCGCCCAAATTTACGGCTGCTGCGGGTATGACCTATGACGGTCCCTTAGGCGGCTCGGGTTGGCAACTACTGACAAACGTCAATATCCAATATTCGGACAGCTATCGCAGCACTGTACAACCCCGTGACACAAACGCCGCGCGTACGCCATTCCCGTTCGGAATTCAGGAGAATTTTTTCAAAGTAAATGCCCGCGTTGGTTTCACGACGCCTGACGACCGATTCACTTTTGAATTTTGGGGTCTCAATTTGAGTAATGAAGTTACACAGACTCTGACAGGAAATGTCCCTTTACGCGGTGTCCCAGGAAATCGCGCCAGGGCGGCCTTCTTTGAGGAACCACGAACCTATGGTTTAACCGTGCGAACGAAGTTCTGATCGAGATATCCACCCGACTGTTTCATCACCTGACGAACAAGCGAAACTTAGCGATGGGAGGAGTCAGACGTTCAACCTTCACGTATCCAACAGTTGGACGTCTTCGGTGAATCAAATTAGGCATCGTCAACGATGCTGAAAATTTCTGGGCACACCGCAATCCGAACATGAATCGGTTGAACAATGAGACATTCTGTTCATAGCCATTCGGAGGAGCCCACGAGTTTAATTCAAGTGAGCCGCTTGTTCCCCGTTACCTAGCCCGTTACCTAGGAGCTCAAGCTGAAAACCTGAGGCGCATCGCTGCCATGTAAACAATTGTTATTAAAGAAGAAAATGGTAGACGCTGAGGGGTTCGAACCCACGACCCGCTGATTAAGAGTCAGCTGCTCTACCAACTGAGCTAAGCGTCCCCATTTCGATACGGCCAAATTGCCCTGCATCGTTTGGAGCGCCGCCTTTGATGGGATTCGGCGCTGTTGTCAAGCTTGAGCTGCGCGTTTTAGCTAAATTGCCCGCGCTTTGCACCGGGGTGGCGTTCGATCGACATGATGATGCCGACGCAGATCATCATGGTCAGCATGGAGGAACCGCCATGGCTAACGAAGGGAAGGGGGATGCCGGCGACCGGAGCGAGGCCGACGACCATCAGCAGATTGATCATGATGTAGAAGAAGATGGTGCAGGTCAGGCCCGCCGCAACGAGCTGCCCATAGCGGGTCTTGCTCTGCATTGCGACCCCCAGGCCCCAGCGCATCAGGAGGACATAGAGCCCCAAGATGAAGAACCCGCCGACAATGCCCCATTCTTCGGCCATGGTGGCAAAGACGAAATCGGTGTGGCCTTCGGGCAGATAGTCGAGGTGGCTTTGGGTGCCGTTGCCAAACCCTTTGCCGAATATCCCGCCCGACCCGATGGCGATCTTGGACTGGGTGATATGGTAGCCTGCGCCGAGCGGGTCATTTTCCGGGTTTAGGAAGATGAGGACGCGGTCTTGCTGGTACGGCTTCATCCCGAAAAAATAGACGAGCGGGGCGAATATGGCGACCGCCGCGGCTGCACCGATGAAGTAGATCAGCGGCAACCCGGCAAGAAAGGCAACTACACCCAGGCCGAAGGCATAGGCGATGGCGGCATCGAAATCGGGCTGAATGATGACAAGGGCACTGGGAATGACGAGCAAGGCCGCGACTGGCCAGATAGCGTCGATGCCGCTGATCCGGTTGGGCGGAAGGCGGTCGAAGAACCACGCGGCGGCCAGCACCATGACGGGTTTCATAAGTTCGGACGGCTGTAGCGTGATGATGCCAAGGTTGATCCAGCGCTGGCTGCCGCCGCCGACAAAGCCCAGAAATTCGACAACGATCAGCAGAAAGATCAAGGCCAGATAGAGCGGAAAAGTAATGGATTTCCAGAACTCCATGCGGAGACGGGACATCACAATCGCCATGGCGAGTAGAACCAAGAAGCGGGCGACATGCTTGCCGGCCCATGGCTCCAAATGGCCACCGGCGGTAGAGTAGAGGACTGTCGCACCAAACCCGACAAGGGCCATCAAAATGAAGATGACCCGCCAGGGAAGCGTGGCAATGGGTGCCGGGACAATGCCGTTCATGCCGTAGGATCCAGCGGAGGAGGGTCGGCAGGCTGTCCCTGGAAGGCGGCATATTTGGCGGCCATTCGCTGTTCGATATTCCCACCCCAGCCTGCTTCGAGTGCTTCCAGCGAGGCCATTGCCTGTTCGCGGTCGTAGAGAAAGGTGAGAACATCCTTGGCAATCGGCGCAGCGGCACGGGCGCCGCCCAAGCCATGTTCGATCACCACAGCAGCGCCATAGCGGGGCTGTTCAACGGGGGCAAAGCAGACGAACAGGCCGTGGTCGCGATATTTCCATGCGCCAGACTGGCCACGCTGCGCACCCTCGATCCGGCGTACCTGCGCAGTACCAGTCTTCCCCGCCATTGCTACATTTTCGAGCTGCAGGCGGCTGCGCACGGCTGTTCCGGCGCCGTTGACCACAAGATCCATGCCCTTCCGGACCACATCGAGATGCTCCTGCGGAAAGGAGAGCAAGTTCGGCGCAGCGCGGTTTTTCTTGATGATCTCGGGCAACAGATTGTGCCCCGACGCAATTCGTGCGGCCATCAGGCCAAGTTGAAAGGGGCTCGCGATGATATAGCCTTGGCCTATGACGGCGTTCAATGTGTCGGATTCGGTCCACTTCTGCCCGAACTTGCGCATTTTCCATTCGCTGTCGGGAACCGTTCCATAGCGCTGGGAAGGAAAGGGAAGGGGAAATTCCTGCCCAAGTCCGAGTTCGCGAGCAATCGGAGCGATGTTATCATAGCCGACCCGACGCCCCATCGAATAGAAATAGGTGTTACAGCTTTTCATGATGGCGGTCGGCATATTTACCGGACCATGGCGGCCGAGGCATTTGAACACTCGGTTACCAAGCCGGTAGCCACCGCCGCATGTAACGGTTTCTTCCGGATCGACGCCATGTTTCAGCATCGCCAATCCGGCCATGGGTTTCAAGGTGGAGCCCGGAGGGTAGAGACCTTGCAGCGCCTTGTTGAGCATCGGAATATGGTCGTCCGAGTTCAACATCTTCCATTCGATGCGGCCGATGCCGTCGGAGAAGCTGTTGGGGTCATAGCACGGCATTGACGCCATCGTCAGAATGTCGCCGGTCAGGCAGTCGAACACAACGACAGATCCAGACTCCAGACCAAGCCTTCGGGCGGCATAATTGTGCAGATCAATATCGATGGTCAGCTGGACCGGTTTCCCCGGTGTGTCAGGACGTGTCGTCAGTTCGCGGACGATCTTTCCACGAGCGGTTACCTCGGTGCGCTTGGCACCCGGTTCCCCTTGCAGTTTGTCCTCCAGCGTTTTTTCAAGACCGTCTTTGCCGACCTTGAAGCCCGGAGTGATGAGCAGGGGGTTCTTGTTCTTCTGATATTCTTCCGCCGATACGGTGCCGACATAGCCGATGAGATGGCCGACTGCAGCGCCGCTGGGATAGAAGCGGGAATAGCCTTGGCGCGGGCTGACGCCGGGCAAATCCGGAAGCCGGACACTGACCGCCGCGAAACGCTCATAGTCGAGGCCGTCGGCCACTTGTACAGGTTGAAACCCTTGCGCCTGCTTGAGTTCGCGATT
This sequence comes from Sphingorhabdus lacus, assembly GCF_009768975.1. Lineage (NCBI taxonomy): Bacteria > Pseudomonadati > Pseudomonadota > Alphaproteobacteria > Sphingomonadales > Sphingorhabdaceae > Sphingorhabdus > Sphingorhabdus lacus. Next base: position 1,754,578 of record NZ_CP035733.1, on the reverse strand, counting down.
GATCCGGTCCACATCATCGCTGGACAAGGCGAGCAGATTGGCGAGTGTCGCAATCGTTTCCTCTTTACGAACGAGGCGGTCCGGGATGATATCCACGCGGAAATCGGCGCGATTGGTGGCAATCGGTTTGCCATACCTGTCGATAAACCAGCCACGGCGCGGCGGAATAATCGTCAAATTGACGCGATTGCTTTCGGCGAGAAGCTTGTACTTTTCGTTATCCGCAACGGCGATGTAGGACATGCGCGCGGCAACAGTGGCACCGATAGCCGCCTGCACACCACCCACGAATACGGCGCGGCGGGTGAATGTGAAATCAAGCTGTCCTGATGTGACCTGCTTTTCGACTTTCATGTTGCCAATCGCCAGCTATCCAACCGTGCACATATTCGCACGACTAGAGGATATAGCAATATCGACAGCAACATTTGCGGTAATAGGACGACGGGGTCCGGCGCTGCGTGTGCCATTCCGGCTATCCATAGACCGCCAAGCAGGACTGCTATGATCAAGAGAGATGCGATTAGCCAATCCTGCATATAATCGCGCCAGATCGCGCGGGAGTCGATGATTTCGACAGCCAGCATCGCAAGCGACCATAAAAGCCCGGCGCTGCCGAACGGCTGGCCGCTAAACATATCATCCACCAGTCCGAACGGGACACCAGACCAGACGGGTAACAAACCCGGACGCATCAAGCGCCAAGCGAGAAACATCAACAATCCAAAAGGCGGCAAAAGCGGTTGGGATGTCATAAATGGTAAAGTGGTTACCATTGATGCCATCACAATCGAGGCAATTGGAATCGCCAGCATTTTCAGCAATGACTGTTCCCGGTCAAAGCGGCTTTCATATTCGCGACCCGGGCGTAACGGGAGCCGGATGGCGGTAACTGGATTTTTCACTCCGCTACCTCTTTGGCTTTACCGTCCGGGGCGATTGCCTGTTGTACAGCTCGTGCTTCGGCCTGATAGGCTTTCATGACAATGGCGTAGGGACTGTTCGAAGGGTCTGCCAAAGGCTTGGCCAGCGCACCGTCATTGGTTTTCCGGATAACCCGGGCAAAGGGTATATTGGGTTGATACAGGCCGCCATTACCGGAGGTAACGATGATGTCGCCAACCTTGAAGGGACTCTCACCGAGGTTAAGCGGCTTTATAACGACTAAACCATTGCCGAGGCCGGTCGAAAACGCAGGCAAGCCATCGCCTAAGCGCATTACGGGTACCAGATTTTCAGCATCGGTGACGAGCAATATGCGTGCCGTTGTCGGGCCTGTTTCAATGACACGTCCAATGAGACCCGATGGGCCTCGAACCGGTTGCGCACGCTCGATTCCGTAGTTGGAACCGATAGAGAGCGTTGCAACCCGGCGGGTACTTGAAGCTGTTGAGCTGATCAGCCGCCCTACGGCGACCTGTTCACCGGATTCATCTCTCAGCTTTAGCAAGCCACGCAACCGCGCGTTTTCGACCTTCAACGCGCGCGCCTCAATCAACTTGGTGCGGTTCGCCTTCACTTCTTTGGTGAGCGCGGCATTTTTGGAAGCCGCATCAAAATAGGCGGACAAATTGCCACCCATATCGTTGCCCGTTCGCCGGATGCTGTTGAAGAAACGCGCCACAGGTGCCGTGATTTCAGCCCCCGCAGCACGCAATGCCGCAAAACCTGTCGGATCAGCGACCGATATTATCAGCAACAAGGCAGCCACCACCGTTCCTGCGATCGCGATTACATAAGTCGCGAACAGGCCATATTGCGCCTTCCGGGAAAATCCGGGGCGCCGATGGGGTGGCGGCGCCATGCTGAAATCCTAGATCAGGCTGTCAGCAGGACGCCGCGGAAGATCGGATCTTCCATTGCTCTGCCTGTACCTATGGCCACGCAAGTGAGAGGATCTTCGGCGACTGTTACCGGAAGACCGGTTTCATCACGCAGATATTCATCCAGACCCTGCATCAACGCGCCGCCGCCCGTCAAGACAATGCCTTGGTCGACGATGTCCGCTGCCAATTCGGGGGCGGTGTTTTCAAGCGCGATACGCACGCCTTCCAGAATTGTGCCGATGGGTTCGGAAAGCGCTTCTGCAATCTGCCCCTGATTGATGGAGATTTCCTTCGGAACCCCATTCACCAGATCGCGGCCCTTAATGTGCAAGGTATGGCCGATTCCGTCTGCAGGTGGGCGAGCGGTGCCGAAGTCTTTCTTGATACGCTCGGCCGTGGCTTCGCCGATCAACAGGTTATGGTGTCGTCGCACATAGGAGACAATTGATTCGTCCATCTTGTCACCTCCGGTGCGAACCGAGGTTGTGTACGCAAGGCCACGAAGCGAAAGAACGGCAACTTCGGTCGTGCCGCCACCGATGTCGACGACCATCGAGCCAATGGGTTCGGTGACGGGCATGTCGGCACCAATGGCCGCTGCCATCGGTTCTTCAATCAGGAAAACTTCCGAAGCACCGGCATTGGATGCCGCGTCACGAATAGCGCGGCGTTCAACCGAGGTCGAACCGGAGGGCACGCAAATTACGATTTCGGGATAGCTGAACATCCGGCGCTTGCCGTGCACCTTATGAATGAAGTGCTTGATCATTTGTTCGGCCACATCGATGTCGGCAATAACGCCGTCACGCAGAGGCCGGATCGCCTCGATGCTGTCGGGAGTCTTGCCCATCATGAGCTTTGCGTCATCGCCTACTGCCTTGACGCGCTTGATCCCGTTAAGGGTCTCAATCGCGACAACGGAAGGTTCATTCAGAACAATGCCCTGGCCACGCACATAAACCACGGTGTTTGCCGTGCCGAGGTCGATTGCCATATCTTGCGATGCGAAACGGAAAAACTTGCCAAAAACCATTTAATGTCCACCCAATCCAAGTCTGGTGAGAATCCTTTTGAGCGCGCCCAAAACAATCGCGCGGTCCTAGCGGAATTTGCTGTTTTTAAAAACAGGTATTTGGCTGGATTGCGAACGATTAAGGAGTCGCCTGCACGGGCCGCTTGGGCTAGGAATGCCGACATGTCAATAAGAAGACTTCCGGAAAATTTGGTCAACCGCATCGCTGCCGGTGAAGTGGTAGAAAGACCAGCCAGTGCGTTGAAGGAACTGGTTGAAAATGCCATAGATTCCGGTGCGCGCAATATTGCAGTCCGTCTTGGTGCCGGCGGCATTGATTTGATTGAGGTGACCGACAATGGATGCGGCATGTCTCCGGCTGATATGGCCTTGGCACTGGAGCGGCATGCGACATCCAAATTACCGGATGAGGATATAGAACTAGTATCCACTCTTGGCTTTCGTGGGGAAGCGTTGCCTTCAATCGCCAGTGTGTCGATGCTTACCTTGGAAAGCCGCGTCGGCAATGCGGAGGGATGGCGTCGCGTCGTCGATCACGGCGTGCTGACCGGGGAAGGTCCCGCGGCTTTGCCATCAGGAACACGGGTGCGCGTGGAAAATCTGTTCGGCAAGATCCCGGCGCGCCGGAAATTTTTAAGAAGTCCGCGAGCGGAATATGCCGCAGCACTGGACACGATAAAACGGCTCGCGATGGCAAGGTCCGATATCGGGTTCACGGTCGAACATGATGGTCGCCGGGTGTTGTCGGTACAGCCAGATATGGAACGTCCTGAGCGGGTAGCGTCGCTAACGAGTGCGGAACTCATCGACAACAGTGTCGGCCTTGATTTTCAGCGCGAGGGCGTGCGTTTGGGCGGCATCGCAAGCTTGCCCACCTATAACCGTGGTGTTGCCGACCATCAGTTTCTGTTCGTCAATGGTCGTCCGGTAAAAGACAAGCTTCTGATCGGAGCGGTTCGTGGTGCCTATGCAGAAATGCTGGCACGGGACCGTCATGCCGTTGTGGCCTTGTTTCTCGACCTGCCGCCAACCGAAGTAGACGTCAACGTTCATCCGGCAAAAACCGAGGTTCGCTTTCGCGAACCTTCTCTCATTCGCGGTATGATTGTCTCGGGACTGCGCCATGCCTTGGACCAGTCAGGCTTTCGCGCCGTCCAACATCCCGCTGCCGATGCGCTGGCGGCATGGCAGCAAGAACCGGTGCGCACGTCGCAGGGGGATATTTTCGCCAACCCGCGCACTGCGTATCAGAATTATTACGCGACTGCCTACCCGTCTTTAGCCGAAAAGCGGAATAGTTTCGGGGATTTGGGCCAAATCGAGCGTGAAGATCTCGCCCCCCTGATGGGCCGCGCGGCAACAGCGACCGAAGCGGTACCGGAAAGCCGGCAACACCCGCTCGGCGTTGCCCGTGGGCAGGTGGCAAATACTTACATCGTGGCAGAGGCGGAAGACGGCCTTGTCATCGTCGATCAGCACGCAGCGCATGAGCGTCTGGTGCTGGAACGCATGCGCAAGGCCATGGCCCAAGCAGGCGGCGCGGTACCCTCTCAGGCATTGCTTCTTCCGCAGGTGGTCGAACTGGATGAACCTGCATGCGACCGGCTGGAGGCTCGACTTGAAGAGCTGTCGGCCTTTGGTCTTGAACTGGAACGCTTCGGTCCAGGCGCGATGCTGGTCCGCGCAACACCGGCAATGCTCGGCGGCGGGGATGCTAAAGCCCTGATCGAAGATTTAGCCGATGATCTGGCTGCTTATGACCAGGCACTATCGCTGAAGGAGCGGATCGACCATGTCGCAGCCACCATGGCCTGCCATGGCTCCGTCCGCGCGGGGCGTGTGCTATCGGTTCCGGAAATGAATGCGTTGCTACGCGAAATGGAAGTCACGCCGCATTCGGGGCAGTGCAATCATGGTCGGCCGACTTGGGTGAAGTTGGCATTGGGTGATGTGGAAAAGCTGTTCGGCCGCAAGTGACCGAACAGCTTATCATTTCAATGTCCTAGCGATAATTTCGCAAATAGCGTGAAGCCTACCGGGCTTTTGCCATAAGCGGTGTCAAAGGTGTCGGGCTTCAGAAATTTTGCGACAGAGCCACCGAGGGCCAAGTTCACCGGTCCGCTCAGTGGTAAGCGATAGGCATAGCCGGCCTGCAGTTTGCTGACGCGGAACGGCACCTCGTGCAAAACGTCACTATGATCCGGAAACAGCTCGTCATTTTTGACATTTTCGAACCGGCCAAACAGGCTGTGATGGTCGTCAATGTCCCAGTTAACTTCGACAAGATAGGCGGTAAGCGTCGGACCCGGATCGCGGTTTTTAGCCGAAAAGGCGGCGGTGGCCGTCAAACCGTTGCCGTTGGCAAAATGCGCCGACGCTGTGGTACGATGCTCGTTTTCGTCCGGATGGATCGTGAATTCCGGCTGTTTTAAAAAGCCATGGCTCACCTGCAAAGCCCAGTTGGGCGAAGGGCTAAACGTCGCGCGGAGCGACCAGCTGTCGAATCTTGGTTTTTCAATGTTCCAACGATCCTCATCTGGCTCTCGGCCGGTAAAAATAGATCCTTCCACCTGGAATTTCCGCGATGAAAAACCAAGCGTCGCGACACCATAGGTAATATGACTGCTGTCGAACCAGTGGTGGGTGATCGGCGCTTCGGGGTTCAGTTTGGCCGACCCGCGATGCATAAACGCCGACGGCCCTAAAGCGGGTTCGCCGACGGGTCCGCCATAGAGAAACAGGCTGCTTCCTTCGGCGACGTCGAAATCTATCCGCGCGGCCAGTTCCATGAACAAGTCATGGGGGTGCTGCCGGTCGACCAAGGGTTCGCCGCCCGCTGTTTCTCCGGTGGCGAATAAATTCGGGTAGCCGCGATTGGACATTAGCGGTTCGAAGCTCAACATCGATTTGAACTGGAAACGCCCCCCTTCGAAGGACCGTTCCGCGGTCAGCATTGCCATCGATTGTGCATATGCCTTGTCGTCACCGCGCGGGCCGGACTGGTCAGTGTAAACACCCCACACATAACCATGCGCCATGATCATCCAATCGTCCGCAATGTCGAGATGTAATCCGTGCATCCCGCCTTCATTTCTGGGCAGCCGTGCAGTGCCAGAACCTTCTGCCGAAGATTCAATATTCAGGTCGGCGATCACTACTTCGTCCGCCATGGTGGCCATGTCATGACCAATATGTGCGTGATCTTGCGCAGAGACCGGCGCGGTGTGAAGGGCAAGCGCGCAGGCGCTCGCCATCAAAAGTTTCATTTTCATGATTTTATCCTGATATTTGAGAGACTAGTTCGTCGGCTCAAATTTCAGGTTCGCGGTGGCGGAATTGTCGGGCGCGCAATCGTGCCGGTCAGCGCTTGTTCGGTCCCGATGGCTTCGTCCGGAGCAAGTGCCTTATACAACAGCACGACATATGCAGGCGCTATGGGCGCGATACAGCCGATGCAGCCATGCAGGCGCATATCGGAACCGTCTTGCGCTGGAGCATGATGACCGTTCATCGGCGCAGGAGTTCCGTGGCAATCCGCCGTCATTGTTACCTTATGCGTCTCTGCCGGGACAGGCTGGCCCATCGCCACAGCCGGTAGGGCCAGCGCAAAGAGGAATAGCAGGGCGATCATGTTCCGGAACATGATGACCTCTTACCGCCAATTTCAGTGGCTGTCACCCTTGCCAGCATTGGCAGCCATGGCCTTGGACATGCTGGCAAAGGCCGCCACCATATTATCGACAAAGTCTGGATCGGACGGGATGGTGTCTTTCGCCGCCTGCTGCATGGCGAGCACCCATTGGGTGGCGGTCGCATAGTTCATACCTTCAAGCGCGCGATGCGCCGACATGACACAGGCGCCGGGCCGCTTTTCAAACCAGTCCCGCGGCCCGCCCATCCATGCCATCAGAAAATCGGTCAGCGATTCCCGCATCGGCGAAAGGTCTGCCGCATGCATCGCCCGAAGCTCCGCGAAATCGGGTTCGCTTTCCATCAGATCGTAAAAACGGTCCACCATGCGCTGGATAGGTTCACGCCCCCCAATGCGGTCAAAGGGCAAAACAGGTTTGGCTGTGCTTTCAATCTTATCCATCAAACTGCCTTTGCCGTGAAGCGTGGCATTCGTCTTTGCGCGAGATCAAATGTCAGACGTTGAACCGGAACAGCATGATGTCGCCATCTTTTACGAGATATTCCTTACCTTCCGAACGCCACTTACCGGCCTCTTTGGCGCCTGCTTCACCATTATATTGGACATAATCCTCATAGGCCATGGTCTCCGCGCGGATGAAGCCTTTTTCAAAATCGCTATGGATGACACCGGCTGCATTGGGTGCCGTGGCGCCTTTGGTCACTGTCCACGCGCGAGCCTCTTTGGGCCCCACGGTGAAAAAGGTGATGAGGTCCAGCAGCGCATAGCCCGAACGGATAACCCGCGCGAGCCCGGTTTCGGTCAGGCCCAGGTCTTCAAGGAACACTTCGCGGTCTTCAGCAGGCATGGTTGAAATTTCGGCTTCGATAGCGGCCGACACGACAACCGCCTCTGCCCCTTCCGCCTTGGCTTTTTCAAAAACCTTTGCCGAAAGCGCATTGCCATTTGCGGCGCTCGATTCTTCCACGTTGCAGACATAAAGCACGGGCTTGGCCGTCAACAATTGCGCGGTGTCAAACAGGCGCTGTTCTTCAGGATCAGTTGGAACGACGAGCCGCGCAGGCTTGCCATCGCGGAGCAAATCCAGCGCACGCCCGAGCACGGCGGCAGCCGCCTTGGCTTCCTTGTCGCCTTGTGCTGCCTTTTTGGCGAAGTTGGGAACGCGCTTTTCCAAGGATTCCAGATCAGACAGCATCAATTCGGTTTCAACCGTTTCGGCATCCGAGATCGGGTCAATCTTGTTGTCGACATGCTGGATGTCATCATTCTCAAAGCAGCGCAGAACATGGACGATGGCATCGACTTCACGGATATTGCCCAGAAACTGGTTGCCTAGTCCTTCACCTTTTGAGGCACCGCGCACAAGGCCGGCGATGTCGACAAAACCCAATTGTGTCTCGATGATTTTCTGGCTTCCGCCGATTTTGGCAATGGTCTGCAAGCGCGGGTCCGGCACCGCGACATTACCGATATTCGGCTCGATCGTGCAGAAAGGATAGTTGGCGGCCTGCGCTGCGGCGGTCTCCGTCAGTGCATTGAACAGCGTGGACTTGCCCACATTGGGGAGCCCGACAATACCGCATTTGAAACCCATGATGACCTACTCTTGACTTGAACTGGAGGAGCGCCTTTAGCGCCAGAATTCCGAAAAGGGGAGCAAAATGGAACAGCTTTGGTCAGGCCTTGGTATCTTTCTCGATTTTGCGACGATAATCGCATCGGCTTTGGCCGCCTGGTTCTGGTATTTGGCCAGTATTCAGACGATCCACCGCGTGCATGCAACAGAGACATTCGATTATCATGATTTGAACAGGATCATCGTTGCCATAAACCGCAATTCCATTCGGAACCGCAGAGGTGCGCTGGCCAGCGCTTTGGCCGCGGCGCTTCTCGCAATTGACCTCGCCGTGAGTGGCTAGATAATATCAGTCGTGAACGGCTTTAATCCAGGGTCCGAACGGTGTGTTGCCAAGCATCGCGACCTGTGTTTCTGCTGATACCTTGTTGATCGCCTCTTGAGGCTTGGGTCCTGGATGAACCGCCTTGCGCAACGGACGGGTTCCGGCTGGCATAGCGATGATTTCTCCAATGGCGCGCGGAACGTCCATCGGATCGGCACTGCGTCCCGATCCATCTTCCAGACCCATGCGTGATACGAGTGCGGGATAGGCAGCCGCTTGATCTTCTGTAATGCGGCCTTTCAGTTCTTTGGCCAGAACGTTGCGGTTGACCCACACTTTGGTCGGGTAGCCGCCCGGCTGGATCACGCAGACTTCGATATTGTGAGGCACCAGTTCATAAGCCATCGCTTCGCTCATCGCTTCGAGTGCAAATTTTGTAGGCGAATAATGTCCGGCGGAAGGGACTATGACGCGACCAAGTTGCGACGAAATATTGAAGATCAAGCCGCGCTTGGCCTTGCGCATGGCCGGTAAAACGGCGCGCGCCATGCGATGCGGGCCGTAGACATTGGTGTCGAAGATTAGCTTCGTCGCTTCCATATCCTGCAACTCGATCGGGCCTGCATAACCGACACCCGCATTATTGATAAGGACATCAAGCGCACCACCGGCAAGGCGTTCGGCCTCGGCAACGCCTTTTGTGACCTGTTCATCGGAAGTCACGTCAATCTCGATGATACTGATGTCGAGCTTCTCCTTGGCCGCTGCCGCTTTCAGCGTATCCGCCTCGGCCCTTGGAAGATTGCGCATCGACGCAATCACTTTCGCACCAGCCCGCGCATAATGCAGAGCGCCGTCATAACCAAAGCCGGACGAACTGCCCGTAATCAGGATGGATTTCCCTTTAAGGCTCAATGTTGCGCTCTGTGCATCCGATGATGCGCTGATGGTGGTTGCTGCAGTAACAGCCACGACACCGCCAAGCAAAGTTCTGCGATCAATATCGGACGGAATAGGCATTGGGGGGATCCTCTCAGTTAGCGATTGCTTCCACCCTAATATAATCCCGGCTTAAAGCGAGTCCAACCAGCGGTCCAATTCTTGGGGGGACTGAAGACGGATGATCTTTGCCTCATGGCCCTTTAACTGCGTCTCTGTCCGGATGCGGGGGCCGCTGTTCCAGCGCATCAGATAGAACAGAAATGCCAGATCGAACCGTTCGGGGCAGCCTTCAGTCATGTCGGGACGGCTTTGCCCCCGATATTTCCAGATCCGCCGCAACAGGCGCAGGACGCAAAGGCGGATCGGATAGTCGAGATAAACAATGGTATCGGCGTGCTCGAGCCGTACCGCCAACGTGCCGCCGTAATTGCCGTCAATCAGCCAGCGGTCAGTGACCACGATGTCCGCGAGTCTGGCGCGAATTTCATCCTTGCTGCTTTCTATCCAGCCCGGACGCCAGTTGAGCTGGTCCATGTGAAATACCGGCAAATCAAGTTTTTTGCCGAGCACTGTGGATAGCGTAGATTTACCCGCGCCACAGGGACCGATCACGAGCAGGCGCTGCATGGACTTAATCCTGTAGCCGCAAGGCCACGTCGTTCATAAAGCGCACATCGTCGCCTTTTGCGAGCCAATCCGCTTCGGCGGAAAGGGCACCGAGGAGGTCCGCCAGATCATCGATTTCACTCTTATGGAAATTGCCGAGCACATAGCCCGTGACCCGGTCCTTGTGTCCCGGATGGCCAATGCCCAACCGCACACGTCGGAATTCAGCGCCGATATGATCAATGGTGGATCTTATGCCATTATGGCCAGCGGCACCGCCGCCGGTCTTTACCTTTACCTTGAAAGGGGCGAGATCGAGTTCGTCGTAAAAGACGGTGACGTCCTTTGGCTCCAGCTTATAAAAATCCATGGCGGCACGGATGCTGCGGCCGCTTTCGTTCATGAACGTGGCGGGTTTCAGCAATATGATCTTTTCGGAGCCAAGCCGCAACTCCTGCACCCAGCCCTGAAATTTCTTGGCAGGCAATGGCAGGTCGTGGATTTCGGCCAGGGCATCAATCGCCATGAAGCCGATATTATGCCGGTGCATGGCATAGGTGGGTCCGGGATTACCAAGGCCTACCCAAAGCTGCATCGCGGTGTTTCCTCGCGGGAATATCCGGGGCGGACCGAAGTCCGCCCACAGGAAAAAACATTAAGCTTCAGCGCCACCGTCAACGGTGGTGTCGCCATCACTCGACTTGAGTGCGGACGGAGCAACGATCGTTGCGATCGTGAAGTCACGGTCGGTGATCTTGCTCTCCGAACCAGCGGGAAGCTTTACATGGCTGATGTGGATTGAATCGCCGACGTCGAAACCGGTAACATCGATCTTGATGTCGTCAGGGATCTTGTCGTTTTCGCACACGAGCTCAAGCTCATGACGAACAATGTTCAAAACGCCGCCACGCTTCAGACCAGGCGATGCGTCTTCGTTGACGAATACAACCGGCACTTCCACGTCGACCTTGGCGCCCTTGACGATGCGCAGGAAGTCAACATGGGTAGGGCGATCGGAAACCGGATGGAAAGCAACATCCTTCGGGATGGTGATTTGCTTTTTACCACCAAGGTCGATCTCGACCACGCTGTTCGAGAAGTGGCCGGTCATCAACAATTTGACGAGTGCCTTTTCCTCAACATGGATGAGTTCGGGGTCTTGCTTGTTGCCGTAAATGACGGCGGGAATCCGGTTTTGACGACGCAATTCGCGGGAGGCTCCCTTGCCAGCCCGATCGCGCGTCTCGGCCGACAATGTCAGCTGATCGCTCATGATAAATCTCCAATAAAGTTACACTTGCCGTCACGCCTCCAGGGATGACCACGAACGGCAAGCGCGCGCCTATATGCGGGCTTTACGCCAAATGCAAGCTTTGTCCTAGCTGAGCGCCTTGTACAGGCTGAACATGCTCGTTGCGATCAGGACAATGCTGACGGCGAAAAGCAAGCGGCGTGGTTCAATGCGCTTGGCGACATAAGCCCCCAGTGGTGCAGCGAGCAAACCACCAATCAACAGACCACCCGTCACAACTGTGAAGGCTTGAAGGCCGATGGTCATGATGAACGTCATCGAAATGGCGAATGTCAGGCAGAATTCGGCCGTGTTCACCGTTCCGATGGTCTTGCGCGGATCAGTCCCTTGAATCAGCAGATTGGACGTAACGACCGGACCCCAGCCGCCTCCACCCGAAGCATCGAGGAAACCGCCAATCAAGCCAAGAGGTACGGTAACCTTGGGGTCGCGGGTTTTATGTTCCTGCGAAAAGGTCAATGCCTTGTAGAAAAGGTAGAAACCGATCACGGTCAGGTACAGCATAACCAACGGTCGTGCGGCCTCTGTATGAATGCTGGCAAGCAAATAGGCTCCTGTACAGCCGCCGATGACGCCCGGGATGGCGATGCGGCTAAAGAGCTTCCAGTCCACATTCTTGTGCAAGATATGACTGATCCCCGACGCGCCTGTGGTGAACATTTCCACGAAATGGACCCCTGCCGACGCACGCGCAGGTGCGACGCCCATGACGCTGACCAGCAAGGTGCTGCAAATAACGCCAAATGCCATGCCAAGAGCGCCGTCAACAAGCTGCGCTGCAAATCCAACCGCTATATAGGGCCATATGGCACCCCAATCGAGGTTAAGAATGAAGTCGAGCATGTGGCGTTCCTTTGCCTGGCGAAGGTTCTCGCGTGCGGATATTGGTCGGCTTAATCACTGCAAATTTTATTTGCTACCGCATTAACCCTAATAGCCCGGCTTTCGCCAAAATTGCCGCAAATCCAGCCGATTTGCAGTCTTTTTTGATTCTGAAGGGGTAATGAAGGAGTAGATTGCACAGCAACGAGCCAATAAACTCAACTAATTTGATTGACAATATGATTCGGTGAAAGATTTCGCTTTTAGCGGCGAAAGGTTCTGTTTGTGCGTTATTGGGACAGGTCGGCTTACTCTGCAGCCAGCAAATAGGCGTCCGCTTCGACATTGTCGGACAGATTGATCGAATCGAGCAGGTGCGCTGTCTTGTCGCGGACCTGAAGCATTAGCGCGCGCGTGCGGCAATTTTCTTCTTCAACACAGTTTTGGCAGGTTTCATGTGCGTAGCGACTGGCGCATGGCACAAGTGCCAAGGACCCGCGCATGATGCGGATGAGGTCCCCATAGCTGATGTCAATCGGCGGGACGCCAAGCCAGTAACCGCCATCTTTGCCTCTTTGTGAAGCGACCAGTCCTGACCGCGCCAATTCCGACAATATGACGGTCAGGAATTTAGGCGGGATCTTTTGCACCTCGGCAATATCGGCCAGTTGCACAGGTCCTTTGCCGTAATGATCAGCAAGGTGTTGCATGGCGCGAATGGCGTATCGGGTTTTCTGCGACAGCATAAAGTATCTTTGCGCCGAAATTTTCTAATTTTCAACCCCGCGAGTAGACAAACAGCAGCGCTGCAATCGATGTCACCTAAAGCGACGAAATTACATTAACCTAGTTGCATTGGCGAAGTTGCGAGAATAGCCTCTGCTTCGAACCAGACTCAGGAAAAATTTCCGGGTTGTTTTCCAAAAAGGGGGAAAAACATGAAGTTCACTAAATCGATTTCGTTACTCGCCGCGACATGCCTGACATTTCCTGCATTTGCCCAAGAAACGCCAGCATCGGCCGAGCCGCAGGCGGAAGAGGCAGCCGCCATCATCGTGACCGGTTCGCGCATCAAGCGTGATCCCACCGACAGCTCGCTGCCGCTACAGATCATAAATACCGAAGAATTGTCCCGCGAAGGTATCAATAGCCCGGAACAGCTTATCTCCTACCTGTCTTCAAACGGAAATGGTGCCGACAATCTCGCGTCCAACGCGGATGTTACAAGCGGCGCGCAACGCGGTACGAACGGTTTGTCTGCGGCCAACCTGCGCGGGCAGGGATCGGCATCGACTCTTGTGCTTTTGAATGGCCGCCGTGTTGCTGCGCACGGACTTACAGGGTCGGCGGTCGACGTGAACCAGATCCCCATCGCGGCTTTGGAACGGGTTGAAGTTCTGAAAGACGGGGCGTCGGCCATTTATGGAACGGACGCCATCGGCGGGGTTATCAACTTCATCACCAAAACCAATTTCCAGGGCCTTACGCTCAATGCGTTCACGGATATTACAGAAGCGGGCGGCGGGAATATCTACCGGCTTTCAGCGACTGGCGGTTATGGCGACCTCGACGAGCAGGGCTTTAACATCATGGGCGCGATCAGCCGCAGCGTGAACAATGTGCTCAACGGATCGGATCGTTCCTTTGTAAATGGTAATCAGCCCAATCGCGGCCTGTCGATCGACACGCGTGGTACACCCATCGCCACGGCCTTTCCAACGGGTGCCAATGCCATCTTCGCGCCTACCGGTTCGCTGTTGAGCGGGGTAACGCTGTTGGAGGCGGGAGCCACTGTGCCGGCAACTGGCGGTATCAACATCCTGGATTTGCCGGGTGGTGCAGGATGCGCATCGGTCGACGGCGGGTTGGCGTATGACGAACAATTGTGGGCTATTCCTTCCGCCCGTTTCGCGTGCGCGTGGGATACGGGCCGTGCCGCAGTGCTGCAACAGCCGCTCAACACGCTGACCTATTATGGCCGTGCTACCGTCAAGGCTGGCGATCACCAGTTCTTTGCGGAAATTACCGGTTCGGATGCGGATTCGGCCAAGCGTTTTTCGAACAACCAATATTCGGGCAATGCCACCACATTGCCGCTCTATTACCCTCTAAATCCGACGACAGCAGCGACATATAATGATGTCTATAACCGCTTGGTCGCTGTTTTCCCTCAGATTGCTGCAAATTACGGCAGGCCGATTTCCTATCGCTGGCGCTGCATTGCGTGCGGAACGCGCGAGTATGAAACAAACACCAAAACCTTGCGTGCCGCACTTGGTGCCGAAGGTCCGCTTTTCGGTGACTGGGATTATCGCGCAGGGGCATCCTATGCCCGAAGCGAATCCTCATCTGTGCTGGGCGATGGCTATCACTATCGTGGCACTTTCTCATCGGCGGCTGCCGCTGCAGCCTCCGGTGTACCAGGCGCAGTATCGGGCGGCATCGATCCACGCGCGCCCACTGCACCAGGTGCCACACGTCCGGGCATTGTGGGCCTCCTCAACAGCGGCATTCTCAATCCGTTTTCGGTCACACAGTCGGCCGCCGCGCTTGCCGGTCTGAATGCAATTTCGGCGAAGGGCGTCACGCTTTACGGCGGCAAATATGAGGTGAAGCAACTCGACGCGTCGATTTCCGGGTCGCTGTTCGAACTGCCGGGCGGATCGGTGCAGGTTGCCCTTGGTGTCGACTATCGGCGGGAGACCTATAGCTTTAATGGATCGCCCGCGGCCGTCACCGGCACACCGGATATCTTCAATGTGGCATTCGACAACATCAACGCGTTGACGCCGAAAAACCGCGATGTGAAGGCGGCCTATGCCGAAGTCCTTTTCCCCATATTCGATATGCTGGAAGTGACAGGGGCTGTTCGTCTGGACGATTATACCGGCTTCGGCTCGACGATTAACCCGAAGATTTCGGCCAAGTTCCGGCCCTTCGACTGGTTCATGGTTCGCGGTTCGTACAACACCGGTTTCCGCGTTCCTGCATTCAACCAGATTTTCAATGGCGTGACCCAGTCACCCAATCCGGGCAATACGCTGGTCGATCCGACCACATGTCCCACAGGCACGGTCAGCCTCCTTCCCGGATGCGCAGCGATCACGCCGGACACATTGACCGGCGGCAACCTGAATCTGGGGCCTGAAACATCCGAGCAATATAGCGTGGGCGTCGTTCTCCAGCCGTCCAGCCGATTTAGCGCGTCGGTCGATTTCTGGTCGATTGCGGTAGATGACACGATCGGCGCGCTGACCTTGCGCCAGTTACTGGACAATATCGCCTTCTTCCCGGACCGGGTCATTCGGACCAATGGTATTATTACCCTGATCGACTTGCGCGCCGACAATATCGGTTCGCGCCGGACAGAAGGTCTTGAAGTCTCCTTGCGCGGGGGTACCGATTTGGCAGGTGGCGTACTCACCGCCGGTCTGGATGGTACCTATTTGCTGAAAAAGCGGGAAAAGTTCCTGCCGTCGGCACCTTTTGGCCCAAGCCTGATTGGCGTGTTTACCTTCGCCGGTGATTTGGGGCTGAAGTGGAAGCATAATGCCTTCCTGACCTATACCAAGGATGACCTGACGTTCAGCATCTCGCAAATCTATCGGGATGGATATAAGAACCAGGCCTTGCCGGGGATTGCAAATGGCACGGTGACACGCCCGGATTTCAACCCGCGTGTGAAACCCTATATCACCTACAACACCTCGATCAGCCTTGATATCCAGGAACAGTTCCGGCTGACATTGGGCGTCAAAAACCTGTTCGACAAGGATCCGCCATTTGCGATTACCTACGACAGTAACACAGGTGCGGGCAGCAGCTGGGAGCCGCGCGTGGCCGACCCTCGTGGACGCTCGTTCACCTTGGCGGTTGAAACAAAGTTCTAAAGCACAGGTCGCCGGAGGATAATATGGAAGCTTCACGGCGACAGATCATGGCGGGGCTGGCGGCAATGCTGTCGGCCCCACCCGTTATGGCGATGCAGACGAACGCCCGTGGCGCGCCTGTCCATCGCAAGCCTGCCCGCCTGAAAAAGGGCGATACGGTAGGGCTTATCGAACCCGCCTCTGCCAGCGACGAGCCATTCCAGATCCAGTTGGTCGAAGAAGCTATTACGGCGATGGGACTGGTTCCCAAACGCGCGCCGCACATATTGGATCGTTATGGCTATCTGGCGGGACGGGATAAAGACCGGGCGTCCGATATCAATGCGATGTTCGTCGACAAGGATGTGAAAGCCATTTTCGCAGTCCGCGGCGGTTGGGGAAGTGCACGGCTGCTGCCCTATCTGGACTGGGATGTCATTCGCGCAAACCCTAAATTGCTCACTGGCTTCAGCGATATTACGGCTCTGCACATGGCTATTGCCGCAAAAGCTGGCTTTACGACATTGCATGGTCCGAACGCGGGAAGTGCGTGGGGCAAGGCTTCATGGGATGCCTTTTACCCCATAGCCTTTGACGGCGCGACGCCTACCTTGGTCAATCCCGAGGGTGGGGAAGACCGATTGACGCAGCGTCGGTGGCGGACACAGACGATTACCGCAGGTAAGGCAAAGGGCCGTCTGTTGGGCGGCAATTTGACCGTCCTCTCGGCATTGTCTGGCAGCAGCTATCTGCCCGATTTCAATGGGGCGATCCTCTTCCTCGAAGATGTGGATGAAGCCGAATACCGGATTGACCGCATGCTCACCCAATTGGGGCTTGCGGGTGTTCTCAAAAATCTGGCGGGTGCGGTATTTGGCCAATGCACCAATTGTACAGGCAGCAGCAGCGGTGTGTATGGCGGCTTCACGCTGAACGATGTCCTCCGCCAGCATCTGGGGTCACTGGGTGTCCCCGTTTATACCGGCGCGTGGTTCGGCCATATCACCGACCAATTTACACTGGCGCAGGGCGTGATGACCGAAATCGACGCCGACGCAGGAACGCTGCGGATGCTGGAGCCGGCCGTCGCCTAAACCATCGATTGGGTTAAAAGCAGTGCGGCGGAATTGTTCAGCATATGCAATATTATGTTGGTGCGTAGGGAACCTGTGCGGTGATACAGATACCCGAAGGCAATGCTGAGCGACATCAGGCCCGGGATGGCATAAGGTTGCCCATGGACTGCGGCGAATACGAACGAAGCTAGCAGGATTGCCGCCCAGATGGGAATGAAGCGTGCGAGCGCATTCTGCAACAATCCACGAAACAGAAGCTCCTCCACTATCGGTGCGGCCACGGCGATCGCAAAGAATCCCAAAGAAATATTCAGCGGAGTGCGCGGAATTTCAGCCAGCATTTTTGCCATGTCCGCCTGCATCCCGATACCGGGGATGACGTAGGTCGCGTATATGAAATTGGCGATCATGGCGGTCAAAATCAGCACGAATGCCAGACTTGCGGTCTGGGCAAAGGACATGTTCCCGAAACTGTCGAGCCCGATCCGGTGATAACGGTCGTCTTTTCTCAGGTAGAAGACAATCAGTCCGATCTGAATAATCGCCGAAACAACCAGACCCCAAAGAACGGCAACGCCTTTCGTGTCGCCATTCGCTGCGCCTGCCAAACTGCCTCCGCCTACACCAGCCGCTATAAGAACCGCCGTGCACAGTAACTGTAGCACGAAGTAAAGTACAATCCAGCCAAGGCTCGGCAATATGCCGAGCACAAATTGCAGCAATTTCTTACGAAAACCGATCTTTGACGGACGCTCTTCGGGCAGTGGTGAAACTTCAGTGCTGTCCATTAATCCCCCAAAATGGATGAAGGCCCGCAACGCGCGAGCCTTCTCCAAATGACAGGCAAATCGTTAATAAGCTACTCTTACCGCACTAAGCCCATAGGCTGGCAGAAGATTTTGCACACTTGTCGGGCCAGCCAGATGTCCGGCACCCACGGCCATGAAGGTCGTGCCCGGCTTGTCCATTTCGGCCTTGATCCATTTTGCCCAATTGGCGTTACGGCGCGTCAGCAACGCATCGTACAGCGCGCGGCTGGTCAGGCCTTCGTTCATAAGCTGTCCCAGACCATCGGGGTCGGGGGTACCCCAAAGCTCGACCATTTTGTCCATCATATTGGACGGGCTTTCGACGACCTTTGCGGTCTCGACGAGAAAGCGGATCTGCTCGCTTTCCGGCATGCTGTCGAAGACGCCCAGTTGGAACTCCATCGTTTCAACGCCGCCGATAGGCTTTTTCGCTGCATTTGCGGCGGCGGTTAGCTGCTTTTCAGCGCCGCTGTTTATGTCGAAACCTTGCTTCTGCATCGAGATTACCGAGAGTGTGACGGCCGCCGCCCAGGGATCAAAGGGATCGAGTGCTTCGGCAGGGAGACCTGTTTTCGTCATAGCGGTTTCATAAATGGCCCGGTCCGCATCGCTCATTTTGGAGCGCAGCGTCTTGCCGCTTTTGTCGATCGCAAGCTTGCCAAAGAGGGCCTGGCTTTCCGCCGCGGTAGGCTCGACCATCTCCAGCACCAACCGGTCCGATCCTTCGAACGCCTGCTTCACGCCTTCGTCAAACCAGCTGAGATTGGGCTTCAGGATGTGGACGGTGCCGAACAGATAAATCGTCGTGTCCTCGTCTTTGACAACCCAAAGCGCGGGATCGACATCTTTGACGACGGCAGGTGCAGCTTTGACGGGGTCGAGTGCTTCGACGGCTGCCGGGGCTTCGGTCGGCGCATTTTGCGCAAGGCAGGCCGGGGAGAATGTGAGGGCCGCGGAGATCAGTAGTGCTTTATATTTGGGGGACATGGGTAACTCCTGTTTGGCTAATGTTGTTCTATGCTAAATTTCGGGAAGTCAGCGATATTTTTTCCAATACCAGACGGCGGACCAGATGCTGGTGAACAGCAGGAAGATAACTACGCCATTGGGTTCGGGTACAAGTCCACCGCGCCACAGGAACCACCATGTCGGCGCACCCATCAGAAAGGCATATGCCGCATAATAGCCCCCATCGCGGTAGGCGCTGGCCTCCTGCTCATCGATGGCACTTTTGTGCCAGACCCATGAAATGACGGGCATTATGACGCCCCAGATGAATGCTAGAAACAATGCCGCGATGGGCGGAATGGCCGAGCTGACGAAGAGATCAATCGCGTCGGAGTCGGGCGAGGCGGTGAGCGCGCTGTTGAGAGAGACCGTAAGTCCCACAATGCCTCCGCCAATACCGCAGCCAAGCAGGATGTTCCTGTTGAGTCTCTCCCGCTTTGTAAGAGGCTCGTTACTCGCCCTCAACTTTTGGCTGTTTGTCCAGATAGCGTAGCCGAGGCCTGCGATAAGCGCTGCGAAGACGCTGAAAGTCACGATTCCGGCTGTTCCCAACGGACCCCCGCCTTGCGCATTATGCTCCGCCATGTAGCCCGCGATCGCGCCGGCCACCATGACGATGCCCAGGCTCGACAGGATAATCCACATGATGCGGCGGCCATTGGATTGGGTGATGTCATCACTGTCCGGCATCGGTGCCTCCGTTAAATTCGTCATCGAAAATCTCCTCAATCGGGCGCCCGAACAGGCGGGCAATTTTGAACGCCAGCGGAAGCGACGGGTCATATTTGCCCGTTTCAATCGCGTTCACCGCCTGCCTCGATACGTCCAGTTGTTCGCCCAACTCGGCCTGACTCCAGTCACGCATGGCACGCAAAATCTTAAGCTGGTTTTTCATGTCAGGTTAGGCTGTCGTTCTGTCATGTTTACCTTACTATACCGATTCGCCGTTGATGTCAATAAGACCTTACATAATGCTATGCGAGGCTGACAAAATCGCTTCGCGCCGTCCAGAACCTTGATTTAGCGCCACATCTCGGCCAAGGGGCTGGAAATGTCTGAGGTGGCACCATTAAGTTTTCAGGACCTGATCCTGACTCTCCATGATTATTGGGGTAAGCAGGGCTGCATCATTTTGCAGCCTTACGACATGCGCGTCGGGGCAGGGACTTTCCATCCTGCCACCACGTTAAGAGCGCTGGGTCCGGATAGCTGGAACGCCGCCTATGTGCAGCCCAGCCGCCGCCCCACCGACGGGCGTTACGGCGAAAACCCCAACCGGTTGCAGCATTATTACCAATATCAGGTCATCATGAAGCCGAGCCCCGCCAATCTGCAGGAGCTGTATCTGGGCTCGCTCGACGCCATCGGTATTGACCCGTTGAAGCACGATATCCGCTTTGTCGAAGATGATTGGGAAAGCCCGACTTTGGGTGCCTGGGGTCTGGGCTGGGAAGTCTGGTGCGACGGCATGGAAGTGACGCAGTTCACCTATTTCCAGCAAATGGGCGGCTTTGATTGCAAGCCTGTTGCGGGCGAACTCACCTACGGCCTTGAACGTCTCGCCATGTATATCCAGGGCGTCGACAGCGTCTATGACCTGAAGTTCAACAATCATGGCGTCACCTACGGCGATGTCTTTCACAAGAATGAAGTTGAATTTTCGACCTATAATTTCGAGGTCGCCGACACCGCCGCGCTGTTCGACGGCTTTGCCAAGGCCGAGGCGGAGTGCCAGCGGTGCATCGCGGCGAACATCCCGCTCGCGGCCTATGACCAGGCGATCGAGGCCAGCCATCTGTTCAACCTGCTGCAGGCACGCGGCGTTATTTCCGTGCAGGAACGCGCATCCTATATGGGCCGTGTCCGCGATCTCGCCAAAGGCAGTTGTCAGGCGTGGATGGAAAAGAATGGATGGGCGGAATAATGGCCGACTTCCTTCTCGAACTTCTCAGCGAAGAAATTCCCGCGCGGATGCAGGCCAAGGCCAAGGAAGATCTGGCGCGCCTGTTTAATGATGCGCTTTCCAAGGCGGGTCTTGCCGCGCAATCGGTCGAAACCTTCGCCACGCCCCGCCGTCTGGCGCTGATTGCCAAAGGTCTGCCGCTTGCGACCGAGGCGGTTTCCGAGGAAACCAAGGGGCCAAAGGTCGGCGCGCCGCCACAGGCGATGGAAGGTTTCTTGCGCAAAACCGGCCTGACACAGGACCAATTGGTGGAGCGCGATGGCATTTATTTCGCCATCGTTGAAAAGCCCGGCCGCAACACGGCCGATGTGCTGGGCGAAGCCATACCTGCAATCATCCGCGCATTCCCATGGCCCAAGTCGCAACGCTGGGGCGCGGCGTCGAGTTCGACCGAGAGCCTGCGCTGGGTTCGTCCGTTGCAGGGCATTATCGCCTTGCTGGGTAACGATATCGTGCCCTGCGTCATTGATGGCATCGAAAGCGGCCGCCACAGCATGGGCCACCGGTTCCATTCGCGCGGCCCCATCGAAATTGCCAATGCCGACGCCTATGTCGAGGCGTTGCGCGCGGCGCATGTGATCGTCCACTTTTCCGAACGCTGCACGCTGATCCGCGATGGGGCAAAGGCCGCGGCTGAGGCCGCCGGTCTTGTGCTGGTGGATGATGAAGGGCTGGTTGCCGAAAATGCCGGACTGACCGAATGGCCGGTGCCGATGCTCGGCCGGTTCGATCCCGCCTTTCTGGAGGTTCCGCAAGAGGTCATCCAGCTCACCGCGCGGGTGAACCAAAAATATTTTGTCTGCCATGACCGCGACGGCAAACTTGCCAACGCCTTTGTCTGCACCGTGAACATCGTCGCAAACGATGGCGGGGCCGCGATTGTTGCGGGTAATGAAAAGGTATTGGCCGCACGGTTGAGCGACGCGAAGTTCTTCTGGGAACAGGACCTGAAGGTTCCGCTCGATGAACAGGCCAAGAAACTGGCGCAGATCACCTTCCACGAAAAACTGGGGACGGTTGCCGACAAGGTCGAGCGCGTCGCCAAGCTGGCGCGCTGGTTGGCCGAAGAGGGTATTGTTATAGGCGCCAATGCCGACGAAGCCGAACGCTCAGCGCGTTTGTGCAAGGCAGACCTTGTGACCGGCATGGTCGGCGAGTTTCCGGAATTGCAGGGCTTGATGGGCGGCTATTATGCCCGCGCACAGGGCGAAACCGACGCTGTCGCCGATGCTGTGCGCGACCATTACAAGCCGGTAGGGCAGGGAGATGATGTGCCGACGGCACCCGTGACGGTGGCGGTCAGTTTGGCGGATAAGCTGGATACGTTGGTCGGGTTTTTCCAATTTGATGAAAAGCCTACAGGGTCCAAAGACCCGTTTGCATTGCGGCGTGCTGCTATCGGCATATTGTCCCTCATTCTGGACAACAATCTTCGTGTCTCGATGCGCGATTTGATAACGGCAGCGGCGCATTCCGGTGGATCGAATGCCGGGATCGACGTCGCCAATTTCCTGATCGACCGGTTGAAAGTCCAACAAAGAGAAGCGGGAATCCGGCATGACATGATTGATGCCGTTGTTTCGGTCACCCACGGCGGTGACAATGTCCTGATGGTCAAGCGCGTGAAAGCGCTGCAAGGTTTCGTGACAACGGACGAAGGCGCGAACCTTCTCGCCGGTTACAAGCGTGCGGCCAATATCCTGAAGCAATCGGGCGATGACAAAAACAGCCGTCACCCTGAACTTGTTTCAGGGTCTGATTCTGCGGACGGCGAAGATACTAGGATGCTGAAACAAGTTCAGCATGACGGTTTGGGAGAGGCAGAGGCGTTGTTGCTCACCGCCCTCGACGCCGCCGAGCCAAAAGCCGCCGCTGCGATCGAGGCCGAGGATTTCGAAGGCGCCATGACGGCTTTGGCCAGCCTGCGTGCGCCGATCGACGCCTTTTTTGAAGGCGTGATGGTCAACGATCCTGATCCCGCCGTTCGGGCTTTCCGTCTGGGACTGCTTGCGCGGTTCCGCGACGCCGTACATCGGGTCGCCGATTTCTCGAAAATCGAGGGCTAACCAACGAAATATATATTTGCGGGCGTTGATCTTTATCAATGCCCGCATACCCGAATGCGCCTCTGGTGGGTTACCTCTCCAAAGGAAACTCCTCCCATGGCCGTGTTACACCGCATCCGCATCTTTCATGCATTCCTCGCGCTCACCGTTTTGGCGGCCTATTTCTCGGCAGAGATGGGGCTGATCCACGCATGGCTTGGCTATGGCGTCGCGGCCCTTGTCGTTTTCCGCCTGATATGGGCGTTAAGTGGCGCCCCCCAATTGGGGCTTGAGCGCTTCTACCCCTCGTTCAAGGATTTGCATCTGAAAGGTTTCATGACACATCCCGCGATCAGCCGGACGTTGCTGGCGGGGATAGCGCTTTCGGTCATTGGTGCGACGGGGACGGGGTTGATCATGGATAATGGCCGCGCGCTACAACCCACATCGCTCAGTTCCTTTTCCTTTTCGGGGGAAAGCGAAGAACGTGAAGGCGCGGGGCGCGAAGATGAGTCCGGTGAAGCTTATGAAGAAGCGCATGAGCTCTTGGCTAATCTCGCGATCGCCTTTGTCATTTTGCACATTCTATACCTTCTGAGCTTTAAACGTCCGCTCGCGCGTTTCATGCTCTTTGCAAATAAAACATCAAAGTAACCACCTTCTGCACTTGACTCTATCGTGCTGCACTGCACTACGGCGCACGAAAGTTTTAGCCAGAATAGAGGGATGGCTTCGGCATGCCCAATATGTGTAGCGTTTCAATGGCGGGGTTGGGAATGATGACCCATGTTCCAAACAGTTCGCTCTCCCATTTCCCGGGCGCTGTCCGCCCTATGGCCGATGTCCCGACAATAGAAGGTTAGTCGGCCACTATCCTTTTGAAGAGATTCCCCCCCTTTATTGCCTTTGCCAAGACGCCCCAGTTTTGGCACGGGCAAGATAGAAGACAAGTTTTGGAGGCAGTATGACCCAATATGTGTTTCGGTTCGGTGGGGGCGTATCTGACGGCGACGAAACCGTTCGTGGCAACAAAAACCTGTTGGGGGGCAAGGGCGCCAATCTCGATGGCATGGCATCAATCGGCCTGCCGGTCCCTCCTGGCTTCACCATCACGACCGAAATGTGCACGGCCTATTATGCCAATGGCCAGACCTTTCCGGAAAGCGTCCGTGCGGAAGTCGCAGGCGGCATCGCGCATATTGAACAGGTAACCGGCAAGAGCTTTGGTGATCCTGCCAACCCGTTGCTTGTTTCGGTCCGTTCCGGTGCGCGTGTATCGATGCCCGGGATGATGGACACCGTCCTCAACCTTGGCCTGAACGATGCTACGGTCGAAGGTCTCGCCACCTCTTCGGGCGATGCGCGCTTCGCATGGGACAGCTATCGCCGCTTCATCCAAATGTATGCCGATGTCGTTCTCGAACTCGACCATGGTGCTTTTGAAGAGGCTTTGGAAGTCGCGAAGGAAGATCAGGGCTATTATCTCGATACCGAATTATCCGCCGATGATCTGAAGGCATTGGTTGCCGCATATAAGAAACTGGTCGAGGCCGAATGGGGCAAGCCCTTTCCGCAAGATGTGCATGACCAGCTTTGGGGTGCCGTCGGCGCCGTCTTTGGTTCGTGGGAATCGGACCGTGCCAAGGTCTATCGCCGCCTCAATAACATCCCCGGCGACTGGGGCACTGCGGTCAATGTGCAGGCCATGGTCTTCGGCAATATGGGCGAAACATCGGCCACAGGTGTTGCCTTCACCCGCGATCCCGCCACGGGCGAGAATGCCTATTATGGCGAATATCTGATCAATGCGCAGGGTGAGGATGTCGTGGCCGGTATCCGCACGCCGCAATATCTGACCAAGGCCGCACGCGAACGTGCCGGAGCCAAGCCGCTATCCATGGAAGAGGCGATGCCGTCGGTCTATGCCGAACTGGCGCGGGTCTTTGAAATCCTCGAAAACCATTATCGCGATATGCAGGATATCGAGTTCACTGTTGAGCGCGAGAAATTGTGGATGCTGCAAACCCGGTCGGGCAAGCGCACCGCAAAGGCCGCGCTCAAAATCGCAGTGGATATGGCGGAAGCCGGTTTGATTAGCACGGACGAGGCGGTGTTGCGGGTCGATCCGATGGCGCTCGACCAATTGCTGCACCCGACACTGGATCCCAACGCACCGCGCGATGTGTTGACGTCGGGCCTGCCCGCGTCCCCGGGCGCTGCATCGGGCAAGATCGTGTTCGACGCCGACACGGCGGAACGCTTCAACGATATGGGCGAGGCGGTCATTCTGGTCCGCATCGAAACCAGCCCTGAAGATATTCACGGCATGCATGCCGCCAAGGGCATACTGACCGCACGCGGCGGGATGACCAGCCATGCGGCGGTTGTTGCGCGCGGCATGGGGCGTCCCTGTGTTTCCGGCGCGGGTAGCCTGCAAATTGATGCCGCAGGACGCGTCCTTCGCATCGCTGGCCGCACCTTGACCGAAGGCGACATATTGACGCTCGACGGATCAACCGGCGAAGTGATGGCGGGCGAGGTTCCGACCCTGCAGCCGGAACTGGTGGGTGATTTCGGCACATTGATGGTGTGGGCCGATGCCGGCCGCCGCATGAAAGTGCGCGCAAATGCCGAAACGCCGTTGGATGCGCAGACAGCGCGGGATTTTGGCGCGGAGGGCATTGGCCTGTGCCGGACCGAGCATATGTTCTTCGATGCCAGCCGCATCACCGCCGTGCGCCAGATGATTTTGGCTGAGGATGAAAAGGGCCGCCGTGTGGCGCTCGACAAATTGCTGCCCGAGCAGCGCAAGGACTTTACCGCAATTTTCGAAGTGATGGCCGGGCTTCCCGTCACCATTCGCTTGCTCGATCCCCCCTTGCACGAATTCCTTCCACATCAGGAAAGCGAATTCGCCGAAGTTGCGGAGGCCGCAGGTGTAGGTATTGAGGTGCTCAAACAGCGCGCGGCAGAATTGCATGAATTCAACCCCATGCTGGGCCATCGCGGTTGCCGGTTGGGCGTCACTTATCCGGAAATCTACGAAATGCAGGCGCGTGCGATTTTCGAGGCAGCCTGTTCGCTCGAAGTTGCGCCAGTGCCTGAAATCATGATCCCGCTGGTTGGTACCAAGCGCGAACTGGAATTGATGAAGGACGTCGTGGACAAGGCAGCGGAAGAGGTTTTTGCCGAGCAAGGCAAGCGCATCGACTATCTGGTCGGCACGATGATCGAACTGCCGCGCGCCGCACTCATGGCCGATGAAATCGCCGAAGTCGGCAGCTTCTTCAGCTTCGGCACCAATGATTTGACCCAGACGACTTTGGGCGTCAGCCGCGACGACGCGGCCCGCTTCCTGACGCATTATGTCGACAAGGGCATTTATGCCCGCGATCCGTTCGTCAGCCTCGATGTCGAAGGCGTCGGGCAATTGATCGAAATAGCCGCCACCAAGGGCAAGGCCACCCGTCCCGATATCAAGCTTGGTATCTGCGGCGAACATGGCGGCGATCCGGCATCCATTGCCTTTTGCGAAAAGGTTGGCCTCGATTATGTCAGCGCCTCGCCTTATCGCGTGCCCATCGCGCGGCTGGCGGCGGCGCAGGCGGCACTTGCCAAGAAGTAGGTGACATGCTTAGTCTCCTCCAAAAAGGGGGAGAGGCATGAAAAGCTGGCATCGTTTTGCCATTTGCGTGACGCTTGGTCTGATCGGAGGTACGGCCTTTGCTGTGCACCAGGTGCGCGGTGGGCTTGGCGACGGCACAGTCGCCATCGGCCCGTGGACGACCGGCAAAAGTTTCGGAACGGCAGAAGCCTCGGCACTCACACGCGCCAAAGTTGCATTGTCGGGTTTGCTTGCGCTGCCCGCGAAAGAGGCGATGTATTTTACCGCCAAAGTCGACAGCGATGGCAAGGCACTCGACGGGCGCTGCACCTATTTGGTCAGCGGTGGAAAGCTGGATGGCCGTTGGTGGAGCGTGACGCTCTATGAAGGCGAAGGCTGGCTCGTGAAAAATAGCGCCAACCGCTGGTCCATTCCGGCGCATGCGGCAACGCAAGGGGAAGATGGCATCTGGTCCTTCACCGTCGCGCCCGACACGCAAAGCGGGTCTTGGTTGCCCACCGGCGGGGTCAAGGCCTTTGACCTGACGTTGCGGCTCTACCATCCGTCGGCCACGCTAATAAGTGATCCGGCAAAGGCATCGCTTCCAGCGATCAAGCGATTGGGGTGCATATGATGCGGCGGTGGTTATTTCCTTTGGTGGCGGGTGCTTTGGTGGCTGGCGGCGCTTATCAAGCCACCTTGCTGGCGACGCCCTATGTCTTGATGAACGCGGCCATGAAAAAAATTGGCGCACGCGGTCCTGAAAACCGCTTTGCCTTTGGTGATATGGCAACCGCCGACAACCAGCCGATTGTGCGGCCCAGTCCGGACCTGTCCTATTCGACCTGCGTCTTCAATCTGGCGAAAGGGCCCGTGCTGATCGATATCGAACCGGTGCCCGACCATTATTGGTCGGTCAGCATCTTCGACGCCCGCACCGACGTTGCCGCCGTTCGCAGCGATCGTGACACAGGCGGCAAAGCGGCACGGCTCGCATTGGTCAAGGCAGGCCAAAAGGCGCCTGCGGGGTATGAACCGGTCCGGTTGGAGCATGATCGCGGGATCGCATTGATCCGGATATTGCTTGCTGATCCGGCGGAATTCCCTGTCATTGACGCCATTCGCCGGAAATCGACCTGCAAGGTGCTTTAAGGCGAAATTAGGTGTTGCACATGGGCAGCGACCTCCCTAATAGCGGCGCTCCACGCACCCGTAGCTCAGCTGGATAGAGCATCAGACTACGAATCTGAGGGTCGGGCGTTCGAATCGCTCCGGGTGCACCATTTTCCTCTCTGTACTGAGAGATGCTTTCACAATGACCGATAACAGCAAATCCGCCATCGTCCTTTTGTCCGGTGGCCTCGACTCTATGGTCGTCGCCGGGCTGGCGCGGGAGGCGGGCTATGCTCTGGTGGCGCTGACCATCGATTATAACCAGCGGCACCGTGTCGAACTGGAATCGGCGACCCGGATTGCTGCCCATCTCGGCGCGATCGAGCATATCATCCTGCCGCTGGATCTGACCCGCTTTGGCGGCTCTGCCCTGACTGCGGATATTGATGTGCCCAAGGACGGTGTCGAGGATGATGCCATTCCGGTCACCTATGTGCCCGCCCGCAATACCATTTTTCTGTCGCTATGCCTGGGGCTTGCCGAGGCCCGTGGTGCGCGCGATCTGTGGATTGGCGTCAATGCGCTGGATTATTCGGGCTATCCGGATTGCCGCCCCGAATTTATCCGTTCGTTTGAAGCCATGGCCAATCTGGCGACGAAGGCCGGGGTGGAGGGGGATGCGTTCACCGTCCACACGCCACTGCTGCACATGAGCAAGGCGCAAATTGCGACCGAAGCGGCCCGGCTAGGGCTCGATGCGGGTATGAGCTGGTCCTGCTATGATCCGACGCCCGATCACAAGGCATGTGGCAAGTGCGACAGTTGTCGCCTGCGCGCCAAGGGCTTTGCCGATGCGGGGCTGGTCGATCCGACCGTCTACGCATGAGCTACGGGGTCAAAGAGATTTTCCTGACGCTTCAGGGCGAAGGCGTACACGCCGGACGCAGGGCCGTATTCCTGCGCTTTACCGGATGCAATTTGTGGACCGGCCGCGAAGAAGATCGCGCACACGCCATCTGCCAATTTTGCGATACGGATTTTGTCGGCATGGATGGCGAAAATGGCGGGCGTTATTCGGCCGATGATCTTGCAACCAAGGTCGCAGAGCTATGGGGTGAGGGAAATTCCGACCGCTATGTCGTGCTCACCGGCGGTGAACCCATGTTGCAGGTCGACGACGCGCTGGTCGATGGGCTTCATGCGCGGGGCTTTACCATCGCTATCGAGAGCAATGGCACGATTGAAACACATCCCAGGATTGACTGGGTCTGTATCAGCCCGAAAGCAGGGTCCGATGTGGTCCAGCGCAGGGGGGACGAACTTAAGCTCGTTTGGCCGCAAACCGGCAGCGATACCGACGCAATGGCAGGCTGGAATTTTGCCAACTTCCTGATCCAGCCGATGGATAGCGGGGATAGTTCCGCGAATCAGGCGAATGTGGAATCGGCCACCAGCTTTGTAATGGCGCATCCCAACTGGCGCTTGTCATTGCAAAACCACAAGATTTTGGGCCTCCCTTAAAAGTTGGTAAATAAGCTTGAAATGCGGCCTGTAAGGTGACAGTCTTCTTCCCGGAGAGATAAGGGGAGAGCTGCAATGGCAAGAGCCGAGCACGCAACCATCAGGCTGCAAAGAAGCTATTCGAAACGTATGTCCGATCATGTCGCCTTTGCACTGGTCGTGTACACATTGGCGCTGATCTTTTTGGTGACGCCGCGAATGGAAAGCGACGGTACGTCGATATTCCCCTATTTCCTGCTTGTGCTTTTGGTCGCACTCGTCATTGCGCCGTGCCGCAATCTTGAACGCCGCTGGCAAGCGCTTCAAGCCACAGACAATGGTGATGGTAGCCTGGATCGCCGTTTCAATGCGGATCGTGCCATGCTCTGGATCGCAGCGGTTGCCTTACCGGCAGTGTTTGCGCTCATTTGCCACATAATTGCGGGCGTCGCCTGATTGACGCTCTTGCGCCCCGCGCCTAAGCGGGGACTATGCTAAAGCCACATGAAGCGCTCGACCGCGCAGAGAATCTTGTTTCCCAAGCTATTAAAGCAGGCGCCGACGCCGCCGATGCCGTCTATGTCTGCGATGCGTCCACAGAGGTGCAGGTGCGCCTCGGCGCGCTCGAAGATGTCGCGCGTTCGGAAGGTGAGGAAATCGGCCTGCGGGTTTTCGTCGGGCAGCGGTCGGCAACCATTTCTTCGTCGAGCCTCAATCCCTCGATCTTGGCAAATCTGGTGTCCCGTGCCATCGACATGGCAAAGGAAGCGCCCGAGGATCAATATGCAGGGCTGGCCCCGCAAGACCGTTTGCTCAAAGGCGATGTTCCCGATCTGGATGTCGATGACGGGCAAGACCCCGACCCGGCCTTGCTCCGCGCCGCGGCGCTGGAATGCGAAGATGCGGCACGCGCCGTTGCCGGTGTCACCAACAGCGAAGGCGCAGGTGCAAGCGCCGCACGCTCCATCTTCGCCTTGGCGACGAGCCATGGTTTCGCCGGTGTGAAATCCTCGACCGGCTATGGCCTGTCTGCAAGCGTGCTCGCGGGCGAGGGGGATGCCAAGGAGCGTGACTATGACTGGCGGTCGGCACGTTATCTGGCCGACCTCGACAGCGCGGCAGCGATCGGACGGAGGGCTGGCGAGCGCGCGGTCAAGCGGGTCAACCCCGGATCGGTAAAGAGCGGTTCAATGCCCGTTGTGTTCGATCCGCGCGTCGGCAGCTCGTTGGTGGGCCATTTGCTGGGTGCGATTTCGGGCTCCTCGATCGCGCGCAAGACAAGCTTCCTGCTCGACGCCAATGGCACAGCTTTGTTTGACAGCAGCCTGTCGGTGATCGACGACCCCTTGCGCCCGCGTGGCTTGTCCAGCCGTGGTTTTGATGGCGAAGGACTGCCGACCGCACGGCGCTCCATCATCGAAAACGGGGTGCTGACCGGATGGCTCATGGAAAGTGCCTCCGCACGGCAGTTGGGCCTGCAACCGACAGGCCATGCAAGCCGCGGCGTCAGCGGCGCACCCGGGGTCAGCACGTCCAACCTGCATTTGGAAGGCGGGTCGGGCAGCGTTGCCGACCTGATCCGCGACATCAAATATGGCGTTTATGTGCATGAACTGGTGGGACAAGGCGTCAACCTGGTCACGGGCGATTACAGCCGCGGCGCCGCAGGATTCCTGATTGTAGATGGCGAGATTGCGGGGCCGGTCAGCGAGTTTACGATCGCGGGTAACCTGAAAGATATGTTCGCCGCTATGGTCGCCGCTGACGATCTCGAATTCATCCGCAGCAGCAATGTGCCGACATTGCGTATTGACGGAATGATGATCGCGAGTGCCTGAGCAGTTGGTTGACCGTGCTGCGGTGATTGCCGCGGTCGAGGCGGCCGCTGCATTGGCGATGACCAGTTGGCGCGACGGCGCAGCGCCCGACACGCGGGTCTGGTCAAAAAGCAACGACAGCCCGGTCAGCGATATCGATATGGAGGTAGATGCTCTGCTGAAAGAGCGCCTCACCGGAATCCTGCCCGAGGCCGCTTGGCTGTCGGAAGAAACTGCGGACGACGCAGCGCGTCTGGAATCGCGTTTACTGTGGCTTGTCGACCCAATTGACGGCACGCGCGATTATGTCGGGGGGCGCGATGGTTGGTGCGTTTCGGTCGCACTTGTCGCTGACGGCCAGCCGTACTTCGCTATCATGGCAGCACCTGCCCAGCAAAAATTATGGGTCGCGGCGCATGGGGAAGGGGTCACTTGCAATGGCGACCGCCTCACCGGAAGTGTGCGGCAGGAATTTGCAGGCGCGCGTGTCCCTGCCGATGAGTTGCCGAAGATCGACCATGATCTGGTGACAGTGACCAAGCCCAACAGCATCGCGATGCGCATGACGATGGTCGCGTGCGACCGCGCCGATCTGGTCGCGACGCTGCGCTGGGGCCATGAATGGGACGTGGCAGCAGCGCATCTGGTAGCGCAAGAGGCTGGCGCGGTGGTGACCGATGCGCTGGGCCTGCCGCTGTCCTATAACAAGCGTGATCCACGGGATTTTGGCCTGATCTGCTGTGCACCCGGAATTCACGAAGCGGCGGTTCAGCGGCTCGAGGACCGGGCGCGCAAATATATGGCGCCCTGAACCTAATCCCTTGGCCGGGTCCAGAGGCCGCTTCGGTCCATGGGACGGGGGTTGTTGGCGACAGCATCGGCGAATGCCGTTTTGACCCAGCGGAATTTCTCGGGGCGGCTGGTATATATCCGCTGATCCCACGCATGTTCGCCTGCGCTGCGCACTTGCCGGGCGATATCGCCATAGATGCCGGCCGCGGACAATACTGCCCAGCGCGCGCGAAAGGGTAGCTCTACGGCCCCGATGCGCGCCGACGCCTCATATTGCTCTGCCTCATCGGCAAGCCAGCGGCCCATTAAAGCGAGCTTTTTCCGGTTATGTGGCCGCATATGCTCGCCGGGACCGATATCCAGTGTCGCCAGCCAGTCGTCCGGCAGGTAACACCGCCCCGCTGCATCATCCTCGGCAATATCGCGCGCAATATTGGCCAATTGGAAGGCAAGGCCGAGGTCGCATGCGCGATCAAGTGTTGCTTCCTCGTCCGGGGATACGCCCATCACCACGGCCATCATGACGCCGACTGCGCCTGCGACATGGTAGCAATAGCGGTAAAGATCATTTTCCCGCCGCGGGTGCCAGTCGGCGGCATCCAGCGCAAAGCCCTCAATCACATCCTCGGCCATTTTTGCGGTTAATCCGCACTCCTGCGCGACAATACCCAAGCAATCAAATGCAGGCTCGCCAGTCGGTATGCCTTCCAATGCCTTGGCTGTCAGGTCGCGAATCATCGCAAGCCGCTCCAGCGGGTCATCGACGACCGCCATCGCCCCGCCATGATCTTGTCCGTCGGCCATGTCATCGCATTTGCGGCACCAGGCATAGAGCAACCACACCCGCTCACGCGTCGTCCGGTCGAACAGACGGCTGGCAAAACGGAAGGATTTGGAACCGCGCGCTATGCTTTCCTGCGCGAAAGCGACGAGCGCGGCGCGGTCTCTCACAAATCGTCCGCTTTCATCTGGAAGATCGTCTTGTGCGGGACATAGGCCGCCATTTTGCCGAGCAGGCCATCGAGCGTTTCATCGACGATCATGATCCCTGCATGCTGCGGCCGGATGAACCCTACATCGATCATCTTCGCGTTAAACGCGATCAGCTGGTCGTAAAAGCCCGCCACATTCAAGACACCCACGGGTTTTTGATGATAGCCCAATTGCGACCAGCTTATCGCTTCCCACAATTCATCCATCGTGCCGACGCCGCCCGGAATAGTGATGAACCCGTCGGACAAATCGGTGAAGCGCGCCTTGCGTTCATGCATTCCCGATACAACGTGCAATTCGGTGCAGCCTTTATGTGCGACTTCGGCACCGACCAACGCTTCCGGAATGATACCGATCACTTCGCCGCCCGCCGCCAAGGCCGAATCGGCAACCGCGCCCATCAACCCCAACCGGCCACCGCCATAGACGACACCAATGCCGCGTTCCGCAAGCATGCGTCCGACCGTGCGGGCTGTCTCGATATAGATCGGGTCTTCAGGTGTTGCCGAACCACAATAAACCGCAAGTCGCTTCACTACTTCAATTCCTCCAACATCAGCTCCGACGTTGCCTTGGCACTGCCTACAACGCCCGGAATTCCGGCACCCGGATGCGTGCCTGCGCCCACAAAGTACAGGTTGGAAATGGCATCATCGCGGTTATGCGCGCGCATATAGGCCGATTGCCACAGCACAGGCTCCAGACTGAAGGCGCTGCCCAGATGCGCAGACAGGTCACGCCCGAAATCGGCGGGCGTATAATGGAACTGGGTCATGATCCGCGAGCGAATGTCGGGGATCAAGCGGCGCTCCAGCTCGTCCAGAATCCGTTCGGTCATGGCCTCGCCAACATCGCCATCCCAATCGAGTGGCGCTTTGCCCATATGGGCGACAGGGGCAAGGACGTAAAAGGTCGAGCAACCTTCGGGTGCAAGGCTCGGGTCCGTAACCGTTGGATGGTGCAGATAGAGCGAGAAGTCCTTAGGCAAGACACCGTTTTTATAAATGTCGTCCAGCAGCCCTTTGTAACGTGGACCGAAGAGGATCATATGGTGCGGAATTCCGGGCCATGTGCCTTTGATGCCGAGATGGAGCACGAACAGCGAAGGTGACCAGCTTTTGCGGTTCAGCGATTTTGCTGCCCGCTCGCCGCGCTTGTTGCTTGTCAGCAGATCCTTGTAGGTGTGCATCAAGTCGCCATTGGACGCGAGCATGTCGCAATCCATCCGCCAACCCGATTTGGTCCGCACGCCGGTCACCTTGTCACCGCGCGTTTCGATCTCTTCAACCGGATCGGCAAGGCGCAGCGTGCCGCCCAGACGTTCGAAATGCGTGACCATGGCGGCGACCAGTCTATTGGTCCCGCCCTTGGCGAACCAGACGCCGCCATCCTTTTCAATCGTGTGGATCAGGGCGTAAATCGCGCTGGTCGACATGGGGTTGCCGCCGACCAAAAGCGTATGAAAGGACAATGCCTCGCGCAGCTTTTCGTCCTTCACATAGGACGAGACAATGGAATAGACCGACCGCCATGCCTGATATTTCATCAGCGCAGGGGCGGCTTTGATCATCGATGCGAAATCGAGAAAGGCAACCGTGCCGAGCTTTTGATAGCCTTCCTTGTAAACGCCCTTCGAATATTCGAGGAACTTGCGATATCCTTCGACATCATCCGGGTTCAGTTTCTCGATCTCGGCCTTCAACCCCGGGGCGTCGTTGGAATAATCGAAATTGGTGCCGTCGGACCAGTTCAGCCGGTAGAAGGGGAAGACCGGCATCAATTCAATGTCGTCCGCCATCTTGTGGCCGGACAAGGCCCATAATTCTTCTAGGCAGGGCGGGTCGGTAATGACAGTGGGTCCGCCATCAAAGGTAAAGCCGTCTTTTTCCCAATAATAGCCGCGGCCGCCGGGCTTGTCCCGGGCTTCGATTATGGTGGTGGCGACGCCAGCGGACTGCAAACGGATGGCGAGCGCAAGTCCCCCAAATCCGGCACCTATGATTGCTGCGGTTTTCATTTCTTTTTGCTCCGGATCGCGGTGATGGCTTTCCCGATGGGAATGGGCGGCTTGCCAGACAATATGCGCGCCTTGTCACCGGGGCTCGTCTTTCCCGCATAGAAGCGTTCGATCAATCCGGGCTTTAACCTGTAGAAGCGCTCCAGAATTTTATAGCGATCGGAAACATCGGCACCGCGGAACAGCATGCGGTTCAACATGCGGTAGAATTTCCCATTCTGCCAATGCTCCTGCGCGCGCTGGCGCATCACCATGTTCAGCTTGTCGCCGTCCAGGTCCGGCTGTTCGGCAATGAAGATGGCATTGCGCACGGCGTCGGGCAGGGAATAGCTGGTCACGGCCTGGAAAAATGCCCCACGCGCGCCGGCCTTGGCGGTCCGCCCGCTGCCGCTTGCCCAATAATTTTCAAGGTCGCCGCCCATCACGACGGGCAAGACACCATTTTCTTCGCGCACCACGCGCTCGACCTTCCAGCCCTTGGTATCGGCATATTCGGCAATCCGTTGCCGGTAGCGGCGGGGATCGTGGGCGGGCGTGTCGCTATAATAGGTGTCTTCGACAAATATCTTGTCCATGCCAAAGGGCAGGACATAGACGAAGCGGTAGCCGTCAAACTGTTCCACCGTGGCGTCCATGACGATCGGCTTGGTCAGATTATGCGGTTCGGACAGCTGCATCAGCTGCCCAGTAAATTTCTGCCATCCGCAATCCAGATGGTTGAGATCGCCCGCACCACGCACGTCGATGACACCACCGGCGTTGATCCGCTGCGCCCCGTCGAGCACGACCAGACGGGGCGATACGGCCTTCACTTCGCGGCCCAACATCAGCGCCGAGGCAGGCAGGCTGTTCCGCAAAACCCAGTCGAGCCGCTCCGACTCAATGGTGTAATAAATATTGTCTAGCGACCGGCTATGCGCGGGGAAACGCACTTCATATCCGGACCAGCCATAGGTGACGAGCGGTGCCGTCAGCCAGCGATGTTCGGGCAAGATGTCGCTCGCAAAATAGCTCCAGATATGGTTGCCACCAAAGCTGTCGCCCTGTTCGATGAGCACGATTTTCAATTCGGGCCGCATTTTGGCAAGCGCAAGCGCAATCAGTCCACCGGCAAGACCGCCGCCGACTATCGCAAAATCACATTTTATATTTTCTCGGTTCACCCCCCGGCCCTAGCGCAGCCGTTTTACAAGGGGAAGGGTTGTCCCAAGGAAATACACAGCTTTCTGCGCTGTTGACATTGATCCTGGGGGGAGAGAGCAAGGAGCTATGACGCATAAAGCAAAAGTGATTGCGATTTACAGCCTGAAGGGCGGCGTTGGGAAAACCACGCTGGCGGTCAATCTTGCTGCGGAAGCGGCGCTGCGTCGCGGGCGGAAAACCCTGCTGTGGGATTTGGATCCCCAGTCGGCGGCAAGCTTTCTCTTGCGCCACGAACCTGAGAAAAAGGCGAAGGCCCGCTCGGTCTTTGAGCGCGATATCGAGCCGGGCGAACTGATTGTACCGACCCAGATCAAAGGGCTCGACCTGTTACCGGCCGATATTTCGTTGCGGGGACTGGACAGTTTCTTCCATGCGCTGGGAAAGAAAAAGCGGCTGGCCAAGATTGTCGAGGCGATCAGCGGCAAATATGACCGCATTTTTCTCGATTGCCCGCCCGGCCTCACCGAAACCAGTGAACAGATGATGCGGGCCGCCGATATCATCTTGGTGCCCGTTATTCCGTCACCCCTGTCGCGGCGGGCACTGGACGAGGTTGTCGCGCATCTGCACGCGCATCATAAGGGCCATGCGCCGCTGCTGCCGGTCTTTTCGATGGTCGACCGCAGACGGAACCTGCATGGAACGGCGCTGTCTTCCGACCCCGACTGGCCGCGTGTTCCCATGGCCAGCGCGGTCGAGCAAATGGCGCTGCACCGTGCGCCTGTAGGTCTTTTTGCGCACCGATCCCCCGCCGGTGAAGCTTTCCATATGCTTTCCGGTGCTATTGAGCGTAAGCTGGCAAAAATGCAGGGATGAGATAATTTTCCTAAGGAGGGGATATGCGTAAGAATTGGCTTTGGGCGCTGCTCGGGGTGGCAGCGTTGGTGGGTGCGGTCGGCTATGTGAAGCGCGACACCATCGCCATGAACCTTCTCAATCGCGGTGCCGATGCCGCCATGGCGCGTAATGTGCTGGCGGATTTGCCGAAGGACCAACTGCACGTCGCCTTCTGCGGAACAGGCTCTCCGCTTCCGAGCCGCGACCGCGCCGCGGCCTGTACGGCCGTCATCGCCGACGGACGGATTTTCATATTCGACATGGGCGAAGGTTCGGGCGAAACCTTGTCGCTGATGGGCATGCCTCTCGACAAGATCCAGGGCGTCTGGCTGACCCATTTGCACAGCGACCATTTCGAAGGCTTAGGTCCCTTCACCCTGCAACGCTGGGCAGGAAGCAGCGCCGCGACGCCGCTTGCGGTATCCGGACCCGAAGGGGTGCTGGAGATTACGGAGGGCTATAACGCCGTCTACCGCATCGATTCCACGTACCGCATCGCGCATCATGGCGCCGATGTGGTGAAGCCTGAAGGCTTTGGCATGGCAGGCAAAGCCATTGCGCCGGGACCCGTTTACGATAACGGCGGCGTCCGGATTACTGCCTTTGCCGTGGACCATGACCCGATCAAACCCGCCTTCGGCTATCGCGTCGACTGGAAAGGTCGCAGCGTCACGATCAGCGGCGATACCGCGTTCACCCCGGCACTTGCCGCGGCCGCCAAGGGGTCGGACCTGTATGTCAGCGAACTCCTGTCGCCGCGTATGGTCAAGATTTTGGAGAATAGCGCGCGCAAGGCCGGTAACGCGAACAGGGCCAAAATCTTCAGCGATATCCAGAATTATCATATCAGCCCCGAACAGGCCGCCGATGTCGCAAAAACTGCGGGCGTCGGTATGCTCGCCTTCACGCATATCGTGCCGTCCGTGCCCAAGCCGCTGGAATTTGCATTGACCGGCACGGCGTCGGAGCATTTTGCAGGGCCAATCAAGGTCATGCATGATGGCGATGTCATCAGCATTTCGGGCAAGGACAAATTCAAAACTCAGAATTTGCTAAGTCGCTAAGTGCCGGAGTAAAGGGGGCTATGGAATATAGCCTCCCCATATTGCTTTCCGCGCTGGCGATGACCCTGATCGTGGGCGTTCGCTATCTTCTGGTCAGCGGGGCCTTTGCGTGGGCAACGCGGGTCAGATATCCGAAACTATACGCAGGGCTGGAACCCCAGATGCGCCGCGAAATCGGCTGGAGCCTTGCGAGCGCCGCCATTTACGGCATTCCAGCCGGCATTGTGGCATGGGGCTGGGACAGCCAGGGTTGGACGCTGATCTACCGCAATTGGGCGGACTATCCGCTCTGGTATGTGCCTGTGTCGATATTTCTCTATCTGTTTGCGCATGATACCTGGTTCTATTGGACCCACCGGCTGATGCACCGCCCATGGTGGTTTAAAAAGGCGCATGCTGTCCACCATGAAAGCCGCCCGCCGACCGCGTGGGCGGCGATGTCCTTCCACCCGTGGGAGGCGCTGACCGGCGCGCTTGTTATCCCTATTCTGGTGTTCATCATTCCCATTCATGTTGGCGCAATTGGCGTTGTGCTCTCAGTGATGACGGTTATGGGTGTAACCAACCATATGGGGTGGGAATTGTTTCCCCGATTCATGGTTAACGGGAAATTAGGGAATTGGCTGATAACAGCAACGCATCACCAGAAACATCACGATGCGTATCGGGGGAACTATGGGCTTTACTTTAGGTTTTGGGACAAAATGTGCGGCACCGATCTCGGTCTTGGGGATTGGGGCAGCAGCCCTTCTCGCCGGAACAGCGCTTAACGCCACCGCAACGACCTCCACATTGGATGTGAATGTGCATGGCCTGCGCAGCATGAAGGGCAATGTCCTTGTCTGC
Organism: Sphingorhabdus lacus; assembly: GCF_009768975.1. Lineage (NCBI taxonomy): Bacteria > Pseudomonadati > Pseudomonadota > Alphaproteobacteria > Sphingomonadales > Sphingorhabdaceae > Sphingorhabdus > Sphingorhabdus lacus. Next base: position 1,715,928 of record NZ_CP035733.1, on the reverse strand, counting down.
GTGACCGCCAACCCGAAATTTTTCCCCGACTGCAGCAAAGACCCCAAAAGCTATCGCGCCAAGGTAGCGGCGCGCGATTCTGAAAATGTCAGCTTTCAGGGCTTGGCCAAAGGCACCTATGCCGTCGCGCTGATCCACGACGAAAATGCCAATAGCAAAATGGACATGGCGGTCTTTCTGCCCAAAGAAGGCTTCGGCTTTTCGCGCAATCCTGCGGTCGTCACCGGCCCGCCCAAATTCAAGGCTGCTGCCTTTGCCGTGGATGCGGATGAAGTCAGCCAGCGGGTTAAAATGAAATATATGCTCTAAGGCCGGTCTCATGCGATAAGCATGGAACCAATTAAGGGGACGGGGTGTTTGTCGCCTTGATAACCGCGGGAGCATTTCATGCCAATTTCCAAGATACTAGCCACGACCTGTGCCCTTTTTGCCTTTGGCCTTAGCCAGGCGGCTTTCGCGCAGGCGCAGGAGGCGGAAAGTTCAAAGGCGGATGCCCCTGATCGTGGCGTTTTTGCCGGAGACTGGCTGACCATCGGTATCGGTGGTGGCTATGGCCCCAGCTACGAAGGTTCCGATGATTATATCCTGTTCCCCGCACCTCTGGCGCAAGGCAGTGTCGGCGGATTTGATTTCGGTGCGCGGGGTCCCGGCCTTTATGTCGATCTGGTGCGTGACACCAATGCCGAAGGAAATGTAAAATTCCTCGCTGGACCGCTGTTCCGGGTGCGTACCGACCGCAATAACAACATCAAGGATAGCGTTGTCCGGTCGCTGGGCAAAGAAGATGTGGCCATCGAAGTCGGCGCAACGGCGGGCGTGTCCTTTTCCAAAGTGCTCAATCCCTATGACAGCCTGTCGCTGTCCACCGATATCCAATGGGACGTCGCCAAGGCACATCGCGGCCGTTTGATCAGCCCGAACATCAGCTATTCCACGCCGCTATCCACCGCGATTTTCACCAACCTCAGCGTGTCGGCGACACATGTCGACGGCAACTACGCCGATACCTATTTCAGCATTGATGCAGCGGGCAGCGCGGCAAGCGGCCTGCCGACATTTGATGCCAAGGGTGGCTGGAAAAGCTACGGCGCATCCCTGCTTGGCGGTGTCGATCTGTCCGGGGACGCGCGCGATGGCGGCTGGGGTGTGTTCGGCCTCGTCAGCTATTCAAAGCTGACGGGTGATGCGAAACGGTCCCCCGTAACATCCATCCGCGGTGATGCGGACCAGTGGTTTCTGGCCGGCGGCATCAGCTACACATTCTGAAACGGGCTTTAACCAGTTGGAAATGGTGATTGGGGCATAGTGCAGCCAAATAAAAAGGGGCTCGCACATGATCCACGAACGCCAAGAAAACCTGCGGACCGACGCCAAAGCTGTCGGATACAGCCGTGAAAGCCGCGCAAGCTGGATAGGATCCAAGCTAGCCCAGACCACGGGAATCGGTATCGACCAGCTCGATGCTGTCCACAATTATATGTGGCTGCGCATCCTGCAAAACAACGCCGCCACCCCCACGGCCACCAATGAGGCAGACCATCTGGCGATGCACATCGTCAAGCTTGCCCTGCTGGCCGAAACCGCAGCAGCCGATGGCGGCCCCAAAGCCGCAATGGCCGCGGTCATGGAAGCAAGTGGAACCGAAGTTGATCCCCTGTTGGCCCAGAATTTCCTGCGGCTGGCCAGTTCCTCCATCTTCTGGATGGCACTGGATTCCGCAGGAAGTGCGCGGGCCGCGTAAGGCGGTCCTTAACCCAGATCCTCCAGATCTTCGTCGATCTCTTCTGCTTCCACCACTTTCGGTTTAGCCGGTCGGCGGCCCTTGGCCTTTGGTAGTTCCGCTTCGTCGGCCATCGCGTCATCTTGCGCAGCCTGATAACCGGTGCCACCCGAAACGAGCTTATCGAGAGATGAGCCATCAAGCCCAAGCTCTTTCATAAGGCCATCGATGACAGGTGCCTGTGCCCGATAGGATAAGGCCGCTGCAACGGCGTCTGTTGCGAGATTCCCGCTGCTGCCATTGCCGGACGCGCCAGAACGTCCGCCGCCATTTTGCGTGATGCCGTCGACCTGTACGATCTTGATCGAATCGATCGCTTCGAGCGGCTTTGCGGATTCGCGAACAACTTCGGGGAGAACCTTGAGCAGGGCCATTTTCGTCTGCAGGGATATCTGGTTAGAAGACAAGATATTGGCGGCTTCGTTGATTGCACGTTGACCGGCGGCCTCCACTTCAAAACGAATGCGAGCGGCTTCTGCACGCAGCTTTTCGGCTTCCGCCTCGCCCTCGGCCGCCATGCGGACAGCTTCGGCGCGGTTCGCGGCCGCTTCTCTTTCGGCTTCGGCTTCGACCTTCACGCTGATCGCCTGACGTTCGGCCTCTTTTGATGCCTCGATCAGTTCGATACGCTTACCGCGCTCGGCGATCTCTGTTTCGCGGGCTGTGGTGACCTGTTCTTCCGCTGCAACAGCCTTTGCTCGAGCATCGTCTGCATCCGCACGGGCCTGGCTTTCTTCGCGCGACTTGTTCTGGACGGCGATCTGTTGCTCCTGACGGGCGATTTCCAAAGCCTGTTCCTGCGCAATCTGCGCTTCCTGCACGGCCCGGTCTGCCTCGATCTGCGCTGAATCAATCTGCTGCTTGGATTTGATCTGGGCGTCCTGCGCCTCTTGGTCGCGCAGTGCTTTTTCACGGGCAACTTCCGAAGCCTGCATCGCGCGGCGGACTTCGACTTCGCGTTCCTGCTCAAGTCGCGCAAATTCATTGTCGCGGCTGATTTCAAAGGAGCGCTTGTCGGCTTCGAGATTTTTGGTCTCGATCTGGACGCGGGTGTCCTGCTCAATGTCGTTACGCGCCTTTTTGCGCAGTTCGATCTGCTCGGTCAGTTTGGTCAGACCTTCGGCGTCAAACGCATTATTGGCGTTGAAATGTTCAATGCTGGTCTGGTCCAAACCGGTCAGCGAGACCGATTCAAGCTCAAGCCCGTTCATGGCCAGATCGCTGGATGAGGCCTGCTGCACCTTCTGCACAAAATCCGCGCGCTGTTCGTGCAGCTCGTTCATGGTCATACCAGCGGCGACCGAGCGCAGGGCGTCAACAAATTTGCCTTCGACCAAGTCCTTCAGCAATTCGGGTTGCATGGTGCGCAAGCCGAGCGTCTGTGCGGCCATCGCCAGTGACTGCGCATCGGGAGCAACGCGCACATAGAATTCCGCCTTCACGTCAATGCGCAACCGGTCGAGCGTGATGAGCGCATCGACATTGTTGCGTTCGACCGCCAACCGGACGGTATTCATATTCACAGGCATTGTTTCATGGAGAACGGGCAACACCAGCGCACCGCCATTCATCACCACTTTTTCGCCGCCCAAGCCTGTCCGGATAAAGGCAATTTCCTTGGTCGCCCGCTTGTACAGGCGGGTGATGACCAGTCCGAAAACGATCAACGTTACCAGAACCATGCCGGCATAAATCAGGGTCGAAATCAAACTCTCGGTCATTATCTTTTATCCTTCCAATCGGGGCAAATGCTGCCCGCCCTGTGAAATTGCTTTAAACAAATCGCCCTCGCGCCGAACAAGCAGCAGCTTTTCACCCGAGGTGAATTGCTGTCCTTCATTGTCCGGTTCAACCATCACAAAATGCGGATGGCCGTGAACATCCAGCACCTTTGCGCGGGCAGGGGAGCCCTTTTTGGCCGTTCCCAAATCCAGAACGGCAAAGCGGCCAACAAGACTGTCGATTGAAACAGCCGTCGTTTCGTCCTTCGGCATGATCCGTCCCAATGGCCGCGCAAGAATTGCCGTAGCGGGCAACGCCGCGAGCGCCGCAGCAGGTGTCGCCAGCCAAGGTGAGAGCAGCATGCCCGTCAGGCCCTGGACAATTTGCTGTCCGGCAAAGCCAATGAGCATGAACATCAAAAGCAGCAGCGCCAGCCAGATCATCAACGGCAAACGCCCCAGTCCCAGAAAGCTGAGCAAGCCGTCAGCAACGCCCGCACCATCCACATCGCCGTCCATATCGCTATCAAGATCGGGGGCGAAATCGGTGAGGCCACTGAACTGCAGGATCATGAGGCCGATCAGCAGAAAGCCCGCCCCGACAAAGGGGAGGTTTTCACTAGCGAACCAAAAATCAAACACTTGCAACCCCTGTTGCCGCGAGATGCGGCCAGAGGATATTGATAGCGGGTCCAGATTCGGTCAATCGGAATCGGAAAGCCGGAGTCCGATTTTGGATCACGCGCCGATCAGGAACATGTTGATCGTCAGACGCCCCTTGTGCGGGTCGGGTGACAGGATGGACGGGTCGGGGATGATGCCCGAGTGCAATTGCCGTCCGCGATAGAGGACCAGCCGGTCCGGCACGGCTTCCACCTCGTCAATCAGTTCGAACCAATCGGTATCGCCATAGCAATAGCGTGCCGGTGGCATGCCATAGGCGCGCTCGTCCTGGGCGAGTGCGGCGTTATAATGGTCCTCCCGCTGGGGCGTTATTGTCTCAAAGCCTGTCCGCCGGTGGCGGTAAAAGGCGGTGCCGCCGCTTTCAGGACCCATCAGATAGTGCATGATCGCGATGACCTCGCCGCCCGCATGATCATAATGGGGGATACGCTGCAACGGGGACAGTTCTGCCTCGTCCTGCGTGACAAGTGAAAAGGTCGAGGCGTCCAGCCGTACGCCTTGGGTAAAGCCGAACACCCGCTGCATGATCTGCATCATCAGGTCGCGCCGCCGGTCGAGATAGCTGGGGTCGGCCCAGGATCGTATGCCGGGATAGGATGCGCCGGCATGCTGGTAGGCCGCGGCATAGCCTGCCTGCAGCAATTCGTCGGCGATCCCGCTAAAGCTGTCGATGACGACCAGCGGCTCACCTTCGCGTCCCATGGCGCGGACGCTGATCTTTGGTTCGGGAAGTTCCATGCCGACGACACATGGGGGAGCAGACGGGTGTTCGTCAACAGCCACCTCTCGACAGCCGGATGGAGAAGGCCTATCACCCCACCATCCCCGGGGAGTCGTGTGACTGAGAGGCAGGTGTAACGCCCTGCGACCCGCTGAACCTGATCCGGTTGACACCGGCGGAGGGAGGGAGCGGTTTCACCCGATGCCGCCCTCGCTCCGGCTTTATGGAGTGAGAGACATGGCAGACATCCCCGCACGCACAGAAATCGGCGTTACCACTGGCCCTATTCGCGGCAGCAAGAAAATCTATGTTGGCGAGCGCCGCGTGGCGATGCGCGAAATCCATCTGGAACCGTCCAGCGGGGAGCAGCCCGTACGTGTGTATGACACCAGCGGTCCCTATACGGACCCCAACGCCCTTATCGACATCAGCGCCGGTCTCCCGGAAATCCGCAAGGATTGGATCCGCGCCCGGGGCGATGTCGAGGAAGTCACCCAACGCGAAGTGCGCCCCGAAGATAATGGCCAACTCGGCCCCGACCGCAGCGGCGGCGTCGCGCCTTTCCCCAATGTCCGCAAGCAGGTGCTGCGCGCCAAGCCGGGCATGAATGTTAGCCAGATGCACTATGCCCGTCGCGGCATCATCACGCCCGAGATGGAATATGTGGCGGAACGCGAAAATCTCGGCCGTGCGCGCCTTGCCGAATATATCCGCGATGGTGAGAGCTTCGGCGCGGAAATCCCCGACTATGTCACCCCCGAATTTGTACGGGACGAAGTGGCACGCGGGCGGGCGATCATCCCCAACAATATCAACCATCCCGAAAGCGAGCCGATGGCCATTGGCCGCAACTTTCTGGTCAAGATCAACGCCAATATCGGCAACAGCGCCGTTGCGTCCGACGTGGCGACCGAGGTGGACAAGATGGTCTGGTCGATCCGCTGGGGCGCGGACACGGTGATGGACCTGTCCACGGGCCGCAATATCCACGACACCCGCGAATGGATCATCCGCAACAGCCCCGTGCCGATCGGCACCGTGCCCATCTATCAGGCGCTGGAAAAGGTCGGCGGCATTGCGGAGGACCTGACCTGGGATATCTTCCGCGATACACTGATCGAACAGGCAGAGCAGGGCGTCGATTATTTCACCATCCACGCAGGGGTCCGCCTGCCTTACGTCCCGCTCGCCGCCAAGCGCGTGACCGGCATCGTGTCGCGCGGCGGCTCCATCATGGCGAAATGGTGCCTTGCCCATCATAAGGAAAGCTTCCTCTACGAACATTTCGACGAGATCACCGAGATCATGAAGGCCTATGACATCGCCTACAGCCTCGGCGACGGGCTGCGTCCCGGATCCATCGCCGACGCCAATGACGAAGCGCAATTTGCCGAGCTCTACACGCTGGGCGAACTCACCCACCGCGCGTGGAAGGAAGACGTGCAGGTCATGATCGAAGGGCCGGGCCATGTGCCCATGCACAAGATCAAGGAGAATATGACCAAGCAGCTCGAAGTCTGCGGCGAGGCACCCTTCTACACATTGGGACCGCTCACCACCGATATCGCGCCGGGCTATGACCATATCACCAGCGGCATCGGCGCCGCGATGATCGGCTGGTACGGCACCGCCATGCTCTGCTACGTCACGCCCAAGGAGCATCTGGGCCTGCCCGACCGCGACGATGTGAAGGTCGGCGTCGTCACCTACAAGCTCGCCGCCCACGCCGCCGACCTCGCCAAGGGCCACCCCGCCGCGAAGGTTCGCGACGATGCGCTCAGCAAGGCGCGGTTTGAGTTCCGCTGGCGCGACCAGTTCAACCTCAGCCTCGACCCCGACACGGCGGAGCAATATCACGACCAGACGCTACCAGCCGAAGGCGCAAAGACCGCGCATTTCTGCAGCATGTGCGGGCCCAAATTCTGCTCGATGAAGATCAGCCAGGAAGTGCGGGAGTTTGCCCGCCTGCAAAACCAACCCGCCACCGAATTCGTCGCGGCCGAAGAGGCCGAGGCCGGCATGGCGGAAATGAGCAAGGTCTATGACGAGACCGGACGCGAACTCTATATGGGCGCTGGGGACAGGGAGCACGACTAGGCCAGCCTAAGCCAGCCGCCCGTAGCTGTTACATCGACAGTTGCAGGCGGTTGCGGCCGGCGTTCTTCGCGGCGTAGAGCGCCATGTCGGCGCGGCTGAGCAGGGTGTCGAGCGTTTCGTCCGGGCGGCTGATGGCAAGCCCGAAGCTCGCCGTCACATGGATCAGCCCCTGCGGCGTGATGAGCGGCATGGCCTCCAGCTGCAGGCGCATCGCCTCGATATGCGCCTTGGCCGCCGTGGCCGCCGCGCCGCGCTCATCGTGGGGGATCGCGAAGAGCAAGCCGAACTCCTCCCCGCCCAAACGGGCGAGCAGGGCCTCTTTGGGGGCGGCACTGCGCAGCACCTCGGCGGCGTGCTTCAACGCATTGTCGCCCCCTGCATGGCCGATCCGGTCGTTGATCTTCTTGAAATGGTCGATGTCGATCATGGCGAGCATATGGCTGCTGCCCGTGCCCAGCCGCGCGGTGGCGGCATCGACAAAGGACCGGCGGTTATGGAGCGCCGTCAACGGATCAAGATGCGCCAGCTTGTCGAGCCGCTCATTCGCCTTTTTCAGCTTCCAGCTTAAAAAAGCGACAAAGCCGTAGGAGGGCGGGGCCACCAGCATCGGAATGATGAACGCCACCATCATGGTCGTGGCATAATCGGCGGTGCCACTGATCTGGAAACTGATATGCGTGGCAACCAGCGACGCGATGACGGAAAAGGCAACGACGCCTATCCCCGTCAAAACCAGCCTCACCTTGGTCGCCGCGATATTCATCTCATCCATAGCACCACTAAACGACCGCCCGTCCCTATCTTTGATAGGGGAGGCGGATGTTTATGATGCAGGGGGAATGATTAAGATTTTGGGTGGTTGGTTGGGGGTGGGGTGGAGGAGGCCGAGGCCGGTACGCTCTAATTTGGAATCCTTATCACGTAATTCGTCGTCAGTATGAGAAAGGCAAAGTGCCAGATCGCTTCTGGAATGCACTTATAATGCATGCAGCGGAAATTGGGGCGCCAGATCTCGAAGAAGATATGCCTGACTTGCCAAGTAGTTGGAAAAAGATAAAAAAGTGATTACGAGGTCGGTATCGGGCAAAGTGAGTTAGAGAAATGTACTTGATGTATGTAGACGAAAGCGGCGACACTGGGCTGGTAAATTCACCGTCGCCTTTTTTCTGTCTTAGCGGAATAGTCGTTCATGAAAAGAGATGGCGAGATTTTGTCAATCGCCTCATTGCGTTCAGGAAAACGCTCAATTCAGTTTATGGACTGCCCGTACGAACGGAACTGCACGCATCGGAGTACATCCGTAGCCCAATCCATGGCCTTGCTAAATTCGACCGTTTGTCGATCTTGCGTAATACAATCGATGAGCTGGCGAAGACGCCAGACATTCTCATTACCAACGTGGTTGTCGATAAAAGTTCCAAGACGGCAGGCTATGACGTGTTCCAGAACGCTTGGGGAACATTGTTTCAGCGCTTTGAAAATACGTTGCTGCATGGAAACTTTCCTGGCGGATTTAAAGACGACTATGGCTTGGTGCTAACGGACGCGACTGCAGGTGAAAAGCTGTCTCGTATGGTTCGCCGAATGGCCGTTTACAATCCAATCCCGAGTTCTTTTGGCGCAGCTGCGAGGAATATCCCAATTGTCCGCGTCATCGAAGATCCTCACGGTAAAGATTCTAAAAGCTCTCTACCTGTCCAAATGGCAGATGTTTGCGCCTATTTTCTCCATCAACGCTTCAGACCGAACTCTTACGTTAAAAGAAAAAAGGCTGATCGATATTTCGACCGCCTGATGCCGGTTCTCAATGTGAGTGCTAGTAGGTTCGACCCTCTGGGAATCGTCAAGTTGTGAGTGATAAAAACAATTAGGGCGGGCGGCTTTCGCCACCCGCCGGGTCAGTCCTAATCCATGGTTGAGCCATGTTTCAGACCGTGTCTAATATGGCTTATATTTCCCAAGAAGTCAAGGTTGCAAGCATGTCGGCTGCAAACTGCAGGGGCTTGCCACTAATCACCAACCCCAAGGCACCAACTTCTCCACTAACCGCTGCGGCTCGCCCGCTGTCGTGTGCTCCGCGACCACCTCATGATGGCTGGTGTCTGCTCCCAAGCAGCACGCGCCTCTCACCGCGTCCCTTAAATTCCTGGGACAGCACACTAATCAGACCCTCACCCCAACCGCACCAACGCCTCATCCAACGCCTGCAAAAATCGTGACCGGTCCGCTTTGGCAAACGGCGCCGGGCCTCCGGTGATGCCGTCCATTCCGGCGCGCAGGTCGGCCATGATGGCGCGGGTGGCGATGGCGCTGCCGATGGAGGCGCTGGTGAACGGCTTGCCATTATTGCCGATGACGACCGCCCCTGCCTTCAGGCAGCGGTCCGCCAGCAATATGTCGGCGGTGATCACGATGCTCCGCCCGTCCGCCTGCTCCGCAATCCAGTCATCCGCCGCGTCGAAACTGTCTGATACGATATGCCGGGTAATCAGCGGATGGTCGGGCATGCGAAAGCGCGCGTTGCTGACCAGCACGACGGGCACATTGCGACGCCAGGCGACCTTGTAAATCTCCTCCTTCACCGGACAGGCGTCGGCATCGACCAATATGCGGGGCGATAAGGGCGGGGAGCTATGGGGCAGGGGATTGGGGCTATCGGACGTCATGTGCTGTTCGGGGGGTATATAGCAATTACGTCCCCGGCACCACGGGTGCGTTCGGGTTGGTTGGTGGGCAGGGTGGCGGAGCGCGCGCACTCCCCCTCTCCACTTCGTCTAACGGCTGAAGCCGTAAGACTTCGTACCTCTCCCCTGAAGGGGAGAGGATACGGAGCCTTGGCCGACAGGCCTAGGCGGAGTTGGAGAGGGGCTTGGCGGTGAGGGGAAAAAGCAAAAAGGCGCTTCCCAAATGATTTTTCCTGCGGCTATGTTTTGCGCCGAACTTGGCAATGCAATGGGGGTTGCAGGATGAAGGGGTATGTTTGGGCAGGGGTTTTGGCGTTGGGCGTTTTGGGCTCGACGCCGTCTGCTGTGGCACAGGGGCGCAGTTTCTATCTGATGCAGTATAATTCCACCGTCACCGAAATGAACAGGGTGGTCGACCGGATCAATTCGCTGAAAACCGATATCAAGACGGAGAAGGATTTCACCCGCGGCTGCTCGATGCTCGGCAGCCTGATCTCCGATATGAAAGAGGCGCAGATTCTGACCGAACGGCTGGCGGACTATGCTTATCAGCTCGACGATATGGACGGCCACCGGCAGGCTGTGGACCGGCATAATGCCTATCTGGAAGAGCGGCATTATTGGGAAGAGCAGCGGGACCGGATGTGTAAATAGGGGTGAGGGCGTGGGGCGCGTGACGCGTTACTGATAGAAATCCGCCATCAACACCGTCACCCTGAGCTTGTTTCAGGGTCTTAGTCAGCGACGTCGAAAATTAAGACCCTGAAACAAGTTCAGGGTGACGGGGATGTTCCCGGTGGCGGAGTTGGAGAGGGGTTCGGCGGTGAAGGAGCGCACTACCTCCCCCGCCCAATACCAGTCCATTTTGGTTTCATCTCCGCTTGCCAACAATATCTATGCCTATAACTTTGAGTCGACCACTACGTCTGGGGGAAGACAGTTAGATGGAAAATCGCATTGTCGAGATTGCGCGTAAAAAGGCGCAGAAAAACACGGGTAAAGGTCGGCAGGCCGACTGGAAAAGCCGAGACACCAATCCCGCTTTCTTTGTCCGCGCCGATGCCATTCGTCCGCCCACTTTTCCACCTGATATCAAGCTTGAACGGCGCTCTCTTCCGACCGATTCCGGAACCGCGCTGATCATCCCTCTGCCTTTGCGGGCCGTCACATCTTCGGCCGTCGCGCTGAAACCCGCAAAGCCTGCGTCCAAGTCCAAAAAGACGCGCACCGCCGCCAAATCCAAATCTACCGCCGCAAAGCCCAGGGTCGCAAAACCTGCGGTACACAAGAAGACAGCCAAAAAGGCTGCCCCCCGAAAACCCCGCGCGAAGAAAACGGATGAACTTCGCGCGGGGGCAGAACCCCTTGTCATGGCGATCACGCCGCCCGCCACCGCAATCGCTGCGCCTGCGGTTGCCGATATGGCTTTACCGCTCCCGCAGCCCGTGGCGATGCCGGATGACCGGACCCCGCTGCCCCGTGCACGGGCGGTTGCGGTCTACCGGAAAAACAATTTGCTGGATGTTGTCGGCTATTGGATGCGGACACGGGTGTCGGACATCGCCAAGATGTTCGCGCCGCGCCCGAAAACGCGCAAGCGCGTGCCCAAAATGGCGGATCTGATCGCGGAAAACACCGCGCTACGTCAGGAAATCGCCCGCCTGCGCGCGCTGCAATAACGCCCCTTCAGGACGTTACCAGCCCCATGGCGTGGGCGGCGCATCGACCGTCTGCGTCAGGTCGAACTCCACCCGGAACAGACGCGCCGTCGGCCCCGCCGGACGGCGCAGCTCATAGACGAAAACGGGTTTGGCGTCGCGCGCGTCGCTGACCTCCACGCTCCACACATTGGTCACCGAACGGTCCAGTCCGATGGCGCGGAAATTTGCGATGCTTTCGGCGTCGACGGGAAAATCCTGCCGCCCCGCTGTTCCGCTTGCCGCCGTGTCGCCGCCATACATCGTGACTTTGTCGGCGCTGCCATCTTCATGCCGGTGGTCATGCTTCAGCCGCAGGCCCGTGCCTGTGCGGGTTATGACCCAGGTGCGGCTGCGGTCGGTGCCGACATGGAAGGGGATTTCGATCCGGTCGCGGGCGCAGCTGCGCACATGCATGACAAGCGGCTTGCCCGCCATATCGGCGTCCGCCCCGGCGGGTTCGCTGCCCATGATGCGTCCGGCAAAGGCCTTGCCGCACAGCGCCGACAGGCGTTCCATGAACGCAGCCTGCGAGTCGGGCGCGGCTGCAGGGGTGGTGGCGCATCCGGCAAGCAGGGCGGTGGCGATGGCAGGGGCAAGGATTTTATGAAGCATGGCGCATCCTAACGCCGCACGGGCGCGGCGCAAGCGGGGATGGGGGGCGCACCAACTTCCAATTACAACTTTCCTACATGGGTATTTCTGTGGCTTTCTGGGGGCCTATGGAACAGGATACTTCACCCCAAAACGGGCCGGATGAAACCGGCGACCGTTTCGACTTCACCCCCGTACCTTTGCAGCGCAGCCGTTATGACGGCTGGACGCCACTGGTGCAGAAACGTTTCATCCATGCGCTGTCGGTCATGGGCTCGGTCGGGGCTGCGTGCCGGGCGGTGGGCAGGGGGCGGGTGTCGGCCTATCGCTTGCGCGAACGCGAGGGCGCGGAAAGCTTTGCCGATGCGTGGGATGCGGCGCTGGAGGCCGGGCAGGACCGGCAGTATAATTATCTGCTCGACCGGGCGGTCAACGGCGTGACGACGGTGCGCGTGCTGCGCGGCGGGTCGGTGTCGGTGGAGGGCGGGCCGGACATGGCGCTGCTGCGCGGGGCGCTTGCGCGTTAATTTAAAGATACAAAGGATACAGTTTCAGTGCCGTTTTGCGTGTCTTTTGTATCTTTAGATAAAGCTTCTTGCCCCCCAAGGGGTAGAGGGTCATAAAGGCAAACAATCATTGGAAAGTTCAACAGGTACCATGCGCAAGAAAAATAATCCCAACTGGTTCAGTATTGGAATGGACGCATGGGCACTGGCGGCGGAATCGAACATGGTCATCGCAATGCGCATGGGCGCGCTCGCCTTTGGCGGACCTTCTGCGGTTAAAGAGGCAGAGCGTATGGTGGCCGAGAAGGTGTCTGCCAATATGGCACTCGGCGCGGACTTGCTGACCGGAAAGCTTGGCACCAGCCCTGAACAGATCGTCAGCGGCAGTATCGCCCATTATTCGCGGCGGGTCACGGCGAACCGGCGGCGTTTGGGCTGGTAAGCGGGTGGCGCGCCGTTGCCGACGCGCCCACCATTATCAGCCGAGTTTGGCAAGCAGGCGCTCGGCCGCCTCTTCCGAAGAGGCCGGGTTCTGACCGGTGATCAGCAGGCCGTCTTCAACGACATGCACCGCCCAGTCATCGCCGCGGCTATATTCGCCGCCCTGTTCTTTCAGGGTGTCTTCCAACAGGAAGGGGACAATATCGCTCAGGCCGACGGCGTCTTCCTCACTGTTTGAAAAGCCGGTGACGCTTTTGCCCTTCACCAATGGTGTGCCATCGGCGTTTTTGACATTCTTCAACGCGGCCGGGGCATGGCAAACGGCGGCAACAGGCTTGTTGGCGGCAAGGGCGTCCTGGATCAGAGCGATCGAGTCGCTGTCATTCGCCAGGTCCCACATCGGGCCATGACCACCGGGATAGAAGACGCCGTCATAGGCCGAAATGTCGATCTCGGAAAGCTTTTGGGTCGCGGCAAGCTGCGCATTGGCCTCGAGATCAGCCTTGAAGCGTTCGGTCGCCGGCGTCTGCGCATCGGGCGCATCGCTCTTGGGATCCAGCGGCGGCTGCCCGCCTTTGGGAGAGGCGAGGGTAATCGTCGCTCCAGCGTCGCGGAACACATAATAAGGCGCGGCGAACTCTTCCAGCCAGAAGCCAGTCTTCTTGCCCGTATCGCCCAGTTGATCGTGGGAGGTCAGTATCATTAGGATATTCATAAGCTCGTGTCTTTCATCCAAGGGGAAAGGATGCGCGGATTAACCGGCTTCGGGAGCAACTTGCGGCGGTTGGTTTGGTTCCCTCGCGCCGCCGGGTGGATGGCAAACTCAATGCTTCGTCAGGCGAACCAGTGACCAGTCATAACCGAGATCCTGAACCCGCGCCTTCAACAGAGCGGTCGTGCGTTCATCGGGTTTGGGCGTCCGGGTCAGCATCCACAAATAGCGACCGCTGGGTTCGCCGACGATCGACCAGCTATAGTCATCGGCATGGTCAAGCACCCAATAGTCGCCGTAAAACGGACCGAAGAAGGAGACCTTGAGCTTTGCGCCGCGGCTGTTTTCAACGACCTTGGCCTTACCCTCTGCCCTGGAGAGCTTTCCGTCGACCGCACCTTTGTGGCAGCTGTTCAAAACGCTCACTGCGCCATCGGGACGCAGGGCATATTCGGCGGTGACCGCTTCGCAGCCTTTCTGGAAACCGGCTTCATAGCGGCCATATTCAAACCAACGGCCAAGATAGCGGTCCAGTTCGACCGATTTGGCGGGTTCGGGAACGGCTTTGTTACCCACCGGCCCCCGCTGCATTGCTGCGCACCCTGCCAAGAGGAGGGCTCCGCCGACCAGCGCGAGGCTGACCGGGATCAACCTTGAGGAGGTTGCAGGCATGGCGGACGAATTTTTCTTGGTCATAGCGGGTCTCCGACGAAGGATTGAAGTGTTCGACTTTTGCATCATTTTATCAAGGCCGGGGGCTCTGTCCGGCATCGCGGCGGAGTTTGGCGGCCCGTTTTCTTTGCAGCATCACTAAACCGAGAATTGCGAAGGACGCCATGAGCGCGATGAGCGCATAGGCAATTATCAAGCGGGTTTCCATTGGATGTTTCCTGAAGCGACTTACCCCAAGACATAGAGGAGCGCAGTGTAATGAATACAAGTTACACGCACCAACTCCTCCGTCGTTGCAATAGTTCCATTTTGTCCGCCCAAATGCCGAAATCACCCATTTAGGCGATAGACCTGAAAGCAAATCCGATGCAGTTTAACCCCCTGTTGTCTTCATGGAGGTAGTTTGGATATGGCACGCATATTGGGCCTAGGGGGCCTCTTTTTCAAATCGGCCGATCCGGCCTCAATGCGCGAATGGTATTCCCGCGTTCTGGGTATGCCGGTCGATGAATGGGGTGCATTTTTCACGCCGGATGCCGCCGCGGCGCATCCCGGAGCCGGGACGGTTTTCTCGCCTTTTGGGGCTGATACGGACTATTTTGCACCATCGGAAAAAGAGTTCATGTTCAACCTGATGGTGGACGATCTGGATGGCGTTCTGGCCCGTTGCGCCGAACACGGGGTTACTCCGGTCAAAACCTTTCCAGAGGAAGCCAATGGGCGTTTTGCACACATCATGGACCCAGAGGGCCGAAAGGTCGAGCTGTGGGAACCAAAGCCCATGGAGTAAATGGAACTCGGGAACCCGGGAGCGATTTCAGCGTTATGTCGGAAATCCAACGGGAGGCCTGAATGACCGACATCTTTTCCATATTAAAATCCGATCATGATCTGCATCGTGCCATGCTTGCGAAAATCGCGGAAACCAGTGGCGATACGGCGGAGCGGCGCGATCTTTTTGAAGCTTTCCGAATTGAGGTAACCGCGCATGCTGCGGCAGAAGAGCAGTCGCTATACGCCACGATGCTAGGCGACCCTGATCTTCAGGATGACGGCCGCCATTCGGTTGCTGAGCATAAGGAGATCGACGATCTTCTGGGCGAATTGCAGGATACGGACATGGCGACCGGAGCATGGCTGACCAAGTTTAAGGAAATGCGCCACCGGTATGAGCATCATATCGAGGAAGAGGAAGAAGAGATGTTTCCTGCGGCGCAGGAGCAGTTAAGCAAGGCCAAAGCAAAAGAGTTGGGGGCCAAATTCGACCGCCGCAAACCCGCCGAGCTCGAAGTGGCCGAAGCCAGCAATAATGGCGATGATAAGGATTAGTTTGGGTTTTGGACGGTTCCGGTTTGCTAAATAGCGGAAAAGAGCGTATGTGAAGGTTTGCTATCGTCGACCGCGACGGAATTTGAGGCGCGTGTCTGGCGATTTAGTTGGCTCCGCGCAAACGCTTTCCTACCACGACTTGGCTTCCCATGTGGCGCTGTTGCGACATGGTCACCTGTTTCGTGAAAGGAACATCAATATGCCTACTGGCACCGTAAAATTCTTCAATGCCGACAAAGGCTATGGCTTTATTGCTCCCGATGGTGGCGGCGATGACAGCTTCGTGCACATCTCGGCTGTTCAGGCTGCCGGCATGCACTCGCTCGATAAAGAGCAGCGCGTAAATTACGAAGTCGAAGTCGGCCGCAATGGCAAGGCATCGGCTGTGAACCTGTCGCAAGCCGATTGATTTCACACAAGATTGAACGAAAAAGGGCCGCTTTAAAGCGGCCCTTTTTTTGTGATCAGTTCAAGATCGCGCCGGTCATCCACATGAATGACAAGGCAATTATCGCCAAAAACAAAGAGATGGCTAGGACATAGCGAACCCCTTGGTTCTTGATTCCGCCGCTGGCTTCTTCTGCGGTCACATCGATTTTATCGCCATCTTTGTGCATGAATATAACTCCTGCTCTGGCTAGTCAGCATCATCGCTGCTGTCCGAGAAGGGTATAACACAAAAACGGGTCAGCTTGTTTCACGAAATGGCCAATTAATGACCGCGCCTACCCACAGCGCGAGCCAGATGAACACCGGTTGGAATGCAAGCCGTGGTCCATGATAAGCCCAACTCATATGGGTCCCGCCGATGGCGATATCGTTCAGGGCATGGTTGAAATTGGCTGGCCAGACGCACAGCGCATAAAGCGCCAAGCCAATTCCGGCGGCCTTGCGGAATCTAGGAATTAAAAGGCCCAAAGCACCGGCAATCTCTGCCACGCCGGTCAGGAATACAACCATTGCGGGGAAGGGCACCCAAGCGGGCGTAATGGCCAAAAACCCGGTCGGAGACCGTAGGTGCGCGACGCCAGCGGCAAAGTAAAAGAGTGCCACGATGATACGAAGCGCCGTCCGGATTTTTGCCGTGCGGCTCATCTTTTGCGGACAAACTCGGCACGCAGAACCAAGCCCTTAATGCCCTCGAACTTGCAATCAATTTCCTGCGGGTCGCCTGTCAGCCGTATCGACTTGATTAGTGTCCCGCGCTTCAGCGTTTGTCCGGCGCCTTTGACCGTCAGATCCTTTATCAGTGTAACCTGATCACCATCCGCCAATATATTCCCGACGGCATCACGCACTTCCACTGCACCGCTGGTGGCGGCGCGCTCACGGGCGTCAGCCGCGCTTATCCATTCGCCCGATGCTTCGTCATAAACATAATCTTCGTCGTCGCTCATGTGCCGATCCTGCCTTGTAGCGCCGCCGTAATATTTCGGCGGAGCGCATTAATGTCCTTTGCAATTTGCAACCATGTAAGTAAGATTTTCTACAAGAGCGGAGAGATGAGGATGGCGCAAGTGGAAACAACCGTAGATGTATTGATCGTAGGCGCAGGTTTATCAGGTATCGGCGCCGCGGCGCATTTGACGATGCAGTGCCCGAACAAGAGCTATGCGATTGTGGAGCAGCGCCAGGATATGGGTGGGACATGGGACTTGTTCCGCTATCCCGGCATTCGTTCCGACTCTGACATGCACACGCTTGGTTATCGGTTCAAACCATGGCTACATGAAAAGACGATTGCCGACGGTCCGTCCATCCACGAATATATCCATGAAACCGCAGCTGAATTCGGGATCACGCCCCAAATCCATTTTGGCCATCGGGTCCTTTCCGCCAATTGGTCGAGCGCCGATGGACGCTGGCATGTAACTGCCAAAGCCGTCGATGGCAGTGCCGAGCGTCATTTTGCGGCGCGCTTCTTGTTCATGTGCGCCGGCTATTATGATTATGACGAGGGATACCGTCCCGAATTTCCCGGCGAGAAAAACTTCAAAGGCCAGATCATCCATCCGCAACATTGGCCCGAGGGTCTTGAATATGCGGGGAAGAAGGTCGTCGTAATCGGCTCTGGTGCAACGGCGGTCACCATCGTTCCGGTCATGGCGGAAGAGGGTGCCGACGTAACGATGTTGCAGCGTTCTCCCACCTATATGGTGTCGCGCCCGGCGCGGGACCCCTTTGCCAATAACTTAAGGAAATTCCTGCCGGAAAAGCTGGCCTATGCCATCACCCGGTGGAAGAATATCAACCATCAGCGGTTCACCTATTGGTATGCCCGCCGTAGTCCGGCGAAACTGGGCGAAAAACTTGTGGACATGGCCCGGCAGGAACTGCCGGAAACCATTGATGTCGATAAGCACTTCGTTCCAAAATATGGTCCTTGGGAACAGCGTCTTTGCCTCGTGCCGGACAGTGACATGTTTAAAGCCATTTCATCCGGCAAGGCGAAGGTTGTGACCGACCATATCGACAAGTTCACCAAGACCGGTATCCAGTTGAAGTCGGGCGAGCATCTCGACGCCGACATCATCGTGACGGCTACGGGTCTTAATCTTGTGACCATGGGTAAAACGGCGATCAGCATTGACGGTGCGCCAGTCAATTTTGGCGAGCATTTCAACTACAAGGGCGTGATGTTCAACGACATTCCCAATCTCGCCAGTGTATTCGGCTATATCAATGCGTCCTGGACGCTGAAG
The DNA here is from genome assembly GCF_009768975.1 of Sphingorhabdus lacus. Classification (NCBI taxonomy): domain Bacteria; kingdom Pseudomonadati; phylum Pseudomonadota; class Alphaproteobacteria; order Sphingomonadales; family Sphingorhabdaceae; genus Sphingorhabdus; species Sphingorhabdus lacus. The sequence continues at coordinate 1,697,588 of NZ_CP035733.1, read as the reverse complement.
ACCGATATCGTCGCGGACTATGTCTGCCGTCTTTTGTGGAAAATGGACGACAAGAATATGACGGTCGCGACTCCGCATCTGGACGATGCGAATATGCCGCGGTTGCCATTCGTATCCGATTTCAGCTCAGGCTATTTTGCCCGCTCGTTCGACAAATTGCCGAAAAATGGGGATCGCCATCCGTGGCGAGTGCTGCAGGATTATAAGGCAGAGAAAAAGATACTTTCCGAAGACCCTGTCGACGATGGTGTCATGGTGTTTTCAAACCCTGCCGCTGCCGCCCGCAAAGAGGAGCCGGAAACACTACTCGCTGCCGAATGACGGTTAGTCCGCGTCGCGGACAGTTGAAGCGACACGGCGTGTTTCCTGCACCGCATCCGGTGCAATCAAATGCGTGCGCCGCTTCACGATCCAGATCAGCAGCGCAAGGCCGAGCAATGCGCTTATGGTAATGGCGACCATCAGCCAGTTGGTAAAAGTACGCATTTGCTTTGCGTGGGCCAGCAGGGGCGGTGGTTCCTTAGCTTCCTTTACATCCCAATATTCAATTTCGAATGCCCCGCGCTCGGGCCGGTACATACGGATTTCGGCGCTAACCCATTTTTTGCCATCCTGCGCGATATAGGTCACGCTAATCTCATCCTTGTTCGGGCCAAAGGTTTCCTGTTTGGGGACATAAAGGGCAGGCACCAGAGGCGGCGCCTTTTTCAAAAGTGCCGACATCTCGGCAAATTGCACACGGCTGTCGTCGACGAAGGCGGGCGCGATATGCTTTTCGGCCATTTTCTGGTCGCCACGTTTGACGGCTGCAATCAGGGGATCGGAAATCGCTGCCACGTCGGTGGGAAGATTTACCTTGTCGATGTCATCGGACATGCAGGACGTTAGCCCGAAAAAAGACGCTACCAGCGCGACGGCAAGAAAAATGCGAGCCATTTCTGAAAATTCTCCCCTTCATACCCCTTTGCCGCTAACGGGGATGTCATGCGTTATGACGATTTGATCCAGCCTGACAACGGCCAACCTGCCATCCCCATCCAATTAATCGAAAAGACCGGCTTCGAGACTTGGATTGCCGCGCAACCCGATGCTGTTCGCACCGCAACCAAAGCGCAGAAATTCGATGGCAGCACAGGCGATATCGCCATTTTGCCCGGCGAGAAACCCGGGGAATGGTCTGTAGTGGCAGGCGTAGCGGACACCCGGAAAATGGCGTTGTGGTCGTTGGCCAAGCTCGCGGACAGCCTGCCCGAGGGGACGTATCGTTTAACCGATGTAGACGCGGGCGACGCCATGGTGGGCTGGATGCTCGGCCACTACCGGTATCAGGAATATTTGAGCGATCCTAAAATCACTGGCGTGCGGGTGTTGCTGGTGAAAGAGCCGGGGCGCATTGCGGGCGCGGCCTTGCAAGCAGCGGCCACCGCACTGGTTCGCGACCTTATCAACCGGCCGGCGGCAGATATGGGGCCCAGCGCGCTCGAAGCCGAGGCCAGAAGGGTCGGCAAAGCATATAAGGCCGATATTACCGTGACATCCGGGGATGCGCTGGAGTCCGGCTATCCGCTTATTCATGCCGTCGGCAAAGCGGCGATGCGGGAACATGCACCGCGTCTGATCGAGCTTAGCTGGGGAGATGACCGGCATCCCCGTATCGCGATTGTCGGCAAGGGAATCACATTCGACAGTGGTGGGTTGGACATCAAACCTGCCAGCGGCATGCGGATCATGAAAAAGGACATGGGGGGCGCTGCACATGCCTTGGCGCTTGCCGAAATGGTTATGGCAGCGCATCTTCCGGTCCGGTTGCACATGCTGATCGCTGCTGCGGAAAACAGCATTTCGGGTAATGCTTTTCGCCCCGGTGATGTTATCAAAAGCCGTAAGGGGATTACCGTCGAGATTGACAACACGGATGCCGAAGGCCGGCTGGTGCTTGCCGATGCCTTGACCAAGGCGATCGAGGACAAACCGGAGTTCATCGTCGATTTCGCGACACTGACCGGAGCCGCACGGACAGCATTGGGGCCTGATTTGCCCGCCATGTTCAGCAATCAGGACGATGTTGCAGACAATCTGCTTTCGGCATCCAAGGCCGTCCATGATCCACTATGGCGTATGCCATTATGGGCGCCCTATTCGGAAATGCTCGACAGCGACATTGCCGATACCGCCAATAGCGGCGGCAGCTTTGCAGGGGCGGTGACAGCCGCATTGTTCATGCAGAAGTTCATTCCCGATGATACACCCTGGGTGCATCTGGATACCTTCGCCTGGCGGCCAACAAGCAAGCCGGGGCGGCCGAAAGGTGGCGAGGCCTTAGGGTTGCGGGCGGTGTTTCGTTATTTGACGGACACTTATCCCGTCCGCTAAGAGCAGTGCTGCAATAACATTGTCGCGTTGGCACATGCCAGCGCCCGTTTCGTTGACCGACATGTACCGGGAAACGCAATAGACCCAGTTCAGGCTGGTGTGACGCAGTCGGGGAATGATCATTGGTAAGCAATACGACAGGTGATCGGCGAATTTATAAGCTGACGGGGCACAGTCTGGTTGGCGACAAGCGGACGACGCCGATCCGAGGCGATCTTGCGGATATCAGCTTGGCAGGCAAGCTGTTCGCCCCGCATTATGCGGTGCCTATGCTGCGCACCGGAATTGCGCCCGTAACCGAAATTCACGCTGAACCGCATGCTACCGCGATGCCGGTAAGCGCGTTGATGCACGGCGAGGGATTTGCCGTACTGGACGTCGCTGGCGACTGGGCATGGGGCTATTGCCTGCACGACAATTATCTCGGCTATTTGCGCTTTGCGGAACTTGGTGCAGATTTTGACGCGACGCATATCGTCAGCGCGCCCGCGACCTTGGTTGTAGCATCGCCCTCGACCAAGGCCCCTGTTGTGGCACGTTATCCCATGGGTGCCCAATTGGCCTGCGGCGAAGCAAGCGAGTGCGGCACCTATCTGGCCTGTGAAAATGGCTTCGTACCCGCAGCCCATCTGTCGGAAATAGGCGAAGTGGAAGCGTCGCCAGCAGATCTGGCGGAAAGGCTAATCGGGACGCCCTATAGCTGGGGTGGACGCAGTGGTGATGCTATCGACTGTTCGGGTCTGGTGCAGCTTGTCTTTGGCCTTAAGGGCGTCCTTGCGCCGCGCGATGCAGATATGCAGCAGGCCGAATTCGGTGAAGACCTGCCTGAGGATGTCCCCTTGGCTCGTGGCGATCTTGTGTTTTTCCCGGGACATGTGGGCATTATGGCCGATGCGGAAAACATTATACATGCTAATGGAACCGCGATGGCTGTCAGCGTCGAGTCTCTGGCTTCCGCAACGGCGCGATTTGCGGAACATGACCAACCCATAATTGCACGCAAAAGAGTAGCGATGTGATCAGCCGGGAGGTGGGGATCACCTTTTTGAAGGCTTGAAGTTATGACCCATAGTGTTTTCATTGATGGCGCCGCCGGAACCACCGGTCTGGAAATTGCCGATCGGCTGGCGGGGCGTAGCGAATTTTCGTTGATCACGCTCGACGAAGACAAGCGCAAGGATTTTGAAGCCCGTCGTCAGGCCTTGAACGATGCGGATTTCGTCATCCTTTGTTTGCCGGATGATGCCGCGAAGGAAGCGGTAGCGATGACGAACTCTGCCAAAACGCGGATCATTGATGCGTCGACCGCGCACCGGGTGGACCAAAACTGGACCTATGGCTTTCCGGAATACCGCAAGGGCCAGCATGAACGTATCGCTTCGGCACGGCTGGTCAGCAACCCCGGTTGCTATCCAACCGGCTTTCTAGGGCTGGTGGCGCCGTTGGTTGCCGCGGGTCTGATACCGGAAGACTGGCCGTATACCGTGAACGCTGTGTCCGGCTATTCGGGCGGCGGGAAAGCGTTGATCGAGCGCTTTGAAAGCAGCGACGGCGCGGACATCGGGTTTCGTACCTATGGCTTGGATTTGAGCCATAAGCATGTTCCCGAGATGCAGACTCATGCCGGCCTTGGTCTCGCGCCGATATTTTCACCGGCGGTCGTTCGCGCCTTTCGCGGGATGATGGTCGAGGTGCCTTTGCCGATTTCGGTCATGCCGGGCAGCGATAGTCCCGAAGAAATGCGCGCCTGCCTTGCCAACCATTATGCAGGGTCGCCCGTTGTTACGGTCCATGAGCAACTGGCGCCGTCGGAGTTGCTGATCCTGAACACGCAGGAGCCTTCGGATCGGCTTGATCTTTATGTGTTGGGGTCACCCGATAACACGCAAGTCCGGCTTATGGCGATGCTCGACAATCTGGGTAAAGGTGCCAGCGGGGCTGCAGTGCAGAATTTGAATATCATGGCTGGACTGGACGAAACGGCTGGCCTGCGGCTTTGATGGCGCGCGCTGCGAAAGCCGTTCCCTGAGGTTGACTTGGGTCCAATGTCCATTTATATGACCCTAATAAGGTCAAATTATTGGACACAACATGGTTGCATCGTCCCCGAATAAACTACGCGAAATGCCTGCGGCCTTCCGTGGACTGCCAAATTTCCTGCCCTTTGATGGCAATGGGTATCTGGGAGCCTATTTCACCAAGGCCGGGGATGTCGATATCGGGCAATTGGCCGACCTGTTCCGTATGTCTAAGGCACAATTGGCTGAAACGGTCGGGCTTCCGCTAGCGACTGTTACCAAATCAGACCGTATGAAAGCGCCCAAGGCGCAAGGCAGGATGACCGAAATGCTGGAAATCATCGCACGCATCAAAGATTGGGCAGGCAGCGAAGCGCAAGCCATGGCGTGGTACCGGTCGCAACCGATCCCGGCGTTGGATGGCCGTACAGCTGAATCGCTCGTGAAATCAGGCGATGCCGGCGCGGTACGCGACTATCTCGACCATATGGCATTGGGTGGTTTTGCTTGAATTTTACCGGCCGCGCTTATCGCGCGCATGATCCACGATGGTCTTTCGACCCCATTTCGGGGCAAGGAGCCGTAATTTCCGGAGGGCGGTTCAATATTAGGGGGCAGGCCGCACTCTACCTGTCGCTCGAACCCATCACCGCGCTAGCCGAATGCACACAGGGATTCGCCCACCGGATGCTGCCGCTGACCTTGTGCGAATATGACATTGATTGCGCAGATGTCGCAGATCTGACCGATGCGGACACGCGGCAAGCACTCGGGATTGCTGAAAAGGATATGGCCTGTCCATGGCTGGTCTTTCAGCGAAGTGGCAAAATCGCACCGTCCCAAAAACTGGCGCAGCACCTTGTGTCCAAGGGGTTCAACGGCGCTTTGGTACCCAGCTATGTCCCGGCAATTCATCCAGGCGCAACAAATCTGGTTCTCTGGAACTGGAGCGACACCCACCCATATAAGGTGAATGTATATGATCCCGAGGGACGGTTGCCGTCGGGATCACGCGTGCCTCAGTAAGGCGGCTTGTCAAAACCTTTGGGGCTTGCGGTAAAAATCTCGCAACCTGTTTCCGTGATGCCGATGCTATGTTCGAATTGCGCCGACAGGCTCCGGTCGCGGGTAACCGCCGTCCAGCCGTCTTCCAGCACTTTGCCCGCAGCTTTGCCGATGTTGATCATCGGCTCGATCGTGAAAATCATGCCGGGGCGCAGTTCGGGGCCGGTACCGGGACGTCCGACATGGACAATCTCGGGTGCGTCGTGAAACAATTGGCCAAGACCATGGCCGCAAAAGTCGCGGACGACACCGTAGCGGTGCTTTTCGGCGTGAGTCTGGATGGCGTAGCCAATGTCCCCGACATGGTTGCCGGGCTTCGCCTGCTCAATGCCCAGCATCAAACATTCATAGGTCACGTCGACGAGGCGCTTGGCTTTCACCGGGACATCGCCGACGAGGAACATGCGGCTGGTGTCGCCGTGCCAACCGTCAAGCATCGGCGTGACATCGATATTGACGATATCGCCGTCCTTCAGGCGCTTATCCGACGGAATGCCGTGGCAAATAACATGGTTGATGCTGGTGCAGCAGCTATGCGTATAGCCGCGATAGCCGAGCGTTGCGGGCACACCGCCGCCGCGTAACGTCATCTGCCGGACAATGTCGTCCAGTTCTTCGGTCGTCACGCCGGGCACAACATGCGGCACAAGGGCGTCGAGGATTTCGGCGGCAAGGCGACCGGCCTTGCGCATGCCTTCAAAGCCCTCGGCTCCATGCAATTTGATGACCCCGTCGCGGGTCAGACCGGCCTCGGCGGGCGTGACTTCTACATAATGATCCATGCCGACGATATAGAGCGTTATTCCTCACTTTGCGAGAGGGGTATTTATGCTATCGCAGTCGCATGACAGAATCCCGCATCTATACCGCCGCACTTATAATCATCGGCGACGAAATCCTTTCCGGCCGGACACAGGACAAAAATGTCAGCCAAATTGCACTTTGGTTGAATATTCAGGGTATCCGCCTGAAAGAGGTGCGCGTGGTGGCAGACGACATGGATGCGATCATCGAGGCGGTGAACTTGTTACGGGCGCGCAACGATTATCTGTTCACGACTGGCGGTATTGGACCGACGCATGATGACATCACCGTTGATGCGATTGCTGCGGCACTGGGCGTGGACGTGGTCATCCATCCCGAGGCGAGCGCCGTTCTACATAAATATTATGAGACGCGCGGCGGCATCAATCCAGGAAGGTTACGGATGGCGCGGGTTCCTGACGGTGCTGACCTCATTCCCAACAAAATGTCGGGCGCACCTGGCATACGCCACGGAAATATCTTCATCATGGCGGGCGTGCCGCACATTACGGCCGGTATGCTTGATGCTCTGACAGGAACGCTGGAGGGCGGCGCACCGCTGCTTTCCCATCAAGTGGGATGCTGGGTCGCCGAAAGCGAAGTTGCCAAGCTGCTCGGCGACACAGAAAAGCATCATGAAGGATGCCAGATCGGCAGCTATCCATTCTTCCGTGAAGGAAAGGTCGGAGCCAATTTCGTGGTCCGCACCACCGACGCACATAAATTGAACGAGTGCGTCGAAGCGCTGATACTCGGCCTTCGCGGTTTGGGTTATGACAGCGTTGATGGTGGAATATAAAAGGCGTTTCGTCGGCTCGTTCATCTGTCGTCAACCGTCACCTAGGATAGTGAGGCCGTAATGCGTAAATTCTCCCAAGCTCTCGCCCTCGCAGCCTTGCTGCTATCCTCCACCGCTTATGCTCAAACTGCCGCACCCGTTGCAGCATCGGCCGCAAAACCTGCCAAGCAACCCTGGCTATACGAAGGTAGCGACGTCCCAGTTGACGAGAGCTGGACCTTCGGCGTTTTGCCCAACGGCCTGCGCTATGCGGTCAAAAAGAATGATGTTCCCGCAGGGCAAGTGTCGATCCGTGTTCGGATCGATGCGGGTGCCCTGCATGAAAATAACGAAGAACAGGGTTTTGCGCATCTCATCGAGCATTTGTCCTTCCGGGGCTCGACCTTTGTTCCAGACGGCGAGGCAAAGCGGATCTGGCAACGTTTTGGCGTGACATTTGGCAGCGACAGCAACGCGCAGACTACCCCTACACAGACCGTGTATAAACTCGATCTGCCGAATGCGACGCCTGAAAAACTGGACGAGTCGGTCAAAATCATTTCCGGCATGATCCGCAACCCCCGGATCTCGGACACGGCTCTCAATGCCGAACGGTCAATCGTGCTCGCTGAACTGCGCGAAAATAGTGGCGCGCAGCTTATATACAGCGATGCTCTGCGCCAGCATGCTTTTCAGGGGCAGCGGCTTGCCAACAGGTCTACGATCGGAACTCCCGAAACTCTGCACGCGGCAAGTGCGCAGGCGCTGAATGCCTTCCACGACCGTTGGTATCGCCCGGAAAACGCCGTGATTGTAATGGCGGGGGACATGGAGCCAACTCAGCTCGCTAATCTCGTCCAGAAATATTTCTATGATTGGAAAGGCACAGGACCACGCGCGCCCGAACCTGAATTTGGGGACCCGACTCCAACAGGAACCCCCACACGTGTCCTAGTAGAGGCGACACTTCCGACGACTGTAAGCATCGCCTATCTGCGTCCCTGGCGTAAAGTCGACGATACGATCGCCTATAACCAGCAATTATTGGTCGACGCGTTAGCTTTGCAGATCATCAATCGCCGTCTGGAAGTGCAAGCTCGCGGCGGCGGCAATTTCCTGTTCGCCGAGGTGGCGCAGGAAGATATTTCGCGCACCGCCGATGCCACGCTTGTATCGGTGACACCCGTAGGCGATCGCTGGGAAGCCGCGACAAAGGATGTGCGCGCCGTCATCGCGGACGCCGTCGCAACGCCACCGTCGAAAGCGGACATTGATCGCGAGTTGGTTCTGTTTGGCAATGCGCTACGCACCATGCTCGACAGTTACCCGTTCGAAGCGGCTGCAAAGCAGGCCGATGACATTGTCAATGCCGTCGATATTCGCGAAACCGTGGCAGCGCCCAAGACCGTAGTCGAAGTTTTTGAAGGCATGAAAGACAAGTTCACGCCTGAGTGGCTGCTCGCTTCCACGCAGGCTCTGTTCAAGGCGGACGCGACGCGTCTGATGCTTTCATCTCCAGCAGCGGTTGCCAATGCCGATAACCGGGCGCTTGCCGCGCTGCAGGGGCCAGTTGCTGCGAACACAGGTGCGCGGTTGGCGAATAATGCGCTGGGTTTTGATGCGTTGCCAAAACTTGGGGCGCCGGGAAAGCTCGTCAGCGAAGAAACTATTTCCCGATTAGAAATGACAAAGCTTGAACTGTCGAACGGTGTTCGCGGTTTGCTTTACCCCAACAAGGCCGAAAGCGGACAAATCCGCGTCCTAGTCCGTTTCGGTAAAGGGTATCAGTCCGTAACTCCGACGAACGGCCGACTTCTGTGGGCTGGACCTTATGTTTTGCCAGAAAACGGCATTGGAAGGTTAAAGCGGACGGACATCGACCAGATGGTCAACGGTCGTCGCATTGAGCTAAACTTTGCTATTGATGACGATGCTTTCGAATTTGCGGCAAACACGCGGCCCGATGATCTGGCCGATCAACTGACCCTGATCGCAACAAAGCTGGAGCATCCGGGTTGGGATACCGCTCCTGTTGAGCGGGCAAAGGCGCTTGCAACGTCCGGTTATGACAGCTTTGAAATGTCGGCAACTTCGGTTTTGCAACGGGACTTGGAATATCTGCTACGCAGCAAAGATCCGAGATGGAAGGCTGCAGCGCCTGCTGAGATTGCCAAAATAGACCCGGCATCCTTTCAGGCCTATTGGGCACCACTGATGTCGCAGGGCCCGATTGAAGTGATGTTGTTCGGGGACTTTGATAAAGCAACCGCGGTAGCCGCGCTGGAAAAAAGCTTCGGCGCATTGCGCCCACGCGCACCGGTTGCGGTGGCCCCTGCCGCAAAAACCGTGAATTTCCCCGCGCCAATCGAAGCGCCCGTTCGTCTGACTCACAAGGGATCGTCGGATCAGGCCGCGGCTGTCATGGCCTGGCCAACTGGCGGCGGCATTGCGGGCATTACCGAAGGGCGGCAACTCGAGATTTTGGCGGCCGTTTTCCGGGATCGCCTATTTGAGAAATTCCGGGCGGAGCAGGCAGCTAGTTACAGCCCCGACATGGCGGCAAGCTGGCCAAAGGACTTCACTAGTGGTGGCTATTTAATGGCTTACACACAAGTGAAGCCGGCAGATGTCGAACGCTTTTTCGATTTCGCCAATGAGGTTGCTGCCGATCTATCGACCAATCCGGTCAGTGCCGACGAATTGCAACGTGCGGTGGAACCTATGAAGCAGGCCGTCGAACGTGCAGCTTCAGGGAACACCTTTTGGCTAAACCAGCTCAAAGGTGCCACTTATGATCCGACCCGATTTGTCGCGCTCGGTCGACTTTACAGCGACTACACCGAAGTCACCCCCGACCAATTGCAAATTCTAGCCAAACGTTATTTCGTAAAAGAAAAATCATGGAAGTTAGTAGTCGGCCCGCAAAGCGGCGGCACCGCTCAGGCGGTATCGCGATAAGCGGACTATTCCGGGAATCGATCGAACTTCGGCAGGTTTTCCAGTTCTAAAGTCCATTTCAGTTGTTCTGCCGCCTGCACGTGTAAGTGCGGCGTCAGAGCTTCGGGATTGTCCAATGTGCAGGTCTGGATGTCGACCAACCCCGGCAACGCATCTTCGTTCACATAGTAAAGACCAGTCCCGCACCGCGCGCAAAAATGGCGGACGGCGTGGGTTGAAGACATATAAGTCTTTATGTCGCCCCTGAATTCAAAATCAGTGGACGAGAAAGCCGCCCAACTGACAAAAGGTGCACCTGCGCATTTTCTGCAATCATCGCAATGGCAGACGGAAACATGCTGCGGCGAGCCACTAGCCTTATACCGTGAAGCGCCGCAATGGCATCCTCCTTCATAGACCATGCTCTTTCTCCTTCAGATTGCCAGAAAGCTAGCAAATCCGAAAGAACATTTAAAGAACATATTTCGAAAGATCAGTGTCTTTCGCGATACCCGAAAGCTGCTTGGCAACATAATCGGCGTCGATGGTCAGTGTTTCGCCCTTGCGATCCTCCGCCTCAAAGCTGATTTCTTCGAGAAGCTTTTCCATTACTGTCTGCAGCCGACGCGCGCCGATATTTTCGACGGTCGCGTTCACGTCGACAGCAATCCGCGCAATCGCGTCGATGGCATCGTCGGTGAAAAGCAGGGAAACTTCTTCCGTTGCCATCAGGGCTTTGTATTGCTGCGGAAGATTTGCCCGGGTTTCGGAAAGGATCCGTACAAAATCGGCATGCTCCAGCGCCCGCAATTCGACCCGGATGGGCAGGCGTCCCTGCAATTCCGGAAGCATATCGCTCGGTTTCGAGACGTGAAATGCGCCCGACGCAATGAAGAGTACGTGGTCGGTCTTCATTGGCCCATATTTGGTAGCGACGGTGGTGCCTTCAATCAGTGGCAGTAAATCGCGCTGCACGCCTTCACGGCTCACCGAACCGCCACGAACATCGGATACAGCAATTTTGTCGATTTCATCGAGAAAGACGATGCCATTTGCCTCCGCATCCGCCAGCGCGACCCGGTTCACATCATCCTGATCGAGGCGCTTTTCAGATTCTTCTTCGACAAGTTTGGTCCATGCGTCGGGGACCTTCATTTTGCGACGCTTCAGATTGTTCTGGCCAAAAGCCTTACCCATCATCTCGCTCAGATTGATCATGCCAACATTGCCGCCCATTCCTGGGATATCCATAGGCATTGAGGGGGCATCGGACACTTCGATTTCAATCTCGACATCATCCATATGACGTTCGCGAATCCGCTGGCGGAAGGCTTCACGCGTGGCCTCGCTGGCCGTTTCGCCCGCAAGGGGCTTCAGGATGCGTTCCATAGCCGCGGCTTCAGCAGCTTCGCGCACATTCCCGCGGCGCCGGTCTTTTTCAAGGCGCACGGCCTCTTCCGCCAGATCGCGCGCAATTTGTTCCACGTCGCGACCGACATAGCCGACCTCGGTAAATTTTGTCGCCTCGACCTTGATGAAGGGGGCGTCGGCGAGCTTCGCCAAGCGGCGGCTGATTTCGGTTTTACCGCAGCCCGTGGGGCCGATCATAAGAATGTTTTTCGGCGTGACTTCGTCGCGCAAATCGGCGCCCAGCCGTTGGCGCCGCCAACGGTTACGCAGCGCGACAGCGACGGCTTTTTTGGCGTCGGCCTGACCGATGATATGCTCGTCAAGAGCAGCCACAATGGCTTTAGGTGTTAAATTCTGGCTCATTTGTGATGGTTCCAAAGGAAATGTTTAAGCGATCGAGTCCATGACTTCGACGGTCAGTTGGTCATTGGTGTAGACGCAAATTTCGGCTGCGATTTTCATGGCATGGCGGGCCAAAGTCTCGGCATCCGCCTCATAATCCACCAACGCGCGGGCGGCGGAAAGCGCGAAATTCCCACCGGATCCAATTGCGGCAATACCATCATTGGGTTCAAGAACATCGCCATTACCGGTCAGGATCAGCGTGACCTCTTTGTCGGCGACGATCATCATCGCCTCCAAATTGCGGAGATATTTGTCGGTGCGCCAATCTTTGGCGAGATCGACCGCTGCGCGCATCAACTGGCCGCGATGCTGCTCAAGCTTACGCTCCAGTCGTTCGAACAAGGTGAAGGCATCCGCCGTAGCGCCGGCAAATCCACCGATGACCGAGCCATCGTGCAATTGGCGCACTTTGCGCGCATTGGGTTTCATGACGGTTTGACCCATCGACACCTGACCGTCGCCGGCGATGACGACCTTGCCATTTTTACGGACCGACAAAATCGTCGTACCATACCATGTCGTGGGGTTGTTATGTGCGTGATTATCCATGGGCCGGATATGGTGTCGCCCAAGGCAGTGTTCAAGCAGAGATTGGATTAGCCCCGGCGCTCATCCAACTGACGTTCCCAAGCCAGTGCGTGCTGCACGATTGTATCCAGATCGTCATATTTGGGCTGCCAGCCAAAGCGGCTGATGATGCCGCGGTTGTCGGAGATGAGTGAATCGGGGTCGCCCGCGCGGCGGCCCTCCAGATTGCGCACCAATTTGATGTTGGTCACCCGGTCAACGGCATCGAGAACCTGCAGCACCGAATAACCGTGGCCATAGCCGCAATTCAGCGTGTGGCTTGTCTTGGGGTCAGCAAGCAGCGCCTCCAGCGCGATGACATGCGCTGCGGCAAGGTCGGCGACGTGGATGTAATCGCGCACGCCCGTACCGTCTTCCGTATCATAGTCGGTACCATAGACGCCGACGCTGGCGCGTTTGCCAAGCGCGGCTTCGACCGCGATCTTGATCAGATGGGTCGCGCCAACGGTAGATTGGCCGCTGCGTCCTTTGGGGTCGGCGCCTGCAACATTGAAGTAACGCAACGCGCAATAGTTGAAATCATGGACGGCTGCGACATCGCGCAGCATGAATTCGGTCATTAGCTTGGATGTGCCATAGGGATTGATAGGCAGGGTCGGCATATCCTCCCGCACCGGGCTTTCCTTCGGAATACCATACGTCGCGGCCGTCGACGAAAAGATCATGTGCCGAATTCCGGCGTTGATAACCGATTCGATCAACGACCGGGTTTTGGCGGTGTTGTTGTGATAGTATTTGAGCGGATTTTCGACTGATTCCGGAACGACGATCGAACCCGCGAAATGCATAACCGCCTGGATGCCTTCTTTTTCAAAGATTTCCGCGACCAAATCCTGATCGGATATGTCGCCTTCGTAAAAGGGGGTGCCCTCAGCTACTGCCCAGCGGAAACCGGTGACAAGATTGTCGATTACGACCGGACGATGTCCCGCATCCAATAATGCCAGAACGGCATGGCTGCCAATATATCCTGCGCCACCGGTCACCAGTACATTCAGCTTTTCGCTCATCAATCATTCCTTCTGGCTACGCGCGCGTTTTCAATGCCTTGGCATTAGCTAAATTGTTTAAACGGCAGGTAAAAAAAAGGCGACCCGAAGGCCGCCTTTTCTAAATCCAAAACCTGAAGAACTCAGGGGCTGGTTGGTGCGTCGTCGTCGTTGCCAGCAGCAATTACGATGCCGCCTACAACTGCAACAGCAGCCAGAACAGCGACGATAACGCCACTGCCACCGCCGAGCTTGCTTTCTTCCTTGGTTGCGGCGCCAGCGCGCTTTACCTTGGAAGCTGCAACCGCCTTAACGGAAGGCGAAAGTGATTCAGCCATTACAGGGGCGCTTGCAAGTGCAGCGGCCGCAACAGCAGCGAGGGAAATCTTACCGAAACGCATTATTGTGCTCCTTTTTTTGCGAAGTGCAGTGCACTCGGCAGTGTCATTTGCACAAAGTACCCCCAAATTCAAGCATTGAATTGGTGCGCGCCGTAAAAATGTCTCAATTTATCGGACTGTTGCATATTTCATACAATATAGGCGACTAGTACATCAGAGATGATATTAACCACCTTGTTCTTGTGTTTAAGTTGTCGAGCAAAGGAAAACCCATGAAAATCGCTGTTCATCAGATGTGCAGTGGTATCGACCCGCTCGGCAATGCCGGAAAAATGGAGCAGGGCATTTACCATGCAGCTGCGTGCAATGCGGTCATGTATTTCGCGCCGGAAATGGCGATACTTTTGGATCGGGATCGAAAGCGTGCCGCATCGCACATTGTTTCCGAATCAGAGAGTTCCGCCTTGCAGCGTGTGTGTTCTGCGGCTCGTGCATCCGGGATTTGGGTGCATGCAGGTTCTCTGCCGGTATTGACTGATGATCGATCAAGATATGCGAACAGGTCTGTCGTGATCGACCCGGACGGTCATATCCGGGCGCGTTACGACAAAATGCATTTGTTCGATGTGGATCTGTCTACCGGAGAAAGCTGGCGTGAATCGGCTGCCTACGCTGCAGGTTCAGGGCCAGTGGCGGTCCAGACACCCCTAGGGTTGCTTGGCCTCACCATTTGTTACGACCTTCGTTTCCCGGATTTATATAGCGCCTATTCCAAAGCATCCGTCGACATCCTTGCGGTGCCGGCAGCCTTTACTGTTCCTACTGGTCTGGCACATTGGCACACAATGCTGCGGGCACGAGCGATTGAAACACAGACGTTTGTAGTTGCAGCGGCGCAAGCCGGAACACATGAGGACGGAAGGAAAACCTATGGCCATTCGCTGGTGTTCGATCCATGGGGCGAAACCCTATTGGATATGGGCGAAGCCGAGGGAGTAGGCTTTGCTACGCTAGACAAGCATCGCATTACGGAGGTGCGTGCGCAAATCCCGGTTCACGCGAATAGGCGCGTCATCGATATGCAGGTGGATATGCAATCCTAGCCTTGACCATCCTCTTCCTGCACACCACATGCCGCGCATGGCATGGTTTGCGTCCACATTTGAGGGTCTTCAATTCTGGACGTGGGCGTCTATCTTTTCCGCGTTGGTCGTGGTGATTAGCAGTTTTGCGGACTGGAAGCGGACGCGACGTCAAGACATCAATGCGGTCGGCTTTATGCCATGGACCACGATTACGCTCTTCGCCGTGTTGGCGTCCGTGATTTCAGCCGCCTTGGCCCTTAAAGGGCTTTAGCCGAGGCAAGCCTCAAGGAAGGGCTGGTCGAATCCGAACTGGCGCGCTTTTTCAAGGGTATAGGGACGCACACCGCCAGCGACCCATTCGCCGTGGATCTTACCGTCCGCATCTTCATCGCGATATTCGAATTTGAACAAATCCTGCGTCACGATGACGTCGCCTTCCATGCCGATCACTTCGGTGATCTGGGTGGTACGGCGTGAGCCGTCGCGCAGACGCTTAACCTGGACGATCATATCGACCGATTCGGCGATCTGACGCGAAATGGCTTCTTTCGGGATTTTGATGTCGCCCATCAGAATCATGTTTTCCATACGGCCAAGGCACTCGCGTGGATTGTTGGCGTGAAGCGTACACATGGATCCATCGTGGCCGGTGTTCATCGCGGCGAGAAGGTCGAAACACTCCGCGCCACGAATTTCGCCGAGGATGATGCGGTCAGGACGCATACGCAGGGCGTTCTTCACAAGGTCACCAATGGTAATCGCGCCTTCGCCTTCGAGATTTGGCGGGCGGGTTTCCAGCGGGAGCCAGTGCGGCTGCTGCAAGCGCAATTCGGCGGCGTCTTCAATCGTCAGCACGCGCTCGCCGGGGTCGATCATTTTCGACAGGGCGTTCAGCATGGTCGTTTTACCCGAACCTGTACCGCCGGAGATAACGATATTCATCCGCGAAGCGCCCGCGATTTTCAGCGCCGTAGCCATCGGCTCCGACATAGAACCGAAGCCCTTGAGCATATCGATGGTGATCGGCTTTTCGGAAAACTTACGAATCGAGATAGCGGTGCCGCGTAACGAGAGTGGCGGTACAATGACGTTCACGCGGCTGCCGTCTTTCAAACGGGCGTCGGCAAGCGGTGTGGTCTGGTCGACGCGGCGGCCGACCTGGTTCACGATGCGCTGGGCGATCTGGAACAGATGCTCTTCATCACGGAACTGGATCGGCGCAATCTGCAGCTTGCCCTTTTTTTCGATATAGGTCTGCAGCGGGCCGTTGACCATGATATCGGAAATATCCGGATCCCCGAGCAACTCTTCGAGCGGACCAAAGCCGAGCAGTTCGTCCACCAACACTTTTTCAAGCGCAAATTGCTCGCGCCGGTTCAGCGTCAGCTTCAGCTCGGCCAGAACTTCAAGAATGATAGGCCGGAACTCTTCGGTCAGTTCTTCTTTGTTCAGCGAGGCAGCGGCTTCGGGATCAACGCGCTCCAGCAAGCGTGGGAGCACCTGCTCCTTGATCTTGTGAACCGAGGCTTCGAAGCCTTGTGGGCCTTCATCGACTGGCGCGACCGATGTCGCACGTTCCGATAGACGCGACATGGCGTCCTGCATGGGTGTTTGGGGGGTAGGGGTGCTACCCGGCAAATCCACGGAATGCAGCGGCGGAAATTGTTCTCCGCCTTCGGGAAGCTGGGGCTCGGGTATGGGAGCCGGAGTAGGCTGCGGTTGTTGATTCGTGGGGGACGACCCGCCGCCCGTCATGGGCCGCGCAACGCCGAAAGATGGGCGTCCCGGTGTTAGGCCTGGTTTCTTGCCAAATGCACTCACAGCTTTACCGCTCCGATTTATTCCAGTTGCAACGTAAATGGTTGCTACCTGCAAATGGTGAATAAATCGGTAATGCTATCGGTCAGCCACGATTTCTTTCGCTCCTTCATTGCCCTTTTCAATGCCCCACATGCGCACTAAGGCGGCAACCTGATTAGGGAATTTTCCGTGCATACTCATTCGGCCAGATCCGGCCTTCTCTTCGCTTTATGCGGCTTTGCCTTATTGTCCTGTGGTGACGCTGTGATCAAATCGATCGCCGGTGCATGGCCGGGCACAGCCGTTGCCGCGCTGCGATATTCGGTCGGTGCGACCGGGCTTGGTGTGTTCCTTTTTATAAAGGAAGGGCGGCGTGGCTTTGCGTTGCCGCACCCATACATCCAACTAATGCGCGGCGCCGCAGTGGCTGCGGCGACGATCCTGTTCTTTTCTTCTATTTTCCTCATGCCCTTGGCGGAAGCGACTGCCATCGGTTTTACCACGCCCATGATAACCGCATTGTTGAGCGCAGTTTTCCTGAAAGAGCGGACCAGCAAGGCAACATGGATTGCATCGCTCGGAGCCTTCGCAGGTGTTCTTATCATCTTGCGGCCGAATGTAGCGGCGTTGGGTTGGGTTGCGCTCATGCCACTTGCGGCGGCGGTGTGTATGTCGCTGATGATGATGGGGAACCGCGCCGTTGCCGGAAAAGGCTCCCCTTTGTTGATGCAATTTCTTGTGGCATCCATTGCCGTACCCTTCGTGGTCAGCGCTGCAGCCATAGGCCATTTTTCGGGCTTTGCCCCGCTTCATATCGGTATGCCGGACTGGACGATCGTTGTTCGGGCCTGCATCGTGGCGGTCTCTGCCAGTTTTGCCCATTGGCTGATTTTCATGGGAACAACGCGTGCATCTGCCGCCGAAATAGCGCCGATGACGTATGTGCAATTGCTGATCGCAATGGCGCTGGGAATCCTGCTGTTTGGTGACTGGCCGGATTTAACGTCGCTTTTGGGGTCGGCGATCATCATTGGCGCGGGGTTATTTCTGTGGCATCAAAAGCCCTCCTGAAGGAGAGGTGAGATGCGAAAACTTTTCGGTTTCGCGATGCTGTTGCTGATGTTTATGCCTGTCGGGGCGGCTGCTGAAGAGACAGAACTGCCAAGTTGGATGACCGGCGCCTGGGCACGAAGTGACGGTGAAAGCTGGGCCGACGAATATTGGACCCCGCCACGCGCAGGCATCATGATTGGCGCCAGCCGTTCAGGGAAGGGCGAGGTCCTTCAATTTTGGGAGCATATGCGCATCGTGCGGGAGGCCGATAGCACATTGGCTTTCTGGGCAATTTCAGCCGATCAGAAACCAGTGCGCTTTGTCGCAACAAAAAAGTCGCCCGAAGAAATCATCTTCGAAAATGCGGAACATGATTATCCGCAACGCATTCGTTACTGGCGGGAAGGCAAGCTGTTAAAGGCACGGATTTCGTTGCTGGATGGAAGCAAGCCGGTCGATTTCCAGTTCCGTATGATGGGGCAATAGGCACCCGATCGCGGTTCACCTTTGTCACAGCCGCCTATGTGGATATGGCAATGAGGGTCGGTTACGCCGATGCCGCGACCCACAGATAGACGGCAACAGCCAGACCCGACAATATCGTTCGAAGGCCGTGCAGTCGGTTCCAGCGTTCCAGCATTGCCCTCGATTCCGGCCCAGCATTTTCTAAAGCGATTGCGTTCAACTGGTTATTGAGGGGTAGAATGCCAAATATGGTATACGGCCAGTTTGCGATCATAAGCGCGGCGCCGATGGCCCACTTCCAATCGCCTGTGAACCAAGCAGACGCACAACCTGCCAACCCGCTTAAGACAGCAAGCCCACCCTGCAAATTAAAGGCGCGGGCATAGCTTGGCGACCATTGCGCCAGTGCATTGCGATCGTCGAGCAGCATCCGAGCCGGATGCTCGGCTACATTGATGTAAAGCGCAGCGCCAAAGAACGCGGCGGCGAGAGTGAGTGCAATTAGACCTGAAAGCATTGGAAGTCCCCCCTAGGCCCATCGTGGCAGAAGCAACACCGTCAGGCAAAGTCGAAATAATCTTCCGCGAACCTCGTCAGGGGTCGCTTTGAGGATCAAGCCACGGTCACGAAAACCTCAATGCTGTGCCCTTCATCGCGGACCATCTGCGGCCCGCTGACTTCGGTTGCCTGTTCCTTGAAACGGGTTGGTGCCTCTGCGGCAAGGGCCGGTGCCAGTAGAAGGCCGGCCAGCATGCCGCTTAGGCAGCCTCGACCACCCGTTCAGCCAGGACCGTCAGTCCCTTTTCATTCACCTCAGCAAAACCGCCAGCAATTGTCAGCTTTTCAGGGGTTGCGCCCTGCGAAGCATAGATTTCCAGCGCTGCATCGCTGCGCAATGTGCTCATCATGGGGCTGTGGCCCTCCAGAACGCCGAAATCGCCTTCGGTGCCGGGAACGACAACCATATAGACATCGTCCGAGCGGTAAAGCTTCTCAGGTGTTACGAGTTCAAATTTGAGTGCCATCTGCATTTCCCAACCTTCCCCTCTCCTTTGGGAGAGGGTTGTGAAGACTTGGCAGCTTGCTGCCTAGTCGTAGCTGGGTGAGGGGATGGTCCCTGCCGACAGGGCGGGGCCCCTCATCCAACTTCGCCTAAGCTGCTGCGCAGCAAAGGCTTCGTATCCTTCTCCCACCGGGAGAAGGGAATTATGCTGCTTCGGCTGCCAGCTTGGCTGCCTTGGCAACTGCTTCCTCAATGCCACCAACCATGTAGAAGGCTGCTTCGGGAAGGTGGTCATATTCGCCGTCGACGACTGCCTTGAACGATTTCACGGTGTCTTCAACCTGTACGAACTTGCCGGGGATGCCGGTGAACACTTCAGCCACGTGGAACGGCTGCGACAGGAAGCGCTGGATCTTACGAGCGCGGGTCACGGTCAATTTGTCGTCTTCCGACAGTTCGTCCATACCCAAAATCGCAATGATGTCCTGCAGCGACTTGTACTTCTGCAGCGTTTCCTGAACGCGGCGGGCGGTGTCATAATGCTCCTGACCGACAACGGCAGGGGTCAACACGCGGCTGACCGAGTCGAGCGGGTCAACAGCGGGATAGATGCCGAGTTCGGAAATTGCGCGGTTCAGCGTCGTCGTCGCGTCCAAGTGGGCGAACGACGTAGCTGGTGCTGGGTCGGTCAAGTCATCTGCGGGAACGTAAATGGCCTGAACCGAGGTAATCGAACCCTTGGTGGTCGAGGTAATGCGTTCCTGCAACTGGCCCATGTCGGTCGCCAGTGTCGGCTGGTAACCCACAGCCGAAGGAATACGGCCAAGAAGTGCGGACACTTCGGACCCAGCCTGCGTGAAGCGGAAGATGTTGTCGACGAAGAACAGAACGTCCTGGCCTTCTTCATCGCGGAAATATTCCGCCATTGTCAGACCCGACAATGCAACGCGGGCGCGCGCACCGGGAGGCTCGTTCATCTGGCCGAACACCAGAGCAACCTTCGAACCATCGGGGGTCGGGTTGCCATCGGCGTCCTTGGCGATAACGCCAGCGTCGAGGAATTCGTGATACAGATCGTTTCCTTCGCGGGTACGTTCACCCACGCCCGCAAACACCGAAACGCCGCCATGGCCCTTTGCGATGTTGTTGATCAGTTCCTGAATAAGAACGGTCTTGCCAACGCCGGCACCGCCGAACAGACCGATCTTACCGCCCTTTGCATAAGGTGCGAGCAAGTCGATGACCTTAATGCCGGTGACCAGAATTTCGGCTTCGGTCGACTGGTCGGTGAACAAAGGAGCTTCGGCATGGATCGGGTTCGACTTTGCAGCGCCAACGGGGCCACGTTCGTCGATTGGCTCACCGATAACGTTCATGATGCGGCCAAGGGTCATCGGACCAACGGGCACAGAAATCTGCGCGCCGGTGTCACGGACAGGCTGACCGCGGGTCAAGCCTTCGGTTGCGTCCATAGCGATGGTACGGACGGTGTTTTCGCCCAGATGCTGCGCAACTTCGAGCACGAGGCGGTTGCCGTTATTGTCGGTTTCAAGCGCCGAAAGAATGGCGGGCAGTGTGCCGGTGAAGGTCACGTCGACAACAGCGCCGATGACCTGGCTGATGCGGCCGGTTGCGCCAGCAACGTTGATCTTGGTCTGGCCAGCGCCTGCCTTGGGGGCAGGGGCCTTGCTTGCAGCTTTCGGTGCAGCAGCCTTGGTCGCAGGAGCCTTTGCAGCAGCGGCCTTAGGTGCGGCTGCCTTGGGTGCAGCGGCCTTAGGAGCGGCGGTTTTCTTCGGGGCGGTTGCCATTTGCTTCTTCCTTGCCTTGGGATGTCGTTAGAGCGCTTCTGCGCCCGCGATGATTTCAATAAGTTCGGTGGTAATCGCTGCCTGACGGGTCCGGTTATACTGGATCGTCAGCTTGTTGATCATGTCGCCGGCGTTGCGGGTTGCATTGTCCATGGCGGTCATTTTTGAACCCTGTTCCGATGCCGCATTTTCGCGGTTGGCGCGCAGCAACTGCACAGCAACGTTGCGTGGCAACAGGTCAGCGAGGATTTCTTCCTCGTCGGGTTCATATTCGACCGAGGCCGATACCGAAACCGCCGCACCTTCGCCAGCCGCCACCGCAACGGGCATCAACTGGATGGCGGTTGGTTCCTGTGTCAGGACGGTGACAAATTTCGAAAAGAGCAGGTGCGCAACGTCAAACTCGCCAGCTTCGAAACGGGCGGTCAGATCTTCGGCCCAGGTCTGCACATCAGCAAAGCTTAGCTTGCCGAGATCGCCTGGTTCGATGCTGTGGATGATGTCGTTACGGAAGGTCCGGCTGAGCTGGTCCTTGCCCTTTTTACCGATGGTGTAGAATTTTACGGTCTTGCCCGCAGCTTTCAACTCTTCAGCTTTTTTGCGGGCGAGACGAACGATGTTGGTGTTAAACGCGCCAGCCAGACCCTTGTCCGATGTGGCAACGACGAGCAAATGGACGCCGTCCTTGCCGGTTCCGGCCAGCAATTTTGGCGATTGCGGGCCGACGGTGACCTTCGACGCGATGCTGGACACCACGGTTTCAAGACGTTCGGCATAGGGACGCGACGCCTCGGCTGCCTCGGTCGCCCGACGCAGTTTTGCCGCAGCGACCATCTTCATCGCCTTGGTGATCTTCTGGGTCGATTTGACCGAGTTGATCCGGATTTTAAGGGCCTTAAGGCTCGCCATTCTGGTTTCCGATTATGCGAAGTTTTTCGTGAACTTATCGAGTGCAGCAACCAGCGCCTTCTTGCTGTCGTCGCTGAAGTCGCGGCTATCGCGAATGCCCTTCAGAACGTCGGCATGGTTGGCGCGAAGATCGGCGAGCATTGCATCTTCGTAACGGTTGACGTCTGATACGGGGATGCCGTCCAGATAGCCGTTGGTACCAGCGAAGATCGACGCGGTCTGCTCTTCGAAAGGAAGCGGGCTGAACTGCTTCTGCTTCAGCAGTTCGGTCAAACGAGCACCACGGTTCAGAAGCTTCTGGGTCGAGGCATCAAGGTCCGAACCGAACTGCGCGAAAGCAGCCATTTCGCGATATTGTGCGAGTTCGAGCTTAATCGAGCCCGAAACCTTCTTCATCGCCTTGGTCTGTGCGGCCGAACCAACGCGGCTCACCGAGAGACCCACGTTAATTGCAGGACGGATGCCCTGGAAGAACAGGTCGGTTTCGAGGAAGATCTGGCCATCGGTGATCGAAATCACGTTGGTCGGAATATAGGCCGACACGTCGCCTGCCTGCGTTTCGATGATCGGCAGTGCAGTCAGCGAACCGCCGCCATTTGCGTCGGACATCTTTGCGGCGCGCTCAAGCAAGCGGCTGTGAAGATAGAAAACGTCACCGGGATAAGCTTCACGGCCGGGAGGACGACGCAGCAGAAGCGACATCTGGCGGTATGCAACGGCCTGCTTCGACAAATCGTCATAGACGATCACGGCGTGCATGCCATTGTCGCGGAAATATTCACCCATCGCAACGCCGGTATAAGGCGCGAGATACTGCAGAGGAGCAGGCTCGGACGCGGTCGCGGCAACAACGATCGAATATTCCATCGCGCCTTGCTCTTCCAATGCGCGGACGATCTGCGCAACGGTCGAACGCTTTTGGCCGACGGCGACATAGATGCAGTAAAGCTTCTTCGATTCGTCGGTGCCCTTGTTGACTTCCTTCTGGTTGATGAAGGTGTCGATGGCGACGGCGGTCTTACCGGTCTGACGGTCACCAATGATCAATTCGCGCTGGCCACGGCCAACAGGCACGAGGGCGTCGAGCGCCTTGAGGCCGGTCTGCACAGGTTCCGAAACCGACTGGCGCGGGATGATACCGGGGGCTTTGACTTCAACGCGGCTGCGTTGTGTTGTTTTGAGTGGGCCCTTGCCGTCGATTGGATTGCCGAGGCCGTCCACAACGCGTCCGAGCAGTTCCTTGCCGACGGGAACGTCCACAATGGTGCCGGTCCGCTTGACGACGTCGCCTTCACGAATTTCGCTGTCGGTACCGAAAATAACGACACCGACATTGTCGGCTTCGAGGTTCAGCGCCATGCCCTGAATTCCGTTGGAGAATTCGACCATCTCACCAGCCTGCACGTTGTCGAGGCCGTGGATACGGGCGATACCGTCACCCACCGACAGCACGCTGCCTACTTCCGAAACCTTAGCTTCGGTGCCGAAATTGGCGATCTGGTCTTTAATGACCTTTGAGATTTCTGCGGCACGGATATCCATGATCTGTACTTAGCCTTTCATCGCAGCTGCGAGGGTGTTGAGACGGGTTTTGATACTATTGTCGATCATCTGGCTGCCGATACGGACAGTCAGGCCACCCAAAAGGGAAGGATCGACTTTGGTTTGAATGGCAACGTCGCTTCCGACGCGAGCCTTTAGCTTTGCCGACAGCGCCTTCATCTGCGCGGCGCTGAGTGTATGGGCCGAGGTTACTTCGGCCGTTACTTCGCCGCGATGCGCAGCAGCAAGGGCGGTGTAGGCGCGGGCCACGGCAACGGTTTCGCCAAGACGCCGGTTATCGGCAAGCACGCCCAGGGTCTTTGCCGAAAGCGGATCGAGCTTCATCGCCTTTGCGACAGCAGCGATTGCCTTTTTGGCATCGGTGCGGGTCAGAACAGGGTTGGTGGTCAGCGCCTTCAGGTCAGCCGATTCGCCGACGGCTTTTGCCACCGCGGACATGCTTTTTTCGACGGCATCAATCGCCTTGGAATCGCGCGCCAGTTCGAACAACGCAGTCGCGTAACGCCCAGCTAAACTGGCCTGAATATTAGCAGATGTGCCGCCGGAATGATCCACGCGTGAAAGTCCTCGAATGTGAGACTGAAGAAATGTGCTGACCGGGCCGAAAGGTTGCCCTTTCACTGAAGTCGACGCGCGCCTAGCAGGGGTTTTGTTGCGATGCAAGATGGGGATTTCCAGAAACTCCCTGTTGCCAGCGCCTTTCCATTGGCCACCCTCTTTTCAACGGCGTGCCCAATGCGCAATGTAGGGGAAGAAGAGGAGCACCATATGGGTAAAATGATTCGCATGACGATGGACGACGGCGCTGAAATCGCGGCCTACCACGTCGAGCCGGAGGGAGAGCGTCGCGGCGGACTGGTTCTGGTGCAGGAGATATTCGGCGTTACCGACCATATCCGCGAACTGTGCGACGAATATGCCGCCGATGGATATGAAGTATTGTCACCATCGATCTTCGACCGCGAACATCCCGGTTTCGAAGCCGAATATACCGGGCCTGATTTTGAACGTGCGGTTCAACTCGCGCGTGAACTGCATCCCTTTATGAAAAGCCTGGACGATGCGCAGGTCTGCATCAACGCGCTGAAGGATAAAGGGCCGGTTTTTATCACGGGCTATTGTTATGGCGGCTCGGTCGCTTGGGCGATGGCCGGCATCAGCGATGATCTGGCCGCCGCGTCCTGCTACTATGGCAGCCTGATTCCAACGCTTTACGCCGACAAGGCGCCGAAATGCGCAACGATCGCCCATTTTGGCCGCTTCGATCAGGGCATCCCTATGGAGGGAGTCGAAGCGCTGATTGCCAAAGACCATCCAACTGCGCAGATTTTTGTCTACGACGCCAATCACGGTTTCAATTCTGACCGCCGAAAGGATTATCACGAGCCGAGTGCCGATCTGGCGCGCGAGCGGACGTTGGCCTTATTCAGGGCCTGCGGCGGCTAATCTGCTTTGAAAGCAAGTTTCGGGACGCCGATGGTATACGCGCCATCTATTCTGGACCCCATCAACAAGGAGCCGGAATATGAGCTATCGAATTACAGGATTGGACAGTGAGCCCTTCGCGGAATTGTTCGACATGAATGATACAGCGTTAGCTGAAAGAGGCGCGGTGCGCGTGACCGCCGCTGCCGACAAGGGCTGGCCCTGCCGGATCAGTCTGGAGGATGCCAAGGCAGGCGAGGAGTTGATTTTACTCAATCACCTCAGCCATGATGTGGCGACGCCTTATCGCTCATCTTATGCGATATATGTTCGCAGGGCCGCCAGCATGGCTGCTGAATTTGTCGATGAAACGCCTCCTGTATTTGAAGGTCGCCCCATGGCGTTCCGCGCATTCGACACCGATGGCATGCTCCGTAATGCCGCCCTCGCGCTACCCGGACAGGCGGATGATAAAATCCGCGAACTGTTCGAAAGCGAAAGCATCGCGTATATCCATGCGCATAATGCTGCGCATGGCTGTTTTTCGGCGCGGATCGAACGGGCGTAATGTTGGTGATAAAAGTGGACAGTCAGAGCGAAGTAGATCCCGATTGGGCTTATGATGCCTTTGACCGACGCGACCGCTCGCTCGACGGGCAGTTCGTCGGTGCCGTGAAAACGACCGGCATTTACTGCAAACCGAGCTGTCCGGCGCGCCGGCCCCTGCGCGAAAATGTCGAGTTTTTCTGGAAAGCCGGGGATGCGCGGAAGGCAGGGTACAGGGCATGTTTACGCTGCAAGCCCGACGAAGTAGGGCGTGATCGAGAGGCGGTGGCCATGGCGCTGGAGTTGATCGGGCAGTCCGAAGATGCCTTGTCATTGGAAGCAATTGCCGATGCAGTCGGGTATGCGCCACATCATTTCCACAGGCTGTTCAAACGCGAAACGGGCGTTACGCCTGCGGTCTACGCGCGTTCACTACGTGCGAAGCGGGCGGCTGAGGCGCTTGACGGCGAAGGAAGTGTAACAGATGCTATTTACGATTCGGGTTATTCCGGCCCCAGCCGCTTTTACGCCAATACAAAGGGGCATTTGGGTATGACACCAAGCGCATGGAAAAATGGCGGGGCAGGGGTGACGATCCGTTGGGCTGTCGTGCCAACCGCCTTAGGGCAAATGCTGCTCGCTGCGACAGACAAGGGCATATGCCGTCTTTCGTTTGATGAGGATGAAACCGCGTTGCTGAAAAGATTCCCAAAGGCTTTGATCATCGCAGGAGGAAAGGCGCTGGAAGATTTGGTAGCCGGAGCCGTCGCTGCGATTAATCATCCCTCGCTAATGCCAGATCTTCCTTTGGACGTTTCAGGCACAGCATTTCAGCAAGCCATTTGGAAGGAACTGCAGCGAATTCCGCCGGGCGAAACCCGGACTTATGCCGAAATTGCCGCAGCCGTGGGCAAACCCAAGGCGGTGCGCGCCGCCGGAAGCGCCAATGGCGCGAATAATGTCGCTGTCCTGATACCCTGCCACCGCGTTATCCGCACCGATGGGGGCTTGGGTGGTTACGCTTACGGGGTCGCGCGCAAAGAGAAATTACTTGAGACCGAGAGGAAGAACGCATGAACGATAAGATCAAGCATTTTGGTGATTTGCACGTTCCCGGCGATCCGCTCATCCTTTACAATATCTGGGACGCGGGCAGTGCCAAGGCCGTGAGCGAAGCCGGGGCAAAGGCCATAGCCACAGGAAGCTGGGGTGTGGCCTGCTCGCTGGGCTTCAAGGATGGCGAAACTTTGCCGATTGATGCGGCGCTCGCGAATCTGGAGCGCATATTATCGGTCACCGATCTGCCGGTGACCATCGATATGGAGGCGGGCTATGGCGCCGATCCGGCGGCTGTCGGCGCGTCGGTTGCGCGCGCGGCTGCGGCTGGCGCGGTTGGCATTAACATTGAAGACAAGGACCCGGTGACACGGAAATTATTCGAAACGCCTGATGCTGCAGCTCGCATCAAGGCGGCCGCAGCGTCAGGGCTGTGG
This sequence comes from Sphingorhabdus lacus, assembly GCF_009768975.1. Classification (NCBI taxonomy): domain Bacteria; kingdom Pseudomonadati; phylum Pseudomonadota; class Alphaproteobacteria; order Sphingomonadales; family Sphingorhabdaceae; genus Sphingorhabdus; species Sphingorhabdus lacus. The sequence continues at coordinate 1,670,730 of NZ_CP035733.1, read as the reverse complement.
GTCAATGCCCGGGCTGACCTCTTCATTCTGACCCCGAAGGAGCAGCATGACGCGGCTGTGGTAGATGCCGTCGTCGAACGCGCCAAAGCCTATGCCGATGCAGGCGCAAGCAGTCTGTTCGTGCCGTTCATTTATGAAGCGGTCTTGATCGGACGGCTGTGCGAAAAATCGCCCTTGCCGGTAAACATCCTCGTTGGTGAAGCTATCCCGGATATCAAAACCCTTGCAGGCTTGGGCGTTGCGCGGATCAGCCACGGCCATGGTCCATGGGCAAAGGCCATGCAGGATTTAGGTGAAGCTGCGAGAGCGGCCATGGCGTCGCTCAATCAAGGTTAAGGCGTCGGCGTGATTGGCGCATAAAGATTTGCGGATACTGTTGTACCCAAACGGGACGACACTGATTTTACATCACAAAACTGGTTAATACTAACGGTATGTTCACCCTTTTTCTCCATAGCGAAGTCCAATCTGCGAGAGTTGCAGGTCCGTCAATAGGGGCGTGACCATCTGATTCGTCGCAGGTTCAGAAGGACTGGCGATGAAGAACGCATTGAAAATCAGACTGATGCTGGCGCTTGGCGCAATGGCCACGGTGGTGACGGGATGCAGTTCTGTGTCCGGCGGTCCGGAGCTGCCGCAGGCCCCGACCGTTTCGGTTCGCGAAGGTCCGGGCGAAGATTATATGATTGGTCCGCTCGATCAGCTGACTGTTTTTGTCTGGCGGAACCCGGAACTGGGCGCAAAAGTGCAGGTTCGACCCGATGGCCGGATCACGACCCCGCTGATTACCGATATGCCCGCCGTTGGCAAAACGCCGACGATGCTGGCGCAAGACATCAAGCTTCAACTGTCCCAATATATCAACGATCCCATCGTTTCGGTCATTGTGAACGAATTTGCCGGAACCACTTCGCAACAGGTCCGCATCGTCGGCGCGACCGAGAAGCCTGCTTCGATCCCCTACCGGGCCAATATGACCGTCCTGGATGCCATGATAGCCGTAGGTGGTCTGTCGGAATATGCCGCCGGGAATAAGGCGCGTTTGATCCGGCACAACAAGGGTACCGGCGTTCAGAAGGAATATTCCCTCCGCCTGGGCGACTTGCTGAAGCGCGGCGACAGCAAGGCCAATGTTCTGCTCGAACCGGGCGATGTCATCATCATCCCCGAAAGCATGTTCTGAAATCTATTGGACCGAAGAAAGCCAATCCACTGATATGAACAGCCTCTACGACGAATTCCGAATTGCCGTGCACAGCGTGTGGAACCGCCGCTGGCTTGCGCTGGCCGTTGCGTGGGGCATTTGTATCTTGGGATGGCTGGTTATCGCCATGATCCCCAACAAATATGAATCCAAGGCGCAAATCCAGGTGCGCACCCAATCCATTTTGTCGGATCAGGTCGGCATCACGCCGCAGGATCAGCGCCGTAACATCCAGCAATTGGAGCAAACACTGATTTCATCCGAAAACCTCGCCAAAGTTGTGCGCGGGACGGATCTCGGCGCTTCAGTCGCTACCGATCAGGAACTGGCCGGTAAGGTCGAAAGTCTGCGTACCAATATTGAGGTGAAGGCAGAGCAAGACGACTTCTTCGCCATCAGCGCCAAATTGCCAAGCGGAAAACTTGCCCGCGATGTGGTTCAAAAGCTTATCGATGTCGCCGAAGAAGACAATATTGCCGGTGACCGCAAAACCACCAGCCAGACATTGCGCTTCCTCGATGCCCAGATTGAAGGGCGGCAAAAGGAATTGGCCGATGCCGAGGCCAAGCGTGTTGCATATGAAACGCAGAATCTCGGCTTGCTACCGGGCGTGGGCTCTGTGTCGCAGCGCATGGAAGCGTCGCGGGCAGAGTTAAGCCAGATTGACTCGCAACTTATTCAGGCGCGCAGTGCGCTGGCTGCCCTCAATGGTCAGTTGGCGGGAACGCCTGCAACGCTGAACACCCCTTCTGCCGGTGGCGGTTCGCCGTCGGCCTTGGGTCAGGCACAGGGTGAACTGGCTTCTATGCGGGCCCGTGGTTTTACCGACAGCCATCCCGATGTGGTGGCGATACGCAACCAGATTGCAAATCTACGCGCTCAGGGCGGCGGTGGTGCCGGGGCTGGTGGCTATAGAACACCAAATCCAGCCTATAGTTCGCTCCAGTCGATGCGTGCCGAACGCGAAGCTTCGGTTACAGCGTTGCAGGCGCGTAAGAGCGCACTCCAGTCCGATATGGCACAACTGGCTGCAAAACAGACTGCCGAACCGGGTGTCGCAGCCGAATATCAGCGCATCAACCGCGACTATGAAGTGCTCAAAGCGCAATATGACAAGCTCGTCACCGAACGCGACCAGATCCGTTTACGTGGTCAGGTGGAAACGCAGACGGATGCCGTGCAGTTTCGGGTCGTCAAGGAACCATCCTTGTCCAATGTTCCCGCCGCCCCTAACCGGCCGTTGCTGCTCGCTGCAGTCCTGATCGCGGGCGTAGGCGCTGGCGTTGGTGCTGCTTTTGCCCTCGGCCAGTTGCAGACCAGCTTTCCCACTGCCGCCAAGCTGGAGCGGGCGAGCGGACTGCCGGTCATCGGCTCGATTTCGCAAATGCTGGGCAGTGAAGAGCGCGCACAGCGCAAGCAGAAAATGAAGTTGTTCTATGGAGCATCGGGCGGACTTGTCTGTGTCTTTGCGCTGCTGCTGGTCGCGGAATTTGTCCAGCGCGGCCTGACGGCGTGAGGGAGCGGGAAAAATGAACAAGCATAGCTCAATCAAATCGTCGGGTTCGCTGCTCGAGCGGGCATCCGAACTATATGACTTTGGCGCCGCGCTGCGTGGTGGAGCGGCTCCTGCAACTGTTCCGCCGGTTGTCGAAACAGAACAGCCGGTAGTTGAGCAGCCCAAAGCAGAGCAGCCCAAAGCAGAGCAGCCCGTGCCCGTGGCACAGGCACCTGTCGTTGCGCCGGTCCGGTCGGCCATGGCGCCAGCACCTGTCAGCCGCACACAAGTGACGATCAGCCGCGAGCGGCTGGCCGCGCATAATTTCATTGTGCCGGACGGCCCGGTCACCGGGCTTTCCGAAGAATTCCGCATTGTGAAACGGCAGCTTCTTCTGGCGGCGCGGGGCGGCAAAGGTTTTGACGCTTTGCCCCATGGCGAACGCATTCTGATTTGCTCGGCTAATCCCGACGAAGGCAAGACCTACTGTGCGATCAATCTCGCCCTTTCCATGGCCAGTGAGAAAGATAACCGTGTCCTGCTTGTCGATGCGGACTTTGCCAAACCTAGCGTTCTGTCCACGCTCGGAATTGAAAAGCATCGTGGTTTCATGGATGCCCTTGCCGATCCCGCTTGCGATGCGGAATCGCTTGTTCTGCAAACCGATATTGATGGCCTGTCCATCCTTCCGGCCGGAAGCCAGACCAACCAGGATACCGAATATCTTGCGGCTTCCCGCACCGCGGAAATCATAGACCAGCTGACCCGGAACGATCCGGCGCGGATCATCATTTTTGACTCGCCGCCTGCGCTTGCCGCTTCTCCGGCATCTGTTCTGGCCTTGCATGTCGGACAGACCCTCATGGTCGTCCACGCAGATGTGACCACCGAGAGCGCATTGCGGGATGCCCTCAGCCTTTTGAGCGGCTGCGAACATATCCAGCTTTTGCTCAACCGCACCAAATTCTCTCCGACCGGACGAAAGTTCGGCAATTACTACGGATATGGAGCTTCGTAATGCACATGCCTGTTTTGAAAATTGCATTGCTGGCAGGGGTCGCACTCTCGCCGTTACCAGCGTTGGCACAACAAATTGATCCGGACTGGTCGCCCGTCGAAGATAATTATGCCAGTTCCGATGAGGCGTCGGACGATGCAGCACCGGTGAGCAAAAAGCGTGGAAAGAAGCGCGCCGAGCCCCGTGTCGAAGTCGTACCTTATATCGAAGTGCAGCAGGTTCTGGTCGCCGATCTGAAAAATGGCGGGGATGTATTGACCTACTCCACGGTTGCGGCAGGCGTGGATGCGTCGATTGCGACCCGCCGGGCCGAAGGTCAGGTCAGCGTCCGCTATGAGCGGCTGATCGGTTATGACAATGGCGTTGATGATCAGGATATCGTGACCGGTCTGGCGCGTGGTTCTTTGGCGGTGACGCGGAACCTCAGCCTTGAAGCCGGCGCAGTTGCCGCACGCTCGCGCGTCGATGGTCGCGGTGCAGCCCCTGTCAATCTTGTGGGTAATCCCGACAATATCACGCAAGTCTATTCCGTTTATGGTGGACCTACTTTTACGACCCAGGCTGGGGACCTCAGTATCAACGCCGCCTACCGTGCAGGTTATACGAAGGTCGAAACCAAAGATTCGGTTGTCCTGCCCGCAGGCCAGCAGCGTTTTGACCAGTTTGACGACAGCGTCAGCCAATTGGCGACGGCTTCTGTCGGTATGCAGCCTGGTCCTTTGCCCATCGGATGGGCCGTCAGCGGCAGTTGGCAGCGCGAAGATGCGGGGCAGCTTGATGGCCGCTTTGACGGCAAATATGTCCGCGGCGATGTGACTGTTCCGGTGTCGCCCACCTTGGCGCTTGTTGGCGGCATTGGGTATGAAGATATCGAGATATCGGAGCGTGACGCACTGCGCGATGCCGGCGGCGTTCCGATCGTCGGCACGGACGGACGGCTTGTTAAAGACCCGAACTCACCCCGGCTGATTGCCTATCAAACCGATGGCCTGATCTGGGATGCAGGCGTACTGTGGCGTCCAAGTCCCCGGACTTCGGTCGAGGCGCGTTACGGTCGCCGCTATGGATCGGACATTTATATCGGTAGCCTCAGCTACCGGCCCGGACGCGACTGGGCGGTGAATGTGTCGGTGTACGATACGGTCACTGGCTTTGGCAGCCTGTTGAACGACAATCTGGCGGCGTTGCCTACGCAGTTCCGGACCACACGCAATCCGCTTTCCGGCGATATTGGCGGCTGCGCCTTTGGACAGAGCGGGGGGCTGTGCCTGAACGACGCATTGCAAAATGCGTCCTCAGCCGCATTCCGCCAGCGCGGTATCACGGCATCCTTTAGCGGGACGACTGGTGGCTGGGACACGGGTGTGGCGTTGGGGTACAACCGGCGCAAGGCGATAGCCTCAAGCTTGGGCGCGCAGGCCGTGGTGAATGGCGTGACCGATGAATTTTTCTTCGCGGCAGCCTATCTGGGAACCAATATCGACCAGCGGACCCGCTTTGAATCAAATATTTATGCAAGCTATTTCGATTCAGGATTTGCAAGCGCCAACGATGTTCTGCAAACTGGTGCAAATGCAGCGCTTTACCGCCAGATTATTCGTGGACTTTCTGCGAAGGCTGCGGTCGGCCTCGACAGCTATCGCCAAGAGGATTTCGACAGCGAACTGACGGCCTCCGCCCTGCTCGGTCTGCGGTATAGTTTTTAAGGGACATCACGATGTACGACCAATATTACAATCTATCCTCCCGTCCTTTTCAGCTCACGCCTGATCCGCAATTCTATTTCGAGAGCGCGACGCATCGTAAAGCCTTGTCCTATCTTGGCTATGGCCTTGCCCAGGGCGAAGGGTTCATCGTGATCACAGGGGAGGTCGGTGCAGGTAAATCGACCTTGGTCAGCCATCTGATGCAGAGCGTTGATAAGGCCCGGCTGACGGCGGCGACAATCGTTACAAGCCAGCTTGATGGACTTGATATGGTGCACATGACCGCCGAATCCTTCGGGATCGACACACGTGGGCTGGACAAAGCGGCAACATTGAAAAGCATCGAAAACTTCCTGCACGCCGAAGCGCGCGCCGGGCGTCGTTGTTTGCTGGTTGTGGACGAAGCGCAGAATCTTTCGGTGGATGCACTGGAAGAACTGCGCATGCTGTCCAATTTCCAGCTAGGTTCGTCCGCCTTGCTGCAGATTTTTCTGCTCGGCCAACCTGAGTTTCGCGACCTCGTCCGCGATGCCCCCGAACTTGAGCAATTGCGTCAGCGTGTGATCGCGACGCACCATCTTGAGCCGATGGATGCGAACGAAGTCGAGCCTTATATCGTGCATCGCCTTTCACGCGCCGGCTGGAATGGCCGACCTGAAGTTACGGCGGATGCCTATGCCGTGCTCTTTGCCGAAACGGCTGGGGTTCCCCGCAAGCTGAATACCCTTATGAACCGGGTCATGCTGATGGGAGCGGTTGAACAGGTCGACACATTGGACGGTCGCATGGTTGGCGCAGTCATTGCGGATATGGCAGGCAAGCCTTTCGCCTATGAAGCGCCGATGTCTACACATGCTCCGGTCCAGGAAACTGCACCTGAAGCCGAAAAGCGCTCGGCGGTTCCAGAACCTGAAATGACGAAAACGCCGGTAGAAGACGTGGCGACGGACAAAATTGCCATCGTCCCGCAGACTGCGCCATCATTTGCTGACAGCGCAGAATTGGAAGCGCTGACGGCGCGTATCGCAATGCTGGAACAGCGTGTGACGGAGCAGGAAGCCGCTCTGCGTCGCGTTCTGTCGATGATGATTGATTGGATGGATAAAGAAACCCGTCTCGACGCGCGGTTCATGCAGAATAATCGCGCAGCTTAATCGCGGCGTCCATATCGCTTTTTAAAGGGATTATCATTCGGTGCTTAACGCGCTCTCTGTGGATGTTGAAGACTGGTTTCAGGTCGGGGCGTTTGAAACCGTCATCGACCGGAACAGTTGGGATTCGCGGGAGTGCAGGGTCGAGCGCAACACCGATTTGGTGTTGGAATTGTTCGATGATGCGGACGTAAAGGCAACCTTTTTCACGCTTGGCTGGGTAGCCGAGCGTTATCCCGCGTTGATCCGTCGTATCGTTGAAAATGGGCATGAAATCGCCAGCCATGGTTACGGCCATGACCGCGTCTTTACTTTCACTCCGGAACAATTTGCCGCCGACCTCATCCGGTCGCGCGCGTTGATCGAGGATGCCGCAGGCGTCGCCGTGACCGGCTATCGTGCGCCCAGCTTTTCCATCGACCAGCGCACGCCATGGGCGCATGAAATTTTGGCCGAGCAGGGCTATGCCTATTCCTCCAGCGTCGCCCCGATCAAGCACGACCATTATGGCTGGGCAGAGGCCCCGCGCTTTGCCTTTCGCCCCGTTGCCGGAAGTGATTTTCTGGAAATACCGGTCACGACGGCGGAGCTTGGTCCAAAGCGCCTTGCGGCCGGTGGCGGAGGCTTCTTCCGTCTGTTGCCCTATGCCTTTTCGCGATGGGCGATCCATCAGGTCAACGAGCGCGATGGACGTCCGGCGGTTATCTATTTCCATCCCTGGGAAATTGATCCCGAACAGCCACGTGTCGCGAACGCACCGCTCAAGTCGAAAATCCGCCACTATACCAAGCTGGACGTGATGGCCGCCAAATTGCGCCGCTTGCCGCAGGATTTCCAATGGGAGCGGCTGGACAGCGTTGTCGCACGGGAAAAAGCAAGGCTCGCGGCATGAACGCCCCGCTGTTGCGGTCTAGGCTTGCTGTGCGCATGGCCAATCTAAAAGACGCGGACGAAGTGTCGCGCCTCGGTGCGTGGATCATGGCGCACGAACAAGGGTTGCCATTTCACCGGCCCAATTGGCTTTTGGCGATCGAAGAAGCGACCGGCCAAAGGGCGCATTGCCTGATCGCCGAGCGGGCAGGAGATATTGCCGCAATCCTGCCATTCCATCTCGTGCACTCACCACTTTTCGGGCGGGCATTGGTTTCGTCTGCATTTGCTGTGGGCGGCGGAATAGTGTCGAATAGCGCAACGGCGACGCAGCGGTTGGCGGCCGAAATTTGTGGTCTCGCCGAACGTTGGAGTTGCCCGACGGTCGAACTGCGCGGCGGATCGATGCCGGGGCGCGGCTGGATCGAAAAGCGGGATTCGCATGCAAATTTCCTGAAGCCATTACAGGCGGATAGTGAAGCCGAGCTTCTGGCGATACCGCGCAAGCAACGTGCCGAAGTGCGCAAAGGTCTGGAAAATGGCTTGGCTGTGGTCACGGGCCGCACCGACCGGGATCTGGATTGGCATTATCGTGTTTATGCGGAGAGTGTTCGTAATTTGGGCACGCCGGTATATCCCAAGGGATTGATGGCTGCAGTCCTGCAACGTTTCGGCGAGGATGCGGACATACTAACGGTGCTGCACGAAGGACAACCCGTCGCCAGCGTATTCAGCCTTTATCATAAGGGCATTGTCATGCCCTATTGGGGCGGCGGTGTGTGGGATGCGCGGCGGTTGCGGGCAAATGATGTCATGTATTACGCCTTGATGGATCACGCGCGCAATCGCCGCTGCACCCATTTCGACTTTGGCCGGTCAAAGACGGATTCGGGCGCCTATCATTTCAAGAAAAACTGGGGTTTTGAACCCGAGCCAATGGCCTATGCCATCCATACGGCGGATGGTCAGGAACCGCGCGATATCAACCCCAATAGCCCAAAATATCGGGCACAGATTGCGCTCTGGCAAAAACTGCCTTTGCCCGTTGCCAACTATCTGGGGCCATGGATTGCCAAAGGACTAGGTTGATGCGCGAGATCCTTTTTCTCGCCCACCGCATTCCTTGGCCAGCCGATCGGGGCGATAAAATCCGGTCGCACCATATTTTGAAGCGGCTATGCGAAATCGCGCCGGTCCATGTAGGCACTTTTGCCGATGATGAGCGCGACATGGGCTTTGCAGAGGCGATGGATGGACTTGTGGCATCCCGCCATGTCGAATTGCGCAGCAAGCCCCAATGGCAAGCGGGATTGGAAGGACTAGTCACCGTACAGGCCATATCTGTGCGCAGTTTCGCAAGTCGATCAATGCAAAACTGGGTGGATGCTACCATCGCATCGGGGCAAATCAGCCATATTTTCTGTTTTTCTGGGCAAATGGCGCAATATGTCCCAGCGGATTTTCATGGCCGCTTCATCATGGACTTTGTCGACGTTGATAGCGCCAAATTTGAAAGCTACGCCGAAGAGGGGCATGCCTTAATGCGCTGGGTGAACCGGCGTGAAGGGCGTGTGCTGGGCACGTTCGAAGCGGAAATCGCAGCCCGCGCCGATGCGAGCCTGTTGGTGAGCGAGGCGGAGGCAGAGCTGTTCCAAAGGCGCACAGCAGCCAGCACAGTGATGGCGTTGGGCAATGGTATCGACACCAGCTTCTATGATCCCGAAGGGCATTACAAAAAACTGCACCCACCTTTTCCCGATCCCTTGATCGTCTTCACCGGCCAGATGGATTACAGGCCCAATATCGAAGCCGTTTCGGATTTTGCGCAGCACGCCATGCCTGCAATTCGCGCGCAGCATCCCGAAGCCACCTTTGCGATTGTAGGGCGTAGCCCGACGCAGGCGGTTTCCGATCTGTCGATGTTGCCAGGTGTCCAAGTCACAGGCGCGGTCGACGACGTGCGGACATGGCTTGCTGCGGCGGATGTGGTTGTTGCCCCACTGCGTATTGCAAGGGGTATCCAGAACAAGGTGCTCGAAGCGATGGCGATGGCGAAGCCGGTTGTCGCTTCGCCTGCCGCAGCCGAAGGCATTGACGCCGAACATGGGCAGCATTTTTTCGTGGAAGAGAATGTCGGTGCAGAGGCCGCGCGCGTTTGCGCCTTATTGGCCGAACCCAGTTCAGGTCTCTCCATCGGAAAGGCCGCACGTGCCCATGTTATCAACCATTATGGGTGGCGCAGCCAGCTTACACCGCTTGATCGCCTGATGGGCCTTGGCACGGATGACCCGCAATGAGCGACGATGTGCCGCAGGACAATCCGGACGAGGAAACTATTCCTGAAACCGTCCCAGCCGAGACGGAAGAAGAACTCACCCCCGCTCTGACCGATTTTGTTGATCAATGGCATCGCCCGCTCCAGCTTCTCGCTGCACTTTGGGCTGCTCTGCTCCTGCTGTTCTGGCGCGACACGGCGGATATGGTGGCCATTTGGTGGAACAGTTCCACCTTTAACCATTGCCTTTTGATCGTGCCGATCCTCGGTTGGCTGGTGCTGCAACGCAAGGAATTGCTTTTCCAACTGAAGCCCGAGCCGTGGACACCAGCGTTACTTTACGGGGCCGTAGGCGTGGGCGGCTGGTTGCTCGGCGATGCCGCAGGATTGGCGGTCGCGCGACAGTTAGGCCTGATCATGATGCTTCAGGGCAGCGTGGCGGCAGTACTGGGTGCGAATGTCGCACGGGGCCTGCTCTTCCCGCTTTTCTATATGTTCTTTCTGGTGCCTATTGGCGAAGAGGCGGTGCCTGCTTTGCAAACGCTGACCGCGAAAATGTGCATGATCCTGCTCGGCTGGACCGGAATTCCGGCGCACATAGACGGGATATTTATCACAACCCCCACGGGCTATTTTCGTGTCGCCGAGGCATGCTCCGGCGTCAAATTCCTGATCGCAATGATTGCTTATGGCGTTTTGGTTGCCAATCTGTGCTTCAACCATTGGCCGCGGCGGATCGCCTTTCTTGCGGCATGTGTTGTCGTGCCAATACTAGCCAACGGCCTTCGCGCTTTTGGTACCATTTATATTGCCCATCATAGCAGCAATGAATTTGCATCCAGTTTTGACCATGTCTTTTACGGGTGGATATTTTTCGGCATCGTCATTGCGATCGTAATGGCCGCAGGTTGGCCCTTTTTTGACCGGAAGGCGGATGCGCCCGCTTTTGACCCAGCTGCGCTTCAGGCACCGGTGGGTCGATCGACCACATATCTGCGCGCCTCCATTGCAATTATGTTGGTCGCCGCACTGCCTTTTGGATGGTCGACCTATAGCGCAACCAAATCCTCCCCAACGCCCGAGCGCATAACATTGCCGCAGGTGGAGGGCTGGGACATTGTTCCTTACGCGCCGACGGTCCACTGGACGCCGCGTTTCGTGGGTGGCAGCCATTATTTGTCGGGGCGGTATCGGAATAAGGCAGGGCAGGAGGCCGATCTCTTTGTAGTCGTTTATGATCGGCAGAGCGAAGGGAGCGAATTGGTCGGCTTTGGTCAAGGTGCCATTGATCCGGATGGTTTCTGGTCGTGGACCGCAAACACATCTGCACCGCCCAATGGGAAAGCCGAACGTATAAAGACGCAAGGTGCAGCGCGCGAAGTGGTGAGCTTTTATCGTGTGAACGGCGTCACCAGTGGTTCGGGTCCGCGCATCAAACTGGCCACATTGCAGGCGCGCCTCTTGGCCGGAGACCAGCAGGCAGTGGCAATCGTTGTGTCGGCGGAACAGATCGGCAATCAGTCGCCTCGGCCCGCTATCGATGCTTTTGTCAAATCCTTGGGCGATATCGATAAAATGGCTGACCGCTTCGCCGGTTTGCGATAGGGACCGCCCCCATGTGTGGCATTGCAGGCATTTTTCATATCGAAACGGCCAAGCCGGTTGACCCTGAACGGGTAAAGCGGATGACGAATGCCATCGCCCATCGGGGCCCCGATGGATCGGGTGTATGGACCGCACCGGGAGTCGGGCTGGGCCATCGGCGCTTGTCTATCATTGATCTTGAAGGCGGGGCGCAGCCGATGCATTCGGACGATGGCGCGCTGACCCTGACCTTTAACGGGGAAATCTATAATTTCCGGGAATTGCGGAAAGAATTGGAAGCGGCCGGTTATAGCTTTGCGACCCAAAGCGACAGTGAGGTCATCCTGCACGGTTGGCGCCACTGGGGGCTAGACTGTGTATCGCATTTTCACGGCATGTTTGTCTTTGCGATCTTCGATGCCCGCACCAAACAGCTCTTCCTCGCGCGAGATCGGCTCGGTGTAAAACCGCTCTTTTACGCGGCAATTCCTGACGGCAGCATCCTGTTTGGGTCGGAACTCAAGGCGCTAACGGCCCACCCCGCATTGCGCCGCGAAATCGACCTTTCCGCCGTCGATGATTATCTCACCTTTGGTTATGTACCCGACCATAATTGCATCGTGCGGGGGGTCAGCAAACTGCCGGCTGGGCATTATCTTCTGCTGCAACTGGGGCAACCGCTTGGTAAGCCGGTTCAATATTGGGATCTGGATTTTAGCAAGCGGACGCGCGGCAGTCAGGGTGAACTGTCCGAAGAATTGCTACGTCTGATGCGGCAGGGTGTCACTTCACGCATGGTCGCGGACGTGCCGTTGGGGGCATTTCTGTCCGGCGGGGTCGACAGCAGCAGCGTCGTCGCGCTGATGGCGGAAGCCTCCCGCCAGCCGATCAAGACCTGTTCCATCGGCTTTGATGTCGGCGCGCTTGATGAAAGCGAATATGCCGAAACTATCGCTCGTCGTTTTGCAACCGACCACCGTAGCCGCAAAGTCGCCGCGGATGATTTCGGCCTGATTGACAAACTGGCCCATCATTTTGACGAACCTTTTGCAGATGCATCCGCCTTGCCCACTTATCGGGTGTGCGAACTGGCACGCGAGCAGGTAACCGTTGCATTGTCGGGCGATGGCGCGGACGAGGCGCTTGCTGGCTATCGGCGGCACGTGTTCCACCACAAGGAAGAGCAATTGCGCGGTCTTTTGCCGCAAAATGTGCGCGGTCCGCTGTTCGGTGCGCTGGGTAAATTCTATCCGAAAGCCGATTGGGCACCACGTCCGCTGCGCGCAAAAACAACGCTGCTGTCGCTCGCCCGCACCGGTCCGGAAGGCTATACCGATGCCGTCAGTCTGACCAACGCGGACCAACGCCACCGACTATATTCGCAGCGTATGCGCGGGGCGCTGGATGGATATCGCGGCGAAACCTATATGGAAAATCTGATGGCGAGGGCGCCCGCACAGAGCGGCCTTGATCAGGCCCAATATGCCGATATGAAAATGTGGCTGCCGGGCGATATCCTGACCAAGGTCGACCGCACCAGCATGGCCGTCGGCCTCGAAGCACGGGAGCCGCTATTGGACCACCGGCTGTTGGAATTTGCCGCAAGCCTTCCCGAGCGCATGCGTATCCGTGGCGGGCAGGGCAAATGGCTGATGAAAAAGACGATGGAAGGCCACCTTCCACACGATATTCTCTACCGGCCAAAAATGGGTTTTGTGACCCCTATTGACCAATGGTTTCGAGGGGCTTTGGCGGACGAAGCTCGTGCTCTTTCATCAAGCCGCATTTTTGCACAGATGGACCTGTTCGACAGCAAAATGATTGCGAAAGCCGCCGAGGATCATATCGCCGGACGCGTCAACAACGGGCGACTTTTGTGGCAGTTGGTTATGCTCGAAAAATCATTGGCCGGACTTTTCGGCTGACGAAACATGCGGGCCAGTTAAAGACCGATTACGGGTAACGCGCGGCTACAAAGTAAAGACCCTCCGGCGGGGCATTTTCCGCGAGCGCCGACCGGTTTCGCGCGGCAAGCGCTGCCTTTAAATCTTGTGTGGTCCAGCGACCTAATCCTACGGCGGCAAGGCATCCAACCATGGACCGGACCTGGTGATGCAAGAACGACAATGCTGCGGCCTCAACAATGATATGATCGCCCTCGCGCCGCACATTCAAACGGTCGAGGGTTTTGAGCGGGCTGGCGGATTGGCAGGCCGTGGAACGAAATGTTGTGAAATCATGCAGGCCGACGAGCAACTGGGCCGCCTCGTGCATGGCGTCCGCATCCATTTCTGGCCCGATCCGCCAAACGCGGCCCTTCTCCAATGTGAGTGGCGCGCGGCGGTTGAGAATGCGGTATTCGTAGGACCGGCCGATGCACGTGTAGCGGGCATGCCATTCCGGATCCACTTCCTCACAGGCCAAAATCGCGATGGGATGCGGACGCAGATGGGCGTTGATCGCGCCCATCAGGCGAAAGGGCGGCAAAAGTTTCTGGACGTCGACATGCGCCCGCATTCCTAGCGCATGCACGCCCGCATCGGTGCGGCCCGCACTGTAGACCAGCGTTTTCTCGCCGGTGGTTTTGAAGATAGCCTCCTCAATCGCACCTTGCACGGAAGGACCATGGTCCTGCCACTGCCAGCCCATATAGGGACCGCCATCAAATTCGATGGTCAACGCAAATCGGGTCATGCGAGCATGGTACCTTGTGCGATAGGCTTGCCGCGCAACAGATCGGCAGTCGGCATGGCAGGCTTTCCAGCGCGTTGGATTACGGTCGGGCGGATTGCATCCGTGCCGCACGCTATGGTGAGGCCGTCGTCCAATACTTCGCCTGCTGTTTGGGGCTGTGCTGGAATGATCTGCGCTTCCAATATGCGATAACGCTCGCCTTCATATTCGAACCAGGCGCCTGGGGCTGGGTTGAACGCACGGATTTGCCGTTCGACCACTTCGGCGGGTTGCAGAAAATCAATGCGGGTTTCGGCCTTGTCGATCTTGGCGGCGTAAGTAATGCCCTCGCCGGATTGCGCGATGGCCGGATGCGCTGCCATGTCCTGCAAGACAATGACCATCAATTCTGCCCCCAGTTCGGCGAGTTCGGCGGTCAATTCGCCCGTAGTTTTGCTGCCAATTTCAATCTCGGTCGTTGCGCGAACCGGGCCTGTGTCCAAGCCGGCCTCCATTTGCATGACCATGACGCCTGTGGTCCGGTCCCCCGCCAAAATGGCACGCTGCACTGGCGCAGCCCCACGCCAGCGAGGGAGCAGGGAGCCATGGACGTTGAGGCAGCCAAATTTCGGTGCGTCCAAAACGGCTTGCGGCAAAATCAGGCCATAGGCCGCGACGATAGCTGCATCGAGGTCAAGCGCGGCAAACTCCGCCTGCGCCTCTGCGGTACGAAGCGAAAGCGGACTTCGCACGGGCAGGCCAAGTTCCTCGGCGCGTGTCTGCACAGCCGACGGTGTCAGCTTTTTGCCGCGATTGGCAGGGCGCGGCGGCTGGGTATACACTGCGACAAGCTCATGCCCCGCAGCGACCAGGGCATCAAGGCTTGGAACCGCAAATTCCGGTGTTCCCATAAAGGCAAGGCGCATCGTGACTTTTCCTTTGTTTGAAAGCCCCCTAAGACGTGGTGCATGGCATCGCAAGAAATAGACGCATTGGCACAGGCCCTGTCAAAATTGCCGGGTCTTGGTCCCCGTTCGGCGCGGCGTGTTGTTTTGCATCTTATGAAGAAGCGTGAAACCGTGCTGCGTCCGCTTCTGCGCGCATTGGAACAGGTGGAACAACGTCTGGTCGTCTGTGACATTTGCGGCAATATCGATACCGGAAACCCCTGCGGGATCTGCGTCGACCCACGCCGCGACACGCGCTCTATTTGCGTCGTTGAAGATGTGCCTGATCTATGGGCACTGGATCGCTCACGCCTGTTTCCCGGTAAATATCACATCCTGGGTGGCCGTCTTTCGGCTCTGGATGGCGTCCGGCCTGAGGACCTCAATATCGACGGCCTGATTGCCCGCGTCGCCGCTGGCGGCGTGGACGAAGTCGTTCTGGCTATGAATGCGACGTTGGAAGGGCAAACGACCGCGCATTATCTGGCGGAACGGTTGGAGGAATATCCCATTCGCCTGACGCAATTGGCGCATGGCGTGCCGGTCGGCGGGGAACTGGATTATCTCGATGACGGCACGCTGGCGCAAGCGTTACGGGCGCGGCGTCCAGTGGGATGACAAGAGGGCGTTGATTTCCCCCTCGGCCATGCCTATCTGCGACCCATGGCCATATTACCTATTCTTGAAGTGCCCGATCCGCGGCTGAAAACCATCTCCACACCCGTGGAAAGCTTTGATGCGGACTTGAAAAAGCTTGTCGATGACATGTTTGAAACCATGTATGCCGCGCCTGGTATCGGCCTTGCGGCTATTCAGGTCGGCGTGCCCAAGCGCCTTTTGGTCATCGATCTGCAGGACGAAGGACCCGACGGCGAAAGCATCCGCAACCCCCGCGTCTTCGTGAATCCCGAAATACTTGATCCCTCCGAAGAGTTGTCCGCCTATAATGAAGGCTGTCTGTCGGTCCCGGATCAATATGCCGAGGTGGAACGCCCGGCTAAAATCCGTGCTCGCTGGCAAGATCTGGATGGCAAAGTCCACGAAGAGACGATGGACGATTTGATGGCCACCTGTCTGCAGCACGAGATGGACCATCTCGAAGGCATTTTATTCATCGACCATCTCTCGCGCCTGAAGCGGCAGATGGTGTTGAAGAAAATCGAAAAGGCCCGCAAAATGGGTGGCAGCCACGTTCATAACGAACACTGCAACCACTAAAATCTAGGTCTTCAGCCTATTTTGCAAAGGCTGTCGGCGCGGGATCTATCGTGACGAACTTGCCCGCCTGAATTTCCTGTACCTCCAGCATGCGCTCGGTCAGCCCGTTCGCCATGAAGCGGAATGCGCCATCGACGCCAATGAATCCCTGCGGGTCGGTCAATTGCGAAACAGGAAAGGCGGTGCCGGGCCGCCAATTGCGCGCAACGCGCGCCATTAGCAGGATGGAATCGTAACCAAGGCTGGACAAACGAAGCGGTGCGCGCCCGAAACGGGTGCGGTATTTGGCGGCATATTGGTTGTAGAGCGTGTCCGAAACGCTGGCGAACCATGCGCCATACATCGTGCTGTTGCTGGCGAGCGAGCCATCAATATTCCATAAATCTGTCCCTAGAACCTTGGCATTGCGAAGGCCATTGCGGCGAAGCGCCGGAACTGTAACGAGAGCCGCTCGGCCGCTATCGGCAACCAAAACGACGTCCATTGCACCGAGCGCAGATAGCCGCTTCGTCGCTGCATCCACCGATGCCGCGCCGCCCTCAACTTCTTCTACACCCACCAAAGTGCCGCCCGCGGCCCGCACGGATTGTGTCAGGGTCGCATAGGCGCGCTGTCCATAAGTGCTTTTGGGGACGAGTGCGCCGAACCGTGAGAAGCCCTTCATCCGCGCATAGCGGACCGCACGGTCGATCGACTGGTTCGGCAGATGCCCAAGCAAGAAGACATTGCGTCCCGCAACGCCAATATCGTTGGAAAAGCTGAGGATCGGGATGTTCTTGGGACGCGCGATATTTGCAACTTCCAACACCTGATCACCGCGCAAAGGGCCAAGGATTACCTTGTTCCCGTCCGCGACAGCGCGATTGGTCGCGGCTGTGACGCCCAAATTGGTGTCGTAGGTCGTGAGCTGGATATTGGTCGATTTGGTATCCGTCAGCGCCAGCGCAGTCGCATTGGCAAGCGACAAGCCGACATCTCCATCCGGACCAGTCAGCGGCAAAAGCAGAGCCACGCGGTGCATACCGTCAAGCGGGTCGGGCGATACCACCGGCGGCGGACCTTCACCGCCACGCGGGATTGCGGCGCACGCGGCCAGAAGCACCAGCATGGCGAGCGCCAGAATCCGTTTTAGCCCGCTCGCTATGGCTTGCGGCTGCGCGCCGGTTGCTGCAATGGTTGCGCTCATGATAGGGTCCTCAGCGAATAGCTTGTATTTTTGATGTCGTTCGAGTCGGGCTTATATGTCGTTGCGACCCCCATCGGCAACCTTGCAGATATGTCACAACGGGCAATTGCTGTTCTGGATGCGGCAGAAATCGTCGCAGTAGAGGACAGCCGCGTCACTGGTAAATTGTTGCATCATCTCGGTCTCAAGAAGAAAATGCGCCGCTATAATGACCATAGCAGCACAAATGATCGCGACAGCTTGATTGCCGCCGCCCGCGACGGGGTCGTGGCTTTGGTGTCCGATGCCGGCACCCCGCTGATATCCGATCCGGGCTACAAACTTGTCCGCGCAGCACGCGAGGCAGGCGTGCCGGTTTACACCATCCCGGGCGCGAGCGCCGTGATTGCAGCTTTATCCATTTCCGGCCTTCCCACCGATCGTTTCCTTTTTTCCGGCTTTTTACCCAATAAGGCAAAGGCGCGCGCCGATGCACTTCTGGAACTGGCGCCGATCAAGGCGACGCTTGTTTTCTACGAAAGCGGACCGCGTCTTGCGGCGTCGCTCGAGACAATATCGGAAATCTACGGTGACCGCGATGTGGCGGTTGCCCGTGAATTGACCAAGAAATTTGAAGAAGTTGTGACCGGCACCGCAGCCGAGCTTGCGGCACGCTATGCTGTGCAGGATCCGAAAGGTGAAATTGTCCTCATCATCGGCCCGCCCTCAGAGGATGCAGCGACCGCCGACGCAGGTGACGTCGATGCGGCTTTGCGCGAGGCGCTGCAAAGCATGTCCGCTGCGAAAGCGGCCGGTGCCATTGCCAAGAAATTCGGGCTGGAACGGGCCGCTCTTTATGCACGGGCAACGGAGATCAAGGGCCAATGAACCGTGCCATTGCCGAAAAGCGGGGGCGCAGGGGCGAAGCGGCGGCGGCGTGGTTTCTGCGCATCCGGGGGTGGCGGATCGTCGGCGAACGCGTGAAAACGCCGCGCGGTGAAGTCGACCTGATCGCCCGCCGCGGCAAAACTGTTGCCTTTGTTGAGGTTAAAATGCGCAGCAGGGCGCTGGACCTTGCCACCGCGATCGATGCTTATCGGTTACGCCGTGTTGCGGCGGCGGCCGAAATTCTCTTGCCCAAATATGGCAAGGACACTGAAAATATGCAGATTGATGTAATATTGGTTGCACCTTGGCGATGGCCACACCATCTGCAAAACGTCTGGCACGGATAGGGACCCACAGAATGACAATCAAAGTCGCAGTCCAGATGGACCCGATGGACGGTATCAATATCCACGGCGATTCCAGTTTTGCACTGATGCTCTCCGCCCAGGCGCGGGGATATGAGATTTGGCATTATGATGTCGGGACGCTGACATTGGACGCTGATGACCGGCTCACCGCGTGGGCGCATCCGGTATATGACGTCCAACGCGTTGAGGGCGCGCATTACCGTTTTGGCGAAGCCCGGCGCATTGACCTGGGGTCGGATATCGATGTCGTTCTGATGCGGCAGGACCCGCCTTTTCACGTGGGCTATATCACGGCAACCCACCTTCTCGAGCGGATCGAGGGTGAGACTTTGGTGGTCAATAATCCGGCAAGCGTCCGCAACGCACCGGAAAAGGTGATGGTGCTGGATTATCGTCGCTTCATGCCGCCGACGTTGATTACACGTTCGACCGACGAAATCCGTGCCTTCCAGAAGGAACATGGCGCAGTGGTTATCAAACCGCTGCACGGCAATGGCGGAAAGGCAATATTCCGGGTCCCTCCTGAAGGCGACAATCTGGGCGCCTTGCTCGAAGTGTTCAACGGTACATGGCCCGAGCCCCATATGGTGCAGCCTTTCCTGCCGGACGTGGCCAAGGGCGATAAACGGATCGTGTTAATCGACGGCGTTGTGGCCGGCGCGATCAACCGGCGGCCGGGGGAGGGCGAGTTTCGGTCCAATCTGGCGGTCGGCGGCAGCGCCGAAGCGACCGGGCTGACCCCGCGCGAGCAGGAAATCTGCGCCGCTATGGGACCACGTTTGAAAGAACTGGGCCTCATTTTTGTTGGCATTGACGTGATCGGCGGTGAGTGGTTGACCGAAATCAACGTGACATCGCCCACCGGGATCGTGGCGATCGACCGATTCAACGGAACAGATTCAGCCGGGATGATCTGGGATGCCATAAAGGCCCGCTTGGGGCGCTGAAGCAATGGATGACTGGATTATCCGGCTCGTCGATCAAGGCGGCTATTGGGGCGTTGCCCTTCTCATGTTTCTGGAAACCGTATTTCCGCCTGTGCCGTCGGAAGTGATCATGACTGTGGCCGGCGTTTCTGCGTCGCGCGGGAACATGACCTTTGCAGGGGTCGTGGGTGCTGGAACGGCAGGCGCCATGCTGGGCAATTATCTCTGGTTCTGGCTGGCGATCAAATTCGGCTCCGACAGACTGCACCGCTTTGCCGACCGCTATGGCCGCTGGCTGACGCTGAACTGGAAAGAGATTGAACGGGGTCAGGAACTGTTTCGCAAGCATGGCTCGATCATCGTCCTGATCGCCCGAATGTTACCCACCTTGCGTTCACTAATCTCGATACCCGCGGGAATTTTCGGAATGTCCCATCGCCGGTTTCTCCTGTTCTCCACCATCGGTACCGCGGGCTGGAGCGCCGCACTTGCCGGGGCCGGCTATGCGCTCGGTTCCCAATTTGAAGATGTCGAAAAGATATTGGGGCCTCTGTCGACGGCGGTTATCGTGCTTATCGTGATCGGCTATGTCTGGCGGCTTATTCGCTGGAAACCCGAATAGGCGAAGGTCGGTTTGGGCTAGTCCTGTTTCTAACCCGACGCGCGGGGATGCGCGTTGAAATATTCGTCGAGCAACATCGCCGTATCCACCGCTGTATAGACTTGCGTCGACGACAGGCTGGCGTGCCCCAACAATTCCTGCAGGCTCCGCAAATCCGCGCCGCCTGCCAGTAGATGCGTCGCAAAGCTGTGGCGCAATGCGTGTGGGGTGGTCCGTTCAGACAGGCCCAATCGGCCGCGCGCGCCCTGAACCGCACGGCGGACCAAGGCGGGCGATAATGCACCGCCACGTGATCCGCGGAACAATGGCTCATCGCGCATCATAGGGTAGGGGCATAGCTCGATATAGTCTTCAATTGCGGCTTTAACCGCTTCCAACAAAGGGACAATTCGTGTCTTGTTGCGCTTTCCGGTAACCCGCAAAGTGGATCCCAAGGGCAGTATGTCGCCCATTAGTCCTGTCGCCTCACTGACCCGCAGTCCGCTTCCGTAAAGCAGCAACAAGATGGCCCAATCACGTGCGCCGACCCATCCTTCGCGCGCTGTACTCGCGGCATCTTCGGCAAGAGCGACGACATCTTCCGGGTTAACTGGGCGAGGCAGGCTGCGCTGCACACGTGGCCCCTTCAACGCTGGTAGATGGGCATCTTCACCCAAAGCAAAGCGCAGAAAATGACGGACCGCCGACAGTTCACGCGCGGTCGAACGGTTGGTCAATCCATCGACGCGGCGGTCCGCAAGAAAGGCGCGTAAATCGCCTGCGCTGATTCTGACGAGCCCGGTGCGGTCCACGGCCCCGCCCCAATGCCGTTCCAGAAACCCGCTTAAACGTTCTGCCGTGGCCTGATACGCGCGCACGCTATGTGGCGACATATGGCGGTTGTCGGTCAAAAAAGCGTGATATTCGGCGAGCAGGGATGCCATCGCGGTAAACCTTATCAGGCAGGCGCGCTTGCCTCAACCGCTACTATTTCCGGCAGGATCGCATCGAGTAGGGGCATGCCCTGCGTCGTTACGATGACGCGACTGCCTGCGCGATGGATCAGTCCCAGCTTTGCGATGCGGTCGACCGCTTCCGTATCGAGCAGCGATTCAGGGGCCATGCCCGTTTTTTGGGAGAGTCGATCGACGCAAATCCCCTCCGAAAGACGCAAGCCCATCAGCAAAGCTTCGGTCGCGCGCGATTCGGGGTCGAGCGCTTCCTCGCTTGCAAGGGCATGTCCGTTGCGGTCTATCGCAGAGATGAAATTCTCTGGTTTTTTATGGCGTTGGGTTGCGTTGTTCAGGCGCCTTCCATGTGCACCCGGACCAATGCCGATATAGTCGTCATAGCGCCAGTAGCTGAGATTATGGCGGCTTTCCGAACCGGGCCGGGCATGGTTGCTGATCTCGTAAACCGGCAATCCAGCCGCCGCCGTTAAGGATTGCGTCATGTCATAAAGCGTCGCTGCTTCGTCATTGTCGGCCGCCACAAATTGACCGGTACGAACCATTGTTTCAAACCGGGTGCCGGGCTCAATGGTCAATTGGTAGAGCGACATATGGTCAGTGCCAAAGGACAGGGCCTGGCGTAATTCGGCCTCCCACTGTTCGCCCGTCTGGTCGGGGCGGGCGTAGATCAGGTCGATATTGACGCGCGCGAAGTGCTGCTGCGCTATCGAGAGGGCATCGAGGCTTTCGGCAACGCTATGCGCGCGCCCCAGAAAAGCGAGCGCGGCGTCGTCGAGTGATTGAAGCCCCAGCGACACCCGGTTCACTCCGGCTTGCGCAAGGTCGGCGAAGCGGGCCGCTTCAACCGAGGAGGGATTGGCCTCAAGCGTTATTTCTATATCGTCGGCAAAGCTCCAATGCGCCTGTGCAGCGTCGATCAAAGCTGACACGGTAGCAGGCGGCATCAATGATGGCGTACCGCCGCCGAAGAAAATGGAGGTGAGCGGACGACCCTTAGTCAGCCCGGCTTCATGCGCCATATCCTTCAACAGAGCGGTTCGCCATGCGTCTTGATCGATGCTTTCGCGGACATGGCTGTTAAAATCGCAATAGGGGCATTTGGAAACGCAAAAAGGCCAGTGGATATAGAGGGCGAGGGGTTCGCTCAAAAGACCGCCTCTACCAGTTTGCGAAAGGCATCGGCCCGATGGCTCATCGCATGCTTTTCCGCCGGATCAAGTTCGGCAAAGGTTTCTGTCCGGCCTGACGGCACGAACACCGGATCATAGCCAAAGCCCAATGTACCGCGCGGCGGCCATGTCAGGCTGCCTTGCACGCGTCCTTCGAACACCTCTTCATGACCATCCGGCCAGACAAGCGCGAAGGTGCAGATGAAATAGGCGCTCCGGTCGGTATCCGGTCCCTGTTCGGCCAGCTTACCCTCAACCTTGCCCATCGCCATGTACCAGTCGCGCCCGGGACCACCTTCAAAGCCCTGCTTCTCCGCCCAATCCGCGGTATATACACCCGGCGCACCAGACAGCGCTGCCACGCAAAGACCACTGTCATCGGCCAAGGCAGGCAAGCCTGATCCCTGGGCCGAGGCATGGGCCTTTAACAGCGCGTTCTCGGCAAAGGTCGTGCCTGTTTCTTCCGGCTCGGGCAAGCCAAGTTCGCCCGCCGAAACCGGTTCGATGCCGAAAGGGGCAAGCAGGGCGCGGATCTCCCGCACCTTGCCTGCATTGTGGCTGGCGATAACCAGCTTTCCGGGCAGGAGTTTGCGGTGCGTCATGCTTTTACTTCACCGCGTCTGCCTGCACCGCGAATATCCGGTCGGTGCCCATACGCGCTAGACGAAGCAGACGAAGGAGGCTCTCTTCGTCATAAGTCGCGCCTTCGGCGGTTGCTTGAACCTCGGCAATCTGGCCGCCTTCGATCAGCACGAAATTGGCATCGGCATCCGCGCTCGAATCTTCGATATAGTCGAGGTCGAGGACGGGTGTGCCGTTGTAGATGCCACAGCTGATCGCCGCGACGCGGCTGTTGATCGGGTCTTCCTTGATTGCTCCCGACGCCAGCAAGCCATCAACCGCCAGCCGCAAAGCCACCCAAGCACCGGAAATCGCCGCTGTGCGCGTGCCGCCATCGGCCTGCAGCACATCGCAGTCGAGCGTGATCTGATGCTCGCCCAGCTTCTTGAGGTCGACAACTGCACGCAAGGACCGTCCGATAAGGCGCTGGATTTCCTGTGTCCGGCCGGATTGCTTGCCCTTTGCCGCTTCACGCTGACCACGGGTGTGGGTGGCGCGGGGCAGCATGGAATATTCCGCCGTCACCCAACCTTCACCCTTGCCGCGCAACCATGGCGGAAGGCGGTCTTCGACACTGGCGGTCACCAGAACGCGGGTATCGCCGAATCCGATAAGGCAGCTACCTTCGGCATGCTTGGTAAAATGGGTTTCGATTGAAATGGGACGCATTTCGTCGGGCGCACGGCCAGATGGACGCATGATAATCTCCTGATAACGGGTTGAGGGCCGCCATAGCCTCCCCCGCTTGCTTTGCAAGCGTGCTGCGCTACATCTATGGTTGTGAGCCAGACACCGATCAATGAACTGAACGACCGTACACGCACCATTTTCCGGATGGTGGTGGAAAGCTATCTAGATAGCGGCACGCCCGTGGGGTCGCGGACCATTTCGAAATTTGCCGGACTTAACCTGTCGCCGGCATCGATCCGGAACGTCATGCAGGATCTGGAAGAGGCGGGTCTGCTCGCTGCACCGCATACAAGCGCTGGCCGTATGCCGACCGAAACCGGACTGCGGCTGTTCGTGGACGGTATGATGCAAGCGGCTGAACCGTCCGCTGAAGAACGCCGCGCCATCGAATCCCAGATAACCGGGGATGGCCCGATCGAAGAGGCGCTGGCAGCGGCAACATCTGCTCTGTCTGGATTGTCCGCATGCGCAGGCGTAGTGCTGGTGCCCAAACGCGATGCCGTGTTGAAAGCTTTTAGTTTCGCCCGATTGTCAGCGACACAAGTGCTGGCGATCATGGTTGGCACGGACAATAGCGTCGAAAATCGGGTGGTCTCCATCGACCCCGCGGTCAGCGACAGCGCATTGGTCGAAGCATCCAATTATATTTCGGCGCGGCTATCGGGACTTACGCTCTCCGAAGCACTGTCCCGCCTCGACAGTGAGATCCGTGCCGAAAAAGCCGAACTGGACAATGCCAGCGAAAAGCTGGTGCGCGCCGGATTGGTGGTCTGGTCACTCGACGCCAATGACCGCCCCGTCCTGATAGTCCGGGGGCAATCGAACCTGATCGACGAGGCGGCGGCGGCCGATCTCGACCGGGTCCGGCAATTGCTGGACGAACTGGAAAGCAAGGAAGAGATTGCCCGACTGGTCGACAGCGCCCGCGAGGCGCAATCGACACGGATTTTCATCGGATCGGAGAATAATCTTTTCTCGCTTTCGGGGTCCTCGGTCATCGCGGCGCCCTATCGCGAAGCGGGCGGCAAGGTGGTCGGCGTGGTCGGGGTCATTGGGCCTACCCGTCTCAATTATGCGCGCATTGTCCCGATGGTCGATTTTACCGCCCAGGCGCTTAGCCGGCTCATGAAGTAAAATTCTGACGCACCGAAACTATTGGGGTGCTTGATGATTCCCGCCAACTACCTATATGCGCATCGCAAGACGCGGCTTTGTCCGCCGCTCAACGAACAGGTTAATGCAGGTTATGACAGATAAGAAAAACGAAGCAGCCGACAGCGCCGCCGAAAAGGAAATGGAAGGCGTTCCCGAACATTTGCGCGAAGGCGGGGATGAGCCCGCCGCGAACGCCGATGCCGAACGCATCGCGATGCTCGAAGAACAACTAGCCGCTGCCAAGCAGGACGTGCTCTATGCGCAGGCCGACACGCAAAATGTCCGCCGCCGTATGGAAAAGGAAGCCGCCGATGCGCGGGCCTATGCCGCGACTAATTTTGCGCGCGATATTCTCTCGGTTTCCGACAATCTGACCCGTGCGCTGGATGCGATCCCTGCAGAATTGCGCGAAGATGAAAAGATGAAGCCGCTGGTCACCGGATTGGAAGCAACCGGCCGCGAACTGGAAAGCGTCTTCGCCAAGAACGGCATCACGCGCATCGCCGCCATGGGCCTGCCGCTTGATCCCAATCTCCACCAGGCGATGGTCGAAATCCCGAATGCGGAAAGCGAGCCGGGCACGATCATAACCGAAATGCAGGCGGGTTATATGATCAAGGACCGGCTGTTGCGGCCTGCTTTGGTCGGGGTGGCGAAGAAGCCGGATTGAGGGTTGCTCGTTTGAAAGGTTAGACTATGCGTCGCCTTTCGACGACTTGCGCGTCCGTCAAATAACCATACGTCACAGGGACGTGATTGTCATTTAGAGGTATCGATCCGTTTTAATCGATCTTCCACTTGCGCAAGAAGAGCGGTCAGCCATTCTTTGCCAGCATCCGGATGAAAAGCCTCAATCGGCAATGCCGCCTTTTTCTGATTGCATTTACGATGGGCAATCAGCAAATTTTGGATTGCTTTGCCGCCTTCATTGGACGTCGGTTCCACATGGTCGATGGACAAGTCAGCTTCCAAAATGGCTTTTTTGCAATAGAAGCAACTTCCACCGTGAATACCAAAAGCGACCTTTAGCGCTTTTTCTGCCTTGCATTTTGGAGCGCTTGATCCTCCTACAAAATAGAGAGGAACATTGTGCTGATTAAGTTCAGCAAAAACCACTGCGCGATAAGGCATCTCCGTTAGGCATGGGCGTGCTGCATTTTCCGGACGTTCAGAAGGCTTGGTTTTTTTAGCGGCAGTCATTTGAGACGGGCTAATTGAAAGGTCTCAACGCTAAGTTAATCTGCTGTCTAGTTTTGCTAGCCGCAAGGCCCCCATTCCGCTATCCGGCCCGTCCCATGACCACCCACGCAACCTCTCCTAACCTCCCGTCCCCGTGGCGCGAAGAGTTTCGGGCGACCTTGGCGTTGGCGTGGCCGTTGGTGCTGACCAATGTGACCATGGTCCTGATCAACTCGACCGATGTTTTCCTTCTGGCGCGGCTCAGTCCGGACGCGTTGGCGGCTTCGGCTCTAGGGTCGGGCATTGTGATTGCGGTGCTGCTGTTCGGCATTGGCGTGATCACAGCGGCCTCGCCCCTGATGGCGGCAGAGATCGGGCGCAAGGCCCATTCGGTGCGCGATGTCCGCCGCACGGTGCGGCAGGCGTTCTGGGCTTCGGTCGCGGTGTGTATACCGCTCTGGCTCATTCTCTGGTTTACAGGTCCCTTCCTGATCTGGGCGGGGCAACCGGTGCGCCTTGCGGAGGACACGGGGCTTTTTGTGCGGGCCCTCCAATGGATGATCCTGCCCACGCTCGGTGTGGTTGTGCTTCGGTCGTTCATGGCGGCGCTCGAACGGCCCAATTGGGCGATGGCCGCCGGAATCGCCGCGGTGATCGTCAATGCCGTCATCAATTACGGGCTGATTTTTGGCCATTTCGGCCTGCCACGACTGGAGCTTGTTGGCGCGGGTATTGGCAGCTCGCTGACCGCGCTTTTCCAGTTCATCTTCCTAGCCGCCGTCGTCATGCGCCACCCGAAATTCCGCCGCTACCATCTGTTCGGCCGCTGGTGGCGTGCCGACTGGACCCGCTTTTTCACCATCTGGCGGCTCGGTTTTCCAATCGGACTGCATATGGGGTTTGAGGCCATGGTATTTGCCGCAGCGGTGTTCCTGATGGGCTATATCGGTACCAGTTCGGTCGCGGCGCATGCGGTTGCGATCCAGATTGCTTCGATGACCTTTATGGTCCCGATGGGGCTGGGGCAGGCGGCGACCGTTCGGGTCGGGCTGGGCTTTGGTCGCCTAGACAAGGACGCGATCCGACGCGCGGGCTGGACGGCCTATATTTTGGGCGTCGGTTTCATGTCGGCAATGGCGCTGATCATCTGGCTTTTTCCCGCAACACTCGCCGGATTTTTCCTCGATCCTGAGCTAAAGGGAAATGTGGAGGTGCTGAACCTTGCGGTTTCATTCCTGTTGGTCGCGGCTGTTTTCCAGATTGTCGACGGTGCGCAAGTGGTCGGCACCGGGATGTTGCGCGGGCTGCAGGATACGACCTGGCCCATGCTGTTTGCGGCACTCGGCTATTGGGTGATCGGCATTGGCTTTGGCTGCTGGCTCGCCTTTTACCGCGGCTGGGATGGCGCTGGGATCTGGATCGGGCTTGCGGTCGGTCTCGGCATTGTCGCAGCGCTCGTGCTGACCCGCTGGTTGATGCGCGAACGGCTCGGACTGTTGCCCTTAAAAGGGTAGAATTCCATCATATTGGGAAAGCGGCGGCGCACCTGCCACCTTTGCTCCGTTGCGCAGCAGGAATATGTGGCGCACGATCTCGGCCTGCTGCTCAATCCCGTATCGCTCTAACGTCCATCCCGGTTTCAGGCTGTAATCATATCGGGAAAAGGGATGGCGGCGAAGGGGTAGGAACACACCCTGTTGATGCTGCCAGACATGGACAAGCTCATGGATGAACAGCCCTTGTAAGCCCAGATCGCGGTCGCAAAAATCGTCGCAAAACATTTGGTTTTTCGGATGGAACCAAAGGTGCCCGTCGGGGGCCATCGTCACACGCGAGGGTTGAAACCACCACCATTTGCGGTTGTGGATACGGATTTTGTCATAATCCAGCGCATCGCCAAATACGGATTTCGCCAGTGCACGTTCGCGCACTGTCAGGGGACGGCCGGATTTATGCGGACCGAACATCCGTTTAGTTAAGCGCCTTTTTCTCGTCCGGGTCTGTGCCGTCCATTTCCTGAACGCGCGCCTTTACCAGGATGCGTTCATTATTCGAAAAAAGGAATTCGGTCTCAATCTCGCCAAGGCGGCGCGGGATCAGGTTTACGCCCCACATCATGACGTGTTTGCCACCTTTTTTGAACTCGATCTTTTCACCAGAAGGGATAAGGACCCGGTTCATCGGCTTCATGGTCACGGCGCCGGTTTTGGGGTCAACCCCTACATCGTGCATCTCGGTGCGAATGGCGGAAGGCGAGCTGACACGCAGCAAATACACGTCCGTCGGGCCGCCATAGACGTTAAAATGGTAGGAGGACGGATTGCTGTCGACAGGCGACAGTGTCAGCACGGCTTCCTTCACTTTCAATTGGGGTGTCGGGCCGCAGGAAGTCAGAAAAAGCGCTGTGGCAGCGCCGAATAGGGCTAAAACCGGCTTGTTCATGTGCGACCTCATGTGCGTCCTTTAAAAATTGTCCAAAACTGGGGCGATACATCGCTTTTTGCTTATCTAGGTGCCCCCAAGCCTTGTGCCAAGCGAATTGGCACCTATATCGCCGCAGCAAGGACAATTTTCCGACAATAAGGGTGCCTGATGGGGCCCTTACGGAAAAGTCCGGTTTATAGTTCAATATAGAATTTCGGGGTAAGTTTTTATGGCTAAAGTTATTGGTATCGACTTGGGCACGACAAACAGCTGCGTTGCGGTTATGGACGGTGGCAAGCCCAAGGTCATTGAGAATGCAGAAGGTGCGCGCACCACACCGTCGATTGTTGCCTTCGCCAAGGATGGCGAGCGTCTGATCGGGCAGCCTGCCAAGCGTCAGGCCGTAACCAATCCGGAAAGCACTGTTTTCGCAGTGAAGCGTCTGATTGGCCGTCGTTTTGACGACCCAATCACCAAGAAAGATACCGAACTGGTTCCTTACAGCATCGTCAAGGGCAAGAATGGCGACGCATGGGTCAAGGCAGGCGGCGATGATTATTCGCCTTCGCAGATTTCGGCGTTCATCCTGCAAAAGATGAAGGAAACTGCGGAAGCTTATCTGGGCGAAACCGTGACGCAGGCCGTTATCACGGTCCCTGCCTATTTCAACGACGCCCAGCGTCAGGCAACCAAGGATGCTGGCCAGATTGCCGGCCTTGAAGTGCTGCGCATCATCAACGAGCCGACCGCCGCTGCATTGGCCTACGGCCTCGACAAGGACGAAAACAAGACCATCGCGGTTTATGACCTTGGTGGTGGCACGTTCGACATTTCGATCCTCGAAGTCGGCGACGGCGTTTTCGAAGTGAAGTCGACCAACGGCGACACCTTCCTGGGCGGTGAAGATTTCGACAGCAAGCTCGTCGAATTCCTCGCGGCTGATTTCCAGAAGGCCGAAGGCATTGATCTTACCAAGGACAAGTTGGCGCTGCAGCGTTTGAAGGAATCGGCTGAAAAGGCGAAGATCGAGCTGTCTTCGACCCAGACGACTGAAGTGAACCTGCCGTTCATTACCGCTGACCAGAATGGTCCGAAGCACTTGGTGAAAACCATCACCCGTGCCGACCTTGAAAAGCTGGTCGACGACCTGATCAAGCGCACGCTGGAGCCTTGCAAGAAGGCCATTGCCGACGCCGGGATCAAGGCCGACGCGATTGACGAAGTTGTGATGGTTGGCGGTATGACCCGCATGCCCAAGGTGCGCGAAGTTGTGAAGAGCTTCTTCGGCAAGGAACCGCACACCGGCGTGAACCCTGATGAAGTCGTTGCCATGGGCGCTGCTATTCAGGCTGGCGTTTTGCAAGGCGACGTGAAGGACGTGCTGTTGCTCGACGTTACCCCGCTTTCGCTGGGTATCGAAACGCTGGGCGGCGTGTTCACCCGCATGATCGACCGTAACACAACGATCCCGACCAAGAAGAGCCAAGTCTATTCGACTGCGGAAGACAATCAGAATGCGGTGACCATCCGCGTCTTCCAGGGCGAGCGTGAAATGGCGGCCGACAACAAGTTGCTCGGCAATTTTGACCTCGTTGGCATCCCGCCCGCACCACGCGGCGTTCCGCAGGTCGAAGTGACCTTCGACATCGACGCCAACGGTCTTGTAAGTGTTACCGCGAAGGACAAGGGCACCGGCAAGGAACAGCAGATCAAGATACAGGCCTCGGGCGGTTTGTCCGATGCGGATATCGATCAGATGGTTCGTGATGCCGAAGCTTTTGCCGAAGAAGACAAGAAGCGTCGCGAAGCGGCCGAAGCCAAGAATAATGCGGAAAGCCTCGTCCACACGACCGAGAAGCAGCTTGAAGAGCATGGCAGCAAAATCGATGCCGGCCTGAAGAGCGAGATCGAAGCCGCCGTGGCCGAGACCAAGACCGCCATCGAAAGCGGCGATGCCGAAGCGATGAAGGAAAAGGCAACCGCCTTGGCCCAGATCGCCATGAAGCTTGGCGAAGCCATTTACAAAGAGGAGCAGCAAGCTTCAGCCACGTCAACAAGTGACGCTGCAGAAGATGCACCGGCCGATGAAAATGTGGTCGATGCCGAGTTCTCCGAAGTCGAAGACGACAAAAAAGACTGATTTTAAAGGAGCTTCCGGCCGTCACCTTTCGAAACGCGGGTGGCGGTCGGGACCGGGGGTTTAATCAGCTATGAGTCTCGATGTTGATTATTATGAATTGTTGCAGGTTGACCGGACGGCGGATGAAAAGACGCTGAAGACGTCCTACCGCCGCTTGGCGATGGAATGCCATCCCGATCGCAATCCGGGCTGTGACAAGTCCGAAGCCAAGTTCAAAGCCATTAGCGAAGCCTATGACGTCCTGAAGGACCCGCAAAAGCGCGCCGCTTATGACCGCTTTGGTAAAGCGGCATTTGAAAATGGCGGAATGGGCGGCGGTCAAGGTGGCGCTGGCTTTGGCGATTTTTCGGATATCTTCGAAAGCTTTTTCGGCGATGCCTTTGGCGGCCGTCAACGTGGGCCTGCGCGTGGCGCAGACTTGCGCTATGACCTCGAAATCTCGCTGGACGAAGCCTTTCATGGCAAAGAAGCCGAAATCACGATCGATGTCGCTTCGGCCTGTGGAACCTGTGAAGGGTCCGGCGCGACCCCCGGTTCTGGCAAGCGGCGGTGCAATCTGTGCGGCGGGCATGGCAAAGTGCGCGCACAACAGGGCTTTTTTGTCGTCGAACGCACATGCCCGACCTGCCATGGGCGCGGCGAAGTTATCGAAGATCCGTGCAAGGTTTGCCGTGGCGAAGGCCGGGTGGATGAACGCAAGACTATTTCGGTCACGATCCCGCCCGGTGTGGATGAGGGCACACGCATCCGCGTGGCGGGTCGCGGCGAAGCCGGCCCCAATGGTGCGGCAGCAGGTGACCTGTATATTTTTATCCACATGTCGCGGCACAAAGTATTCGAGCGCGAAGGAACCACTTTATTCTGCCGCGCCCCGATCAGCTTTACGACGGCCTCGCTAGGCGGCGAAATCCGCATTCCGGGATTGGACGGGGCCGAGCATATCATCATTGTTCCCGAAGGAATTCAGTCCGGCAAGCAATTGCGTCAGCGCGGGGCAGGCATGCCCGTGTTGCAGGGACGGGGTCGCGGTGACATGGTGGTCCAAATTGATGTCGAAACACCGACCCGCTTGACCGCACGGCAAAAGGAATTGCTGCGCGAGTTCCGGGAAACCGAAACGGGCGCCGAAAGCCCGCAGTCCGCGGGATTTTTTGACAAGCTCAAGGGCATTTGGGACGAATTGACCGACTGAGTTTGCGTTCCGGGGTGTCGAAGGCATCTCGGCGCTGGCTTTTGCTCCGCATGGTCGCTAACTTTCCCCCAACTTCATTGGGAGAGTGTATCGTGAAAAAGCTTTCGGCCATCCTGTGCGCTGCTGCAGCGCTGTCTCCAGCGGCGGTTTACGCGCAGGATATGTCAAAGGTCGAGATCAAGGCCGAACAACTGGCGCCCGGTGTGGCGGTCTTGTTCGGTGCAGGTGGCAATATCGGCGTTTCCTATGGCGAAGATGGCACCATATTGATTGATGATCAATTCGCGCCGCTAACCCCGAAAATCCAGAAGGCCATCACTGATCTGGGCGCGCAGCCCGTCAAGTTCCTGATCAACACGCATTGGCATTTCGACCATAGCGGCGGAAACGAGAATCTCGGTAAAGCCGGGGCCGTGATCATGGCGCACGACAATGTCCGTGTTCGCATGGCGGCAGGGGCAACGGTCGCCGGAAACACCGTTCCGCCTGCGCCAAAGGCTGCGTTGCCCGTCATCACCTATTCCGACGGACTGAAGCTGCATTTGAATGGTGAGGAAGTGCGTGTGGTTCATGTCCCTGCGGCCCACACCGATGGCGACTCTTTCATCCACTGGACCAAATCAAATGTCATCCACATGGGTGATCTTTTCATGTTCAAAATCAGCTTTCCCTTTGTCGATGTGGGAAGTGGTGGCGACGTTCGGGGATTTGTAACGGCCGCCGATAAGGCCCTGGCCATCGCAAACGACCAAACCAAAATCATTCCAGGTCACGGCGCAGTCGCCACCAAGGCAGATTTGCAGAATCACCGGAACATGGTCGCAACCGTCATCGCGAAAGTGGAAGCGGGAATAAAGGCCGGCAAAACGCTTGATCAGATTAAGGCGGGCAAACCGACTGAAGGTTTTGGCATCAATGCCGACGGCTTCATAACGGCCGACCGCTTTGTTGAAACCGTTTTTAACAACCTGAAAAACTAGGGCGCAGTCCCGCCCAACGCCTCGATTTCGGAACGCAGCGACCGGATTAACGGCTGGATCCGGTGCAGGCGAGGTGACTCCTCGTCTAATATTGCGCCGAACATGGCCCGTTTGAAATTGCGAATCTCGGCGTCTGGTAGCGTTAGGGATTGGGGCAGGGACGAGAGTGTTATGTCGATCAAACGCTCCGCACCATGCAGGCGGCCCCACAGATAGTCATTTTCCCGGTAGGTCCGGCTGAAAAATGCGCCGAAGTTGTTGAACTCTATCCCTTTCAGGACGTTTGCAGCGCCTCCGGTCCGGATGGCGTTGCAATCTTCGGGTGAGATGCGGTCCACTTTGACAGGATCAAATTCATCCAGACCTTCGCCTTGCAGCAGGGGCAATGTGGCAATGTCGTAAAGCGGGTAGCCGATATAGCCGAGCAGCATGATCCGGCGGTTCTCGTCGGGCATCTGCAGCAGAGCATCGCACAGCATGCGGTCGGCAAGGCGGTCGGTTTCAATAAGCTTACGCCGATCGGCCAGCGCGTCGATCAACAAGCCAGGTTCGTCGATCCCGTCCTGCACCAACTGCACAAAATCATCGCCTAGATATTCCGATGTCTCCCGTTCCAGAAACAGCGACAGGCAGGCATAGATATTGTCGTGCATCGCCTTTGTGCCAATGCCCTCGGTCCCGTAATCCGCCTCGATTTCATGTGCCAACCGGCGCGCAAGGAAGCGTAACCGACGGATACGAAATCGGATGTCGTGATCGCGGAAAAACTCGATGGATTGCTTGGTCGCGCCCACGCCTTGGTCGCCCGACATAGCTTCCAGTCCCCTGCGGCGTATCTCCTCCCAAATAGCGGCGCGCAGCTTGCGATAATGCATGGAAGGCGCATCAGGATAGGCGCGCCGGGCGATGGCGATGATGTCATCGACGACGCCCGCCATTTTGAGATGCCCGTACGCAGGATAGCTATAACCGGCGGCCAACGCGCCCTTCTGGTTGGCCGTCGCACGCCATTTCTCCAGCCGCTGCGGGGTTGGTTGCGAAAGGAACCATGTTTTCCCGAGCATTTTCTCGATCGTGTTTTCGACCTCCTGACGCAAGCTGTCAGTGATCTGGCGCATACGTTCGACGCGCTCGGTGCGGCCCTCCAATTTTTCCAGACTGTCGCGGATGGGTTGTTCGCGGGGGATATTCGACGTGGCCCCGAAAATGGTCGAGAAAAAGCCGGGGGGCTTCATGCGCATCCCGTCTTTCGCGTTCGAACCGCCGCGCTTGCCGAAGCGAAAGCTTGGCCGACCGGGTTTTGGATCGATATAAACGAAGCGGCGGTCGACTTCGCGCCGGGCGGGCCTGTTTCGCAGTGCTTCAATCGCCTGATTGAAGGGCGCGTTCGCCAACACGGAGCCGTCAATCAGCATCGTATCGGCCGCAACACCCGCCGCGAATTGCTGTGGCAATATCCGCTGCAAAAAGCTGTCGCGACCTTCCCAAACCAGATTGCGCGCCGTGATCTGGGCATCCAGCTCATGCGCGGAAAAGGGAGGAAAGGCGCCAGGAAAGCTGGCCGTTGCCCGGGCGGCAAATACCAGTTCCGGTATTGCACCAATGTCCGTACCTATGCGTCCGCGGGTCGAAAAGCTGATGGTGATGCGATGTTCCGATTCAACGACCATCGACGGGCTATTGAGCATCAGGATCTGGTCGTGCCCGGCAAAGTCGGTGACCGTCACGAACAGGTCCAGGGGCTGGTGCTGTGGCAAGAGGGTCTTGCCGGTCATGCCCTTCGCCATCGCGTCGAACGCGTCGAGCAAAAGACCTGAAAAGACCCGACCTCCAAATGGCGGCGCAAACCATCGCGCGCGCACAAACCGTGACAGCTTGGTGGCGACTTCCTCTTTTGCTTCGTCGGCGACCAGACGGTCAATCGCACCGCCTTTTCGGCGCAGGATCATCCAGGCAATCGGAATGGCCCAGAATTTTGAGAAGCGAGAGAAGGGGCGTGCGTCGGGATCGAGCAGGACTTCGACATCAGCCTTTTCCAGCCAAAGGTCGGTTAGCGGTGCCAGCGACTGCCCCGTGACAATGGCCTGTGCCAAAAACACACCGTTGATTCCGCCAGCGCTGGACCCAGCGATGATGTCGGTAAAAATACGCAATTTTGTTCCGGCAGCATCTTCGATTTTTGCCAGCAAGTCGCGATAGACTTTCTCGCTGCCGCCCAGATCATCGTCACCATCATGGTAGGCACGGCTGGCACGGATGAGATGCCAGATCTCGCGCGTTACGCCGTGCATATAAATTGCGAGACTGACCCCACCGTAACAGATCAGCGCCAGTCTTAGTTCTTTCTCCCGCATGACAGGGATGTGGCACCGGTCGGCCATGCGCGCAAGCACAGAAGCGACCGGATTGGGGCTTGAGTTCCTGTTATGTTCTGTTATTCATCCTCCATGGCAAAAGCAAAACGCAGATATGTATGTCAGGCATGCGGCTCGGAAGCCTCGCGCTGGCAAGGGCAATGCGACGATTGCGGGGAGTGGAACACACTCGCCGAGGAAGCAAGCGCGACTGTTTTTGAAATGAAGCATCACCTGCGTTCGGGTGGTCGTTCCGTAGAATTGTCGGGCCTCGATAGCGATATCAAGCTTCCCGAACGGGCGTCGACGGGCATAGCCGAATTTGACCGCGCACTGGGCGGGGGACTGGTGCCCGGTTCGGCCACATTGCTGGGCGGCGACCCGGGGATCGGAAAATCGACCTTGCTGTTGCAAGCCGCCGCCAATCTTGCGCGACGCGGTCTGTCCGTCGCTTATATTTCCGGGGAGGAGGCCGTTGATCAGGTGCGGTTGCGCGCCAGAAGGCTCGGCTTGGGCGATGCGCCCGTGCAGCTCGCATCTGCGACATCGGTGCGCGACATACTGACAACGATCAGTCAGGGCGCGCCGCCGGCATTATTGGTGATCGATTCTATCCAGACGATGCATAGCGATCTTATCGAAGGCGCGCCGGGGACAGTGAGCCAAGTGCGCGCTTCGGCGCAGGAGCTGATCCGTTTTGCAAAGGAGCGTGGTTCGGCTCTCATGCTTGTCGGTCATGTTACCAAAGACGGCACAATCGCGGGGCCCCGTGTTCTCGAACATATGGTCGATACCGTGCTCGCCTTTGAAGGTGAGCGTAGTCATCAGTACCGGATCTTGCGGGCGTCCAAAAACCGTTTTGGCGGCACCGATGAAATTGGTGTCTTTGCAATGCAGGAAGAAGGGCTGGCTGAGGTCGGTAATCCAAGTGCCCTTTTTCTCACTGATCGCGCCGAGCAGGTCACGGGCGCTACCGTATTTCCCGCGCTTGAGGGCACGCGCCCTGTTCTCGTGGAAATCCAGGCGCTCGTCGTGCGGCTATCCAGCGGTGCGACACCGCGAAGAGCGGTTGTCGGGTGGGACAGTGGGCGTTTGGCCATGATCCTTGCGGTTCTCGAGGCGCGCTGTGGCCTCAGTTTTTCCACAGCAGAAGTCTATCTAAATATCGCTGGCGGATATCGCATCTCCGACCCTGCCGCCGATCTCGCGGTTGCAGCCGCTTTGGTGTCGGCCTTATCGGAGCGGCCATTACCTTCGGATGCTGTCCTGTTTGGCGAAGTCGCCCTTTCCGGCGAAATCAGGCCGGTGGCGCATGCGGCCTTGCGCCTGAAAGAGTCGGCGAAGCTTGGCTTCAGCCGAGCTCTGGTGCCCCCATCGGTAAAGGCGCAGTCAGGGGTTTCGACGCAGGAATTCCGCACTTTGGCCCAGCTTGTGGATCATATGCTCGGACGAAACTGAGAATAGAAAAGACAAACATCGTGCGAGCAAATTTCAATCTCGCTCTTGTCTTTGCATCCTGTCACCCTTAGCAACAGCAGCATGACGGCTCTCGATATCATCGTGCTCTTTTTGCTCGGGAGCGGGGCTGTATTCGGCTTTATTCGCGGATTTGTGCAGGAAGCGCTGTCCCTAATCGCATGGATAATGATCATCGCGGCGGTACGCATTTTTCATGCGCCCGCATCCGCGGCATTGAGCGAACCGATAGGGACCGATTCCGGCGCTGCCGTCCTCGCATTCCTCGCCATTGTGATTGTCACCTATGCGCTCGGCAAATGGATCGCGAAATCGATCGGGAAAAAGTCCCGGAAATCGGTGCTCGGACCCATTGACCGCGTGCTTGGGTTCGGGTTCGGGATGCTGAAAGGCTTGATATTTTCCACGCTGATATTCCTGCTCCTCGTGATGGGCTATGAAACGCTGTTTGGCGACAAGGAACCCCGACCCGACTGGATGGTGAAATCCCGGACATATCCCTTGTTGAACGCCAGCGGGAACGCCATGTCCGAATTCGTACGTCAACAGCGCGACACTCTTGAAACCAACACGGCCGAGTGATGGACAGCGGACTCTACAATAGGGATATTTTACGGCTCGCATCTTCTTTGGTGGCTGGTGAACGTCTTGAAAATCCGGATGGCGTTGCCGAGAGCCGCTCCCCTGTCTGCGGTAGCCGAATTCACGCCGAAATCGCGATGGCGGGTGACGGAACAATCGCAGCTGTCGCGCTGCGCGCCAACGCCTGCGCCTTGGGTCAGGCCTCAGCCGCTATCGTCCGCGCGCATGCGGCAGGCTTGGACCTTCAAAGCATCGCCGAAATCCGTGACGCGGTAGAGCAAGCCTTGAAACAAAGTGCGGAAATGCCAACGAAATGGCCCGAATTGGCCTCGCTTGCACCCGCGCGGGATTATCCGTCCCGCCACGCTGCCATATTGCTGCCTTATGACGCATTACTGGCCGCCGCGGCGCAAATGAAACTGGCGAGCTGATGGAAGAATCGACCCACCATCTGGCCGCCGATGTCATGTTCGGCGGCGTCGTTCTGCTGGGCGCTGCATTGATCGCGGTTCTGATTTTCCGGCGTTTGGGCTTGGGCGCTGTCCTCGGCTATCTGGTCGCCGGGATCGCGATTGGACCGGACGGACTGGGCCTGATTGGCGAAGCCGAGACGATCCTCGCTTATTCGGAAATCGGCATCATTCTGCTGCTCTTCCTAGTGGGGCTGGAACTGTCGCCGAGCCGGCTCTGGCTGATGCGGCGGGACATATTATTGTTCGGCCCGCTGCAGGTGGCGTTGTGCGGGCTTGCGATGTTCGCCGTCATCCAACTGGTCATGCCCAGTTTCAGCTGGGAAGCCGCACTGGTTTTGGGGCTGCCGCTGGCTCTGTCTTCCACGGCCCAGGTGCTGCCCCTGTTGCAATCGAGAGGGCGCCTGAAAACAGATTATGGGGAAAAGAGCTTCTCGATCCTGCTGTTTCAGGATTTATCGATCGTCCCGCTTCTGACTATCGTGGCCGCACTCTCCCGCGCGCCAGCCGAAGAAGGCGCGGTCAGCGGATGGCTGCTGGTGGTCTACGCCCTGTTGGCGATTGTCGGGCTGGTCCTCGCGGGTCGTTATCTTCTCTCACCCTTGCTGAAACTGGTCGGAAAAATTTCGGAACGCGAATTGTTCATTGTGACCGGACTATTTACGGTTTGTGCAAGCGCGGCCGTCATGCAGATGATCGGCGTTTCCGCCGCCTTGGGTGCTTTCGTGGCGGGTGTCATGCTCGCCGAGTCTCCTTATCGGCATGAGCTGGAGGCCGATATTGACCCGTTCCGCTCAATCCTGCTGGGTCTGTTTTTCCTTGCCGTGGGAATGCTGCTCGATCTGGATGTCATCGCTGCGCAACCGGGGGTTGTGCTGGGCCTTGCCGTCGCCCTGATCCTCGTCAAAACGAGTGTGATTTTTTTGCTGGCGCGGTTTTTCGGACTCAGTGGCTCGGCATCCATCATCACGGCCTTGTTGCTCAGCCAAGGGGGCGAGTTCGGTTTCGTGCTGTTTGCCGCAGCGCAGGGGGCATTGTTGATTGAGCCAGAGGCCGCGAGCCTTTTTGGTGCGGTCGTGACGCTGTCAATGGCGGCGACCCCGTTCCTGATGATCCTCGCGGGCAAGCTTGCGTCCCGCAAGCAGGCGAGCGAAGTGCAGCTTGATGATCCGGAATTGGCGGCGCAGGCGAATGTGATTGTCGTCGGGCACGGCCGCTTCGGCCAACAGGTCGCGCAGATCATGTTTGCCGCTGGCCGAAGCGTTACGCTGATCGACATTAATCCGGAAACGATCGACATTAGCGGCGAGTTCGGGCGGAAGGTCTTTTATGGCGACGGCACGCGCATCGATCTGCTGCAACGTGCCGGAGCGGACAAGGCGTGCGCCCTATTCTTTTGCATCAACGACCGCGATCTCGATGCGGAAACGCTGACGCCTGTGCGCCAGGCATTTCCCAAGACGCGTATCTTTGCCCGCGCCTATGACCGGCGGCAAGCCATCGAGTTGATGCACGACAAAGAGATCACGATTGTGCGCGAGGTGTTTGAATCCTCGATCAGGTTGGCAGTCGAGGGTTTGAAATCCCTAGGCGTTGCCAAGCCGCAGATTGAAAAAATTGTTAGCGAGTTTCGCGTTCGCGACCGAAGCCGTCTTACCGCGCAGTTTGAAAGTGGCGACATGCACGCGGGCCAGCGGCACAGTTTCGGCGGTGATGATTCCGACGATTTTATGTACGATTAGGCTTGGCCGTCCAGAAATGTAGCAACATCGGCAAGGTCGACATCTTTCGAAAGAAAGGTCCGGCCAATGCCGCGGGCCAGCAGGAACGGCAATTTCCCGCCCGCCATTTTCTTGTCGTGGAGCATATACTCCACCAGCTTCGCACCATTGGCGGTCACGCCTGCGTCCGCTAATGTGACCGGCAGACCGGCCCTGTGCAACACATCCGCAGCCCTGTCGGCATCGTCTTGACCGCACAGGCCGAGCCGCACCGAATAGCGGAAGGCCAAGGCCATTCCCGTCGCGACAGCTTCCCCATGGAAAAGCCGATCGGAAAAACCGGTATCCGCCTCCAACGCATGCCCGAAGGTATGGCCCAGATTGAGGAGCGCGCGTGTGCCGGTCAGTTCCTTTTCATCCGCCGCGACAATGCGGGCCTTGGACGTGACCGAATGTTGTATGGCATAGCGCCGTGCCTCGGCATCACCGGCAAAGAACGCGTCCAGATGGCTGTCGCACCAGTCGAAAAATTCCTGATCATCGATCAAGCCATATTTCACCACTTCGGCGAAACCAGCGGCCAGTTGGCGGCGCGGAAGCGATTCGAGCACATCGGGATCAATGAGCACCAGCGAAGGCTGATGGAACGCACCCACCAGATTCTTCCCCGCTTTGCTGTTGATCGCGGTCTTGCCCCCGACGCTGCTGTCGACCTGCGCCAACAGAGTCGTGGGAATCTGGATGAAGGAACAGCCCCGCTTGATGATGTGGGCGGCAAATCCTGTGATGTCGCCGACAACCCCGCCTCCCAACGCAAGGATGTGGTCGCTGCGTTCAATATGTTTTTCCAACAGCCAATCGGTCAGCTTTTCGAGCTGTTCCCAGCTTTTCCCGTCTTCTCCGGCGGGCAATATGAACAATTCGGCGGCAAGATTTGCGCGCGTGAGTGACGCGAGCACGTCTGGCCATACATCGTTGGCGACATTCGCGTCGGTAACGACAAGGAAACGACCGGATCGGGCATAACCCGAAAGCTGTTGCCCGATATCCTGAAGCAGGCCGGCCTCAATCCGGATGTCATAGGGCCGGTCGGCGAGATCGACGGTGACAGTGCTCATGCAGAAATGGCTTTCAGGATATTTTCGACGGTGCGGGCGTGCGGCGACGCGTCGCTTCTGATGTGGATGTTGGCCTCGGCATAGAGCGGGTTTCGGACCCTGCCAAGTTCGGTCAGCACTTCAACCGGGTCGCGTCCTTTCAGCAGTGGCCGGTTGTTCCGCCGCGATACACGGTCCGCCAATATCTGGATATCCGCATCCAGCCATATCGAAAGCGCACGCTCGCGGATCAGCGCGCGGGTCGCATCATTGACAAAGGCACCACCGCCCGTTGCGATGATTTTGGGCTTACCTTCAATCAGGCGGGCGACGACGCGCCGTTCGCCGTCTCTAAAGTAAGCCTCGCCGAATTTTTCAAAAATCTCTGCGATCGACATGCCTGCCGCGGT
Organism: Sphingorhabdus lacus; assembly: GCF_009768975.1. Lineage (NCBI taxonomy): Bacteria > Pseudomonadati > Pseudomonadota > Alphaproteobacteria > Sphingomonadales > Sphingorhabdaceae > Sphingorhabdus > Sphingorhabdus lacus. The sequence goes on along the minus strand of NZ_CP035733.1, from coordinate 1,630,010 downwards.
TTCGATTTCCTCATCGGCATCGACAAATTCGCACCCCAGCCGCGCAGCAAGTCTTTTGCCGATGCTGGTTTTTCCGACACCCATCATGCCGACGAGCACCACAGAACGCTCCAGGGGCGTCTTCATCGCCGGTCCCGCGGTGGGGCTATTCAGATCATCATGTGAACCCATTGCGATGGGGGCTATATATCGGCTAGGTGGAACCGGAAAGCAATTTGCCGCAAAACCGGACATACCGTTAAAACAAAGTCCGGCGGAAACGACGTAAGCAGGCAAGAGGAAACGCATGGCTGTTGGCATTTTTCCCGCTGTCGCATTGAACGTCGCGACGTTAAATGCACCGGGATGGTCCGGTGGCGAGCGGCCATTGCAGTACAAGGAAATTCCGGTACAAGCACCGGCAGAAGAAGCGGGCCCGCAAAGTTGACCAAAAAAGCTACAAAAACAGTGTTATTTGCCGCCAGCGCGCTTGCGCTGGTTTTTGCGTTGCCAGCCTTGGGTCAGCAAGGTCCCGAGTCCCTTTTGCCTGAAGGATTTGGCGATCCCGCGCCGCCACCGCCGAGTAACCGGCCAACGCCCAACACGACCGGACCAGCAACGCCGACGACATCGGCACGACCGACAACGCCGGGGGATCCTCTGGCTACGGCAACGACCGACAATCCCGATGATGCCAAAGAAGAGGATGAGGAAGAAGAAGACGAGGAAGAGGAAGAGCTCGTCATTCGGTATGACGTGCCGCCCGCGGCGCGGCGCTCACTCTCGGCTGTCGGCATTATTTCGAACGCATCTGGCGGGTTTCCGGCGGAATCCTTCGGTGCGCTTAATGGCACCTTTCTCAATCAGGTGGTCAACCGGACAACGGGTCCGATCGCGTCGCGTTGGGGGACAATATTGGGCCGCCGACTGCTTATAAGCCGCACAAACACCCCCAAGGGTGTCAATGGCGCGGACTGGACTGCGGAAAGAGCATGGCTTTTGCTGCGGATGGGCGATTCGGTGTCGGCCCGCCACCTGATCCAGGAAGTGGACGCGGGCAATTATACGAAGCGCATGCACGAGGTCGCGCTTCAGGTGTATCTCGCCAATGGCGATCTGTCGGGCATGTGCCCACTTGTCGAAAATGGTGTTCGTCTCGTCAACGACGGCCGCTGGAAAATGGCCCGCGCGATATGCGCGTCTTTATCCGGCGAGCAGGGAAGTGCCACTGCCTTCATCAATCAGGGCCGGTATCAGGGTTGGGTCCGGGGTGTTGACTATCGCCTGACCGAAAAGGCCGTCGGCGCGGGTATCAACGGACGCCGGTCGGTGAAGATCGAGTGGGAGGGCGTTGAAGGGATGAATCCCTGGCGCTTTGGCTTGGCCTCGGCAACCGGGCTTGAACCACCCGAACGGCTGTTCGCCAAAAGCGGCCGTCAAATGGCGGGCTGGCGCGTGCAATTGCCGATGTTCCAGGCTGCGGTCCGGGCCAAATATGCCCCCCAAGCTGCTGCGTTGGGAATATATTCCAATCGTGAAATGGTCGATCTGTACGGCCAGGTGATCGATGATGAAGAGGCGCCGGATCCCTTAAAGAGCCGTGCGGAAGGCTTGCGATCGGCCTATACTGCATCGGGCGACGCCGCCAAAGTTGCGGCGATGGCGTCCTTATGGACAGGTGCCGCCGCAGGTGCGGATTATCATGGCGCTTTGGTCATGACGGCGCGGGCTGCGGCGCTCATCCGGCCGGATGAAGCACATGCCGGTGCGGCGGACCAATTGATTGCATCCATGTTGACCGCCGGCCTTGATCGCAACGCTGCCGCATGGGCAGGTATTGTCGATGAAGGCTCACTGGGCTGGGCGCTGCTTGCTCTGGGAACCCCCACAAATATTGCGGCTGTTGATTCCGGTGCGCTTGGCGATTTCTATGGCAATGACAATAGTGAAAAAGCCCATAAGTCAGCCCTGTTGCTTGCGGGTCTCGCGGGACTGGGCCGGGTTGACGCAGGTGCCCAATCGGATTTCGGACGCGATCTGGAAGTGAATGTGACGCGTCAGACACCGTGGAGCCGCGCCATCACCGCCGCTGCCGAACGCGGGGAGCAGGGCACTGTCGCGTTGATGGCTGTTGCGGGAATGCAGGCGCCGAACTGGAGCTTGGTCCCGGCGAACCACCTTTACTATATCGTGCGCGCGTTAAAGCAGGTTGGGTTGGACGCAGAGGCGCGAATGATTGCGGCCGAGGCGGTAGCCTTCGGTTGAATGGCCTCAACCGACGCGAACCTGATTGATCGCTTTCTCGAAATGATGGCGGCCGAACGCGGGGTCGCCCGTAACACGATGCTGGCCTATCAAAGCGATTTGAGCGCGGCGTCCACTTTGACAGGTGGAAGACTAGCTTCCGCCGATGCCGCTGTCCTTGCCGATCTTGCGCATCAATGGGGAGGTCTGGCCAACAGCTCAGTCGCACGCAAGGTGTCCGCACTCCGGCGCTTCTATGCATTTTTGCAGGAAGAGGGCCTGCGCGACGATAACCCGTCATCTGCGCTGCCCAAGCCGTCGCAGGGGCGTGCATTGCCGAAAATACTCGACCCGCACGAGGTTGATCTGCTTTTCCAGATTGTGGAGAAGGCGCTGTCGAAACCCGAGCCGGGGGAAAGGGACTATCGTCTCGCTGCGCTTGTGGAGCTTCTCTATGGGTCCGGGCTGCGCGCAACCGAACTTGTTGCCTTGCCGCGCAGTTCGGTTGTTTCCGATCGTCCGTTCATCATTCTGACGGGCAAGGGCGACAAGGAACGGCTGGTTCCCATTTCGGACCGGGCGCGGCATGCGGTTGGTGCCTGGCTCGCCTTTGTCCCCAAAGATTCCCGCTATCTTTTCCCATCGCGTGGGAAGCATATCAGCCGCATCCGGCTCTACCAGATCATCAAATCCTTGGCGGCCAAGGCTGGATTGGATCCCGAAAAAGTAAGCCCACACGTACTTCGCCATGCCTTTGCCACGCATCTGCTGGCAGGGGGTGCCAATTTGCGAGCTCTGCAGGCGATGCTGGGCCATGCCGATATCGCGACAACGCAAATTTATACGCATGTCGACAGCAGCCGGCTTGTCGAACTTGTGAACAAGCGTCATCCATTGGCAAACCGCACGTTGACCCGAGGCGCTTCAGGTTCTAACCCGCTGCAATGACCGTCTATCTGGATTTTGAAAAGCCCATCGCGGCGTTGGAAGCGCGTATCATCGAACTGCAGGAAGCTGCGGATGAGAGTGAAGTCGACGTAGACGCAGAGATTGGCAAGCTGCGTGACAAAGCCGATAAGCAGCTCAAGGACACTTACAGCAAGCTAACCGCATGGCAGAAAACGCAGGTCGCGCGGCATCCGGAGCGGCCCCATTTCAAGCATTTTATCGCGTCGATGTTCGACGATTTTCTGCCATTGGCGGGCGATCGGGCCTTTGCCGATGATCAGGCGATTTTGGGCGGTCTTGCACGGTTGAACGAGCGCAAGGTGATGGTGATCGGGCATGAAAAGGGCGACGACACACAAAGCCGCCTGCGCCATAATTTCGGTATGGGAAAGCCGGAGGGCTATCGCAAAGCCATACGCCTGATGGAATTGGCAGACCGCTTTTCTATTCCCGTCGTCAGTCTCGTGGACACGTCGGGTGCTTTCCCGGGCATTCAGGCAGAAGAGCGCGGCCAAGCCGAAGCGATTGCCCGTTCGACCGAAAAATGTCTGCAACTGGGCGTTCCGATGATTGCCTGCATCGTGGGCGAGGGCGGGTCCGGGGGCGCAGTGGCGCTTGCGGCAGCCGATCGGGTGTTGATGTTTGAACATGCCGTTTATTCGGTGATTTCACCGGAGGGCTGCGCATCCATCTTGTGGCGTACCGGTGACAAGGCAGCCGATGCAGCGCAGGCCATGAAAATGACCGCCGAGGATCTGAAATCCCTGGGCGTGATTGACCGTATCGTCAAAGAGCCGATGGGCGGTGCTCATCGCGACCATGGTATGGCGGCAGCATCCTTGGGCAAGGCAATTGGTGAAGAACTGGACGCCTTGTCCGCGTTCAGCAGCAAAGAGCTTTTGCAGCAGCGGCGGGCCAAGTTTCTGTCAATGGGTGCCTGACGGTTCGAAGGTAAGCCTTTGCTGCGGGTCGAGATTTTACGCCCGCGGAACATAAATCATGCTATTCTGGTTCTCGCGACCCAAGGAGACCCGATATGCATTTCAGCAAGAAGACTTTGATTCTAGGCGGGGCAATATTGTCGCTGGCGGCCGTGAACACCGCTACACCCGTAGCAGCGCAAAAGAAATCCGCCGCTTCTGTACCCAAGCCCTTTACGGCGCAGGAAAAGTCCGAAGGTGCCAAATATCATCCTGAAATCCTGAAAGAATTTGGCGGCGCCATGCAGAGCCCGCAGACCGCTTATGTGGTGCGGGTGGGCAAGGGGATTGCCGTCCAGTCCGGACTGGGCAACGCCGAAAGTGATTTTACCGTTACGCTTCTCAACTCCCCGGTGAACAACGCGTTCGCGATTCCCGGCGGCTATGTGTACATCACGCGGCAGTTGGTCGCCCTGTGCAACAGCGAAGCGGAGATGGCAGGAGTTCTCGGCCATGAAGTCGGTCACACCGCGGCGCGTCACAGCCAGAAGCGCCAGAAGAATGCGACCTTGGCAAATATCTTGGGCGTCGGCGGTTCCATTTTGGGCGCCGTCATTGGGGACAGCGGTGGCTTGCTCGGCGCGCTGGGGGGCGGATTGAAGCAATATTCCGGAACCTTCGCGCAATTATTCAGCCTCAAATATTCGCGCGGGCAGGAGGAAGAGGCAGACGATTACGGCATCCGCTATCTAAGCAAAGCAGGCTATGATCCCTCGGCCTTGTCCTCCATGCTGAATTCGCTGGCCTTGCAAACCGCCGTCGATGTGCGGGTTGCAGGTATGGGCGATAATCGCGTGCCCGAATGGGCAAGTACGCACCCTGACCCGGCAAAGCGCGTCGTACGCGCCGCGAACGGAGCGAAGGCTTATCCGGTCAATAGCGTGCGAAAGGCAGACTCGCATTTGGCGGCCATCAACGGAATGCTCTACGGGGATGATCCGGCCCAAGGTGTGGTGGAAGGGCAGGAGTTTCTCCATCCGCTGATTAAATTGAAATTTGCCGCACCGACCGGATTCGGCATGCAGAACGGAACGGAAGCGGTTTCCATCAACGGCAACAGCGGAAAGGCTATCTTTTCACAGGGCAATTTCACCGGCGACCGGCAGGCCTATGTGGCTGCAGCCTTCAAATCCGTTTCCGGGCAGAATATGTCCATTCCAGTGGGTGATATAAGGCAGACTACCGTCAACGGCATACCTGCCTTCTACTCCTCCACCATCGTCAATACGCAGCAAGGCGCGCGTGAGGTAACGGTGTTCGCCTATGAGTGGGGCGGCAATGTCGGCTATCATTTCGTCACCATAACCGCTGCGAATTCCAGCCCGTTCAATACGATGTTCAGCAGCATGGCCCGTTTGTCCGATTCCCAGGCGGCGGCCATCAAACCGCGTAAGTTGCGCGTGGTGACGGTGGCCAAGGGCGATACCCTTTCGACCTTGTCAGCGCGAATGGCCTATACATCGTTGCAGACGGAACGTTTTAGGGCATTGAACGGCTTTTCTACCAATCAAAATGTGACGATTGGACAGAAGGTCAAAATCGTCACCTACTAATATTCGGCACGTTCGAACAAAAAAGGGCGGTAACCGAAGTTACCGCCCTCTATTTCCTGTCAGGCAACTAGTGCCCGAGCAGCACAGCTTCTATTAGAGGCTGTTGCTGACTTCAGTGAAGGTGTTCGACAAGTTGTTGCCGAGGCTGCCCATGGCAGTGATAGCTGCAACTGCGATCAGAGCGGCGATCAGGCCGTATTCAATTGCAGTCGCGCCGTCTTCGTTCTTGAAGAGTTTCTTGATAACTTTCATTTTAGGTCTCCTGTTGCTTGTTCAATTCACCCGAGCGGATATTTTTATTACTTATAAAACTATCCGACTTTGGCCTGATTATTCCTAAATCTATACCAAATCGTTAACGTCACTTAGCTTGCATTAATTATTTTATTCGACACGCTGTTCCACATACTTGTGGAACCTTCACCGAATTCACCAAGCGATGCCACGATTGCGATAACAATCAGTGAAACAATCAAACCATACTCCACAGCCGTCGCCCCCTGTTCGCATCGCGTGATACGACGAATTAGATCCAACATACTTGGCCCCACTTCTTTCCCTGGTTGCGAGCAGTCAGGATTTCCCACAGAAGCGTTAACAAAAACTTGCAAGGCGATGAGAAAATGGAAAAAAATCCGACAATGCTGTTTGTGGTTGCCGCTGCGTTAACCAACGAAGTGGGTGAAATATTGCTGCAAAAGCGGCCCGAGGGTCGTCAAATGGCAGGGCTGTGGGAGTTCCCTGGCGGCAAGGTCGAAAGCGGCGAATCACCCGAATCAGCATTGGTTCGCGAGCTGAAAGAAGAATTGGGCATCGATGTTGCCGGTCCGGATCTGATTCCTTTGACCTTTGCCAGTGCACAAAATGGGGACCGTTATATGGTCCTGCTCCTATATCGCTGCACAAGCTGGCAGGGGCAGCCGACCGCTTTGGAAAGTCCGGAGCTCTGTTGGCTTAAACCTGCCGACATGCATGCCCTACCAATGCCACCCGCCGATGAACCACTGGTGCACTTTTTGGAAAATTGGCCTTAGCCCTTGTCGGCAGGCCGCAAGATCGACGCCAAGGAAACCTCACCGCTTCCACGCCGGGCAGGTTTGGGTTGATTCGCGGACGGCGACCATCCGCTCAGGAACAGGTGCATAAATTGTTCTTCGCAGCGCCCGCTTGGATCGGCACCCGCCTGCCATGCGCGGTCCAGCCTCGCCATATAGTCGCGCCCCAGATAGCGCCGGGGTCCCGTCAGTGCGTTCCCGATTCCTGCATCCCGCAGATCGCGAACGAGCGTGCGCCAATCGCCATAGCGTACCGGCAACATATCGCCGTCTGCCACCGGCAGGGTAAATCCCGCGCGCGACAAAAGATCAGCGGCGCTGCGCAAATCAATCTGCGGATGGATATGGGGTGTCGCCACAGGCGCTTCCGCCGCCACCATTCGGGATTTCAGGGTGGCGAGCGAGCCCGCACCAAACATATGCCCCAGAAACAGTCCATCGGGCTTGAGAATATGCCGGATCTGAATGAGGGCACCCGGCAGATCGTTCACGCTGTCCAGCACACCGGCCGATACCACCAGATCAAAGCTGTGCTGCTTATAGGATAGCCTGTCTTCCTCCGCCCGCACCATCGAGGGCAGGGTCGGGTCGACTATATCGACGATGTGCACGGCGCAGCTCCGGTCCCCGAGAATTTCCCCGGCAAAGGCCGCGATGGGGCCGATCAAGAGCACATCCTGAAGCTCGCGGGTCACAAGGGCGAGCCGCTCCTTCAACTCCTGCGCTATATATTGCCAGAGAAAGGCGCGCGCCGCATGGCGATGCGCACGTTGCCGCATCGCGTACCGCCGTTTCCGGTCGAATATCTCGGGGGGTGCTTCAGAAGACTGCATTTCTGTCTTGTGGAGATGTCCGCATTATCCGACAAGAGGGCGATGCGGTTGGTGCTCAAAATAGCGAAGCCAGTGTTTGACTATGCGCTGCCCGAACGTTGTCCTTCCTGCGGAGAGATATCGACCGACGGAACCAATTTTTGCGCCAAATGCTGGCCGCACATCAGGTTCCTCAATCCTCCCTGGTGCGATAGCTGCGCGCTTCCTTTCGACTATGAACAGCCGGCAGGCGCGCGATGCGCCGCTTGTCTCGCCGATCCACCGATCCATGACGGTATCCGCGCCGCCGTCGCCTATGATGGCACGACCCGTAAAATTGCCCTGCGCCTCAAATATGGAGGCAGGATCGGACTCGCCAAATTGATCGCGCGCCATCTGGTACGCCATCTGCCCGCCGACCGTACCGGCATGATCGTCGTGCCGGTTCCGTTACACTGGACACGGCTGTGGTCGCGCAGTTTCAACCAGTCGGCATTGATTGCGCAGGAATTGGCTCGTCTGGGCGGGCTGGTCTATGCCCCGGATGTGCTTTTGCGGATAAAACGCACACCGAGTTTGCGCGGGCTTTCCGGAAAAGAACGGCGCAAGGCGGTCGCGCGCGTTTTTCGTATCAATCCGGCTAAAGCCCATGTGCTGTCGGGTGCCCGGGTGATTCTGGTCGACGATGTTTTGACGACCGGCGCGACAAGCGATGGCTGCATCAAGACCTTGAAAAAGTCGGGTGCCAATTGGGTGCAACTCTTCTGCTGGGCACACGCCGCCCCACTTTGAAGCGGGTGATGCTTGACTTGGCCGCGCAGGCACACCATTTCACGTTTATGACAGCAAAAGTTGAAATCTACACCAAGTTCGGCTGCCCCTATTGTGTGCGGGCGATGCACCTGCTCGACACCAAGGGCGTGGCCTATAGCGAATATGATGTGACCATGGGTGGCGCAAAGCGCGACGAAATGGTTGCGCGTGCGCCGGGTGCCCGGACCGTCCCGCAGATTTTCATTAATGATGTCGCGATCGGAGGCAGCGATGACCTTCGGGAGCTGGATTATGAAGGTAAGCTGGATTCATTGCTTGCCGTTGCCGGCAATTAACACCGAATGATCGCTTTTGATTTGAAGTGCGGTTCCGGCCATAGCTTTGAAGGCTGGTTCGCATCGTCACAGGACTTTGATGCGCAGAGGTCAGGTGGGCTGATTGTCTGCCCGCTGTGCAACACCGCCAATGTTGAAAAGGCGTTGTCGGTCCCAAATGTCGGACGCAAATCGAATCAAGGAAGCAACCTGCCGGCCGAACGGCCCGTCACCGCTGAACCTGTAACAGGCGAAGTGATGAACGCGCCGGCCTTGTCCCCCGCTATGGTGGAGATGATGCAGAAGCTGGCGGTGGCCCAATCCGAAATGTTGAAAGAATCCCAGTGGGTCGGCCGCGATTTTGCCGATACCGCACGCGCGATCCATTATGGGGAAGAGAATGAACGTCTGATCCACGGCGAAGCCAGCGTCGACGAAGCTGCCGCGCTCGCCGACGAAGGAATCGCGGTCGCGCCGCTACCCTTTCCTGTCGTGCCCCCTTCGGCAAAAAATTGACCCGCCAAAATCGCACAGCTATGGAAAGCCCCGGCGCACCCATAGCTCAGCAGGATAGAGCATCAGATTCCTAATCTGGGGGCCACTGGTTCGAATCCAGTTGGGTGCACCAACGTTCCAACAATAAAGACAGACCGGCTCAATCGCCCTTGAACTGGATATCCGCGATGGAACGTTGCCCGTTCTTCCGGTCGAGCTGCACGATGATGTCGATCATGGACCGTGCATAATCAATTGTCTCGTTGCGGCCGAGGCCGAGGTCGGCCTGCATGCACATCAGCGCCAGTTGTTCGAACGCGCCTTCCGTTGTGCTCGCATGGATGGTGCTGATCGAGCCGGGATGGCCAGTGTTTATGGCGCGCAGGAAAGTGACTGTTTCGGCACCTCGTAGCTCGCCTACGATCAACCGGTCCGGACGCATGCGCAAGGATGCGCGCATCAGTTCTTCGATGGTTACCCGCGCTTCGCCCTGATCGCCCGATACCGCGACGAGGCCGATGGAATTGTTGCGGCCGAGCTTGATCTCGGGGGTGTCTTCGATGGCGATGACACGCTCGTTTTGCGGGATTTCCTTCAGCAGGGCGTTGAGGAGGGTGGTTTTCCCCGACGACGTTCCGCCCGACAGCAATATGGTTTTGCGCATGGCCACCGCCTTTTTCAGGAAGGTGGATACATCGCCTTTTTCGAGCAACGCCGATAAAGACAGTTCGGATTTCGCTGCGTTCAGCGAACCCGTGCGGCATTGCGCCAGATATCCGTCTACGGTCATATCATGCAGCACATGTTTGCGGATCGCTATGGCGACCGATCCGCGTGTGGCGGGTGGCAGGACAATCTGGATACGCGCGCCGCCCGGCAGGATGGCCGCCAAAAGGGGGCTTTCGCGGTTGATGCCCTGATGGCTTATCCGTGCCACCTGTTGCGCAAGACGTTCGAGCAGCTGCGCATCAATGGCGGGCGCGTCATGGCACTCCATCTCGTCCGCGCCCATGCGCTCGACCCAGACTTCGTGCGGTTGGTTGACCAAAATCTCGGTGACATCGTCCGCCGCCAGCCACGCCTCAAAAGGCGCGAGGTAGCTGTTGAGGTAGACATTGCCGCCACTCCCCGAAAGCGGGGTCATCATGTTCATTACGAACCGCCGTCCGTGCCGGAGAAATCGAGATCGCGGGCAATGAAAATGCGGATCGCGGTGCCTTGGGCCACTTTGACCGTGGGCGGGATGCTGATGTCGCGCTGTAATGCGATACCGGCGACGCTTTTCGCATCATCCGCGGTGCGCACGACGACATCATTGCCGCCGCGCTGCAACAGACCGAGGCCGGATTGCACGACCGAGAGCAGAATGGCCGAACCGAAGCGTTTGAGGAAATGGCTGTCCACCTTGCCGCCAAGACCGGCGCGGCCCAGCGGGTCCGTGACGGGCGAGCCCAGCGATACGGTGACGCCGTCCGGGCGAGTCAGACGAGTCCAGACAATGAAGGCGCGCGATTGACCCGCTGCGAGGCCAGAACGATATTGGCCGATCAGGCGGCTGCCACTGGGGATCAGCACCCGGCGTCCGTCAAAGCCCATGACATCGCGGCTGACCACCGCGCGCACATAGCCCGGAAGGTCGGAGTTGATGGCGGTTTCCAGAACACCGGCGATGATTGCGCCCTGCGGCACGGTATAGCTGCTGTTGGAAATGCGGACTGCGCGCGCTGGCGCATTTTCTGCGGCAGCGACGCGGTCGGCGAATTTGTCGTCGGCGCTGAGGTCGTCATTCTTTACGCCCGCCAGTCCCGGTGTCGGCGGTAGGGCAGCCGCGCCGCCCTTGGTCAGATCGACGACGACGCCCGGCGACATCAGGCGGTTGGCACCCGGGACCTGCGACGCAACAACGCCCATGACCGGAGCCGTTACGTCCAGTGGCGGCGGGATCAGCGTGGGGGGCGGCAGCTCGGGCGGGCCGGGAAGCAGAACAGGCTTGGGAACCACGCCGCCTACCGGCATGACACTGGCCGTCACGGGCAGGGCCGGATTGGCGCCTGCTTGTGTTGCGTCACCCCGGCTGGAGGCCAGGGTCGTGAAGGTGAGGATACCGAGCAGGCCGATACCTACAAAGCCGAGCTTCATACCGGGCGACAATCCGGCCGGCATGGCAACCGGCGACAAGACCGGCGCATTGGCATCTTCCAGCGCGCCCGGCTCCATTGAGGTGCGGGGATCGGTCCCTTCGGGTTTCAGAACACTCATGGTTTTGCCTCCCGTGATTTGCAGCCGAACAGGCCGCACTTCTTTTTGGCCCGTTCACGCGGAGCATCCGCGCCGGGGGTTGGTGCGGCGTAGGCATCGTTGAAAATGATGGTCACTTCCTTGCCGTGCCGCAGGACGAATTGCGGGGCGATCTGTTCGACCACCACATAGGGGCCGCGCACCGCAAAGTTGACGATGCTTTCGCCCGCATCGGGGGTGATGCTGAAAATGGCGGGGGTAGCCGCGCCCGCAGCGAAGCGGAAATAGGTGGCTTTGCCGTCGTCAAAGACCTGATCGGGCACATTGGCCTTTGCGCCATCATAGCTGTAGGCGCGGTTCCACAATTCAGGGGGTGTCGCGATGATCGGCGGGGCGGCGGCGTTGGCGGCTTCGTCCACCGGCTTTTGCGGATAAGTGAACCGCACGGCATAGGTAACCTGGCTCGGCGCGACCTTCAGACCGGATTTTGCGACCAGCTCAAGATTATAGCGGCGCATGTTCGTAATGATCGACATGTTGGTCGTGCGCGGAATGCCCACAGGCTTCAGGAACATGACGGTGCCCGACCCGTTGGGCGTCACCTGCCAGCCGGAAGAATCGCCAAGGCCGACCGTTTCGATCCGTTCGCCCACGTCGAATTCCAGCGTCATCTGATAGCCGGTATGTCCGGTCAGGCGGACCACGCTATTGGGGTCGTAATGGACATAGCGGATATTGGGCGCGACCTTCACGGATTCCGTCGTCTGGGCCAATACGGGTGTTGCAAGGGGTAAGCTGGCGAACAGCAGGGCGAGATATTTGGCGGTCATGCGGCGTTCCTGACGGCTTTAATGGGGGCACGGACGGCGGTGACGCGTCCTCGGGTGATGCGGCGGTCAGCTTTCATTTCGGTCGCCCTTTGCGCGCGGCCTTCGGTTTCTACCCGATGTGGCAAAAGGATGGCGCGCTGGTTTGCAACGCTGTCGGTTGCGGTGACGCTTGCGGTCCGCTCGATGGCGCTGACCATGCTCTGCATGCGTTCATTGTAGATCATGGCAGGCGCAGAAGCCGTCGCGATGGTCTGTGCGCCTTGCGACTGCACAGTATCTGCGGTGCTATTCGAACGCAGGGACAGGGTCCATCCGCTGACGATGGTGCGGCCGATGCGGAACAACTGCACCGCCACCGCCACCGTGATCAGCACGATCACCAGGATCGTCAGCGCAGCGCGAAGCGAGAAGACGCCCTGACTTGCCGAGACATACATGTCGGCCAAGACAGGCTCGATCAACGCGGTCGATCCGGCGGTCGTCATGATGGCCATGACAGGGACCAGCGCCATCAAAACCGCGGCGCGCGCCCAGCCGAGCGTTAGGCCGCGTGTCACCGAGAACAGCCCCAGTACCGCAAAGAGCGGTCCGAGAAGAAGGAGAAGCCCTAATATAATCTTCGCCACCACCAGCACGCCTGCCGAAGCGAGCACCAGCAACAGCGCACTGAGCATCAGCATATTGGGGCCGAGCGAATCCTTGGGCGCGACGATCGCGGTAATCCCCGTTGCGGTCGGGGGAAGCGCTTCGGCCTCGTCCTTATCCTCGGTCGGCATGGCGGCGTCGGGCGCGGCATTTTCGGGGCGTGCGTCAAATTCGGTCCAGGCATCGGCAAGATCGACCATCCGCCCGGACAGCATATCCACGCGCTGGTTGACGCTGCTGCTCTGTCCGGCGGACGGATTGACGGCGCTGACAATTTCCTGCGGGCCGTCGGTGAGCACATCGTAGACAAGTATCTGGTAGGTTGCCCAATTGCTGGTCAGCGCGAGCACCGCGCCGATCAACAGCATCCGCGGCGCCATTTCGCCCATGCTGAGCGAGGAACGGCCGAAGATCAGGCGGTAGCCGACGATCGCGACGTAAATGGTAAGCGCGATTGTCAGCGCATAGCCGAACACGCTACCGGGGCCGAGCAAATTGGCGTAACCGGCCTGAACCGTCGACTGCATGTAGCAATCCACGGTGTTGACCATGGTTTCAGCCGAACCTGCTGTGGCGTTTATGGCAGCGCATTTCGCCATCAGCCGCGCGTTCCTGTCTTGGTGTTTTGCCACAAGGCCGACGGGCCTTCTTCGGCGGCCTGCAACAATTGCGGCATCCAGTCAGACGGCGCATCACCATGGGCATCGCGCAGTTCGTCCAATTTGCGGACGCTGCTTTCGCGGCCGGACAGGACGGTCATCGCATCGGGCATGTCACCCATATCGAGGCGGGCAACAACGCTGTTGCCGCTTTGCTTGACCAGCACGCAGCGCAAATGTTCGGGCAGCGAGCGGACGAGATCAAGCTCATGTTCGGTCAATCCGAAACCGTCGCAATAGTCCGAGGCTTGCGCCTTGGGATTGCTCATGAACAATTGCGTGGCCGATTGTTCGATGATGGTCGCGGCGATCTTGCTTTCGATAGCATCGCTCGCGCTCTGGGTTGCAAATCCGACCACGCCGTTGCGTTTCCGGATTGTCTTCATCCAGTCTTTCAGGCGGTGCACAAAGATTTCATCGTCCAACGCCTTCCATCCTTCGTCGATAACGATCATCGAAGGTGTGCCGTCCAGACGTTCGTCCACGCGGTGGAACAGATACATCATCGCCGGGGTCCGCAGCACGGGATTGTCGAGCAGCGATGTCATGTCGAAACCGGCGGTACGGGTATCAAGGTTCAGCTCGTCCCGTACATTGTCGAACAGCCACGCATGCTCGCCTGCACCATACCAAGGCGCAAGCCGCGACGCGAGGTCGCCACGCACAGGGCGTGCGCCACCGGCGAGAAGCTCAACGAGGTAGCGCAACTGGCGGTGCTCCATCGGCTGGTCAAAATTGGCCTCGACCGCGCTGGCAATGATCGCATTTTCATCGGCGGTCAGCTGACCGCCCATCGGCGTCAGCATCTGCGACAACCATTGCCGCAAAAACGCCTGGTTGGCAGCGTTGCTTGGCAGTTGCAGCGGATTGAAACCCGTCGGCTTGCCCGGACGCAGCACATCATAATGGCCGCCAATAGAGCGAATGAAGATTTCCGCACCCCGGTCCTTGTCGAAGAAGAAAGTGCGCGGATTGAACTTTTGCGACTGGGCAATCAGGAAATTCAGCACCACCGTCTTACCCGATCCCGATGGACCGATCAGTGTGAAGTTGCCCAGATCGCCGCTGTGCAAATTAAAGAAATAGGGCGTGCTTGATGTGGTTTCGAGCACGGTAATCGGCTCTCCCCATGGCCCGCCTGCTGGTGCGCCGATAGGAAATCCATGCAGGGAGATCAGCCCCGACAGATTGGCGGTCGAAACGAGCGCCTTGCGGGCGATGAATTCTGCATTGCCCGGAAACTGGCCCCAGAAGGCGCTTTCCAGATTGAGATCTTCGCGCACCGATACCGCACCAATGTCGGCGAGCGATGCCTGCACATCGGCAACCGCGGCGTCGAGCGCGGGCAGGCTGCCGGCGCGGACATGGACGCTTAAATGATGCTCGCCATAGGCGGCTGCACCACCGGTCAGCTCATCTTTTGCACCCAGCAGACCCTGCCGCAAAGTGGTGGTTTCATCGGACGCCGCCCGCAAACGGCGCAACGCCAATCCGATCCGTTCGTCGGCAATCTGCCGGTCCACAAAGGCAAAGCTTTCGGTCAGCGTCAGTTCGTGCGGCAGGCGCAGCAAATTGTCGAGCATGCCCGGGCTGGTCGTGGCGGGATAGTCCTTGATCGACACGATTGCGCCAAAGCGCGATGTCTCCGCACTTGATCCCTTCAGATGCAGCGCATCAAGGCCAAAGCTGATGCGCTTATAAGGCAGATACTGTCCGGCATCGCCCGTGGGTTCTAGCAACGGCTGCATTTCGCTATTGTACAATGCCGACAAAATTTCGAGAGGTTCGGAACAGATGCCGCTCGCACCCTGATAGCGTTCCAGAACGCGCGGGCCATAGCGGCTGAGTGCGGACAGAAGATTGGTGCGTGCGCTGTCCAGTTCGCGCAGTTCGCGGGCCTGTTCGGCAAGCTTCTCTTCCGGCGAGCGCTTGCCGCTACCCCATTTGGTTAGCCGTTCGACAAAGCCGACCTTGCCACGGGCGGGTCGGCGGACCAGCATCAGAATGATGTCGTTGATATAAAGCTGTTTGCCGCGCAACCGCTCCTGCCATGCAGCGTCGAGGTCGCGGGCAAAGCCCTCGGGCTGGGGCGTCGTCAATTCGGCGGCCACACGGCGCCGGATGACATGGCAATAGAGCATCAAATTGGAATTGGCGATGCCGCGCATCACGACATCGCGCACGGCGGCCATGTGGTTCAGTGTTTCGCTATCGGCGGTTTCAAACGCGATACCGTCGATCTGGATCATCTGGATCAGCTCGCCATTGCGGGTGGCCAATGTATGGTCATTGACATGGCCGGCATAGGGCAAACGGTCCCCGGCGCGCGGGTCCAACTTGGCAAGTTTTTGCGAAGATAGCTTCATAGGTTAGGGCCGATAGCTGTTGCAGCGCCACAGATCGTGCGTACGCGTCCGGCCGCAACGGCTGACCTTGGTAATCCAGAGGTCAAAGATGCGGGGTTCGCGCAAACAGGCCATGTAGCCGATGGCGTGGATCAGGACGGCGGCGGGTATCGCCCAAAAGGACCCGCTGATGAGGAAGATTTCCGTCGTCACGATCAGGTTGATGATGAAATAGCTATAGGTCACGCCCGCAAACATCTGCGGCTGGGTCAGAGCGCGAAAAACAGGCGTGCGGTTTAGCGGAGTCATTGATTAGCCCCCGATTGCGGCGACACGGATCCCCGAAACAATGGCAGTCGCCCCGAACAGGACGAAGCAACCCACGATGACCGTTGTGCCAAAGCGCCAGTTCATCCGGCCAGTCAGCATCATCATGCCGACAACAGCGACCGCGATGACGGCTGCTGTAGTTGCCACATTGCCCAACAGAGTGCCTTGCATCCAGTTCAGGGCATTGACGATAGGGCCTGATCCTTGCGGATCGGCGACGGCGGTTTGCGCCAGTGCCGCTTGGGGTAAGGCAGCGGTCAATGCGGCTAGTGCGGAAAATTTTGCTTTGAACTTCGTCATCGACATGCTGGCCTCATTCATAGGAGTTACGCTGGAGCGAAATGGCAGACAGCCTGCGCATGATCTGGCGGACATAATTCTGCGTTTCGCGATAGGGCGGTATCCCGCCATATTTCATCACCGCGCCCGGTCCCGCATTATAGGCGGCGAGGGCGAGGGGAACGTTATTGCCAAAGCGTTCAAGCTGCTGACGGAGATAGGCTGTACCACCTGCGACATTCTGGCGGACGTCATGTGGGTTGGTTACGCCCAGCGTACGCGCAGTACCGGGCATCAACTGCATCACGCCAATTGCCCCGGCGGAGGACCGGGCGCGTGGGTTATAGCGTGATTCCTGCCACGCGACCGCGTCGACCAGATCGCTGCTGATGCCATATTTGGCGGCGGCATGCTGGATATGCTGGCGTACGGTTCCCGTGGGCGGCGACGGCATTTGGGTCGGTGCGACGATTTCTGCGCCCACATAATCGGGCACCAACGCCGGTTCAGGCGTCCATGCCGGGCGCGAAATTTGAACAAAATTGCCATTGCTCGCCAGCTCGAACACTTCGGCTCGGGCGGCATGGGGTGTTGCCAAGGCTCCGCAAAGTACGAAAACCGTAGGAAGGATGCGACTTATGACCATGGCAAAAGGGGTAGATGCCACAGGTTGATAAATGGTTTATATTTACTAATCCATATCGTCGAAAAAACACGCTTAACGGGGATTTACCACCTCCCGAAACTATCTCTTGAGCAATGTCCCATAGCAGACCGTTAATGACGAAACCGGGTCCGGCATTTTCGGGTCTCGCTTTCGTCAATTTGGCGAGGGCGGGATATGAAGGAAGCACTGCATCAGATTTGCCTTGAGGGGGCGTCAGAAATTGAAATGCCGGACGATGTTGTTCCGGCGTTGGCCGAGGTTCCGGCACAGACTTCACCCTATGTATATGCGCTGCCTGCGGCATCATTGCTGGTGGCGGCGTGCGGCGGCGGTGGCGCGGGAGGTGGTTCGTCCACAACCCCTCCGCCGACAGCACAAGTTCCAAAACCGTCCACCGACGCCCAAGCATCACGGTTCATTCTGAAATCCAGCCTATCCGTCAGCGAGGCGGAGATCAGCAACATCAAATCAATCGGCTACGAACCCTGGCTAAACGCCCAGATGGATGCACCGATCAACCAGACCGGTGTGGCATGGCTGGCGTCGCGCGGCTATGATCAGGTTACCGCCGACAATTTCTTCGATAATGAATATCCCGGCGACTACATGATCTGGAACCAGCTCATGTCCGACGCAAACGGCGTCCGCAAACGCGTCGCGTTGGCGCTGTCCGAGTTTTTTGTCGTGTCGCTGACGGGACTGGACTTCAGTTGGCGCGCACAGGCAATTGCCTTTTTCTGGGATCAACTGAACTCCAACGCCTTTGGAAATTTCCGTAAATTGCTTGAGGATGTGACCCTCAATCCGGCGATGGGTTATTATCTTAGTACGCGCGGCAACCGGAAAGAAGATACACGTACCGGCCGCGTACCCGACGAAAATTATGCCCGTGAAGTCATGCAGCTGTTCACAATTGGTCTGTACCAGTTGAACAATGACGGCACACGCAAACTGGATGCCAACAACCAGCCGATCGAGACCTACACCAACAGCGACGTCACCAATCTGGCGCGTGTTTTTACGGGGTATAACTGGGACTTCACAGGCAATGTCAAAACGCCTGCGACTAATGATCCGACACGTCTGATCAACAGCACGGGCTATGTCCTGAAACCCATGACGATTGACCCCACAAAGTGGGAATTTCCGTCGACCACGAGCCAACATTCTGCATTGGAAGTAAACTTTCTCGGAACAAATATTCCGGCGAACACGGATGGAACGGTTGCGTTGAAGACAGCGCTTGATGCGCTGTTCAACCACGCCAATGTCGGACCCTTCTTCTCCAAGCAGATGATCCAGCGGTTGGTGACCAGCAACCCCAGCACGGCCTATGTCGACCGGGTTGCAAAGGTCTTCAACAACAATGGTTCCGGCACACGCGGCGATCTGCGCGCCGTGTTCAAGGCTATCCTGCTCGACGACGAAGCGATGAATGCTTCCGGCCTTACGGCCCCTACTTTCGGAAAAGTGCGCGAACCCATTCTCCGCTTCGTGCAATGGGGCCGGACTTTCGGCGCTGCGTCGACCAGTGGCAACTGGCGGATCGGCAATCTGTCCGATCTGGTCAGCGGGCTGGGGCAAAGCGCGTTGCGGTCCCCATCGGTTTTCAACTTCTTCCGGCCGGGTTATGTGCCCGCCAACACCGCCATTGCCACAAACTCGCTGGTTGCACCGGAATTCCAGCTCATCAATGAATCGAGCACGCCCGGTTATGTGAATTACATGACTTCGGCCATTGGTAGCACCAACGGGGTGGGGGGCGATGTGAAGGCCGCCTACACCAGCGAGCTTGCCATCGCGCATGACTCGACAGCTTTGCTCGACCGGATCTGCCTATTGCTGGCAGCGAACCAGATTTCGGACACGACCAAGGCAACGATCAAAACCGCGCTGGATGCAACAACAGTCACGCAAACCAGCACCACCGCCGAAAAGCAGCGCCGGGTCTATATGGCTGTGCTGCTCGTCATGGCCTCACCCGACTATCTCGTTCAGAAGTAAAGGCTTTCGCTATGCATATCGGTAAAGCAAACGAACTTTCGCGGCGTGCCTTTCTTCGTCGTTCGAAACAATTGGCGGTCGCGGGTTCTGCGTCGTCTTTCGCCCTTGGTCTCGCCGGAATTGGCGAAGCTGCAGCGTTCAGCGCGGGCAATGATTACAAGGCGTTGGTCTGCATCTTCCTTTACGGCGGGAACGACCACAACAGCACGTTGATGCCGTTCGATTCCACCAACTATGATCTCTACAGCGCCATTCGCGGAGGAGGTGCGGGGCAGACGGCAGGCGGGATTACCCTGGCGCGCTCCAGCCTTGCAGCGACAGCTTTAACGCCAAGTGGCGGGCAGGTGCTGACGAACAATTTGCAATATGCGCTCGCGCCGCAGATGACGCGGTTGAAGGCCCTGTTTGACGCCGGGCGGATGGCACCTTTGTTGAACGTCGGGCCCTTGGTCGCACCGTTGACGCTTGCGCAGTATAACAGCTCCAACCTGGTCGCGAACCCTCGCCCGGCGAAGCTGTTCTCGCACAATGACCAGCAGTCGACGTGGCAGTCCTCCAAACCGGAAGGCGCCACCGACGGCTGGGGTGGACGCATGGGCGACCTCGCCATGTCGAGCAACGCCAACGCCTTGTTCAACTGCATTTCGGCGACGGGCAATGCCGTGTTCCTGTCCGGCCAGCAGGCATTGACCTATCAGGTATCGTCGAGCGGCGCGCTGGCGGTCAACGGGATCAAGAACAACCTCTACGGATCATCTGCCGGCAGCGCGGCCTTGCGCACCTTGATGACGCAGACCAGCAACAATGTGTTCGAGGCCGAGTATAACCGGGTCGCCAAACGCTCGATCGATGCCGAGGGTGTCGTGACCGCAGCGTTGCAGCCCATAACGCTGGCTACCTCGTTCCGGCCTGCCACCGGACGCAATGGCCTGGCCGAACAGCTGCAAGTCGTCGCCCGCCTCATTGCAGCCCGCCAACCGCTGGGTGCACGCAGGCAGGTGTTCATGGTCAGCATGGGCGGTTTTGACCTGCACGACAATCTGATCAGCAATCAGGCCAATTTGATGGGGCAACTCGATTTCGCGATGGACGCTTTTTACCGGGCGACGGTGGAATTGGGCGTTGCGGATAAGGTCACCACCTTTACTGCGTCCGATTTCGGCCGGACGCTGCAATCCAACGGCGATGGTTCGGACCATGGCTGGGGATCGCACCACTTCATCATGGGTGGCGCCGTCAATGGCGGGCGCTTCTATGGTGTGGCGCCGCAAATCTCGGTCACCAGCCCCGATCAGGTCGGGCAGGGCCGCCTGTTGCCGAGTATCTCGGTTGACCAATATGCGTCGACGCTGGCAACCTGGTTCGGCGTATCGGCCAGCGAGTTGCCGAGCGTATCGCCCAATATTGGCCGGTTCTCGACCAGCAATCTGGGCTTCATGGCCTAAACGGGAGCCATTTCAGGCATAAAAAAGCCCGCCGCTGCGTATCGCAGGGCGGGCTTCTTTACAAAGAGCGCGATTTACTTCGCAGCTTCCTTCATGTCCTTGCCAGCTTCTTCGACAACGGCGCCAGCAGCGGCAGTTGCGTCCTTGGCAGCATCGGCGGTTGCGTCAGCAGCTTCGCCAGCGGCTTCTGCAGTCTTGTCTGCAGCGCCTTCAGCAGCTTCCATCGCGCCTTCAGCGCCAGCTTCAACAGCATTACCGGTTGCTTCTGCAGCTTCCGTGGTTTCTTCAGCAGCCTTTTCGGCTTCCTGGCCACATGCGCCAAGAGCTACGGTGAATGCCAAAGCGGCGGCGGTTGCGACAAATTTCTTCATTTCTAATCTCCTATATCCCTATGGCCCCTCTCGGGGACTTCGGCCTAACGGAAGAATCGCGCTTTATGCAACTATTTTTCGTTGCCTTTGCCCTTTCCCCATTGGCGCGCGAGCGTGTATCCGAGATAGCCTGTGCCAAAGAGGGCATAAAGCGGCTCGGGCAAGCCGCCCAGATAGGCGTTCATTCCCGCCGCAATCTGCGCAGCCGCTTCGGGGCGGACGGCAGCGATCAGGCCCATGGGGATGGCCCACAGGATCATCGCATACATGACATAGAGGAAACTCGGCCGCGCGCGGCTGGTCCATGGGTCGGGTGACTGCGCCTCTGCCAGCACCGCCGACAATTGGGTGCGCAGACTTTCCATCTCCAGACTGCCCTGCAGCTTGATGAGTTCCAACTTCGCCGCATCGCGCGCCTTGGGGTCGGGAATGATCTTGTCGATCAGGCCCGCAATGGGGCCGATGATGTTTTCAATAAGCGCCATATTCTATCTCCATGTGATGAAATTATCCAATACGGTTCGCAATCCAGCCATAAGCGAACGCCTCCTGCGACGGGTTTGTTTCGGCAAGATGGATGTAGTGAACCCCTTGCAGGGCATCGATCGCTTTGCGTAAAACCTCTTCGCCCTCCGCGCCGCGCACCCGCAGAAAGCTATCCAGCGCGCCGAGCGTTAGCGGCCCGATATGCCGGTCCACCACCAGATCGGGAAAGTCGCGGCCGTTGCGGTTCAGGGCATTGAGCGCGCGCTGCAAAAATCCCGTAGCCACCGCAGGCCCCACATTCACGCCGCTGTCGAGCAGCTCGATTGCAAGGCGCGGTGACCGTGTTGCGACTTTATCGAACGTGGGAGCAGTCCAGTATAAATCCCGATAAATCGCTTCGGCCCTGGCGCGGGGGAGGCGGCGCATGTCACCGGAATAGCCATTCTGCCGTGCCACGGCCTCGGTAATCCCCCACCGAGTTCGCCCTCCGCGGTCGGCGGGATGATCCACATAGCCGCCTTCGCGCGTAATCAGGGCGTCGATATAGGGACTTATATCACATATCGTCATTTCGTTCCTCACTTTCGCGAATCGAAATAACCGATATGGTTCGTTGTAGGAAAGCAGGGAATGTCGGGCACGCGAAACCCGAAGCCCGCGCAGAAAAGCCGCTTCTGCGGCGTTCTTATATGTTGGTAGAAAATTGGTCGGGACGACAGGATTCGAACCTGCGACCCCCACACCCCCAGTGTGATGCGCTACCAGGCTGCGCTACGTCCCGACCGCCAATGTCCGCGCTGCGGCATTGGAAGCGCGCCTATATGGTGGTGCTTTGGCAAAAGCAAGGCGGTTTCGGTGCTTTGACGTTGCGTCGCAGGGGTGCAGGTGATAATCGCGCCCGATTGTTTCACCGCACCGCTCAAAAGACGGTGCCTTAAAATCATTGTCGCAAGGATTTTCGATGGATTCGCTTCTTTTTTTGGCTGCTGCGCCAGCTGCCGGTGGTTCGGCTTTTTTTGTGCAGATCGTTCCGCTCCTCCTGATTTTCGTTGTTTTCTACTTCTTCCTTATCCGTCCGCAGCAAAAGCGCGCCAAGGAACATGAGGCCAAGATCAACGCTGTCCAGAAGAATGACGAAGTTGTGACCGGCGGTGGCCTGATGGGCAAGGTAACCAAGGTTGCCGACGATCATGTCGAAGTCGAAATCGCCCCCAATGTGCGCGTAAAGGCGTTGAAGGCGACACTGGCCAATGTCCAGTCGCGCGGCACCAAGGCGGCCAATGACTGATCCATTGGGGTTGAACGCTTAGGCCGTCGACCCCAAATTCCCTTTTCCAGTCCGTTCGGAACCCGATTATGTTAGATTTTCCCCGTTGGCGTGTATGGATGTTGAGCCTTCTGGTGCTCTTCGGCGTGATGCTTGCCATTCCCAGCGTTTTGCCGACCTCTATGCGTGCGCAGTTGGCACCCTATGTGCCTACGCCCACGATCAATCTGGGCCTCGATCTGGCGGGCGGTAGCCACATATTGCTGGAAGCCGATACGTCGCAATTGGCGGAAACCCGGCTGGAGGCGCTGGAAGATAGCGTCCGGTCCGCAATGCGCCGGGCTGATCCCCGCATTGCAATCGAGAATGTGTCCCGCGCGAATGGGCAGTTGAGCTTTACCGTCACGGACAGTTCGCAGATCGATGCGGCACGTGAAGCGCTTTTGCCCCTGACCAGCAACACATTGGGTAGTCGGGACTGGAATATCGGAGTCAACGACGGCAACCGCATTGTTCTCACCCCTGCCAGCACCGGAAACGAAACCGCGCTGGATCAGGCAATGGATACGGCGAAGGACGTTATTGACCGGCGTATCAACGCGCTGGGTACATTGGAACCGACCATTATCCGCCAGGGCGAAAATCGCATCGTGGTTCAGGTTCCTGGCCTGGACGATCCGGAAGCGTTGAAGGCATTGATCGGTAAAACGGCAAAGCTGGAATTCAAGCTGGTGGATGAGCAGGCCGATCCTGACCAGACGGCCAAGGGCGTTGCCCGCGTGGGCAGTCAGGTGTTACCCTATCCGGATAACCCCTCCGGACTTCCCAATATCGCGGTGCGCCGCTTGGGCGGTATCTCCGGCGACAAGCTGCTCAAGGCCGATCCGACCTTTGACCAGCAAACCAACGAACCCGCCGTGACCATCCAGTTCGACAGCGAAGGCGGCCAGAAATTTGCCCGCATGACGCAGCAGAATACCGGCAAACTCTTCGCCATCATCCTTGACGGACAGGTCATTTCCGCGCCGCAAATCAAGGAGCCCATCTTCGGTGGTATTTCCCAAATTTCCGGTAGCTTCACGGTCGAAAGCGCCAACGCGCTCTCGATTTCGCTGCGCTCCGGTGCGTTGCCGGTGGATTTGAAAATCGTCGAAGAACGCTCGGTCGGTCCAGATCTTGGTGCCGATTCGATCCGGCGTGGCGTTCTTGCCGCGGTTATCGGGACGACCGCCATTTTGGTGTTGATGTTCCTGGTTTATGGCCGTTTCGGCATGTACGCCAATATGGCTTTGGTCATCAATATCGGCCTTATCCTTGGCGTCATGGCGATGGCGAATGCCACGCTGACGCTGCCCGGTATTGCAGGCTTCGTGCTGACGATCGGTGCGGCGGTTGACGCAAACGTGCTAATTAACGAACGTATTCGTGAAGAATTGAAACGAGGGCGGCGCGTCGTGCAGGCGATCGAGTTCGGATATAAAGAAGCAAGCCGCGCCATTTTCGACGCGAACAGCACCAACGTCATTGCGGCGGTCCTGCTGTTCATCTTCGGCTCCGGCCCCATTCGCGGCTTCGCCGTCGTTCTGATGATCGGCATTGTCACATCGGTCTTCACGGCCGTCACGCTGACCCGCATGTGGGTCGCCGGCTGGGTGAAGCGCACCCGTCCGCAAGAATTGGTTATCTGAGGTAAAGTGCCATGAAATTACTCAAGCTTGTTCCCGACGATACCAATATCGACTTTCTCAAATGGCGCGTGATGGCCTTTGCGCTGAGCTTGGTGCTGATGGCGGCCTCAGTCGGTCTGGTTGCAACCAAGGGACTGAATTTTGGCGTCGATTTCATCGGTGGCCAAATGATCCGCGCGACCTTTACCCAAAGCACCGAGGCACCGGTTGCCGAACTGCGAAGCAAGGTTGCAACGCTTGGCTATGGCGAACCGACGATCCAGCGCTTCGGCAAGGAAAATCAGGTGTCTATCCGCATGAAACTGCCTGAAGGCGCGGACAAGAAACCGGAACTCGCCAACGCGATGGCTGTGAAAATTACCGACAAGCTGAAGTCCGATTATCCCGGCGTCCGTATTGACGGGGTCGATTCGGTGTCGGGTAAGGTGTCGGAGGAATTGTTCAGCAAGGGGATGCTTGCGCTTTTGGCCGCCATGGCCGGGGTCTCGCTCTATATCTGGATACGGTTTGAATGGCAGTTCGGGGTCGGGGCGATCTGGTCCCTTGTTCATGACGTGACGCTGACATTCGGGCTATTCTCGCTGCTGGGGCTGGAATTCGACCTCAATATCATCGCTGCGTTGCTGACGATTATCGGCTATTCCTTGAACGATACCGTCGTGGTCTATGACCGAATACGCGAGAATCTCATGAAATTCCGCAAGATGGATATGGCCGGTTTGCTGAACCTGTCGGTGAACGAAACATTGGCCCGTACGGTGATGACCAGCGTCTCGATCTCGCTGCCGTTGCTGGTGCTGGTGTTCTTCGGACCTGACGTGATTTTCGGGTTCAGCCTTGCCATGGCGTTCGGGATTATCATCGGGACCTATTCGTCCATCTATCAGGCTGCGCCGATCCTGATCTGGCTGAAGGTCGGACCGCACAGCTTCGTGCCCGGCGAAAGCGCAACGCCCAAGGCCGAGCGCATGGGCGAAAGCTTCGGCGCGCAGCCTTAAATTTTTTCGATCATGCGACTACCCTCTCCCCTTCAGGGGAGAGGATACGCAGCCTTATTGCTCTGGCAATTAGGCGAAGTTGGAGAGGGGCGAGTTCACGCGCGCACGTCACCGTCGCTCCCCTCTCCGCTGCGACTAGACGGCAAGCCGTCAAGTCTCGCGCCTCTCCCCTGAAGGGGAGAGGGTAGTTCTCTCTGTCATCCATGAAAAGGGGACAGTCCCTAAAGGGACAGTCCCCAACAACTCGGTCCTACCGCACCACATCCCGGAAAAACGCCGCCAGTTGCCGCGCATTTTCGTCCCATGAAAAGGCGCTGACATTGGCAGCGACGGCGTCGCGAGCGGGCGGGTTGGCGAGGATGTCGCGTGCGGCATCGGCCACGGCTTGCGGCGTGCGGGCGACGATACGGCCGGCGGCGGGCGTTTTGACAAGCTCCCTGATGCCGCCCACATCGCTCGCGATAATCGGCGTTCCGCAGGCGAGCGCCTCGACCCATGCATTGGCCAGTCCCTCGCTGGCAGATACCAGCGCCATGATATCGGCCGCCGCGAACAGGGCAGGCAGGTCGTCATGCGGCACGCTACCCAGAAAGGCGACGCGATCGGCGACGCCCAGCTCGGCCGCAAGGGCACGAAAATCGGCTTCGCTCTCGCCCTTGCCCGCCAAGAGTAGCATAGCGTCAGGCAGCGACGGGAGCGCAGCGATCAGCAGATCCTGACCCTTACGGGGGATGAGCGCCCCGACACTGAGGATGAGCGGACCGGAGATGCCGAGCTTTGCCTTTTCGGCGGCACGGTCGCGCGGCGCGAACCGGCTTTGATCGAGGCCGGTATAATGCACGCGGATCTTGTCCGCATCCATCCCGAGCGCCACCATGTCGGCCTTTAGCGCGCTGGAAACCGCCAGTAATCCAGCGGCCTTGTCGGCGGCCTCCAGCACTTGTGCCGCGCATCCGGGTTGATTGCCCCAATGGTGGATGTCGCCGCCACGCGCCTTGATCGTGAAGGGTATGCCGAGCTCGCGCGACAGCCGCATCGCCGCCGGACCGTCGGGATAGAAAAACTCGGCATCGATCAGGTCGAAGCCAATCTGCACATGCAGTTTGCGCGCAAGCGGCAGGACCGCGCGGGCGATCATCGCAGGGTTCATCCGCCCGCCGATCTTGGGGACGGCGGTGAAGCGGGGGCGATAAACATCCAGTTCGCCCCATTGCTCCTTTTCGGCGACATGGGTCAATGCGGGCTGGTCGGCCATCAGGCTGAGCGGCCAGGGGGCGACGCCGATGGGGTTAATCACCGTCACCGCAAAGTCCCGCACCGCTGTCAGCGCGGCTGTCTGGCGCTCGACAAAAATGCCGAAATTGGGCCGGTGTGCCGCCGGGAACAGGGTCGAGAGCGTGAGGATGCGCATGGGCTTTGCCCCTAAAGCTTGCGGATCAGCCGGACCGCCTTGGCAATCCATGCGGGATCAGTAACGACCTGCTGCCGCGCTCCGGCCTCCAGCGGGAGGATATGCAGCTTTCCGGCTTCGCGCCCCAAGAGCCGCCCAAAAAGGAACCGCCCGCCCGGACGCGGTACAAGGACATCAAGGTTGAGTGCCGTGGCGTAGGCATCGAGCTGCAATTGCTCCATCCACAGTTCATCGCCGCGCCTATATTCGCCCGTCGAAACGGCGATGCGCAGCCCGACCATCGTCCCGCCGATATTGGGGACCATGATCCGCTCCTCCTTGGTTGGCGCAAAGGTTCCGTCGTCCTGCAGCACGGCAGCGACGGGGAGATATTGCTGGTCGGGAAGGGCGACGAGATCGCTCGAATCGACGCCGAGAGCGTCGGCGATGCGGTTGATCCAGATGAGCGAGAGAACGCGCATTCCGGTTTCGAGCCGCCCGATGGTCTGCGCCGTCGTCGGTGGTGTGCAGCGTTCCGCCACATCTGCCAAGGTCAGCCCCTTTGCCCTGCGCACGTCCCGGATACGGCTCTGCATCGTTTCGTCTCCTATCACCAAATAGGTTTTTTCTTTCCTACATTATTTACCGGATGGCAAGGGTGATTCCTGTTGAATGGAGAAATGCAATGCCCCGTAAAGTCTGTGCCCTTCCACGCCATATCGATCCACGTCCCTTGGTGGAGCGCGAGCTGGCTGAACCGCTGTCGGAAGCAAAAGGGCGGGCGCGGGGACGGACGGTGACCGTCAATCTTGCGGAATCGCCCTTGTCCTGGCTCTATACGCGCGGCTTTTTGTCGGACCGGCAATTGCTTGCGGGGGAAACGTTGCGGGCGGATTATAGCTCTGCCGCAATGGAGCCGCGGGTGACGATGCGCTGGGATGCGGTTCCGTCTGTTCGGTCAAGGCGGAACGCGCCGGAGGGCTTGACTCCCAGCGAGCGGATGGTGGCCGCAAAGGCGCGCTTTGATGCGGCAATTGCGGTGGTGGGGCCGGATCTTGCCGATATTGCCTGGCGCGTGGTCTGTGCAGGCGAGGCGATCACGGTCGCCGAGCGGGCCCTGGCGTGGCCGGTGCGCTCAGGAAGGCTGGTGCTTAAAATCGCGCTCGACCGGTTGGCGGATTTTTACCGCCTGCCGCATTAGGCGGCGCTTAGCCCGCCATTTCCTCCACAAGCATCGCCAGTTCCAGCCACCGTTCCTCGGCCGCTTCCTTTTCGGCACGCAATGCTTCGCACTTCGCAGTCAGTTCCGAAAAGCGGGCGGGGTTGCGGGTGTAAAGCGCGGGGTCGGCCATCTCGGCCTCCGCCGCCGCAATCTCCCCGTCAATCGCCTCGATCCGCCCGGGCAGCAGGTCATAGTCGCGCTGGTCCTTATAGGATAATTTGGCGGGGCGGGCAGGGGGCTTGGGCGCGGATTGCTCCGCAGGGGCTGCGGCCTTGTCGGCTTTCTTGCGGGCATCGTTGGTGTCGCGGCGGTCGCGCTTGGCTTCCCAGTCGGCATAGCCGCCCGCGATGATGTCGACCTTGCCTGACCCATCAAGGCCGAGCGTCAGGTTCACCGTGCGGTCGAGAAAATCGCGGTCATGGCTGACGATCAGGACGGTGCCGTCATAATCGGCAATCACCTCCTGCAACAGGTCGAGCGTTTCCAAATCGAGATCGTTGGTCGGCTCGTCCAGCACCAGCAAGTTCGCCTCCCGCGCAAATTCGCGGGCGAGCAATATGCGCGACTGTTCGCCGCCCGACAGCGTGCCGATGCGCGCCTCGATCAGTTCGGGGTCGAACAGGAATTCCTTGAGATAGCCCTGCACATGCTTGCGCACCCCGCGCACATCGATCCAGTCGCTGCCGTCGGCCAGCACATCGCGCACGCGTTTTTCAGGCGAGAGAAGCTTGCGCTGCTGGTCGATGACGATGCCGGTCAGGGTTGGCGATAGCGTGATGGAGCCGGTGTCCGGCTGCGTCTCGCCGGTCAGGATGCGGATTAGCGTAGTCTTCCCCGTCCCGTTGGCACCGACAATCCCGATCCGGTCTCCGCGCTGGATACGCAGGGTGAAATCCTTGATGATCGTGCGGTCGCCAAAGCTTTTGCCGACGGCTTCGGCGTTGATGACGGTCTTGGTCTTGCTGTCGTCGCTTGCTGCCGCCAGTTTGGCGGTGCCTTGCGGCCCCATCATCGCTGCCCGCGCCGCGCGCATTTCGTAGAGCTTAGCGAGCCGCCCCTGATTGCGCTTGCGCCGCGCGGTCACGCCGCGTTCCAGCCAGTGCGCCTCGATCTTCAGCTTCGCGTCCAGCCGGTCGGCATTGCGCGCATCTTCGGCATAGACCCGCTCGGTCCAGGCGTCATAGCCGCCAAAGCCGATCTCATTCCGGCGCAGCAAGCCCCGGTCCAGCCAGAATGTCTGCCGCGTCAACCGCGTTAAAAAGGTTCGGTCATGGCTGATCACCATGAAGGCGCCGCGATAGCGGGTCAGCCAGTCTTCGAGCCATTCAATGGCCGCCAGATCGAGGTGGTTGGTAGGCTCGTCCAGCAGCAAAAGATCAGGCTCGCTTGCCAGCGCCCGGCAGATCGCAGCGCGCCGTTTTTCGCCTCCGCTTGCGGTTTTGGCTTCACGGTCGAGGTCGATGCCCAACTGGTCGGCAATCGCACGCACCGCATATTCGGGCGGGCCTTTTTCGCCATGCACCGCAAAATCCACCAGCCTGTCGAAGGAGGCGACATCGGGGTCCTGGTCAAGCATCACGATATTGGTGCCGGGCACCACTACGCGCTTGCCCTTGTCGGCCTCGACCGTTCCGGCAACCAGTTTCATCAAGGTCGTCTTGCCCGCACCATTGCGCCCGATCAGCGCGAGCCGGTCGCGCGCGCCGATGAACAGGTTGATATCTTCAAACAACCAACCGCCGCCCTGCTGCAGCGCGAGATTTTCAAAGGCAAAGATCGGGGGTTGGGACATGCCAGCGCGGATAGGGGGAGGGCGGTTGCATTGCAACCTTCTCTGCGGGGTTACACCGAACTTGTTTCTCGCCCGTCCGCGCTTTACGACCCAAGCCAGCGAAAGGGCCAAGCACATGCGTACCATCTACCTCAACGGCAGCTACATCCCGGAAACCGAAGGACAGGTGTCGGTGTTCGACCGCGGCTTTCTCTTTTCGGACTCGGTGTATGAGGTCGTCTCGGTTCTGGATGGCAAGCTCGTCGATTTCGGCGGCCATGTACAGCGCCTTGCCCGTTCTTTAAGCGAACTTGGCATAAAAGGTGCCCCCGATGCCGACGCGTGGCTTTCCATCTGCCGCGACCTGGTCGCGCGCAACGCAGTGGAAGAGGGCATGATCTATTGGCAGGTCACACGCGGCGCGCCATCGGACCGGGATTTTGTCTTTCCCGCACCCGGCACCGCGCCAACGGTGCTGGCCTTTTCACAAAGCCGCATTCTTGCCGATAACCCGTCCGCCGTACGCGGCATCCATGTCGTTACCTTGCCGGATTTGCGCTGGGGCCGGGCGGATATCAAGACGACGCAATTGCTTTATGCATCGTTGATGAAGAATGAGGCGATTGCCCGCGGTGCCGACGATGCCTGGATGGTGCGCGACGGGTTTATCACCGAGGGCACGGCGCAAAACGCGCATATCATTACGCAGTCGGGTACATTGGTGACGCACCCTCTCAACCGCGAGATATTACACGGCATCACCCGCGCTTCAGTTCTGCCGTTGGTTGGTCATCCTATTGAAGAGCGGCCTTTTTCTGTCGCCGAGGCGGAACAAGCTGCCGAGGCGTTTGTTTCCTCCGCCTCTGGCTTTGTAATGCCGGTTGTGCGGATAAATGATCAGATAATCGGTGATGGAAAACCCGGTTCGGCAACCGTTCAGCTTCGCAAAGCCTATATCGATTGGGCACGTCGCACCGCCACATGATCGGTCCGTGCACTGTAGGAGTATGAATATGCGTAAGTACATTTTGGCAGCGCTTTTGGCAGCGGGCAGCATGACAGCGGGGGAAGCGATGGCAACGCAGGTAAATATCACGGCAACAAATCCGGTCATTGACCTGACGATCAGCGATGCCGTTGAAGCCAAGCCCGACATCGCGGCATTTACCACTGGCGTACAGACTCTAGCTCCGACCGCGAGCGAAGCAGTGCGCCAGAATAATGTGCAAATGGCCTCCGTCGTCGCGCGTCTCAAGAAACTGGGCATTGCCGACAAGGACATCCAGACTACGCAAATCAGCCTGAACCAGCAATTCGACTATCGCGATGGCCAGCAGGTGTTCAAAGGCTATCAGGCATCGAATATGGTCAACGCCAAGCTGCGCGATCTGAAAAAGCTCGGCGCATTTCTGGATGCGCTGGCCGTGGATGGCGCGACCAATTTCAACGGTCCGACCTTCGGTATCGATGACGATAGCAAATACCGCGAAATGGCCCGCGACAAGGTGTGGGCAACCGCAATGGCTCGCGCAAAATCCATGGCGCAAAAGGCAGGCTACACCAATGTGCGCGTGCTGCGTGTTGAAGAAACCGAGGGTCAAGGCGGCGGTTATCAACCGATGCCGATGATGGCCCGCGCGATGGACGCATCGGAAAAGTCGACGCCAATCGCGCCGGGTGAACTGAGCGTCGGGGCGACGGTTTCGTTTACGTTTGAAATGGTGAAGTGATCGACTGTCGGGGCAAGAGCCGCGCCGTCGAACCCCTCACCAACTCCGCCTAGGCCATACGGCCAAGGCTCCGTATCCTCTCCCCTGAAGGGGAGAGGCCAAGCGCCATTTCCCTCTCCCCTTTAGGGGAGAGGTACGCAGTCTTACGGCTTTAGCCGTTAGACGAAGTGGAGAGGGGGAGGTCGTGCGCTGCTACATCCGTGGCAAGGCAACAATCCCGACGTCACCCTGAAACAAGTTCAGGGTGACGGGGGGGATTATCAAAATGCCAAGCAGCATAAGAGGTATTGCCAACGCCCTAAACGTCCCATCAACCCTAACAAAAGGTTGATACCCCATTCAGATTGTGTTCAAGCCGGATTGCTAAATGGGGGCTATGTTGAACCGAAAGAAATTTCTGTCATTGGCCATGCTGGCCGCGATCGCCGCAACACTGCCTGCCGAAGCACGGCGCGGTGAACAGGATGACGCGCGGGAAGATTGGCAGAACGGCAAGGTTAAATCCTTGCGGGAAATCGAAGGCACTGTCGTTCCCCGTATGCGCGGCATGCAATATCTTGGCCCTGAATATGACCCGACGGCTCAGGTGTATCGCCTGAAATTCATCAACAAGGATCGGGTTATTTTCGTGGATGTCGATGGCAGAACGGGCAGCGTCCTGCGCCAGCGTTGATAGGATTTTGCGTGCGGCGGCTAATCTGCTAGCCCATTTCCAACATCATTACAGCATTTGAAGGGGACAGCATGCGCATCCTTATAGTGGAAGACGAACCGACACTCGGCCAGCAGTTGAAATCAACGCTGGAGGGTGCAGGATATGCCGTGGATCTGTCGGTTGATGGCGAAGACGGCCATTATATGGGCTCGACCGAGAATTATGACGCTGTCATCCTCGATCTGGGTCTTCCCGAAATTGACGGACTGACCGTGCTGGACCGCTGGCGCAAGGAGGGGCGCAAATTCCCCGTTCTCGTGCTGACCGCCCGCGATAGCTGGTCGGACAAGGTCGCCGGATTGGACGCAGGCGCCGATGATTATCTCGCCAAGCCTTTCCAGACCGAAGAGCTGATTGCACGGTTGCGCGCGCTTATCCGCCGTGCGTCGGGCAATGCATCGTCGGAATTGACGGTCGGTGATGTGCGCCTCGACACGCGCTCTGGCCGCGTGACCCTTGATGGCCAGCCGGTCAAACTGACTGCGCAGGAATATAAGCTGCTATCCTATCTGATGCACCATAAGGGCAAGGTGGTGTCGCGTACCGAGCTGATCGAGCATATTTACGATCAGGATTTCGACCGCGATTCCAACACGATCGAAGTGTTCGTGACCCGTATCCGAAAGAAACTGGGGCAGGATGTCATTTCGACCATCCGTGGCCTTGGCTACAGCCTTGAGGAACCGGTCAGCTGAATCCGCCTGCCGTCATAAATACGGCGGTGAAACCCCCGTCATGGCGGAGCCAGTTTCAAAGCACGGGTTCGCTTACCCGCCGCATGATCCTGACAGCGGCGGCGTGGATTACGATCTTGCTGATTGGCGGCGGCGCGGCGCTGGACCGGGTTTTGACCAACTCGGTTGAACAGAATTTCGACAATCAGCTCGAATATGTTCTGACCGCCATGATCGCCTCGGCAGAGATTGGCCCCGATGGCGAAATCCGGATGAACCGGCCCTTGGGTGATCAGCGTTTTCTGGAACCCAATAGCGGACTTTACTGGCAGATTACCGGACCCGGCGCGATGCCGTTTCCGTCGCGATCTTTATGGGACCGCGCCTTGAAAACACCGGCGGGCCATAATGACCAGGCCGTCCATTTCCGCGATAGCGATGAATTCCGGGATGAACCGCTGCGCATTGCCGAGCGCAATATCAAGCTGCCGGACTCCGACATCAGCTGGACTTTCATGGTGGCGCAGAGCCGTGACAGTCTGGATGGCCAGATCCAGGAATTGCGCTCTGTTCTTGTGATCAGCTTTTTGTTGCTGGCACTGGGGTTGATCATATTGGCGGCGTTGCAGACATTTTACGGGCTATGGCCGCTGCGTGCGGTGCGGCAGGCGATTGCCCAGATGCGCAGTGGCCGGGAAAGCCGCGTGACCGATGCCTTACCCGACGAGGTGATGCCGATGGTCAATGAACTCAACGCGTTATTGGATCATAATGAGAAGCAGGCTGAGGAGTCCCGGCGTCATGCAGGCAATCTCGCCCATGCGCTGAAGACCCCGCTGACCGTGATCATGAACAGCGCGACGGCGCAAGCGCCCGACCTTTCGGAAACGGTGATCCGCGAAGCGACCACCATGCGGCGGCAGGTGGACCATCATCTGGCCCGCGCCCGCGCCGTCGGTCGGCGCGGCCATAGCCATAGCCGCGCGCAAGTGTGGGATAGCCTTGAATCGGTCGAACGCGCTGTCAGCCGACTTTACGCGCATGTACGGCTCGACATG
The DNA here is from genome assembly GCF_009768975.1 of Sphingorhabdus lacus. NCBI lineage: Bacteria > Pseudomonadati > Pseudomonadota > Alphaproteobacteria > Sphingomonadales > Sphingorhabdaceae > Sphingorhabdus > Sphingorhabdus lacus. The sequence continues at coordinate 1,596,044 of NZ_CP035733.1, read as the reverse complement.
GCCGGCGACAAAACGCTAGCGGCGCGTGTGGAGCGGCAGGATCTGGACGAAATGCTCGGCAACCTGATCGAGAATGCAGCCAAATATGGAGGCGGCAGTGTGTTCGTGACCGTCGAGGATGCGGGCGATTTTGTTGAACTGCTGGTCGAAGATGACGGCCGCGGTATCCCCGAAGGCGAACGCGAACGCCTGTTCGACCGCGGCGCACGGCTGGACACCGGCAAACCCGGAACCGGCCTCGGCCTCGCCATCGTGCGCGATGTTGTCGAAATCTACGGCGGGTCGGTCAAATTGGAAGAAAGCGAAGATCTCGGCGGTCTGCTCGTGCGGTTAAGGTTGCCCAAGGCGTTGGGGTAACTTCGCCGTTGCTGCCCCTCACCAACTCCGCCTAGGCCTGTCGGCCAAGGCTCCGTATCCTCTCCCCTGAAGGGGAGAGGCCGTGTCCCATTTCCCTCTCCCCTTCAGGGGAGAGGTACGCAGTCTTACGGCTTTAGCCGTTAGACGTAGTGGAGAGGGGGAGTTCGCGCTCGGTTTTGAGGGTGGTTTTGGCCGGGTATGTGGTATCCGTATTGTTTCACTCAGCCAGTCTAGTAAAAAGACTGTCACCCTGAACTTGTTTCAGGGTCTTAGTTTCGACGTCGAAGGAATAAGACCCTGAAACAAGTACAGGGTGACGGAATGGCGGAAGTAGGCAAGGTCTGGAAAGGACCCCCAATCACCCCGCGTCGCGGATTTGCTGGTGGTGGCGGATCACTTCATCAATGATGAACCGCAAAAACTTCTCCGTAAAATCGGGATCGAGCTTTGCATCGCGGGCCAATTGGCGCAGGCGTTCGATTTGCCGCTCTTCGCGGGCGGGATCGGCCGGTGGCAGGGCGGATACGGCTTTGAATTCGCCGACGGCCTGCGTGATCTTGAAGCGTTCGGCGAGCATGAACACCAGCGCGGCGTCGATATTGTCGATGCTGTCGCGGTAGCGTCTCAAAGTGTCTTCGTGGTCCATAAGGCACCATCTGCCGCGATTGCCGCATCAGGACAAGAGGAAAAGCCCCATTTGCACTTGCCTTGCCGCCTCCGGCTTGCCAGAGCGGAAGCGTTATGACAGCTACCATTCACCAAATCGGCGGACACCGCGCACCTTCGCTGGATCCCATCCTGAAACTCGTTGCGCCCGAAATGAACAAGGTGAATGCGGTCATCCTTGACCGGATGCAGTCGGAAATCCCCTTGATCCCCGAATTGGCCGGGCATCTGATCGCAGGCGGTGGCAAGCGGATGCGGCCGATGCTGACCCTGGCCTGTGCGCGCTTGCTCGATTATCCCGGGGAACGGCACCACAAGCTGGCGGCGGCGGTGGAGTTTATCCATACCGCGACGCTGCTGCATGACGACGTCGTTGATGGCAGCGATATGCGCCGGGGCAAGACGGCGGCGAACCTGATTTTCGGCAATCCTGCCGCTGTTCTGGTCGGCGATTTCCTGTTCAGCCGGTCCTTTGAGCTGATGGTCGAGGACGGATCGCTCAAGGTTCTGAAAATTCTTTCCCATGCATCGGCGGTGATTGCGGAAGGCGAGGTCAACCAGTTGACGGCGCAGCGGCAGATTACGACGACCGAAGAAAAATATCTCGACATCATTGGTTCCAAGACCGCCGCCCTGTTTGCGGCGGCGTGCCGGATTGCGGCGGTTGTGGCCGAAAGCGGCGAGGCGCAGGAAATGGCGCTCGACGCCTATGGCCGCAATCTTGGCATCGCGTTCCAGCTGGTCGACGACGCCATTGATTATGTGTCCGACGGGGCGACGATGGGCAAGGATATCGGCGACGATTTCCGCGACGGCAAGGTGACCCTGCCGGTCATTCTGGCGCACAGCCGGGGCTCGGCGGAGGAGCAGAAATTCTGGCATGATGCGATGCTGGGCAATCGCGTGTCCGACGAAGATCTGGTGCACGCAACGACCCTTTTGCGCGCCCATGACGCCATCGACGACACCATCGACCGCGCCCGTCACTATGGCCAGCGCGCCATCGATTCCATCGCCCATTTCCCGGGTGGTGAGGCCAAGGCGGCGTTGATTGAGGCGGTCGAATTCGCCATCGCCCGCGCCTATTGAGCATGGAGCCCCGCGAGCCTCTGTCAGACGGTTTTGACCCGATCGGGCCGTTCCATCCCTATGTGGTGATGGGCGCGGTCTTGCTGCTCGATCTGCTTGCTATATTGCTCGTCCTGTCGGCGCTGACCTTTGCCGGGGACAAGATTGAGGACATCATCTGGCCGGGCGGCAGGGAATGGGTCGACCTTTGAATGCGGGATTGCCGGTGGACGCTGTCTTGCCGGATTTGCTTGCCACTCTGGCCGCACAGCCCAATGCCGTTCTGATTGCTCCGCCCGGTGCGGGCAAGACCACGATGGTCGCGCCGCGCCTGCTGAACCAGCCGTGGTGCAGCGGCAAAATCCTTCTCCTGTCCCCACGCCGTCTCGCGGCCCGCATGGCGGCCGAACGGATTGCGGAGCTGATGGGGGAGCAGGTGGGCGGCCTTGTCGGCTATGCGACGCGCATGGACAGCAAGCAGTCCGCCGCGACGCGCATCCTGGTCCTGACGGAGGGGATATTCCGCAACCGCATCATCGCCGACCCCGAACTGGCGGGCATCTCCGCCGTGCTGTTCGACGAGGTGCACGAACGCAGCATCGACAGCGATTTCGGCCTCGCGCTCGCGCTGGAGGTGCAGGGGGCGTTCCGGCCCGACCTGCGGCTGGTCACAATGTCCGCGACGCTCGACGGCGCGCGCTTTTCCGCGCTGATGGACGGCGCGCCGGTCATTGAAAGCGAAGGGCGAAGCTGGCCGCTGGAGCTGCGCTACGTCGGACGGCAGGTCAGCCAGCCGGTCGAGACCGACATCGCCCGCACCATCCGGCAGGCACTTGGTGAGGAGAGCGGTGACCTGCTCGCCTTCCTGCCCGGCACCCGCGAGATCGACCGCACGGCAGAGGCGCTGGCCGGGATGCCGGACAGCATCGTCGTCCACAAACTGCACGGGCAAGTCGACCCCGCGGCGCAGCGGCAGGCGGTCCGGCCCGATCCCGAAGGCCGCCGCAAGATCATCCTTGCCACCAACATCGCAGAGACCAGCCTCACCATCGATGGTGTCCGCATTGTCGTCGACAGCGGCCTCGCCCGCCGTGCGCGCTTTGACCGGGCGGCGGGGGTGACGCGGCTGGTTACCGAACGCGCCAGCTTGTCCGCTGCCACCCAGCGCGCAGGCCGCGCGGCGCGGCAATCGGCAGGGGTCGCCTACCGCCTGTGGGAGGAGGCGGGCAATGGCGGCCTTCCGCCCTTTGATCCGCCGGAAATCCTGGAAAGCGACCTCGCACCGCTGCTGCTCGATTGCGCCTTATGGGGGGAGGGCGATCCCACCCGCCTGCGCTGGCTCGACGCGCCGCCCGCCTCGGCGCTGAACGAAGCGCGCAAGGCGCTGCTCGCCATCGACGCGCTCACCGACGGTGGAGCGATCACGCCCCTTGGCCGAAAGCTCGCCACCCTGCCGCTGCCGCCGCAGCTGGCCCATATGGTCCTGCGCGCTGCCGCGCACGGACAGGCAGACACCGCCGCAGAGCTTGCGTTGCTGCTGCAGGAGCGCGGGCTTGGCGGGCAGGGCGAGGATCTGGAAAGCCGCCACGAACGCTTCCGCCGCGACAAGGGTGGCCGCACCGACGCCGCCAAGGCGCTCGCCCGACGGATCGGCAAGATGGCAGGCGAAGGTGGCACCCAAGCCCCGCTGTCGGTCGGCGCACTGGTCGCACTGGCCTATCCCGAACGCATCGCCAAACGCCGCGATGCCAAGGGCGAGAACTGGATCAGCGCATTGGGCCGCGGCCTGCGTCTCGACCCGCTGTCGCCGCTGGCACAGGCCGAATGGCTCGCCGTCGCCGACCTGCAGGGTGCAGCATCCGGCGCGCGCATATTGTCCGCCGCCGCCCTCAGCGAGGCCGAGGTGTTGGACCTGTTTGCCGACCGTTTGGAGACAAAGACCGAAACCCGCTACGACGCCGCCAACGACCGTGTCGAAATCCGGCAACGGCAAAGGCTCGGCGCGATTGTGCTGCGCGAGGCAACCGTCGCCAAGGCGGACGAGGCTGTGCTGGCCGACGCGCTGCTGTCGGCGGTGCGCCAATGCGGCATTGCCGCGCTGCCCTGGTCCGATGCCGCCATTGCCCTGCGCCAACGCGCCGCCTTTGCCGGACATGAGGGATTGTCGGACGAAAGCTTGCTGGAGACGCTCGACCAGTGGCTGCCCCCTTGCCTGAACGGCGCGGCGCGGTTGCGGGATATCTCGAAACAGGCGCTGTCCGATGCACTCGACACCCTGCTCGGCTGGGACAGCAAGCAACAGGTCGAACGGCTTGCCCCCGCCCATTTCACCAGCCCCGCCGGCACCACGCACCCTGTCGACTATTCGGCGGAGGCGGGACCAACCGTCGAGCTTCGTGTGCAGGCGCTGTTCGGGCTGGACGCGCATCCGTGCATCGGCATGGAACGCCTGCCGCTGGTGCTCAGCCTGACCTCACCCGCAGGCCGCCCGATCCAGACCACCCGCAACCTGCCCGAATTCTGGCGCGGCACTTGGCGCGATGTCGCCAAGGAGATGCGGGGACGCTATCCCAAGCATAATTGGCCCGACGCCCCGTGGGAAAGCGTGGCCAGCCTGAAAACCAAAAAGGCCCAAGCACGCAGCGCTTGACGAATCCGCCCTATTTGGCGCAAGGCGACAGCAATCCCATAGTCAGGAAGTTCCGATGTCCGCACGTATCTATCAGCGTCCCAAAAACGCCATGCAGTCTGGAAAAGCCCATACGGACCTCTGGATTCTTGAATTCACGCCGTCGGAACCACGCAAGGCCGACCCGCTGATGGGCTGGGCCGGATCGGGCGACACACAGGTGCAGGTGCAACTGAAATTCCCGACCCTCGCCGCCGCACAAGCCTATGCCGCGAAAAAGGGCATCCACGCCACCTTCATCCCAACCCCGCCCAAGACCCTGAAGATTCAGGCTTACGCGGATAATTTCCGCTAGGGTCGGTCGGTCCTCCTCCGCCTTCTTGGGCTTTGGAGGGTGGGATTTGCTAGAAGGAATAAGGGAAAAAGGAAGAAGGCGTTGTGCCGCCTTTTGCGGTGGGCGCGGCTTTTTTATGTCTGGTTTTCCCGAATCGTAGTTGGATGCGGACTTTCGGGATTCGACAACATTGCGGACATCAGAACTTTCGGCTCGAGGCAAACCAGATGATAGCGCAGATGCTGCCGTAAATCGCGCCTATGGATATTCCGGAGGGAGTGAGGTATGAAAGCACCGCGTAGAGAAAACCTACGCCTAGGGCGGCTCCGACAAGGGCATAGATTAGCCAGTTTTCCAATCCAAGACGGCGTAGCAAGTAGGAGGTCGGGAAGCCTACAATTAGCAACGCCAGAAGAATGAACGGTATTGTCAAAGCATATGAGAATATTGCCTGAGTGACCGACGGCTCTGCGGCGTAAGCTTCAGGATCAAAATACTTCCTGTAAAGGAAGTTTAGCACCGCTCCGATAAATGCAGTTAATATTGCAGTCGCAAGCAATCTTGACGCGACCGAAATTGATTGTTTGCCAAGACTGTAGGGTCGGATCTGCATTTAAGAATCAATACCCAAGAAACGGTCGAATGTAACGTCAGAAATCCACAACATTCCAGACATTCCCGATAGTTTTTGAGCGCGCTCAAACCTGCCGTTCGTTCAGGGTGACGATAAAAAAAAGGCCTCGCACGTCTGTGCGCGAACTCCCCCTCTCCAACTTCGCCTAGGCCTGAAGGCCAAGGCTACATATCCTCTCCCCAAAAGGGGTGAAGGAAAGGAGCAACGCCTTCTTCCTTTTTGCCTTTTTCCTTTTAGCGAAAAAACGAGGCGCAACCTAAAGGCCCAACCGCCCCTGCCTAAAACACCATCCCCGGCAACATCAGCAACTTCACATCCACCACACAGCCTTCGGCCCGCTTGTCGGCGACAAAGGCCGGAAGCTGCGCAAGCGCCACGCGGTGGACGATGATGTTTTCGCCGTCGACCCCGCCGCCATCACCGACCTTGGTCAGGCCCGCGGCGCGGACGAGGGTGAAGCTTTCGCTGACCATGCCGGGGGAGGAGAAGAATTCGCCGACGATGTCCAGCTTGCCGGCGCGATAGCCGGTTTCTTCCTCCAACTCGCGTGCGGCGGAGGTGAGGGCGTCTTCGCCGGCGTCGTGATCGCCGATCAGCCCTGCGGGCAGTTCGATGCAGGATGTGCCCAAGGGCACGCGATATTGTTCGACGAGGAGGACATGGTCATCCTCGACCGCCAATATGACGGCGGCCTTTATGCCGCGTGCGCGGGAGACATATTCCCATTTGCCTGTTCTTTTGGCGGTGATGAAACGCCCCTGCCACATGATTTCTTCAGGCTCGGCATCGGTCGTCATAGTTCAATCAATCTGTCGGGTAACTCGTTTGGATTTTCATGGCCCTTGGGGAAATGTTCGGCAAGAACAATGCCCATTTGCCGCACGGCTTCGGCCATGCCTTCGCCCGGCTGTCCGGCCTTGACCCGTTCAATCAAGGCGACCATCGCATCGCCCCAGATTTCGGGGGTGACCAGCTTGGCGATTTCTTCATCGGCCACGATTTCCGCACGATGTTCCTTCATCGACAGATAGAGCAGCACGCCGGTGCGGCCCACGGTCTTGGCTTCGGTGCCGACCTTGAACAGGCTGATTGCGCGGGCGCGGACCCGGGCCATCTTGATGGCTTTGGGCGTGAGGGCAAGACGCAGCGGCAGCCATTTCAGGATCAACCATGTGCCCACCCATTTGAGGGCCATGGCGACAAAGATCATCGCCATGATTTCGCCCGCGCTATAATCATGTGCCCAGCCACCGGTCACGCTGTCGACAAGGCCCAGATAGAAATCGGGGAACAGGCCATAGGCCGCAAAGGCGAGGAACGCGGCAACGCTGGCCCAGAACAGGCCGATATCTTCATAATGGTCCGACAGGTCGGTGACGATCGTGACGATTTCGCCGCTTGTATGCAGTTCCGCGGCGGCAACCGCCTCGGTCACGCGCATATGGTCGGCTTGTGTCATCCGGTTTATTTTATGTAAGGCCATATCGTCCGCTCCTTACCAGCCGCCCGATGCGCCGCCGCCGCCGAAGCCGCCGCCGCCACCCGAGAAACCACCAAAGCCGCCGCCTCCGCCGCCGCCCCAGGAGGAGCCGCCACCGCCGCCCCAGTCGCCGCCACCCCAGATGATGACCGGGCCAACGCCGCCGCGCCGGTGCCTGCGCCCGCCGCCCTTCATGCTCTGCATGATGGGTAGCAGGACGAAGAAGAAGATGAAGAGAAGGAAGATAAGGGCGCCCAAGGGGAAGCCTTCGTCATCCTTCTGGTTTTTCTGCGCTTCGGCGGCCACTTTCGCGGCTTCGTCCGCAGGCAGTTCCAATTGCGTGACAATGCGGTCGACACCGGCATTGATGCCGCCGGGGAAATCGCCATCCTTGAAACGGGGGGTGATGTCGTTGCGGATGATGGATGAGGACAGGCCGTCGGTCAGTATGGGTTCGAGGCCGTAGCCGACCTCGATCCGCATCTTGCGCTCATTGGGCGCGACGATCAGGATCGCGCCGTTATCCTTTTCGCTTTCGCCCTTGCCATCCTGTCCGATGGCCCAATGCCGTCCGAGGCGGTAGCCATAGTCGGATATCTCATAGCCTTCGAGGCTGTTCAATGTCGCGACCACGAGTTGCCGGTTGGTGCGGGTTTCCAGACCTTCCAGCTTGGCGGTGAGCGCGGCCTCTTGCGCGGGGTCGAGCAGATTGGCCTCGTCCACCACACGGCCGGACAATTTGGGAAATGTCTGCGCGAGCGCCGACTGGCCGGTTAGGACCAGTAGCGCCGCGACGAGAAGGCCGATGGCCTTTTTCATTTTTATTTCCTAAGCGAGAAGGATTAGCCGGTTGGCGCCATATCAAGCTGGGGCGCGGCTTCTGCGCCCGGGGTGGTCGCCTGATAGGGGATCATCGGCTTTGCGCCATGGATGACCTTGGCACCGATGATGTCCGGGAAGGTGCGGATCGTCGTGTTATAGGACCGGACGGCTTCATTATAATCGCGCAGCGTGATGCGGACGCGGTTTTCCTGACCTTCCAACTGGTCCTGCAGCTTCAGATAGCCTTCCTGGCTCTTCAGCTCGGGATATTGTTCGACCGACACCAGCAGGCGGGACAGGCTGCCCGAAAGCTGGTTCTGTGCGGACTGGAACGCGGCCATCTTGGCCGGATCGCTCAAATCATCGGGGTTGACCTGAATATTGGGCGAAGTCGCTTTGGCGCGTGCCTCGATAACTTCGGTCAGTGTCTTGTTTTCCTGCGCAGCGGCACCCTTGACCACATTGGCAAGGTTGGGGATCAGATTGGCGCGTTCCTGAAACGCGGCCTGCACATCGGCCCATTTGGCTTTCGCATTTTCCTCAGCGGTCGGAACGCTGTTGATACCGCATCCGGCGAGTGACGCCGCAGCCACGGGAACCAAAAGAAATTTCGCAAAATTGGTACGCATCAATGGAACTCCTCTGACAGGCGATATGCCCAATAGAACACGAAGGCCGTGTATTACTCATATAAGGCGCGTGAAGATTTTACGCAATGACCGCTATCGTTTCTTTGCGAATTATGACATTTCGGCGCGGGGTTTTTCAAAATGGGAGTTTCATTATGTTGGGCGAATTCAAGGCTTTTATAGCACGTGGGAATGTTCTCGATCTTGCGGTCGGTGTTATTATCGGCGCAGCTTTCGGGAAAATCGTGACATCGATGACCGAAGACCTGATCATGCCGCTTATCTCGCTGGCAACCGGTGGCGGTGTTGATTTCAGCAGCAAATATATCGTGCTGGGCGGCGCAGACAAGGTGACTGCCGGTATGTCGTTGGCTGATGCGAAAGCCGCAGGCGCAAATCTGTTCGCTTATGGCAGCTTCATCACTGCGCTGATCAACTTCGTCATCCTGGCATTTGTCATCTTCATGATCATCCGTCAGGCGAACAAGGTGCTTCCGCCGCCTCCTGCGGCGACGGGTCCGACCGATGTCGATTTGCTCACCGAAATCCGGGACGAATTGCGCAAGAAGTAACTCTGCGGTGTTGGAGTAATTGCCAAGCGGCATAGGCTGTAGCATAGGCGCGGGCATGAATGCTCCGGAAGTGAAAAGAGGCCGCCATTTGACCCGCGCACGGGGATTGCGCGCGTTGACGGGCGGCCTTTTTGCGCGCGGCTTTGACCGGATAGTCGACCGTATCGATCGCGGGTTCGACTTTGGCACTGTCGAAGGCGTGTTGCCCGACGGTTCGGTGCGGATCGTCGGCGGCCGTGGCCCGGGGCCTGTGGCGCATATCACGATCCACCATTGGAATGCGCTGTTCCGGCTGGTGCGCGGGGGCTCGATCGGCTGGTACGAAGCCTGGGCGGCGGGCGAATGGAGCAGCCCTGATCCGGTTTTGATATTTGACCTGTTCATGCGTAACCGTGTGAAGCTCGGCAATGTGGGGCGGCCGTCGGGGCTGGCAAAGATTGTGGGCAAGATCGTCCACCGCCTGCGCGACAACAGCCGCAGCGGGGCGCGGCGGAATATCGAGGCGCATTATGACCTCGGCAACGACTTTTACGAGGCGTGGCTGGACCGCAGCATGACCTATTCGAGCGCGCTCTTTGCCGAGCCGGTTTTGGCGGACGAACCGCTTGAGGCGGCGCAGGCGCGCAAGATCGAAACGCTGCTGGCGCGGTTGGATTTGAAACCGGGGGATTCGCTGCTGGAAATCGGCTGTGGCTGGGGCAGTTTGGCGGAAATAGCTGTACAAAAACAAGGTGTTAAATATCATGGCATCACCCTGTCGAGCGAGCAGAAATCCTACACCAACGCCCGCCTCCCAACCCCTGCCGAAGCTTCAGCCGAGTTAACAGACTACCGGGATGTCACCCAAATCTACGACGCCATCGCCAGCGTCGAGATGGTCGAAGCGGTGGGGCAACGCTACTGGCCAGACTATCTTGCAACCCTGTCCCGCTGTCTAAAACCCGGCGGCAGGGCGGCCATCCAATATATCCGGATCGAAGACGATGTCTTCGAAGCCTATGCCAAAGGCACCGATTTCATCCAGCACTATATCTTCCCCGGCGGCATGCTGCTGTCGGAAAGCAGGTTCAGGGCACTCTCCGAAGCCAATGGTCTGGAATGGCGCGACCAACATGATTTCGGCCTCCACTATGCCGAAACGCTCAAACGCTGGCGGCAGAGGTTTGACGAAGCAATTGAAGGCGGCAGACTCCCCGGCGGCTTCGACGAAAAATTCATTTCACTATGGCGCTATTATCTGATGTATTGCGAAGGAGGATTCCGCGGCGGAGGTATCAATGTTGCGCAGGTCACATTGGTCAAACGCTAAAGCGACGCTGGCGGGATGATAGAGAAAACAAAAGGGGCGGGACGCGATGAAAAAACTGATATTGGCGATACTTCTTATTCTGGCAGGCGCAGCAGGAGGTTTCTGGGCGACTGCCGATGACGATATGAAGGCGCTGGTATCCAGCATGCCGACTGATGCAAACGTCCTGTTCTGGAATACCGCCCAACGCGACGCCGCATTCCGCGCCATGGACCGCATCCCGATCCTTGCCAAATCGCACATCATCGAGTCGGGAGACGATGTGTACCCGCTTCCCAAAGGCGCCCCGATCACAATCGGCACCGATGTCGACGCTTATATGAAAGCCCAACGCACGGCCGGCCTGGTCATCGTTCAAGACGGTAAAATCCGGATGGAAAAATATGGCCTGGGATTCACCGGCAACGGAAAGTGGACCAGTTTCTCGGTTGCGAAATCCTTTACCTCAACACTGGTGGGTGCTGCGATAAAGGATGGTTATATCAAAAGCATTGAGGACAAGGTTTCAACATATATCCCCGACCTTAAAGGTTCGGCTTATGACGATGTCACCATCAGGCAATTGTTGACAATGACCTCGGGCGTCAAGTGGAACGAGGATTATGCCGATCCAAAATCCGATGTTGCCTTGTTTAACCAGCATAAGGCGAAGGACGGCATGGACGTGACGGTCAGCTATATGCGCACTTTACCCCGCGAAGCACCGGCCGGAACCAAATGGGTTTACAAGACAGGCGAAACCAATTTGATCGGCGTTCTTGTAAGTTCGGCGACCAAGAAAAACCTGTCCGAATATCTTTCGGAAAAAGTCTGGGTGCCTTTTGGAATGGAGCAGGACGGTAGCTGGCTTCTGGGGTCCACTGGACATGAGATCAGCGGATGCTGCATCCAGGCATCGACCCGTGACTATGCCCGCTTTGGCCTTTTCATCATGGGCGGTGCGAAGGTCAACGGTGTATCTATTGTACCAGATGACTGGATTGCTCCTGCAACATCCACGCAGGCCGACATTGGTGCGCCTGGCAAAGGCTATGGCTATCAATGGTGGACCTATGACGATGGCAGCTTCGCGGCGCAGGGAATTTTCGGGCAGGGAATCTTTATAGATCCTGCGCGCCGTCTGGTTGTCGCATCGAACAGCAATTGGCCAAAGGCGACCGATCCGAACACTGTCGGAAAGCAACGCGAAGCCTTTTATAAAGCCGTGCAAGCGGCCGTGGATGCAGAGACAAAACCGGCGGCCGAATAACTTTGCTGCACCGCACAATTATTGCTGTAGCGAGACATAATATTACGTCGGGGTTATCCATGCAAAGGTCGGAAAAAAGGGGCTTTTCCTGAGGGATATTTTGGTCCAGCATGCACCTATAAATCGATAGGGTCAGCTGGAGAAAAAAGATGGACTTCAAGACATTTTTGCACGCAGGAAGCAACCGCCGCGCGATGTTGAAAGGCATGGGCGTCGCTGCCGTGGGCTTCAGTTTAACCGGCGCGCTCGCCGGATGTGGCGAAAAGAAAGCCGAGAAGTTGGCCAATGGCGAAGAAGCCAAACTGAACTTCTATAACTGGGACACCTATATTGGTGAGACTACGTTGGAAGATTATAAGGATAGCTCAGGCGTTGACGTCAATATGACGTTGTTCGCCAGTAACGATGAACTGTTCGCCAAATTACGAGCCGGCAATCCGGGCTATGATGTCATAGTTCCTTCGAACGATTTTGTGGAACGTATGGCAGCGGCCGACATGCTGATGGAGCTCGACAAAGCCCAGATTCCCAACTTCAAAAATGTCGCCAAAGACTTTCAGGATGTTCCTTACGATCCCGCCCGCAAGCATTCGATGCCTTACACATGGCTTGCTCTCGGCATCGGTTACCGCAAGTCGAAGGTCAACGGTGTCCCCGACAGCTGGAAAGTGCTGTTTGATAGCGATGAGTATAAAGGCCGGATCGCTGTATTATCCGAAGCCGGAGATATGTTCCGTTTATACGGCAAATATATGGGCAAGTCCGTCAATGCACTTACCGACGCAGATATCAAAACCATTGAGGCGATGATGATCAAGCAGAAGCCAAGCATCAAATCCTTCCATGAAGATAACGGACAGGACCTTCTTTTGAAGGGTGAAGTCGATCTGGTTCTCGAATATAATGGTGACATTGCTCAAGCAATGACCGAAGATTCCGACATTGGCTTCATTATTCCCAAGGAAGGAAGCCAGCTCAATTCCGACAATCTGTGCATTCCGAAGGAAGCGCCACACCCCAAAAACGCCCACGCATTTATCAACTATCTTCTGGATGCCGAAGCCGGAAAAAAGATTACAGAAACGATCCTATATCCTACGCCAAACGACGCGGCCAAGGCTTTGATGCCGGAAGAGTATAAGAGCAACGCGGTCATTTTCCCGCCAGCGGACGTGCTTGCGAAATGCGAATATGCGAAGTTCAACCCAGAGCTTCAGCCAAAATATGAGGAGGCCTTCACTCGCGTGCGGGCGGCCTAACCGGTGGCGGGGGCGTTGCAAGACTGGAAAAGCCAGAAAAAACCTTTCGCCGCTATTGCGTCGGTGCCGGTGTTCTGGCTCGCCCTTTTCTTTGTGGCGCCCATGGCTATCGTCTGGCTTTACAGCTTCGGCCAGAATGCAGGGCCAGCCGATATTGCGATTTCAGGAACGCTTGAAAATTACAAGCGCGCAACCGAGTGGTTGTATCTGTCGATCTTCCTGAAAAGCCTTGCGGTTGCGGCGCTTACTACTCTGATTTGTCTGATTATTGGTTTTCCGGTTGCGATGGCTATCACATTCGCGGCTCCCAAATGGCGCCCATGGCTACTGCTTGGCATCATGCTGCCTTTCTGGACCAATTTGCTGATCCGTACCTATGCATTGATGGCTCTCATGGGCACGAACGGATATATGAACAAGGGACTGGGTGGCCTTTGGGAAGGGGCAAGCTGGCTCCGCACTTTAGTTGGCATGCAGCCATTGGAGGCTTGGACGCCGGTTCAGTTGCTCTATAACAATTTTGCTGTCATATTGGGGCTGGTCTATGTGCACCTGCCATTCATGGTACTGCCACTTTATTCCGCACTTGATCGTCTGGACAAAAGTCTGATTGAAGCAAGTCTCGATCTTGGGGCAGGGCATTTCAAAACTTTCATGCAAATCGTGGTGCCGCTTGCGGCACCGGGCATTGTTGCCGGTGTCATGATTACACTCATCCCTGCGTTGGGGGCGTATTTGACACCCGACCTTATGGGCGGGACCGATAGCCAGATGATCGCCAACGTCATCGAACGGCAATTCAAACGCGCCAACGATTGGCCTTTCGGTGCAGCGCTTTCGTTCCTGCTAATCTACGCCATGTTCATCCTGATTGCCTTGCAATCGATGAAAGCGAATAAGACGAAGGAGGTGCGCTGATGGCTTTTTTCCGTTCTGCACCTATCGCACCGCTTGAATACACCCGAAAGCTATGGATGCGCAGCTGGGTCGGCCTGACCATGTTGTTTCTGTATGCGCCGTTGCTTGTGTTGATGGTGTTCAGCTTCAACGACAGCAAACGCAACGTCGTCTGGAAAGGTTTCACGCTTAAATATTATGAAAAAGCGCTCAATAACGACAGTCTGGTGGAGGCACTTGTCAATTCCTTGACCATAGCTTTCCTGGCGACCGTCGTGAGCCTTGTCATAGGTGCTTTGGCAGCGGTGATGCTCTGGCGTTTCCGGTTTCCATTTAAGGGCCTTATCGAAGGCACCATGTCGCTGCCGATCATCGTTCCTGAAATCTGTCTCGGCGTTGCGTTCCTGATCTTCTTTGCCAAGGTAGATTGGCCAACCGACCTCATCTGGCCGCTCAACCTGTCCGCAATTACCATAGCCCACATTACCTTTTGCTTCCCCTTTGTAGCGATGGTTGTGCGTGCACGGCTGGCGAGCTTTAACAAGGAAGAGGAAGAAGCAGCCAAGGACCTGGGGGCAACCGAGTGGCAAGCCTTTCGTGATGTCCTCCTGCCGCATATCAAACCCGGCCTTGTAGCAGGGGCGTTGCTGGCGTTCACGCTCAGCCTCGACGATTTCGTGATCACATTTTTCACCAGCGGCCCGGATACGATTACATTCCCTGTGAAAGTCTATTCCATGGTGCGCTTTTCGGTCACTCCTGAAGTAAACGCCGCCTCAACATTGCTCATCCTATTGACCGTCATCCTCACCTTCATTGCGCTGAAGTTGCAAGGGGTGAAGGGTATAGCGGAGACCCACTAATGACCGAAACAAAACAGCCCATCATTCAGATCCGCAACGTGTCGAAACGCTTTGGTAAAGTAACGGCGGTCGATAACATCAGCCTCGACATTCTAGCTGGCGAGTTCTTTGTGCTGCTTGGCCCGTCTGGCTGCGGCAAGACGACCCTGCTGCGCATGATTGCGGGGTTTGAAATGCCAACCGAAGGGCAGATCATCATTGACGGTCAGGATATGAGTTTGGTGCCGCCGAACAAGCGGCCCGTGAACATGGTGTTCCAAAGTTACGCGGTGTTTCCACACATGAATGTTACCGACAATGTAGGCTATGGACTACGCATTGCAGGTGTCGCCAAGGGTGAAATACGAGATCGCGTGGCGGAAGCACTCGAACTCGTCAAACTGGGTGGATTCGAAGATCGCATGCCCGATCAGATGTCGGGTGGACAGCGGCAACGCGTAGCCTTGGCGCGGAGCCTCGTCATGCGGCCCAAAGTTCTGCTTTTGGACGAACCGTTATCGGCATTGGATGCGAAATTGCGCGCTCAGATGCAATTTGAACTTTCGGATTTGCAGGACAAGGTCGGGATTACATTCGTTACCGTCACGCATGACCAGGATGAAGCGTTATCGATGGCCAGTCGTGTCGCTGTCATCAATAAGGGCGAAGTCGCGCAGCTCGCGGGACCTTCAGATCTCTACGAATATCCCGCCAACCGCTTCGTTGCTGACTTTGTTGGCTCGGTGAATATCTTTGAAGGCAAGCTCACTTTGGATGAACCTGACAAGGCGGCTGTCGACTGTCCCGGGTTGGGCAAGGTGTATCTCAATCATGGCGTGACAGGGCCTCATGGCGCTGATGTGTGGGTGGCATTGCGGCCGGAGAAGATATATCTGCACGTACCGGGTGAAGGTAAAGCCATCCGCGCCGCCGCGCAGGATGCACCGGACGGGCATAATTTGGCGCGGGGCACCATCAAAGGCATGAGTTATTTGGGCGACATCACCCTCTATGAAATCCAATTGGAAGGCGGGCAAATTATACGTGTTTCACGCCCCAATCTGTCACGGCACGATCAGGAAGACTTTACGTGGGACGACAAGGTCAGCATGCATTGGCGCGCAGACAGTCCTGTCGTTTTGCTGAGCTAATCTTTGAACCGCTCAGTAGCGTTTATTTCTTTAGTCGGCGTATTGGCGGCCGGACATGCCCTCTACGCCGAACAGCCTCCAAAGATATTGGAACTCAGCGGGGACTTTACAGTCCCACTCTTGATCGAAGGCAGGCCGATGCGGCTTCGGGTCGATCCCGATATCGGCAGTAGCCGCGCCTTGAATGCACAGGCTGCGCAAACACTCGGCTTAAAAGAGGGAATGATAAGGGGCGTCCATATGGTTGGCCCCGTGAAGTTGATTGCCGGTTCGCGGACAATCAGCATCGACTATGGCATCCAAAAAGCAAAAGACAGGGTGTTCTGGTTTTTTGACCGTGCCGCATCCCCAGTAGGGGACGGGATCATTGCGCCCACCGCATTACCTTATGACATCGTCATTTTTAAGCTTCGGGCGCCGATGACGGATGAGCAGCAATTTACTCTTCCGCTGAGCTCCAATGGACGGAATGCCCTGCTCACGGTTGGGACAGCGCAGATTGCAGTGGGCTTCAACCTCTTGCGAGAGGAAACATTAGCGACGGCATCTACTGGCAATCTGATTGCAGCTTCATTTAAGGGGGCTTTTGCAGAGAAGCAAAAGCTCGCGATGATACGCTTCGGCGTCGAACGGCCGGTGCGTGCAGTCAAGCTAGGGCTACCCTTTGATGTTGGAGGCCGTAATCTTAACGAGATACTGGTCCGGGTATCTGACTTCGGTGATGCCTCAGACATTCCTGAAACGCAGCGGGGCGATGAAGATGAAATTGTGGTGACGGCCAAGTCAAAGAAAAAGCCTAACTACAGCATGGCCCTAGGTCGGGCCTACCTTAACGGATGTTCTTCATTGACCTATGATTTCAAGGCTAAATTGGTGCGCATGTCGTGCGTCCCAAATTAGCTCTTACTCCGTGGCAGGAGCGGGGCGCACATCAAGCAGATCGACCCGAATGTTTATCTCAGGCTCGCCCGCTATCGCGCCATCTTCGGTTTTCGACTTAGGCAAGCAGAAGGTGTAGCTTGACCCGACCTTCATCATCTTGAGTGCCTCGACAAATACCGCTGTTGCCTGTGATAGTGGAATTTTTTCCCATTCCCTCTTTTCAAGGGAAGCACCCGTTTTGCCGTCAAAGGTGGTGAAGTCGACCAAAGCCATATCGGTTTCGGTCGGCGTTTTGCCATTGCCTTGCTTGATCGCCAGATAACCCAGTCCCGACCCGGTCGTATTTGAACAGGCACGCTCAGCCAAGGGGACCACTGGCTTAGGTGGCGGCGTAGTAAAAGACAGAAGATCCACTTCGAAAACAAGATCTGCATTCGCAGGTATGGGGCCGGTCCCTGATTCACCATAGCCAAGCTTTGATGGAATGCAGAGGCGATAGCTGCCCCCGGGCTGCATTAATTGCAGGCCTTGTGCAAAGCCCGGAATGACTCCGCCGACTTTGAATTCTACACTCTGGCCAGAATCAAACTCTTTGCCATCCGCCGTCAGCATGCCCTTGTAATTGACTTTTACCTTCGCGTCCGCTCCGGGCCGTTCGCCTTTGCCCGCTTTGATCACCGTATAAGATAACCCCTCAGGTGTCGCGATTTTACAGGAAAGCACAGGTGGTTTTGGTTTTGCCGGCTTTGGTGCCGCGATTGCGGGAGTCGACAAAAGCGCTGTGACGAGAAGGGTCGAAAGTATTTTGCTCATGTCACGGTCGTAACGCCTCATTGATGTTTGTCCAACAAGGATTATCCCCATCTCATCGAGATGGGGATTGTCTCAGATCGCGCGCAATTTTGGTTCAGCCTCGTCGAGCGACTTCCCGATAATGCCTACTAGGTCGTCAATCTGGGACGTTGAGATGATCAGCGGCGGACACATAACGATGCTATCGCGGATTCCGCGAACCATAAGACCATTGCGAATGCAAATATCACGAACCAGTGGCCCTGCTGTTCCTTCGGCACCACCAAATCTGGCTCCGGTTTCTTTGTCAGCGACAATTTCAACGGCACCGAGCAAGCCGACAGAGCGGGCTTCACCAACCAAAGGATGGTCGTTCAGCTTGGCGAGAGCTTTTGCCAGATAGGGTCCGGTTTCGTTTCGTGTGCGTTCGACGAGCCCTTCACGCTCCATGATTTCAATATTTCGCAAGGCCACTGCGGAAGCGACGGGATGGCCCGAGTAGGTGTAGCCATGTACAAAATCCCCACCGGTTTTCATGACCGATATGATTTCCGCGCTGACGGCGACAGCGGAAATTGGCAGATAACCTGACGAAAGACCTTTTGCCATCGCGATGATATCAGGCTTAACGCCCATTGTTTCATGACCCCACATGTTGCCGGTCCGTCCAAAACCGCAGATAACTTCGTCGCAAACCAGAAGGATGCCATACTTCCGGCAAATTGCTTCGACCTGGGGCCAATAATTGGACGGTGGAATAATCACACCACCAGCGCCCTGAACGGGTTCGCCGATGAACGCCGCGACATTCTCGGGTCCTACTTCGATAATCTTGTCTTCAATTGCTTGCGCACAGACGTTCCCGAACTCTTCAGGCGTCATGTCGCGGCCTTCATTATACCAATAAGGCTGACGAACATGTTCGATGCCCGCAAGTGGCAATATGCCTGGGGCAGGGAAGCCCTGTCCATGCATCGCTTTCATACCGCCCATGCTCACGCCTGCGACTGTTGAGCCATGATAGGCATTGTGCCGGCTGATAAAGATTGTTCGGCTGCTTTCACCCTTCACTTGCCAATAGTGGCGCACCATTCGCAAGATGGTGTCATTCGCTTCCGACCCTGAACTGTTAAAAAAGACATGAGGTAAGCGACCGTCTGTGAGGCTTGCAATTTTGTCGGCGAGCAAAACGGCGGGCGGGTTAGCGGTTTTGAAGAAGCTGTTGTAATAAGGCAGTTCCAGCATCTGTTCACGCGCAACTTCAGCCAGTTCATCGCGTCCATATCCTACATTGACGCACCACAAGCCCGCCATGCCATCCAATATGCGATTGCCGTCGCCGTCATGGATGTAGCATCCGTCGGCGTGGGTTATGATGCGGCTACCACCAAGATCTTCAATTTCCTGCCAATCCGCTTGAGCTGGAAGGTGGTGGGCGATGTCGAGGCGACGAAGTTCTGCGATGTCGTAATTGCGGGGCATAATGGTGTCCTTTTGAAATGGGTTTGTGCGAAAACACAGAGTAGCTGCAGTCGGGCGGTAATTACGGAGAGCAAAACTCCCCATCTTTCCCGACATGGCGTGATTCAAAAGGATGTCAGGGTGAAAAGCCTATCCGCGCCTGGTAGCGGTTATAACGGGTCACGCAACGGTTCATAACTCCCCTCTTAACGCCTTTCCCAGCAGGTGAAAATAGGTTTGGGAATCCGGGTCATTTTCTGTGCCCCATTCCGGATGCCATTGCACGGCAAGCAAGGGTGCGCCATTGGGGCGGGCGCTATACGCTTCGATCAGACCATCGGGCGCGCGCGCTTCAACCGACAGACCTTCACCCAGCTGACCGATGCCCTGATAATGGACTGAGTTTACATTCAGACTGGCTTTTGAATAGGCCGCCTCAAGCAACCCACCCGCAACAATCTCAACGGGATGGCGGTGGCTGAACATTGCGTCGAAACTAACGTCATCCGGCGCATGATGGCGGATCAGATCGTCGCTTGCGCTTGTGTCGCGCCGTAATGTCCCACCCAAAGCCACATTGATTTCCTGAAATCCGCGGCAGATACCAAAGACAGGTTTTTGCGCATCAATCATGCGAGCTACCATCGATAAAGCGATTTCGTCACGCGCGTCGTCGAAGGGGCCTTCGCCGCCATCCTGGTTATAACGCCGCGTTGCGACATTGGACGGACTTCCGGTTAGCAATATTCCGTCCAACCTAGGGACCACTTCGGCAGCGGACATCAAGTCCGGCAGAGAGGGTACAATGAGCGCGGCTACATTCGCATAGGCCATTGCCGCGCGGATATAGCGATCCATGACAGCCTGCGCGCTCTCGGTTCCAACAGTACGGTTGCAAGCGATCACGCCTAACACAGGTCTGGCGATCATTGACGGGTTTCCTTTACCACTTCCTGTTTCGCTTGATCGGCTATTTCTTCGGCCTTTTTGATTTCCAGTTTCTTCTTCCGGCTGATCAAAAACTGCCAAACGCCGAAAAGATTTATGAGTAATAACACCGCATTTTGGATTGCAAGTGGTGTGCCATCTTTTGCGGTGAGACCGGCATAAACCCACAAACACGACACGATCGAAAAAAGCAGAAAGCCAGTCCCGGTAACCCGCCGGCTATAGTCGGCAGCTACCATTGTCGCCGCTAAAATGGTGCCAAACGCTGCGATCCATTCGATTGGGCCATTCATGCCGCGCCGATCAGCTCGCGCCCGATTAGCATGCGTCGAATCTCATTTGTTCCTGCGCCAATGTCGAGCAGCTTTGCATCGCGAAACAGACGTTCTACCGGCCAATCCTTTGTGTAGCCTGCTCCGCCTAGAGCTTGAATAGCCTCTCCAGCGACCTTCACCGCATTTTCCGAAGCGAGCAGAATCACCCCAGCTGCGTCAAAACGGGTAGTTTGGCCGGCATCACAAGCGCGGGCAACGGCATAGGTGTACGCACGCGCCGAGTTTAGTGCGACGTACATGTCTGCGACTTTGCCTTGCATCAATTGAAACGCGCCAATGGGTTTGCCGAACTGTTTACGCTCACGCACGAAAGGCAGAACGACATCAAGACACGCTTGCATGATGCCGAGTTGTAATCCTGCAAGGACCACACGTTCATAATCCAGCCCGGACATCAGAACACCAACTCCCCCATGCAGTGGTCCGATTATCTGTTCTTCGCTGACAAAGCAGTCGTTGAAGACAAGCTCAGCCGTTGGCGATCCGCGCATACCCATCTTGTCGATCTTTTGACCGATCGAAAAACCATCCATTCCCTTTTCGATGAGAAAAGCAGTGATACCCCGCGAGCCGGCTTCCGGCGACGTCTTCGCATAGACTACAAGCGTGTCGGCATAGGGTGCGTTGGTGATCCAAAATTTTGTACCGTTCAGAACATAGCCGCCTTGAACGGCGTCCGCCTTTAATTTCATGGAGACAACATCCGACCCGGCACCTGCCTCGGACATCGCCAAACTGCCGACATGTTCACCTGATATGAGTTTTGGGAGATATTTTGCTTTCTGTTCAGGCGAAGCCCACCGCCGAATCTGGTTCACGCACAGGTTGGAATGCGCACCATATGACAATCCGATAGATGCAGACGCGCGGCTGACTTCTTCAACGGCAACGACATGCTCCAGATAACCAAGTCCAAGGCCGCCATCCTCTTCCTCAACCGTAAGACCGTGTAGCCCGAGATCGCCCATTGCGGTCCAAAGCTCATCACGGGGAAACCAGTCATCGGCGTCTATTTTAGATGCCAAGGGTGCGATTTTGTCGGTAGCAAAACGCTGTGTTGTGTCGCGGATCATCTCGGCATTTTCGCCAAGGGCAAAATCTAGATTCATATGTGTTGTCATGCCGATGTCCTGCCATCTATTTGGCTGTTCCGCAAGCTTAGGGCTGGCTATTCGGCTGCCATCTGCTTACCGCTTATGCAACGAATGGGAATAAGGATGCGGTTAAATGCAGCATTATGACGTGTTGATTGTCGGTGGTGGCCACAGTGGTGCACAGGCGGCAATTGCGCTGCGCCAGGCGAAGTTTGAAGGTAGCGTGGCGATCATCGGAGATGAAACTGAATATCCCTACGAACGCCCGCCACTGTCCAAGGACTATTTTGCAGGGGATAAGGCATTTGAACGTATATTGATCCGTCCTCCCGCATTTTGGGCGGAGCGTTCCATCGATATGCTCATGGGGAGGCGCGTCGAAAGCGTTGATCCTGTCGCGCAACAAGTTGCATTTTCTGATGGCGAACAGGTCGGCTATGGCCAACTGGTTTGGGCAACAGGTGGCTCTCCGCGTCGGTTATTGTGTGAAGGATCACAATTGGCGGGCGTACACGTCGTTCGGAACAAGTCCGATGTTGATGCAATGATCGGCGAACTTGACGATGTTGCCCGTGTTGCGATCATCGGGGGCGGCTATATCGGTCTTGAGGCAGCGGCTGTCCTGCGTAAAATGGGTAAGGAGGTGGTCGTCCTTGAAGCGTTGGATCGTGTTCTCGCCCGCGTAGCAGGCGAAGAATTGTCGCGCTTTTTCGAAGCGGAGCATCGCGCCCATGGGGTGGATATCAGGTTAGGCGTAACTGTCGAATCGTTGACGGGTGACGATTATGTGGATGGCGTCCAACTCGGCGATGGCGAAGTTATTGCAGCACAAATGGTCATTGTGGGGATTGGTATCATTCCGGCAGTCGCTGCTCTTTTGAACGCCGGTGCTGCGGGTGGCGCAGGGGTAGATGTCGACGAATATTGTCGCACTTCACTCCCCGATATCTATGCAATCGGAGACTGTGCTGCGCATGCCAACAGCTTCGCTGGTGGCGTGATTATGCGTGTCGAATCTGTGCAGAATGCGAATGATATGGCGAATGCCGTAGCCAAAAGCATCACTGGCGAACTTACAGCTTACCACTCTGTGCCGTGGTTCTGGTCAAACCAATATGATTTGCGCCTGCAGACTGTGGGTCTTTCGGTTGGCTACGACGATCATGTCGTAAGAGGCGATCCTGCGGCGCGAAGTTTTTCCGTAATTTACTTGAAGAGCGGGAAAGTTATCGCTTTGGATTGTGTAAACATGACCAAAGACTACGTGCAGGGCAAAGCCTTGGTCACGGAGGGAGCGCGCTTTACAAAAGAGCAATTGGCCGACACTTCCATTACACTGAAAGAGTTGAGTGCAGGCACGGCCAGCATCTGAAATTTGCCACACGAAAAAATTTCCCTGACGGCCATTCTTGGTCCTACCAACACCGGCAAAACCCACCTCGCCGTTGAGCGAATGTGTGCCCATTCGAGTGGTATGATCGGCTTTCCACTGCGCTTGTTGGCACGGGAAATTTATGATCGTGTTGTAGCGATCAAAGGCGTTGATCGGGTCGCGTTGATAACAGGCGAGGAGCGAATCGAGCCGCCACAGGCGCGCTGGTATTGCTGCACAGTCGAATCCATGCCGATCCAAAAGGATTTCGCCTTTGTCGCCGTTGACGAGGCGCAACTGGGTGCGGATCCCGAGCGGGGCCATATATTTACTGATCGAATACTGAATGCCCGCGGGCGTGAGGAAACGATGATTCTGGGATCGGAAAGTCTGCGCCCGCTTATCCGAATGCTTCTGCCGGAAGCTGAAATTATTTCGCGCCCTCGTTTCTCGACTTTAAGCTATGCTGGAGCGAAGAAGCTTTCCAGATTACCGAAACGCTCGGCAATCGTCGCATTCTCCATTGAGCAGGTATACGCCGTGGCGGAAACGCTCCGTCGTATGCGTGGTGGTGCAGCAGTGGTAATGGGAGCACTCAGCCCGCGCACTCGCAACGCACAGGTCGCTATGTTCCAGTCGGGCGAGGTAGACTATCTGGTCGCCACCGATGCTATTGGTATGGGTCTTAACCTGGATGTGTCCCACGTCGCATTTGCGAGTTTGTCGAAGTTCGACGGAGCACGCCGGAGGCGGCTGACCGTTGCCGAAATGGCGCAAATTGCAGGTCGGGCCGGCCGCCATCAAAGGGACGGAAGCTTCGGTACATTAGCCGGCGAAGGAAGCGAGTTTTCGCCCGAAGAGGTGTTGGCGGTTGAAAACCACAAATTTCCGCGCCTTGATTGGTTGTACTGGCGTGAGGCCGCGCCAAGATTGGATTCGGTTGCAGCGCTGATTGCCGATCTGGAGTCAAAACCCGATCGTCCGGGGTTAAAGCCGGCGCCCAAAGCTATTGATCTCGCAGTCTTAAAGCGGCTCGTGGAAATACCCGAAGTTATCATGCTCATCCGTCATCCCTTGGATGTGGGCCGACTATGGGAAGTTGCAAGCCTTCCTGATTTTCGCCAGATGGGCGAGGAGCATCACAGCCGCTTCGTCGCCTCCCTGTGGCAACATCTGGGGCAAGGTGAACGCGTGATACCGCAATCTCTATATGCGAACGAGTTGGCGAGGCTCGATAACATTCAGGGTGATGTCGATACCCTGTCGGCCCGGATCGCTGCTGTTCGCACATGGACATATATTGCTCACCGCGTTGACTGGCTTGCCAATCCAGCGGCCATGGCAGAACGGGCACGTGCTTTGGAAGCCAAGCTTTCTGACGCTTTGCACGATGCGTTGCGGCAACGTTTTGTCGACAAACGGACCGCCATGCTCTTGCGGAAAGCAGGTGGGGATACAGCGCTTTTCCCTGTCGAGATAGATGAAGCTAGTCGCGTTCTGGTCGACGGGGAAGATATTGGAACTTTACATGGCTTTTCGTTTCGGGTTGACCCAGGAGCGAAAGCAGGTGACCGGAAGCTGCTATTAGCTGCAGCAGAACGGCATTTGGCAGGAATATTAAGGCAAAAGGCGAGGGATGTAGCAATGGCTGAGGATAGTGACTTTGCACTTGCAGGCGACAGTGATGGTAAGCCGGCGATCTTGTGGAAAGGTGAGCTTCTTGGTTTCTTGACTAAGGGGCGCAGTCTGATGCAGCCTAACTTCACACCGGTCAAAGCAGTTGCCGGCTTGGAAGGCGATGCTTTGCGCGAAATAACTGTACGTGCTGAACAGTGGATTGAAACGCAGCTGGCAAAAGCCATGGGTGGGATTGTAGGCTTACAGGAACTTGCACAACAGGTAGATATTGACGGCAATGTCCGTGCGCTTGCTGTGCAGTTGGCCGACGCAGGTGGGATTGCTGGTCGCCATTATCTGGCTGAAGCTATTGCCGCCCTTCCAAAAGAAGCGCGCGGTGCGGCACGCAAAGGCGGTATCGTCTTTGGTGCGCTCGATATCTATCATCACGCCGCTTTAAAGCCTGCAGCAGCGAAATGGCGCGCCGCGCTATTCGCGGCACGAGATGGTCGTTCGATGCCGCCATTGCCTCCGGAGAGTGCCGTTCACTTGAAGGAATGGAAGTTTGCGCACCCGGGTGAAGCGCGAAATGCCGGCTACCGGCGGGTTGGAAATGAATATGTCCGTATCGATTTGGCCGAACGCGTCATCAAGAAGGCGCACGAGGCAAGAGGACAGTCGAACAATTTCAGCATGGATATGGCCTTCGCGACGTCCCTGGGGCTCAGCGATGCCGGTTTAAAAGCGTTGATGCGGGATGCTGGATTCCGCCATTTAGAGGCACCCGCCGAAAAGGCCGGGGCGCCAGAGGAGGCGGGTGCAGTTGTCGCAGAAACCGTTGTTTCTGAACCAGAGAAACAGGAAGCTGCTATTCCGGATCAAGCGGGAGGCGAAGCGAGTGCGCTTGAAAATGACCCGGTTGTCGAAATGCTGTCAACGGCGCCGGTGCCATCAATAAATCTTACCCATTGGCGTTGGGTCGGGTTGCCGAAGCCAAGGCCACAAGAACAGCGGTCGCATCGGACTAGACCCGTGCGACCCAAGTCAAAAGACACAGCCAAGGCGAAAGGCATGCCGGATCGCGCGCCGGCAAAGCCAAGGGAAGCTGCGCCACCTTCGGCGCTCGCGTTGCAACTGGCGGCATTAAAAGGTCTAAAGCTTTAAACAGCCATGCCGGAAACTGCGCTACGGATCGACAAGCTGCTGTTCCTTCTGCGTATAGCCAAAAGCCGGAACTTGGCGCTGAGCTGGGCTGAAAGTGGATTTATCCGCGTCAATGGACGAAGGATTGAAAAGGGTAGCGCCACAGTTGGTATAGGAGACGTGGTAACAATGCCCCGGGGCGAAGCAGTGCTCACATTCAAGTTGATCATAATGCCTATAAGGCGCGGTCCAGCGCCGGAGGCAAAGGCGTGCTATCAGATTCTGAGCTAAAAATTTATTGTGCGCTATACATCGGCGTTGACTTGACCGAGTGACTGACAATAGGCAAGAAAAGTGAAGCGGCTAATTCGCCGCCGCCTTTGGGAGAATTCCGCCGATGACTTATGTTGTTACCGATGCCTGCATACGCTGCAAATATATGGATTGCGTTGAAGTTTGTCCGGTGGATTGTTTTTATGAAGGCGAGAATATGCTCGTCATCAATCCCAATGAGTGCATCGATTGCGGTGTTTGTGAACCCGAATGTCCTGCAGAAGCTATTTTGCCTGACACCGAAAGCGGTCTTGAGCAGTGGCTTGAACTGAACGCTACCTATAGCGCTGAATGGCCGAATATCACGAGCAGTCGCGAACCGCCTGCCGATGCCGATGAGCATAAAGGCGAAGAAGGCAAATTCGACAAATATTTCTCTGCAGAGCCCGGCGAAGGGGATTGACCGTTAGAAGGTCTCGCTCCGAACAGGGTTTGGAGTGGGGCCGTCGTTTAACGGCGGGCTAAAGCGGCGCGTCGATTCCGCAGCCAGTTTTTCTGGTATGTTTCGACTTCGCGCAGAGCGGCAAATACGGTCATATTGAGATCTGTCCGACCCGTTCTGCCTAGTGCGTATATCTGACTGTAATACCAGAATTGTACGGCGAAGCTGTCAATAGCCCGTATCATTTTGATTTTGCGTAGCCCTGCGAGCCATTCTGGTAAAAGCGCCAATTGGGTTTCTGTTTTCGGTAAAATAGCCATGCCACCCAACAGACGTTTTGGTCCGTCGGGCATGACGCAGAGCGGACGCCCCAGGCCAATGACATCCGCAGCACCCGATTTCAGCGCTTGCTCCATAGCTGAAGCACTACGGAAGCCGCCCGTCACCATGAGCGGTATGGAAAGCTCGTCCTTCATTGCTTTGGCAAAATCCACGAAATAGGCTTCCCGGGCTATTGTCGATTCCGCAACAGCCTGCGGATCGGCCTCTTCCATTCCTTCAATACCTAATAGTTTAGGCTGCTCGTAGGTCCCGCCTGAAATCTCGATAAGGTCAACGCCCGCCTCTTGAAGCCAACGCGCCACAATCAAGCTGTCTTCAAATGCGAATCCCCCCCGCTGGAAATCAGCGCTGTTCAGTTTGACTGAAATGGGGAATTCAGGCCCGACTAATTGCCGGACTGTGTTGATTGTAAAAAGTAAAAAACGTGCGCGGTTTTCCAGACTCCCGCCCCACCGGTCATCGCGCAAATTGCTCAAGGGGCTCAAAAACTGGGAGATAAGGTAGCCATGGGCGGCATGTATTTGAACGCCGGTGAAACCTGTCTCCTTGCAGATTTGTGCTGCCTGACCGAAGCGACTGATCAATTGCAGGATTTCTGTTTCGGTTAATGCAACGGGCATCCCAAATTGACCGCCCGGCAAACTCAATTTTACCGCCGATGGTGCTTTCGGACGCGGGTTGACCGTTTTCATGGTCTGGCGCCCGGCGTGGCTAATCTGCGCCCAGAAATGATTCCCGCCACGGGTGGCCGCCTTTGTCCAGCGGATGAGGGATTCCCGCATCTCCGGTGTCGGCATTTGGTCGATTATGACGTTACCAGGCCGTTCCAGATGTTCGGCATCAATATGGATATTTCCTGAAAGATCGAGCGCTGCACCTCCGTCCGACCAAATTCCGTAAAGTTTCTCCAATTCCGCCGTCGGTTGTCCGTTTATATCGGCCAGACCTTCGGTCATGGCTGCTTTGGCAATCCGGTTCGACAGGTGGACGCCGCATGGCAACGTCAGGGACTCGGCAAGTTTCATTCGGCAGCTGCTTTGTCTTCTGTGATGGCCGCCGCAGGCCCCGTCATTTTTTCGGTGGATTTGTCGTCGGTCTTTGCTGTCGGCTTTGCTTCGATAGGCGGAGCTGCTTCGATAGGTCCTTCGTCTGTCGATGTGTCGGTGTTGACCATATCGTCGCTAATTGTGCCTTCAAGGCTATCGAGATCGTCCATTCTCGTTTCCGTTAACTGGCTGTCTTCCTTGTTGCCGCCACAGCCGGACAATCCCACCAAGATAAACGCTGCGATTAAAGTTCTGGCATGCATTAAAAATCTCCATTCACGGCATCGGGACCCTACAATCCCCATTCGCTTTGGCAAGGTTGTTGAGGAATTGGGGGAATGTGGAAAACAATGCCGCGTCAAAATCTGCTAACGACGCGGAGATGCCCAGATCTGCAAGACTGGTGACCGGATATTCTGCAATACCGCAAGGAACGATGCCTCCAAAATGACTGAGGTCCGGCTGAATATTTACTGCAAATCCATGCATGGTGACCCAGCGACGGATCCGCACTCCGATTGCACCGATTTTTGCTTCGCGTCCGTCGCGTGTATCGCACCAGATCCCGATACGCCCGTCGGCGCGGCGGGCTTCAACGTTAAATTCGGCCAAGGCATCGATGACCCAGCCTTCCAAAGCATGCACGAAACAGCGGACGTCTTTGCACCGTTTCGCCAAATCCAGCATCACATAGCCGACACGTTGTCCAGGACCGTGATAGGTGTAACGGCCGCCACGCCCTGTGTCGTAAACGGGGAATTGTCGGCTCAGCAGTTCCGCCGGGTCCGCACTGGTGCCGCCCGTGTAAAGGGGCGGATGTTCTAGCAACCAGATGAGTTCTGAGGCATCTTCTTCCCGGATCGCACTTTGCAACCTTTCCATGCGCGCCAAAGCGTCCGGGTAAGATGTTAAACCTTCGCTAACTTCCCAACTAACTTTCATGGGATGACCGGAATCTGGGGCGCGGCATCGGATGGTATCAGGCCTATCAGACGGGGGTCGACAAATGTTTCCACCTGCCGCTGATAGGGTGTGAAGCCTGAATTGATATAGAAATTAAGCGCGCCCGGCGCATCAAGGGTGCATGTATGCACCCATATGCGTTCAACGCCGGGTTCGCTCCAGCCGAATTGTAGCGCCATGGCCATCAACCATTTTCCATGACCCTTGCCCGTTAACTCGGGCACAAGCCCAAAAAAGGCAATTTCGCATTGTCCTGATTCACGAAAATCGAGTTCAACAATTCCGAGTTCGACTCCGCGTTGGTCAATTACCGCCCAAATCCGGACTTTTGGATCATGGATGATCCTGCATAATTCGGCATCATCAAGCGTAAGCCGGGAGAACCAAAGCCAGGGTTCTCCTATCCGGCGATACAGTGTGCGATATTTATCCGCAGTCGGATTGGGCCATCTCTCCAGCCGCAAATCCGTTGCAGGAAGCGCACGCAGCGAAGGCTTGTTTCGCATTTCCAGTGACGTCACGATCGCGCCAATTTCACCTTTGGCAATGGGTGTAAACGGCATAGTTTGTTAATCCCAAGCCACCTCGGGTGGCAGGCTCATCAAAATCGCATCCACATTTCCGCCAGTTTTCAAACCAAAGGTCGTGCCGCGGTCATAGACAAGGTTGAATTCGGCATATAGCCCACGCCAACGACGCTGCGCCTGCTTCTGCTCTGGCGTATATTCCATGTTCATCCGGCGGCGAACCAGTTTGGGGAAAATATCAAGAAATGCCTCGCCTACATCACGGGTTAGGCCGAAATTCTGTTCAAAAAGTGCATCGCTGCTGTTTTCCAGATGATCGTAGAAAATTCCGCCGACGCCGCGGTGAAGGCCGCGATGCGGGATCCAGAAATATTCTTCAGCCCATGCACGGTATTTTTCGTACACCTCGGGGCCATATGGCGCACACGCGGCCCGAAGTCGGGCATGAAAATCGGCCGTATCGTCTTCATAGGGAATAGGGGGATTGAGGTCGGCCCCGCCCCCAAACCAGCTTTTGGTCGTCACGAGATAACGGGTGTTCATATGCACTGCAGGGACATGCGGGTTGGACATGTGCGCGACCAGGCTGATTCCCGTTGCAAAGAAATTGGGGTCTTCTGCTGCGCCATGAATGGTCTTGGCAAATTCGGGATTGAAACTGCCGCCGACCGTCGAAACGTTTACGCCGACTTTTTCGAAAACCTTGCCCTTCATCACGCCGCGGACGCCTCCGCCGCCCGGTGATCCGTCATGATCGGTACGGTCCCACGGTGTATATTCAAACGCGGCATCCGAACCCATTTCACGCTCAATTTCTTCGAAGGATGCACATATCCTGTCTCTCAGCGATTCAAACCAGGTGCGAGCTGCCTGCTGACGTGTATCTAGGGTAAGGGTCACGCATCTTCTCCCGGGAATTGTCTGGTTTGTCGTAATGCTTCGGCTAAAGCGATGCCAGCCGACACCGCAACATTCAAGGACCGAAATTCGGGATGCATTGGAATGTGCACGCGAGCATCCGCGCGTTCATGCACCTCCATAGGGACCCCCGCACTTTCCGAACCCATTAAAATGATGTCATCCGGCTGAAACGCAAATCGGGTCAATGACGTTGATCCTTTTGTCGTCATCAATACAAGCCGCGCGCCGCCGATAGCGGTTTCAAAGGCGTCCCATTCCGCATGCCGTTGTAGCGAAGCTCCGGCGGCATAATCCATACCAGCCCGCTTCAATGCACGTTCCGAAAATGCAAACCCACAAGGCTCGATGATATCGCAGGGGACATTAAAACAGGCGGAGATCCGTAAAATTGTCCCCACATTTCCGGCTATGTCCGGCTGGTAAAGCGCGATGCGCATCAAAATTCCTGTCGCTGGAAACTAATTTGTGACGATTAGCGGTTAGAGGGTCCACATGGCAACAGGGTCCGCAATTTCGGTCATCATGAGCGTGTATAACGGCGCGCCGCATATACACGCCAGTGTACAATCGATTCTTCAGCAGAGCTTTACGAATTTCGAGTTGCTGATCCTTAACGATGGATCGACCGATAGCAGTTCGCACATCCTCAACGGATTGGCAGCCAGTGATCCTCGTATCCGATTGATTGAACGTGAAAATCGTGGCCTTGTGGCGAGTTTGAACGAGTTGATTGCAGCGGCAAAATCGCCGCTGCTGGCACGAATGGACAGTGATGATATCGCAATGCCGGATCGTCTCGGGCTGCAGTTCGATTATTTGGCGGCGAATCCAGGCATTGGAATAATCGGAACCAATACGCACGACCTGGATGAAAACGGCTTCTTGCAAAAAGCAGTGGAAAGATATCCATTAACGCCACAAGACGCCCGCCTCAGCTTGCGCAACGGTCCGCCTGTATGCCATCCTTCGGTCATGATGCGAACGGACATAATCCGTGCGCTTGGCGGCTATCGCGCTGCGTTTCGTCATGCCGAAGACTATGACCTTTGGTTGAGAGCGTCTTTGGTTACGGATATCTGCAATTTGCCTGATCGGTTGCTCCTATATCGGCGCAGCCCGCAGCAAATTAGCCAAAAGCACGCGGCCGAACAGGCAAAGGCGGCTGCTGTTGCGTGGCTTGATCATGTGCGTTGCAGTGAAGGCAAAGCCAGCCTTTTTGATCACATGCCGCATTTGCCCCACTATGATGCTTTGGATGCGTTGTTCGGTAATGAAAACTCTTCGGCTTATGTGCGCCGTAAGGTTGTGGAACGTATGCGCTATTCCAACGAAATGCTGAAAGGTCCCGAATTCAGCATGATGTTGCAGCAGGTGCGGGCCGGTGAAGGCTTCGAGGGTGTGGGCCGCACGATCTTACGACTGGGTCGCAAAGGGCGTATGTTGCGGGCCGTTGTTTTGGCGTCAGCAGCGGCCGGCGTACTGATAAGCGGTTCCTAAATCTCTCGATTTTACAATAATTAACATGTCCGACATTCCGCGTCCCATGCTGGCACAGGCCGAAAATCGGTGGCGCGGCCGTAAAAGCTTTCATGTAATGGGACGGCTTCTGGGGTTTGCCGAATCTCTTAATGCAAAGCGCGACATGATTCATGAGCACATAAACGAAGCGAACTTAGCGTCCGTGGGGACGAAAAGGAAAAGTGCGCCTCGTCGGTTGTTCGGTACGCGCGAAAC
The DNA here is from genome assembly GCF_009768975.1 of Sphingorhabdus lacus. Lineage (NCBI taxonomy): Bacteria > Pseudomonadati > Pseudomonadota > Alphaproteobacteria > Sphingomonadales > Sphingorhabdaceae > Sphingorhabdus > Sphingorhabdus lacus. Next base: position 1,564,254 of record NZ_CP035733.1, on the reverse strand, counting down.
TCTTTTAGTGCTTATTGCATTTGCCCTATTGGCCTTCGTTCCTTCCGTCGCGCAAATCTCGCCATTCGGTCGTTCGGACACAGAGACTACGCCAAGCAAAATGACTTGGGATGCCGAATTGCCCGGTGAAAATTTCCCTGGTTCGGCATTTTTTTACCTAGATCCCCAAAGCCTAACCGATGTGAAAGCGGCACCTGACGCGGACGCGGTATCCGGCTTAAAGGGTGATCTGTCTGATGGTGCAGGCGTTGCTCCAATGGTACTATCCGGTTCTAGTGCGCAGCCGTTCATTTTGAAGGCAGGGACTTCGGAACATAGCCGGGCGTTAAAATGCTTAACCGATGCGATCTATTATGAAGCCGCGAATGAACCGGAGGCAGGCCAACGCGCCGTGGCGCAAGTGATACTGAACCGCATGCGTCATCCGACTTTTCCGAACAGCGTATGCGGGGTAATCTATCAGGGTTCCGAACGCGCAACCGGGTGTCAGTTCAGTTATAGCTGCGACGGCTCCATGGCGCGTCAACCGGCACGGATATCGTGGTTGCGGGCCCAGAATGTAGCGGCTCAGGCACTTGCTGGATTTGTCTATGGTCCGGTGGGGATGGCAACGCATTATCATGCGACTTATGTCTATCCCTATTGGGCGCCCAGCCTGAATTTTGTCGGCACGATCGGTGCCCATCGCTTCTACAGCTGGAAAGGGAGTGCCGGCCGGCCGTCAGCATTCTTCCGCCGTTATGCAGGCTATGAGCCTTTTCCAGGGCCCAAGCCTCGGGTATTGCAGCCAACTTTGGTCGATGATCTTGACCCCATCAAGCTTCAACAACGTTACGAACGGGAATTCGCGGCCGCACGGGTCAAGGCCGAAGCCGACGCTTTGGCGGCATCTCATAATCCTGCCTATGCGGCCCAGCTTGCCACACGCCAACGCGAAACTACTGTCTATAATACCCCCAGCTATTCCCGCGAAGCTCTTGATCGAGGTGGCGATACGCAGTTTCGTGGTGAGCGATTACCTGCTGCAACGGATGTGCGACCCGAATATCAAAAGAGCGGGACTTGGAAGACGCAACCTGTTGGTTGAGAAGTCAATTTACCAGCTTCAAAAAAACTTTTCTAAATCGGTAAACTAATGCCGCGTCCTGCCGTTTTACATTTTAGACCGGCTGGACGGCCATTTCTTGAGCAGCGTAAGCTGCGATACTGGTCCATCTGAAATGGCTTTCTGCGCGGTCGGCAGAGGTTGGCGGCATAGACCCGCTACGCTCGAAAACATCGGCCTCCGGACGCGATCCCACATCCACGCGACCGGAGGCCGACAGTTACCCCTGAAATGAAAAGGTCGCTCTCAGGCCACCTTCTTCGCGATTTGACAAAGTCAGGTCACCACCATGCGCACGCGCAATGGCGCGCGAGATGGTAAGCCCCAGCCCCGAACCACCGGTTGACCTGCTGCGCGATTTTTCGGCCCGGGTGAAGGGTTCGAACATGCTCTCGATTTGGGTCGGATCGATACCGGGGCCTCTATCATCTATATTGATGGTCACGAGATTGGCGCGGCTATCAATTTGGATCGCAGCGACTCTTCCATATAGTATCGCATTTCCGATCAAGTTCCGAAGTGCACGCCGCAATAAAACGGGCCTGATGCTCGCAATAACGCGAGTATCAGGCATCTCGAACTCGACAGGTTCAAATTCACCTGCGACAGACTCGATCAACGCGCCGATGTCTACGGTTTGGAGCGCTTCGCCTGATTTGCCGAGACGGGCTAAGGTCAAGATATCATCCAAAATCGTGACCATTTCGTCGACGGTCGCGGCCATTTTTTCCCGTTCGTGATCATCTTCGACCGATTCAATGCGAACGCGCAATGCGGCCAAGGGCGTCTTTAGGTCATGCCCGATAGCGCCGAGCATGACGTCTTTTTCTCCCAGCAAAGCCGACACCCGCGCATGCATCGCGTTAAAGGCCTCTATCAGTTGCTTTACATCATCGGGCCCTGCAGGCTGAAGCACATCAACCTCGTCGGTTAAACCAACGCGCTGAACGCGTTGGGTCAGCTTGTTAAGTGGGTCCGCAATTCTGCGCGCGACTAGCGCGAGAGGGATCATGACCGCAATAAACAAGGTAAAGGTTTGCAGCAGCAGGGCAAAGATGGATGCACCTTCATCAGGTCGCACAAGCCCTGCGGCATTGACCCACGTTCCGTCTGGCAGTTGGGCCGATAGTAACACGGCTCGATTGGGAGCGCGCAGATTGGGGTCGCGCATGCGCCCGCCGTTCCATCGGCGCAACTGCGCTTCGCGCAGCGCTGCGGGAAGGAGTTTTACGGATACGGTCGATATGCGTACCGCCGATACATTAATCTCTCCTTGCCGGAAGAATTCCTGGGCTCGTTCGGATATCTCCTCTTGCACGTCGGATCGCTCAATCAAAATCGGGCCGGTGCCGACTGTGATAGCAACGGGGGGAGATCTGCGTCGCCTTTCTCCAGAACGGCTTTCTTGTCGTTTGAACCAGCGGTCTGGTTCGCCGACAGGGGTGCCTTCCGCTTCAAGTCTTTCTATTTGATTGGCGACCCGGCTTACAACCATGGCAGCCGTTTCCGAAACAGCGCGATTTCGCACGCCGAAGACCAACAAGGTGGCATTTATCGATTGCGCTATTAGTAGCGCAGAAGCGGTCACCAACAGGATCTGCCCATAAAGGCTCCGCGGCCAAAAACGAAATCCTCTCAGCATTGTCAGAGGCGCTTCACTTCGGTGGAAAAGCGATATCCGCCCCCCCAGATAGTTTTGATATGTTGGGGATCCTTGGGGTCTGCTTCAATTTTGCGTCGGAGACGGCTCACCTGATTGTCTATCGCCCGATCAAACGGGCCACCCTCCCGGCCGCGTGTAAGATCAAGCAACTGGTCGCGGGATAGAATATGTCCGGCGCGGCTGACGAGAGCTTCGAGCATACGATGTTCGCCAGAAGACAGTGGGATAAGCACACCATCGGGATCATGCAGGCTTTGTTCCGCCGTATTGAGGGTCCAGCCCGCAAAGCTGAAAACTTCACCCATCCGGTCGGGTTTAGGTGCGCCCGACGATATGCGGCGCAATACAACTTTGACACGCGCGACGAGTTCGCGCGGCGAAAATGGCTTTACGACATAATCATCTGCGCCGATTTCCAGGCCAATGATCCGGTCCGTTTCTTCTGACTTGGCGGTCAGTAATATGACCGGTGGCCCATCATTTGCCGAAATATGGCGGCACAGGCTCAACCCGTCTTCGCCGGGCATCATGATATCCAGAAGGACCAAGTCGATATCATAGGACAAAAGCATGGAACGCGCCGTCGACGCATCGGGTGCATCGCTAACGCGAAAGCCTTGCCGCTCCAGATATTTTCCAAGCGGATCGCGGATGGAAGCCTCATCATCGACAAGCAGCAAATGGGGACGGGATTTATTCATGCTGGTTTCAACCGATACGCTTTATCAGGCCTTCTGCAACAAAAAGGCCGGAGAAGAAGGAGGGGAAACTTCTCCGGCCAAGTTTTGACACGATCTCCAAAGGGGAGGGGAAAGATCGCGCCAGCAAAGCTCTTTATTTTGCGCCACTTTCAGGTGGCGGCGGGCGGCGGTCCCAGCGGTCCTTGCGCATTGACTTACGCTCTGCGGCAGTGATGGTCCCGTCATTATCTGTATCGGCCTTGGCAAAGCGCACTTCAGCTGCTTTTCGAAATTCGGCTTGTGTCACGGCCTTGTCGCCATTGCTGTCTGCAAGCGCCAGCATCTTCATGCCGCCGCGTCCATGCCCACCCATATGGCGTTCCGGTCGGTGACCTTTCGCATCGCCATTCGACTGGCCAGCGCGTTGTACATGGCGGTCTCTGCGTTCCGCTATGCGTGCTTCATGGGCAGCCAAAAATTCGGTTTCACTGATAGCGCCATTTTTGTCGCTGTCCATTTCTGCAAAATGCTTTTTAGCCATCGCAGTACGATCCGCGCTGTTTAGCGTACCGTCACCATTTACGTCCATTTTGGCGAAGCGCGCATCTGCCTGCGCAAGCGCTTCCGTTTTGGTCACGATCTTGTCACCGTCAGCATCCGCTTTCATTCCGGGAGCTGCGTAAAGCGCTGCGGTTGTCAGCGAGGCTGCAAGCACAGCTGCTATAATTTTTGTCCTATCCATCTTTTCAATCCTTATCATCAAGTCCGACGAAGTGGCCGGATGACTATGATGTAGGGATAATATGTCGCAGGGGTGTGTCAGCGCAATTGCTGCATTGTCGCAAAGTGTATCAGATGGCCGGAATGTTCATCTTGGCGCAAGTTCGGCTGAGCGCCTTATCTGCAGCTTTGGAGCGGGTAAGGGGAATCGAACCCCTCTAGCTAGCTTGGAAGGCTAGTGCATTACCACTATGCTATACCCGCGGTCACGGCGAACCGTTGAGCGGGCCGCTATTGCCAGCAAGTTGCCCTGTCGTCAACGGGTCGATTGCAAAAGAAAGGGGCCGCAAAGTGCGGCCCCGTCCAAATTAGCGCTGATTAAGCGATCAATGCTTTTTGTCGGCCCAGATGCTCTTGTAAGACATCCATGCAAGCCCAGTGAAGATAATAAGGAAGATCAGGGCTGCCCAACCTGCGCTCTTACGGTTTTCCATCTTCGGCTCAGCCGTCCAGGTCAGGAATGCGGCAACGTCCTTGGCCATCTGAGCCTTGGTTGCCTTCGTACCATCGTCATAGGTGACTTGGTCGTCAGCGGCCAAAGGTGCGGCCATCGCGATGTTGAGGTTCGCGAAATAGGGGTTGTAGTGCAGCCCGTCGGGAGTCTTTGCATCCGGGAACTTCTTCAGCAATTCCGCAGGCTGAGTTTCCTCATAGCCGATCAGCAACGAATACACATAGGCTGGGCCATCCGCACGCGCCTTGGTGATCAGTGAAAGATCAGGCGGAAGCGCATTGTTGTTCGCGGCGCGAGCAGCAACTTCGTTCGGGAAGGGTGAAGGAATACGGTCGGCAGGGATACCAGGCCGTGTAGCAGGCTCACCCGTTTCAGGGTTGATCGAGGGAACCTCGGTCTTCCAACCCTTGGCGATCGCCTTCACCTGTTCTTCATTGTAGCCCAAGGCTGCAAAGTCACGGAAGGATACAAGCTTCAAGCTGTGGCATGCCGAACATACTTCCGAATATACCTTAAGGCCGCGCTGCAGCTGTCCCTTGTTATATTTGCCCAGCGGACCGTCGTGCGGGAATTTTTCCGCAAGCGGCATTTTATGGAATTCATGCTCGGCAGTTGGAACGGCAGGTTCCTTGATTGCACCAATGATGGTGTCCCCAAGGCCGATCAGCAGCATTCCGCTGAAAAACACGCCTACCAAAAAAGCAATTAAACGAACCATGATAGTGGCTTTCCCTGTTTTACGCGGTCGCCGTTTGAAGCGGCTTTCCTGTCACGGCTTCGGTGATCGAATTTGGCAGCGGAAGCGGCCGTTCGATACGCGAAACGATAGGCAGGATGATCAAGAAGTGAGCGAAGTAATAGGCTGCTGCGATCTGGCTCAGTACAACCCACTGGGTGTAAGGAGGTTGCGCACCGCAATAGGTCAGCACGACAAGGCTCGGAATGAGGCCATACCAGAAGAACTTGCGGAACAGCGGACGATAATGGCCCGAACGCACCGGCGATGTATCCAGCCAAGGCAGGAAGAACAGCAACAGGATCGAACCGAACATGGCAAGCACGCCCATCAGCTTCGCTTCAATCAGCACGATGCCGGTGAAGGGAATGCCGAAGTTCACGGTGAACGCCTTCAGGATCGCGTAGAACGGCAAGAAATACCATTCGGGAACGATGTGTGCCGGCGTCGACAGCGGGTTAGCCTGGATATAGTTGTCCGGATGGCCAAGCAGGTTCGGTGCAAAAAATGTGATGGCGACGAAACCGATCAGGAATATGCCCAATCCGAAGCCGTCCTTTGCTGTGTAATAGGGGTGGAAGGGAACAGTGTCCTGTTCGGCCTTTACGCTGACACCCGTAGGGTTCGAAGACCCTGGGATGTGCAGCGCCCAAACGTGCAGGATGATCACACCAGCAATCACGAAGGGCAGGAGGTAGTGCAGCGAGAAGAAGCGGTTCAGCGCGGCCTGGTCAGGCGCAAAGCCGCCAAGCAGCAACTGGCGCAACGGTTCGCCAACCAACGGAATGGCGGAGAAGAAACCCGTAATTACCTGCGCACCCCAGAAGCTCATCTGGCCCCATGGAAGCACGTAGCCCATGAATGCCGTAGCCATCATAAGCAGGAAGATCACTACGCCCAGCAACCAGATCATTTCACGCGGAGCTTTGTACGAACCGTAGAAAAGGCCGCGGAAAATATGGATGTAGACCACGATGAAGAAGAAGCTGGCGCCGTTCATATGCGCGTAGCGGATGAACCAACCGGCATTTACGTCACGCATGATGTGCTCAACCGAGTTGAACGCGCCATCGACGCTAGCATAATAATGCATGGCCAGAACAATACCGGTCACAATCTGGATAACCAGCGCAACACCGGCGAGAACACCGAAGTTCCAGAAATAGTTCAGGTTACGTGGAACCGGATAACCGGCGCCCACTGCATTATACACCAAGCGGGGCAAGGGGAGACGTTCGTCCACCCACTTGGTTACCGCGTTCTGAGGCTTATACTCATTTGCCCAAGGGAAGCTCATCTTGTTTTAGCTCCTCAACCGATTTTTACGACTGTGTCGGAAAGAAATACATATTCTGGAACCGCAAGGTTCAATGGCGCGGGGCCCTTGCGGATGCGTGCGGCAGTATCATAGTGCGAACCGTGGCAGGGGCAGAAATAGCCGCCATATTCACCCTTAACTTCGCCGGATGCGGCACCAAGAGGAACGCAACCGAGATGGGTGCAAACGCCAAGGGTGATCAGCCAGTTTTCTTTGCCTGGCTGGGTGCGCTCTGCGAGTGTTTGGGGATCGCGAAGGGAAGCGGCATCCACCTTGTTGGCGTCTTCAATTTCAACCGGAGTCAGATTGCGGATGAAAACAGGCTGTTTGCGCCAGCTGGTCTTGATGGCCTGACCGGGCTGAATGGCGGCAACATCGACTTCGATCGATGCGAGCGCAAGAACGTCTGCGCTTGCGCTCATTTGCGAAACCAGCGGAATTGCCACTGCGACCGCGCCGACGCCAGCAAAGCTGACCGTTGCGATGTGTATGAAATCGCGCCGACGCACGCCTTCGCCTTCGTCCACAGTTGCTGTGGAGGTCGGCGCTGTTAACTCGGCTGACGCTTCAGCCGCGTTTTTGCGCGGAGCTTTGGATGTGCCTGTTGTCTTTTTGACCGTAGCCATATGCTGCCCTTATTAGCGACGCGGATTTGAAGCCCGCAATACCGTCGAAACCCCATGATACCCTGACACCAAAAGGATTTTCACCTATGCTGACAGGGCGATTCAGCGGGCCTGATAGACGTCTTTTGGCAAATTTGCCAACAGGGAATTTGGCAGATAATATACTAAAACATTGCGACGCAGTTGCAAATTGCGAAAGTGACGGAAAATTGCCGCTTTTGCTTGCTAGTGCACATAAAATGAGCCTAAAGGGCGCCCCTTTGAAATGAACAAAGCTGGAGTAATGGGCATGGCGACAGATTGGACGCCGGACAGTTGGAGAAACGCAAAGGGCATTCACATGCCCGAATATCAGGATGCAGCTGCGCTTGCGGCCACTGAGGAGACCTTGCGTAATTATCCGCCGCTGGTCTTTGCAGGAGAGGCCCGCAACCTGACCGCTGATCTTGCCAAGGTCGTCGAAGGCAAAGCCTTTTTGCTTCAGGGCGGCGACTGCGCCGAAAGCTTTGCCGAGTTCCATCCGAACAATATTCGCGATACCTTCCGCGTCATCCTGCAGATGGCTGTCGTTCTGACCTTTGCGGGCAAGGTTCCCGTGGTCAAACTCGGCCGCATGGCAGGCCAATTTGCCAAGCCACGTTCCACACCTACCGAAAAGATTGGTGATGTCGAATTACCAAGCTATTTCGGGGACATAATCAACGACATTGAATTCAATGCTGAAGGTCGGGCGCCCGATCCGGCGCGTATGGTCCGCGCCTATAGCCAGGCGGCATCGACGCTGAACCTGCTGCGGGCGTTCTCCAACGGGGGCTATGCCAATTTGCAGCAGGTGCATGCATGGACCCATGATTATATGGGACGCTCGCCATGGGCGCAGAAATATAAGGAAACGGCGGACCGTATCGGCGAAGCCTTGGCCTTTATGGAAGCCTGCGGAATCACCCCCGAAACCGTACCCCAGATCAAGGGCACCAGTTTCTACACCAGTCATGAAGCGCTGTTGTTGCCCTATGAGCAAGCCATGACACGTCAGGACAGCTTAACGGGTCGGTGGTACGATACCTCGGCCCATTTCCTGTGGATCGGCGATCGCACCCGCTTTGAAGGTTCGGCCCATGTCGAATATCTGCGCGGCATCGGCAATCCGATCGGGATCAAATGTGGACCAAGTCTGGAACCTGATGCTTTGCTGCGGATGCTCGACACATTGAACCCGTCGCGCGAAGCGGGCCGGATGACGCTGATCTCGCGCTATGGCTATGACAAGGTGGAAAGCGGATTGCCCAAGCTGGTCCGTGCCGTTCAACGCGAAGGCCATCCCGTAATCTGGTCCTGTGACCCGATGCACGGCAATGTGGTCAAGTCCGCTAGCGGGTATAAAACCCGTCCGTTCGAACGGATATTGGCCGAAGTGCGCGGTTTCTTTGCTGTCCATCGGGCAGAGGGCAGTTTTGGCGGCGGTATTCATATCGAAATGACCGGTCAGAATGTAACGGAATGCACGGGCGGTGCAGTCGCGGTTACCGACGAAGGCCTGGCCGACCGGTACCACACCCACTGCGATCCACGGCTTAATGCGGCACAGTCGCTTGAACTGGCGTTTTTGCTCGCCGAAATGTTGAATCAGGAACTGAACGAACGCGCCAAACAAGCCGCATGAGAAGGGACTTTGCCATGCAAGGAACAGTCGTCAAATCGGGGATCGGTTTCGGAAGCGCTTTGGCGATGGTGATAAGCTATACCGCGCACCAGTCGGTATTATGGGCAATCATCCACGGCATATTGAGCTGGTTCTACGTCATTTATTTCGTCGTTACCCGGTAAAGCGGTGTAACATGATGTAGAGGTTGCATGTAGGGGACCGGTATTGATAATGCAGGTCCCATGCACCGCTTACTTTGCGCCCTAGGCATTTCACTTTTGGTATCAGCCTGTTCTTCGGGGATCGAGACACGAGTCCAGAGCGCGGGTGTTACAACCCTTGAAAGCCAGACCTATGCCGTTGCCGCGACCGAATATGAGTCGGCCGACCTGAAGATCGCCCATGATCTTGTTGAAGGCGCGCTGACATCGCGTGGTTTTGCGCGTGCCGATACCGCGCCGCTTCATCTGCAGGTTACAGTCGACTCGCGCGATGCTTCCTTAGCGGTGGGAAGCACCGCCGGACCACAGAGCCTGTCGCCTGCCAAGCGCCGCAAGCCGCTCCAGAGCTGTGCCGACAAGGAATTTCGGGTGGGCATTACCTTGACCCGTGTGGCCGATGGTTCGGAAATGTACCGCAGCCGGGTTTCGGAATATCATTGCAGACTACCGCTGGCTGAAGCCTTGCCTATCATGATCAATGCGGCACTTGCCGATCTGGGCAAGCCTCGCGGAAGTTATTCCACCCTCCGCAGCGGGATCGAATAATCCGGCAATTTTATTGCTAGGCAATCGGCAGGGTGAAGCTGAATCTGGCACCGCCGTTCTCGCCGTTCCCCGCCCAGACCGTACCATTGTGCCGTGTAATAACAGCATGCACAAAGGCCAGCCCCAGACCGACGCCCTTTACCCGTCCGGCATGATTTCCTGTGGAGGCAAATCGGGTGAACAGGCTGGGCAACAGATCGGCTTCTATCCCGTCTCCGCTGTCGGATATTGTCACGATCACGTTCGTTCCGTCCTGCCGGCCAATGTCTATGCCGATGACTGCATCCGCCGGACTGAACTTGATGGCATTATCCACGAGGTTGCAGATTGCACGGTGCAGGCTTTCCGGTTCGGCCAGTACAAAGGCGCTGTCGCTTGTGTCGCGAACCGAAAAACTGATTCCACGCTCCCGCGCGAGCGGCCATAGACTGTCGGTCGCTTCCCGGACGAGATCTGCGAGCAAGACGTCTTGTCCGGCAAAGTCGGTCTCTCCCATGCGGGCGATTTCGACAAAGTCTTGGGCAAGCTGGATGGTCCGCCGGGCGTTCCGCTCGATCCGTTTCTTGGCATCGGCATCGACAGGGCCATCGAGCAAGGCGATGATGGATGATTGCGGTGCGCGCATGTCATGGGACAGAAGTTGCAACACCTCCTCCCGATCCCGCTCAGCCTTTGCCAATGCCGTTATGTCGGTCAGATAATGGATATGGCCATGCAGTACGCCTGAATCGCTACGCACTTCGGACCGGCGCATGACAAAAGTCTTGTCCGCGGGCGATACGAACCGCACATATTCCTGACCCTTGGCCTGTGGCTGCCCGATATAATGGTCGACTGCCGCGCGTTGTTCCGCAACGACCATCAGGTCGAGTGCATCGGACAGCAGCCATCCGGAAATATCTTTGTCCAGACTTTCATTGAGCAATTTGTTCGTAAGGGTGACCTTGTCGCCGGGGTCGGTCACAAACATCGGGTCGGGTAAATCCGCCAGCGTGTCCGACACAAAGCGACGCAGGTCGCGCATATGGTCAATCGCGCTCGCAAGAGCTTCGCTTTGGCGGCCCACCATATCCGTCGCCTGATTTGCGGGGATGGGAAGGGGGCGGACTTCGCCGCTTTGTTCGAGCGCGCGCAACTCGGAATCCATGAACACGCTCATCGCTTGCAAACGGCGCCATCCCCATAAGGGATAGACCAATAATATACCGAGCAGGGCGGCGCCGGGCGGAAACCACAGGCGGCTGAACAAAAGGGCTATGCTGATTGCGAGTATCCCTGCCAGCGAAACAAGGGAAACCATCAACACAACCCTTGGCCGAAACCGCAAAAAGCCGACCATCAACAACCACATAGGCGCAAGCGTCAGGGCATAGGTCCATGGGTCGGACAGGGGGCGGATGAAGTCATTTCGGCGCGCCGCGGCCAGAACATTGGCCATCACCTCTACCCCAGACAACATGCCACCTTCGCCATTGGGCGTCGGGAAATTATCACCCATGCCGGCGGCGGTCGCCCCGATGATGATATTTTTGCCGCGTACCAGTTCATCGGGCACATCGCCGTTCAAGATGTCAGCGTAGGAAATTTCGGAGAAGCTTCCCCGCTCGGCATAGGGGATGAGCAGGGGTGCGGAACATCCGGTCTTTGGAAGTTGCGGGCGCGTGGGCTCGAACAGGCGCGTAATCAAATGCGGCCATGCTTTACCGCCCTTGTCCGGCGTGAAGCAGAGCGTTGTGTGGCGCACAATACCGTCGTCATCAAACTGGATGTTGACATGCCCTATCCCTGCCGCCGCTTGTACAAAAACGGGCGCGGGCAATATCGTGTCATAGTCCCGGCCGTCGCTGCCCGGCGCATTGAAATGCAGCGGTATGAACAACGGCGCGGGGCCAGCCGCCATGGCAGCCGCAAGCCTTTCGTCCGATTCCGGTGTGCCCGGCTCGCTCAACAGGATGTCGAATGCGATGGCGCGCGGTTTTTTCTGCTGGAGTTTGGTAATCAGCCGCGCATGGATATCCCGGTCCCACGGCCATTTGCCGAGCGCGGACAGGCTGGGATCGTCGATGGCGACAATCAATATGTCGCCATCCGCCGGCGGACGCTCGACCGCGCTGAGCTGGTCATAGAGCAAATGGTCGAACGAAGCCGTCCCGCGCCAATAAAGTGTGGCGACGAGCAGGCAGGTCGCAAAAAGTCCGATTGCCAACCATTCGATCGCAAGGCGACGCTGCAAATTCACGACCGGTTTCAGCCTTTTTTACTCGGCGCGGGCAAGGCCACCGTCAAGGGCCTGCGACCGTGATTTTCTCGATTGGGGTCCAACTGGTGGACGCTTCGCCATCGGCATATTGGGTAGATCCCACGCGCCAATAATAATCGGCCGGGGGCAGGTCGGACAAGGTGATCATCATCGAATCCAAGCCTGCCTCATCGACCATCGCCACATTTGTGACGGCGTTGCGGAACAGTTGGAAATGGAATTTTTGCGGCCCGTCACCTTCGGCGCGCCAGCGGAAAACAAATCCGTCCTTTTCCTTGCCAGCGCTTCCCGTCACACTGTTCAGGCGTCGCTTGAACGTAAATGTAGCCGGTATTCCCTGCAATCCTGCTGCTGATATGGCGCGGGCACGGACGAAGTAATTGCCGTTGGGTAGATCGGCAAACTCCGCCTTTCCATCCTGCACGATGCTGTCTGCGATCTGTTCAATAAAGCCGGAGTCGGTTGCAATAGTGTAGCGGATGGGTCCGGACAGGGCGGCTGCGAAGCGGACTATTTTGTCGGCTTGCAGTTTTCCGGGCGTGAGCAGCTCAGGCGCGGGCAGCAGCGCTTCGGTCAGAACGCCGCCATCGGCTTTGACTGCGAGGCCATTTCCTGCGGGAAGGGCACGCGCATTTTCCCCACCGGTGTCGACCGAAAGTCCGCCTTCGACGACTTCGGCAAAGTCATTCTGGGTATCGGCATCATAGCGCGATTGGAAATCGGTGCCGCGGACGGCGGAAACCGCCTTGGGGGTGCGGACGCGGTAGCTGTCGTCGGGCGATTTCTGCTTCACCACCGACGACCGGATGCCGCCCCGGGCAACGTCGAAGTCGTAATCGAGGATATTGCCCAGAAGATATGTGCGTAAACGCCGGATGCGGATTGCACTATTGGAGGGCAGGGAAATGCGCGAGCCGTCGTCGAGCACCATGGTCGCAAAAGATGACGGCCCCGTCGTAATCGCAGTGCCTTCCTGCAATTTCTGCCCGGTCGTGGCGGCGCTATTGTCCTGTGTGACCTGACCGCGCACCGCAATGATTTCGGCAGAGGCCGGCCGGTATTTCAGCAGGCTCCGTGGAATGGACAGGATCTTGCCGATGGGAATCGCATAGGGATTGGCGATCCGGTTCTGCCGCTGCACAATCTTGTAGCTTTGCGGAGTACGGAAATAGCGGTCGCCCAGCCCGATCAGCGTATCACCCTTGCGGACGACATAGCGAATTGGCGCATCCTCATTCTGCGCTGCCGCCCCGGTTGTTGCACAAAGGCTTAGTACTAAACCCAAAATTGCAGTTGCAAGCCGTGGCATAGTTGGCCGCATAATATGTCCCGTCAGTTGCTTGTTGTAATCGTTTCCAGACGGTATCCATAACCGAAGACGGTAAAAATCCGAAATCCGTTTTCGGGTTGCAGGTCAAGCTTGGCGCGGACACGCGAAATATGCATGTCCAGCGTGCGCGTAGCGAGCACGGCATTGGTGCGCCAGATCGTTTCCATGATGTAATTGCGGGACAATGTGCGGTCCGCGTTGCGGAAAAACAGATCGGCCAGCTCGAATTCTTTGGCGGTCATGGTGATGGTCTCGCCATTCACGGTGACGCTTTGGTCCAGCCGGTTCAGATGGTATTTCCCGTAAACCGCCTCTGCATCAAATGCTCCGGCACCCGCATTGCGGCGGAGCATGGCGTTTATCCGTGCGGCGACAACCGAGCGGTCTTCCGGCTTGGTGATATAGTCATCCGCACCGGCATTCAGCGCATCGCTAATATCTTTTTTCGCAGACCGGTTGGTCATCATGATGACCGGAGGATGCTCGGGCAAAGCAGTCTGCATCCATTTGAGCAGATCAATCCCGTCTTTCCCGGGGATGTTCCAGTCCAGTATGACAAGATCGAATGTCTCACGCATCAGCGCCTGCGCCAATTTGTTACCGTCCGCAAAGCTGACGGCGATATGGCCCAGTTCTTCGACAATCGATTTCAGAAAAGCTACGACGTCCGCTTCGTCATCGGCAATAACAACACGCATATGTTCGACCCTACCCAACGGCACCAATTTTTTAACAGGTGTCCCTCGGGAGCCTAAATAAAAGGAATTGCCGGTTCGCGCCAGTGCGGGTTGCACGTTGTTACAACCATTTACAAAGCTTGCGAGGCGATGAAGCAAAAGCGGGTCGGAGGAAGATGGCTGGGGCGGCAGGGATCGAACCTGCGAATGGCGGCATCAAAAGCCGCTGCCTTACCGCTTGGCGACGCCCCATCATCTTGGCATTTTGCGCATTCAGCCGGCCGAAGCCACCTGTGCTGCGGCGGCCTTATAGCGCGAGTTTCGGCAATGGCAATTGCCGAAACGCGGGAATTTTCGATCAGCTGATCTGCTGCACCCAACCATGCGGATCGGGTGCGATACCGCGCTGGATATCGACCAGTTTGGCGCGCAATTGCTGGGTTATTTGGCCGGGCCCACCGGCTCCAATGGTGAAACTGCCATTTTGGCTATGGACGCTGCCGACTGGTGTCACGACCGCTGCGGTACCGCAGGCAAAAGCCTCAACCAGCTTACCGGACGTCGCATCGGCCCGCCATTGGTCGATGGCATAGCGTTCTTCGCGGACATTCAAGCCTTGTTCGCGGGCGAGCACCAGAATCGATTCGCGGGTAATGCCCTCCAGGATCGTGCCGTCCGTTGGCGGTGTGATCAACGTACCATCGTCAAAGAGGAAGAACAGGTTCATGCCGCCCAGTTCCTCAATCCAGCGATGTTCCGCTGCATCGAGAAAGACGACCTGGTCGCATCCGTTCCGGATGGCTTCGGACTGGGCAACCAGACTGGAGGCATAGTTGCCGCCGCATTTCGCTGCACCCGTGCCGCCCGGGGCCGCGCGGGTATAATGTTCGGAGACCCAGATCTTGATGGCGGGCGCGCCGCTCTTGAAATAATTCCCGGCTGCCGATGCGATGACCATATAGAGATATTCCGCCGATGGCTTGACGCCCAGGAACACCTCGCTGGCGATCATGAAGGGACGCAGATAAATGGAGCCGCCCTCAACCGGCGGGAACCAATGCTGATCGACTTCAATAAGCTGACGGCAGGATTGCAGAAACAAGTCTTCCGGCAATTCCGGCATGGCAAGGCGCTTGGCCGAGCGTTGGAAGCGACGCGCGTTCTGTTCGGGGCGGAACAGCGCCATCGAGCCATCGGCGAGTCTGTAGGCTTTCAATCCTTCGAAAATTTCCTGCGCATAATGGAGAACGGCCGTTGCCGGATCGAGCGTAAGTGGCGCGCGGGGGCCTACCTTGGCATCATACCATCCTTTGTCATCGGAATAGCGAATGGTGACCATATGGTCTGTAAAGACGCGGCCAAAGCCGGGGTCGGCGAGCAGTTCCGCGCGGCGGGCGGCATCAACAGGATTCGGGTTCGCCTCAAATGGAAATGCGCCAGCGGTCATATCTGCTCTCGATACCTAATTGTGTTCGTCCCTTAAGGGCTTGCACTGTCCTATGGGCTGCGCCAAGATACGTCAATATGGCTGTCCCATCTCCCGCACCTGCAACGCCCGCAGCTTCGCCGCTCTTCCTGCGTGAGCATGAGGTGCGCCGCGGCGTCGAGCTGCTGTTTTTCGGCTACACACGGCTCACCCGGTCGATTGATGAAGGATTAGCCGAGCATGGACTGGGGCGCGCGCATCATCGTGCGCTTTATTTTATTGCGCGGCAACCCGACCTGACAATCAGCGAACTGCTGAAGATATTGGCTATCACAAAGCAGTCGCTCGGACGTGTGCTGAACGATCTGTCCGCGCGCAATCTGGTCGAGACGCGTAGTGGTTCGGCGGACCGGCGGCAAAAGCTGTTGCGGTTGACCGATGAAGGCAAAGCATTCGAAGCGCAATTGTTCGAGGCGTTGCGCACCAGCCTTGCGACCGCCTATGCCGCGGCAGGACAGGAATCGGTCACCGGATTCTGGCGCGTGCTTGAAGGATTAATTCCGGTAGAAGACCGCGCGATGGTGGCCGCGCTGCAGAAGGATGTGTGATGAGCGATACGCTTAGCAGGCTGGAAATGGTGATTGCCGAACGGCGAGGTGCGTCTTCGGACAGCAGCTATGTTGCATCGCTCTTTGCCAAAGGCCGGGAGAAAATCGCACAGAAGGTGGGGGAAGAAGCCACCGAAACGGTTATCGCGTCCTTGTCCGGCGATCCTGCAAAATTGACGGCCGAGGCCGCAGACCTGCTTTTTCATTTGCTCGTCCTTTTGGCGGAAGGTGGCGTGTCGGTGGATGATGTTCTTGCCGAGTTGGATCGCCGCGACGGCATCTCGGGAATAGCAGAAAAGGCCAGCAGAACGGAGTGACCTATGCCCATTGACGCGACACAGCCCTATGATGACCAGAATATCTTCGCCAAAATCCTGCGCGGTGAAATTCCCAATCGGACAGTGTATGAAGACGAATGGGCATTGGCCTTTCACGACATAAACCCGCAAGCGCCCGAGCATGTCCTGGTCATCCCAAAAGGCGCTTATGTGTGCTGGGATGATTTCAGCGCCAACGCAAGTGACGCGGAGATTGCCGGATTCGTAAGAGCGGTGGGCCATGTCGCGCGCACCATGGGGTTGGTGGAGCCGGGCTATCGCCTGCTTGCCAACACCGGATTCGACGCACATCAGGAGGTTCCGCACCTGCATGTCCACATTTTTGGTGGAAAACCCTTGGGACCGATGCTTGTTCGTTGAAATTAAGTTGCGCGCTTTGCATTTGCGGTTAGTTTCCGCGAAATAACAATCCTTCGGGGAGAAGAAGATGGCGAGTGAACCGCAAACCGTGATGCAGCGCATGTTCGCGCGCAAAACGATCGCGCAAGTACAAAGAGAAACGGCCAGTAGCGAACTGAAACGTTCGCTGGGCAAATGGAACCTGCTTTTGCTGGGGGTTGGCTGCATCATCGGTGCAGGCATCTTTGTCCGTACCGGCAGTGCCGCGGCGCTGCATGCTGGTCCGGCTGTTATGCTCTCCTTCGTTGTGGCGGGCCTTGTCTGTGCTTTCGCAGGCCTGTGCTATGCCGAGCTTTCTTCAACCTTGCCGGTATCCGGCTCTGCTTACACATATAGCTACACCACGCTTGGCGAATTTGTTGCCTGGATCATGGGGGCGTTGTTGTTGCTCGAATATGGCCTTGCCGCGTCGGTGGTCGCGGTCGGGTGGAGTGGCTATGTGGTCAGTTTGCTTGCGGATTTTGGCCTTGTCATACCCGCACAGTTTACCGGCCCGACCGGTCAGGTGCTGATGCGTGATGGCGCACCATTGCTTGTCGATGGCGCGCAGGTGACCGCGATCTTCAACCTTCCTGCTTTCCTTATCTGCATGGCGCTCGCGCTGCTGTTGATGGTGGGCGTGTCGGAATCGGCGAAGGTCAACAACATCATCGTGGCGATCAAGGTCAGCGTATTGGCGGCCTTCATTCTTGTCGGCGGCTTTATCGTGTTGTCTAATCTCGGCGAATATATGGCGACCAACTGGACGCCGTTCATTCCCGAAAACACCGGTGACGGTGAATTTGGCGTGGATGGCATTATGCGCGCCGCTTCGATCGTGTTCTTTGCCTATATCGGTTTTGAAGCTGTTTCGACCGCAGGTCAGGAAGCCAAGGACCCGAAACGGGACATGCCCTTTGGTATCATCGGGTCGTTGATTGTCTGCACGGTCATCTACATGCTGGTTGCAGCCATTATGACCTTGCTGGTTCCCTACGCGTCGCTGAACGTGCCGGATCCTGTGGCCGTTGTTGTCGACAGCTTCGGTGCGCAATGGGCCTGGTTGGCCAAGACCATCAAGGTCGGTGCCATCATCGGTCTGACATCGGTGGTGTTGGTTCTGATGTACGCCCAGACACGTATTTTCTACACCATGGCGCGTGACGGTTTGTTGCCCAAGATTTTCTCGCGGGTGCATCCGAAGTTCCACACACCTTATATCAACACGATGCTCGTCGGCACGATCACAGCCGTTGCGGCTGGCTTCTTCGACATCAACGTGTTGGGCGACATGACTTCGGTAGGTACGTTGGCGGCCTTCGCTATTGTGTGTCTGTCGGTTATCTATCTGCGCCGTGCAGCACCTGATCTGCCGCGTGGCTTCTCGGTACCGCTGTACCCGATCACACCTGCACTGGGGATCTTGTCGTGCCTCTATCTGATCACGACCGTTCCTTTCAATGTGCTCATTTTCTTCATCTACTTCCTGGTTGGTGCGGTTGCGCTCTATTTCATCTACGGAATGCGTAATTCGAACCTTCAGCATGACCAGATGATGGATGATGCGCCGGATATGGGTGAATTCCCCGGACCCGTGCACGACAATTAAAAACTGTCGCATCGTGAAATAGAAAGGGAGGCTCCGGCCTCCCTTTTTGCGTCTGAATACCGTCACCCAAATTGAACACCAGACTGTCACTCGACAAACACCTCACCGTCACCCTGAACTTGTTTCAGGGTCTTAGATTTCAACGCCGAAGGACTAAGACCCTGAAACAAGTTCAGGGTGACATAGTTTGTGTATCGACGGCCGTATTTGTGTCTAAGAATAGCACCGTGCCGGGTTGTTACCCGCGTGGGTTGTTCGGTATTTTAGGGGTCGTTCCCGGGCGCGTGAACAGCAGGCCTTTTTCGCACCACAGGACAAGAGCAAGCGCGACAAGGCCACACACCAAAAAACCAGCCGCGACCGGCAGGACGCTTCCATCAAACTGCTGTCCAATGGCCGCGCCGATCCCCGCCGCCAAAAGCGTTTTGACAAAGGATTGGAAGGACGATGCCGCGCCAGCGACGTCCCCGAACGGGGTCATCGCAATCGATGAAAAATTGGACCCGATAAATCCGACCATGGCCATGTTCGCCGTCAACAGAGCTAGAAACAAGGGCAATGACGTCGGTGCAAATTCAGCGGCCGCCACCTGCAACGATCCCAAGATAATAAAGCTGATCAGCGCCGTCTGGGATACGCGGCGGGCACCAAACCGTTCGACAATTTTGGAATTGGTGAAATTCGATGCCGCAATGCCAAGCGCAACAATGGCAAAGCCAATCGTAAAGAAATCGGCCGCGTTGAAAACTTCATCAAATAACTGCGGAGAGCTGTTCAGATAGCCGAACAGGGCCCCTTGCACGATACCTGCGCCGATCATGTACCCAGCGGCATTGCGATTGGTGACCACTTTCGTCCACGCTTTAGCAAGCGCGTGCGGTTCGATGGGGATCACATTTTCCGGATGCAGCGTTTCCGGCAAGCGGTAGTAAACCCAGCCAGCGGCCATCAGCGCCATAAAGGCCATGAGGTCGAAAATGGTGCGCCATCCTGCGAACAGCAGGACGAATTGCCCGATGGTCGGCGCGATGATCGGCACAATCATGAAGATCAGGAAGATCGTCGACATACGCCGCGCCATGGCGTCACCTTCGAACTGGTCACGAATAACGGAAATCACAAGAACGCCCATCGCAGCGGCCATCAAGCCATGGCAAAAGCGCATCGCCAGTAACATCTCGAAACTGGTCGACAAACTGCAGGCAAGCGAAAACAGCGCCGCACCGACGGTCGCAATCAACAGGATCGGCTTGCGCCCGTAACGGTCCGACAAAGGGCCATGGATCAACGCGCCGATGCCGGTGCCTGCCAGGAATATCGAGATGATATACTGGATGCTGTTGGGGTTTGCGAGGCTGAGGTTGCCGACAATCGCCGGAAAGGCAGGCAACATGGAATCGATCGCCAAGGCATTGAGCGCCATTAGCGACGCCATCATGACGGTCAGTTCTTTATCACCAAGAGTCTTTTTGAGGGGGAGGGGAGAGTTCATGTGCAACCTATGCTGCACCCGCACAGTTTTGGCCACCCGCTAAATAAGGCCCGCGCTCCGCATACTGGAATAGCCGTCTTTACCGATGATGATATGGTCATGTACCGCGATGCCGAAGCTTTTGGCGGCGGTTATGATATCGCGCGTCATGGCAATATCCTGACGGCTGGGGGCGCTATCGCCGCTGGGATGGTTGTGGACCAGGATGATTGCCGCCGCGCCAAGGTCAATCGCACGTCTTATCACTTCGCGCGTGTAGATTGCGGCCTGATCGATGGACCCTTCGCTCGTAACCTCGTCGCGGATCAGCATATTCTTGCTGTTCAGATAAAGGGTGCGGACGCGTTCGATGGTCAGATGCGCCATGTCGGCGCGCAGATAGTCGAGCAGGGACTGCCACGATGCAAGCATAGGCTGCTCGCGAACCGGTTCGCTCAGCAGGCGTAGTGCAGCGGCCTGAACGATTTTTAGTGCCGCAGTGCTGGTTTCGCCCATTCCGGCCTGCCGCACGATATTTTCTGTATCCGCCGTCAGCAACGCCGAAAAGCCGCCATAGTGCGCCAGCAACTGCTTCGCCAAGGGCTTGGTGTCTTTGCGCGGAATGGCCAGTGCCAGAATATACTCGACCAGCTCATGGTCCAAAAGCGAGTCACCACCGGCTTCGAGCAGGCGCGTTCGCAAGCGGGCGCGGTGGCCTGTTCCATGGTGTGAATCAGTTCCGTGGGCGACCCCCATCGCAGCTATCCTTTTGCAATTTATCGCCTTTTCGGAAATTTTCGTCGTTCAGGCAAGCTTATAGATGCGAATGGCATTGCAACCCTATGCCCTTTCACGCATTTGATAGTCATGCAGGAACCTGCCGACACCGGTATAACCATGGATAGCGCGCCCGAACCCTTTCGCGGCTGGCGGTGGAAGCACATCATATTTGCCACCGTTGCGGCGCTTTTTGTCGGCCTGGTGTTGATCGCATGGGCACAGCGTAACACCATTGCGGACCGTTTCGTACAAAGCGAACTGCAAAGCAGAGGTATTCGTGCAACCTACAGCATCGATCAGATCGGCTTTCGCACCCAGCGTATCCGCAATCTGGTCATCGGCGATCCAGCACGCCCCGATTTGACCGCCGAAGAAGTTGAAGTCGACGTTGCCCTCAATTTTTCCGGCGCGAGTTTGCGCGATGTCCGCGCCAAGGGTGTTTCGCTGCGTGGGCGCTATGCCGACGGAAAGCTGTCCTTCGGTGAACTCGACAAATTCACCGACCCCACATCGAAGGAGCCTTTTGAATGGCCTGACATCGGGCTCGTCATCAAAGACGCAAAGGCGCGGATTGAAACGCCATGGGGGAATATAGGTGTCGGGCTAAGCGGTAGGGGGCTGCTCCGCAACCAGTTCGCCGCCCGACTCTCTTTGCGCTCGACCGCCATCGCCGCCGGTGGATGCCGCGCGCCTGCGGTCGCCTTTGACGGAAAGCTGTTGCTTGAATGGCGGCAGCCGCGTCTGATCGGACCATTGTCCGCATCTTCTTTGGGCTGCACGGCGCAGGGATTGGCCGTTGCAGCGCCCAAATTGGATGTCGATGTCAAATTGTCCGAGCGTCTGGACAAATGGGTAGGGGATGTCGGATTTGCCGCAGCCACCATCCGCTATCCCGGCATTGCCGCGACTGCGCCAAAGGGTGTCGTTTCGGTCGATGGTGGAATGCGCCGGACCAATTTTACGCTGGCTTTGGAAAAGGCAGGCCTGCGGTCGGCGCCCTTGACCGTTCCACGCCTGTCGCTGAATGCGAAGGGCTATGGAGGTCTTAACGACGGCAAATTCGCTCTGTCAGCCCGCGGAGACATGGCAGTTGCCAGTGGATCTCTGGACCGCGGATCATTGGGAAGCCTGCGCGCCTTGGTTGCGCAGACACGGGATACACCGGTAGGGCCGCTGCTTGCGCGTATTGCACCGGTCGTTGAGCGGGCAGGGGATCGCTTTGACGGCAATCTCGAATTTGATGCCTTCCGCGATTTTCAGGGGCGGATGGGCGCGACCATTTCGTCGTTGGCACTCAAAAGTGGTTCGGGCGCGCAGCTTCGCCAGAATAGTCCGCTGGTGATCCAGTCTTCTTCATCCGGTTGGCGGATCGGTGCGCCTGTCCAACTGGCGCTCGGTGGACGGGATGTTCCGAATGCCACGCTTTCCCTGCGTCCGGCTGCCGGATCGCAATGGGCTGGTAATTTAACGGTCGCGCCTTTTACAGGCGGGGCGGCCCGGCTGGCTATACCTGCATTGGCATTCAGCGGCAGCCCGGGCAGCGCGTGGCGCTTTAACGGTCAGGCTTTGGTGTCGGGACCGATACCGAACGGATTTGTCAGCGGCATGCAATTACCCCTGTCGGGCCGCTATGACGGGCAAGGGCTCGCGCTTTATGAAAGCTGCCAATCGGTCCGTTTCGATTCCCTGAAAATCGCCAATGTCGCCTTGCGATCGCAGAGCCTGCGGCTTTGCCCTGACGGGGGAAGACCGGTTTTTTCAACCGGCAATGGGCGGACCCGTTTTGCTGCGAACCTGCCGAATTTGGCGGTGCGCGGCAATCTGGGCAGCGCGCCCCTTTCAGCAAAAAGCGCGTCCATCCGGTTCAGTCTGGACGAAGGTTTTGTGGCGCGTGATGTAGCGGTCACTCTTGGCCAAGAGGAGAGCGCCACCGATTTTACCGTGGCGGAACTGACGGGCCGATTTGGCGGGGGCGGTATGAGCGGCACGTTGCAGGGCGGTTCCGGGCAGATCGGGAATATCCCTCTTCTGATCGACGAGGCGGCAGGCAATTGGCGTTATCTGAACAATGCGCTGACGCTGGACAGCAATCTGCAAGTGTTGGATGCCGAGCAGGTGGACCGGTTCCAGCCGGTGCGCGTTCCCGACATGCTGTTGACGCTGGAAAACAGCATTATCACTGCAATTGGTAACATTACAGAGCCGGAAACAGGCACGCGCGTTGCCGGAGTCGACATCCGGCATTCGCTGAACGACAGCAGCGGGCGAGCCTTATTGGCCGTCGATGATTTGCGGTTTACCCAACGCTTCCAGCCGTCCTTGCTTACACCCTTGGTGCTGGGTGTCTTTGCAAATGTCGATGGCGTCGTGAACGGAGACGGCCGTATTGAATGGGATAGCCAGGGGGTTCGGAGCAGCGGACGCGTGGCGACCACGGGCATGAATCTCGCGGCGGCTTTTGGTCCGGTTGAAGGACTGACCACCGAGATGGTCTTCACCGATCTTCTTGGTCTGGAAACCGGACCCTCGCAGATTGCCACAATAGCTTCCGTCAATCCGGGCATCCCGGCCCTGAACGGGTCGATCCGATACCAATTGCTCCCTGACCAGCAGGTCCGCATCGAATCCGGACGTTGGCCCTTTGCAGGAGGCGAGCTCTTATTGGAGCCGACGACGCTTGATTTCGGGGTTGAGAAAGAACGGCGGCTGACTTTTCGGGTAGTGGGCGTCGACGCGGAGCAGTTCCTCGCAGGCTATGACTTCCAGAATTTGCGTGTGACCGGCGTTTTCGATGGCACCTTACCCATGATTTTCAACCAGGACGGCGGCCGGATTGTCGGCGGGGCGCTGGTGTCCCGTCCCGGGGGCGGGGAGGTGAGCTATCTGGGGGAATTGGCGTATGAGGATATGGGGACCTTCGGCAACTTTGCGTTCCAGGCGCTGCGGTCCATTCGCTATTCGTCGCTAACCATCGGTGTTGGTGGTGAGCTGGACGGAGAGATCGTCACGGATATCAGCTTCACTGGCCTGCAACAGGGTAGCGGGGCGAAGCGCAATTTCATTACGAAGCAACTGGCGCGGATACCTATCAAATTCAATGTGACAATCACGGCGGAGTTTATGGCACTGATCAACAAAGTCAGGGACTATTACGACCCCAGTCTTTTTGTTCAGCGGGAGCTGCCGGGACTGATGGAAAAGAGACGGGAAGGGGCGTCTGAGCCGTCTTCGTCAAATGATAGCCCTGTTAAGAAAGATGAACAAACTGATGAATGACCCATTCAGCAAGGGGAAAGCGGACATGACGCATATGCAACGGCAATTGACGAACCGCATGGATAGTGCGATTCGCCGTAACATGGGGAAAGCGATACTCGTTCTGACACCGATCATGCTCTCAGTATTGTCCGGCTGCGTCCAGGTAACCGCGCCCGACAAACCGATAGTGATCAACCTTAACATCGCGGTTCGGCAGGAAATTCTGCTAAAATTATCCGCGGCGTCCGAGAAGGTGATTGAAGAGAATCCGGAGATATTTTGATGAAAGAGTCAGTTGAAATGGTCATTGCCGCATTGTTGCTTGGCGCTACGGCGTCGGGTGCAATTGCGTTTCAGTCTGGGCGTGATCCGGCATATCAGGGCGCGCGCGAAAGCGGGCTGGTCGGTGAAAAGGCCGATGGATATCTCGGCTTCGTGACCCCGCCATCGCCCGCCATCAAGGCGCTGGTCGATGATATCAACATCAAGCGCAAGGCGGCCTATTCCAAGGAAGCACTCGCCAATGGCGCGACGGTTGAGGAAATGGCGCTACGCAGCGGATGCCGCCTGATCGCCGAACGCACCGTTGCCGGCGAGAAATACCAGACCCCCGGCGGGCAGTGGAAAACGCGCGACGCCGGACGTCCTGAACTCGACCCGCGCTGTCCCTGATCTGACGGGATGAATGTCTCGAACCATATCGGGAGGCACATTGTTATATACAGAGCCGTACCAGCAATGGTGCGGCTCTTTTCTTTTGCGGCGCAACAAACTTGTGGTCGGCCTGTTGACTTGTCGGGAGGCCTCTCCTAAAGCGCCCGTGCCTAGGCGGGGTTGACCCGATTTCGTGGTGGTTTCTCTTCGCAAAAAGGTAGGAATCACATGGCATCGAACAACTCCGGGCAGGATGGCAACGGTAAAAGTGACGCTCGGCTCGATTCGTTAGACATGCAGCTGAAAGCGGCGCGGAAAGCCGAAGCGGTTCGTTCGGGTACAGATCAGGTTCCAGCCAAAGGAATGCGGCAAGGGAACAGGGTTCTAACCGAATTGATCGCAGGTCCTGCAGGTGGTGCTTTAGTGGGCTGGTTGTTTGACCGCCTCTTCGACACTTCCCCTGCGCTTCTGTTGGTCTGCATGTTTTTGGGCATCGCAGTCGCCTTCAGGAATATCATAAAGATCTCCAACGAGCGTCCGGAATAGCCCGGGCGCTTGCGTCGTATAATGTGCCCGCGTCCAAGTGCGCGGGTGGGTATTTTACAGGGTAGTGAACGTGGCAGGCGAAAGCGGCAAAATCGATCCGATGCACCAATTCCAGATTGAGCCGCTCGCGCCGCTCAATATTGGCGGTTATGACGTCTCCTTCACCAACTCATCGTTGTTCATGATGATCGTCCTCGGCGCTCTCTGGCTCTTCATGTGGGGCGGAATGAAGCGCGATCTGGTCCCCGGCCGCTGGCAAATGGCGGTCGAAGGCGTAACCGGCTTCGTCAACAACATGGTTTCTTCCAGCGTCGGTCCCGAAGGCAAGAAATATGTGCCTTTGGTGTTCTCGTTGTTCATGTTCATCCTGATGGCGAATTTCATGGGCATGATGCCATTCGGTATCGTTCCTGGCGTCCATCCTTTCACGGTAACCAGCCACCTGACCGTCACGGCCGTATTGGCAGTGCTCAGCTTCGGCACGGTATTGGTCGTCGGTTTCTGGCGCCATGGTCTCCACTTCTTCAGCCTCTTCGTCCCGCACGGCACACCTTGGTGGCTGCTGTGGTTGATCCCGCTGATCGAGCTTTTCTCGTTCCTGATCCGTCCTTTCAGCCTCGCACTTCGTTTGTTCGTGGCAATGACCGCCGGACACGTGCTGATGAAGGTGCTCGCCGGTTTCGTCATCAACGGTTTGAATGCACAGGCTGCATGGGTGCCGCTGGTGGTCAGCATACCGTCGTTCATTCTGATGATCGGCATCACCCTGCTTGAGCTGCTCGTGTGCGCCATTCAGGCTTATGTTTTCGCGCTTTTGACCTCGCTCTACATTAACGACGCGGTCAATTTACACTGAGTTTTTCCACTACCCATTTTAGTTTTGAACAGGAGTTAATATCATGGACGCAGAAGCAGCAAAGTTGATCGGTGCCGGTCTTGCAGCAATTGGTGCCGGCCTTGCCGCCGGTGGTGTGGGTAACGTCTTCGGATCGTTCCTTCAGGGCGCTCTTCGCAATCCTGCAGCGGCTGATGGCCAGCAGGGCCGTCTGTTCATCGGCTTCGCGGCTGCTGAACTTCTCGGTCTGCTCGCATTCGTCGTCGCTATGATCCTGATCTTCGTTGCTTAATTGACGGTTTAGCCCCGGCACATCGCCGGGGCCCAATCTTCAATAAGGACAGCCAAGTATCATGCCTCAAATTGCTCAAATTCTTGAAACCTATGCGTCGCAGTTTTTTTGGCTGCTGATTGTCTTTGGTCTGATCTATTTCACGATCGGCAAAGGCATGTTGCCAAAGATTGAAGCGAATATGGACGCACGTGATCGCAAGATTGCGGACGACCTTGCGGCCGCAGAACGCGCTCGCGCCGAGGCGGATAATCTGGGCGACAGCGGAGAAGCCGATCTTGCCGCAGCCCGTTTGGTTGCGCAGGCAAAGGCGAACGAAGCAAAGGCAAAGGCTGCGAAGGATGCTGAACAGCGTCTTGCCAAGGCGGATGCGGAAGTCGGCGTTAAGCTGGCGGCGGCTGAAGCCGACCTTGCAAAGGCAAGTGCCGCTGCGATGGCCAGCATCGAAAGTGTTGCAGCAGAAGCTGCAGCCGACATCGTTGCAAAGGTCTCGGGCGCAAAGGTAAGTGCGGCGCAAGCCGCATCGGCAGTGAAAGCGGTAATGGCAAATGGCTAATCAACAAGCTCCCGCTACAACAGCAACTGAAGCTGATCCGCATGCGGGTCACGATATGAGTGCATCGTCTTCGTCCAAGATCGGGGAAGCCGAGAAGGCACTCGACATGCTTGAAAATGACGAAGTGCCTGCGACACATGCCGGCACACAAGCGCATGGCGGTGAAGAGCATGCCACGCCATCTGCACTTGGATTTGATGCGACCATGCTTGTCGCGCTCGCCATGATTGTGGTGATTGCGCTGGCGCTTTGGAAAAAAGTACCGGCAATGATCGGCGCTGCGCTCGACAAGCAGATTTCGGGTATCAAGGAACAGTTGGACCAAGCCACCGCTCTGCGTGCCGAAGCTGAAGCCATCAAGGCTGAATATGAAGCCAAGGCGAAGCAAGCTGCAACAGACGCAGAAGCCATGAAGGCGGCGGCTGAAGAAGAAGCCAAGCTGATTGTTGCACAAGCGAAAGAAGACGCCACCGCGCTCATCGGACGCCGCGCCAAGGCAGCCGAAGAAAAGATTGCAGCCGCAGAACGCGCCGCCATCGCCGACGTTCGCGCAAAGGCAGCCAGCGCGGCTGCTGCGGCGGCAGCTCAACTGATTGCCACGCATCACGATGCAAAGGCGGATGCCACGCTCATTGACGAGTCGATAAACTCGCTGAATTGATCATTAGAAATCCGCCCGTTGCCCCCGCATTTGCCCTTAACGGGCAGGCGCATGGGCAGCGGGCGGTTTCTTTTTAAGCCGCTGGCAATTGGTTTTTCAAAATCGCGATTGCCAATGGCGTGAAGTAACACGGAGCATGTCCGGCACGCCCGCACAGTATAGCCCTAATATTTACCGTTGATTTTTAAGTGCTGACTTTTACCCTCTGGCCCATTGAGGGGGAAAGCTATGAAATTATCAGCCTATGTGACGCGTGCAGCTTTGGCCTTTCTGGCCATCACAGCGCAGCCGGTTCTTGCGCAAAATGATCAAAGTGCGACGCAAGCACAGGCGCAATTTCAAGCTTTACCTTGGGTAGAGGCTCCGCAAAAGCCGCAGGTGACGGATCGCGCATCGATCAAGTTGCCGAATATGGTGCAGTATCTGGATGCCGACGGGACCAACAAATTCCTGCGGCTGACCGGTAATTTGCCGGAAGATGATTCGTACACCATTGCATCCAAAAATTCGAACTGGTTCGCAATCTATAGCTTTTCTGACATCGGCTATGTGCGCGACGACGAGAAAATTGATGCCGATGCGCTGCTTCAGGAAATGAAGGACGGCGACGCTGCCCAGAATGAGGCGCGGCGTGAACAAGGGTTGGAACCGCTTACGACGGTCGGCTGGGCAGTCCCTCCGCATTATGACAAGGTGACGCATAATCTCGAATATGGCGTGATCCTTTCTTCACCGTCGGGTCAGAACATAAACTACCATATGCGGATTTTAGGCCGCCGGGGCGTGATGGATGCGGCGCTTGTAACTTCACAGGAAACGCTTCAATCCGATCTGGCTGCGTTCCGTGAAGCCAATAAGGGTTTCTCGTTCAACAATGACGAACGGTACGCGGCGTATAAGGATGGCGATAAAGTCTCTGAATATGGCCTCGCCGCGCTGGTCACAGGGGGCGCCGCGGCAGCGGTTGCGAAAACCGGACTATTCAAGGGGCTGTTGATCTTCCTCCTCAAATTCTGGAAGCTGATTGCGCTTGGCGTCGTCGGTTTGCTTGTATCGCTGAAGCGCTTTTTCGGATTTGGCGGCGATGACGGTAGCGACCAGGACGGCGATAACGACCGATACGCCTCATGAGCGTGCCCAATATGCTGCTTGTCGGCATATGTGCCGCACTGGGCTTTGGAATAGTGTGGCATTTCATGAGTTCGCGCGAGCAATAGACATAATTAAAAACAGGGTAGGGCTGGCAAATTTTGCCAGCCCATTTAAGAGGTCCAGACCCTAGACCTATGTCCAAAGCCGACCGCCCCGATCAGCCAAATGCAGCCTCCCGTTTCAACGAGGAGAAGGCAACCTATGCAGTGCGGGGTGCCGATGCGCCCGATCTGGAAACCGGTGTTGCGGCCATTCGCAATGTCCTGAAAACCCTGCCGCACAAGCCGGGTGTGTATCGGATGCACGATGCGCGCGGCGACGTGCTTTATGTCGGCAAGGCGCGTGCGCTTAAAAATCGCGTGAACAATTATGTGCAGATTGACCGGCTGCCTAACCGGTTGCGACGCATGGTCGCGCTGACGCGGTCGATGACGATCGTGACGACCAACAGCGAAGCCGAAGCCTTGCTGTTGGAAGCGCAGCTCATCAAGCGGTACCGTCCGGCCTACAATGTCCTGCTGCGCGACGACAAAAGCTTTCCGTTCATCCTGTTGCGCGCCGATCACAAATTCCCACGCATCCAGAAACATCGCGGGGCACGGCGGCATAAGGGGCAATATTATGGCCCGTTTGCCAGCGCAGGGTCGGTGAACCAGACACTGAACGCTCTCGAAAAACTGTTTCTCTTGCGCAGCTGCTCGGACAGTTTTTTCAACAACCGCGACCGGCCGTGCCTGCTGTACCAGATCAAGCGATGCTCCGCGCCATGCGTAGGCCGGATTGACGATGGCGCCTATGCCGACCTAGTTGCCGATGCCAAAGCCTTCCTCGATGGCAAATCCTCCGGCGTACAGGCGAAGCTCGCCGCCGAGATGGAGGCCGCTGCGGAAGGGTTGGACTTCGAACGTGCCGCCATGCTGCGCGACCGGCTAAAGGCATTGACCTTCATTCAGGGTAGTCAGGCGATCAACGCGCAGGGCATCGGCGATGCCGATATTTTTGCGCTCGCCCACCGCAACGGCGTCATGGGCATTCAAGCCTTCTTCATTCGCGGCGGACAGAATTGGGGGCACCGCTCCTTTTTTCCGTCGCATGTTTCGGAGCTTGGCGAAGACGAAGTGTTCACCAGCTTCCTCGCGCAGTTTTACGAAGATGTGCCGCCCGCACGTCTCATCCTGCTCGACCGAGAACTGGCTGAGGCCGATTTGCTGGCACAGGCGCTGTCGGAAAGGGCCGAGCGCAAGATTGAAATTGCCGTTCCCCAGCGTGGCGACCGTGTGCGTCTGGTCGCGCAGGCCACCCGCAATGCGGAAGAGGCGCTGGACCGGCGGCTGGCCGAGAGCACTACGCAGGGCAAGCTTTTGCAAGAGGTGGCCGATCTGTTCGAATTGTCCGAACCGCCCAAACGCATCGAGATTTATGACAACAGCCATATCCAGGGGACGAATGCCCTTGGCGCCATGGTCGTTGCCGGGCCGGAAGGGTTTATCAAAGGGCAGTATCGCAAGTTCAACATCAAGCAGGCGGCGACGGACGACGATTTCGCCATGATGCGCGAAGTGTTCCAGCGGCGCTTTGGCCGGGCGCAGGAAGAGGATCCCGACCGGGACAACGGACTCTGGCCGGATCTCGTTTTGATCGATGGCGGAAAAGGACAAATGAGCGCAGTGAAAGCCGCGCTTGAAGAAATTGGTGTCGAAGATGTTCCTTTGATTGCCATCGCCAAAGGACCGAACCATGGGCGCGAGGGGCGTGAAATCTTTCATTTCCCCGATGGACGGGAAATCACCTTGCCGGTGAACGCGCCGGTTTTATTTTACCTCCAGCGTTTGCGCGACGAGGTGCACCGCTTTGCCATTGGTGCGCACCGGACGAAACGGAGCAAGGCGATCACCGCAAGTCCTTTGGACGAAGTCCCGGGTATCGGCCCATCGCGCAAAAAGGCGCTTCTCATGCACTTCGGTACCGCCCGGGCTGTCCGCAGCGCGAGCCTCGAAGATTTGCAAAAGGCACCGGGCGTGTCGGCAGCGGTCGCGCAGACGGTTTATGATTTCTATCATAGCAGTGGATGAGCTAAGCATCATGCCACATAATCCGGACAGACATGAATTTGGGAGCAGGGGAAATATATGCCAACCATCAACGCCAACGGCATCGAGATTTATTATGAAGAAGCGGGCGCGGCTGATGCGCCGGTAATACTTCTCGTCATGGGCCTGGGGACGCAGATGATTGCCTGGCCGGATGACCTGATCCAGGGGCTGGTCGCCAAAGGTTTCCGGGTGATCCATTATGACAACCGCGACGTCGGATTGTCACAGCGCATGGATGGTGCCCCGGCGGGAAGCCTTGTGTGGGCCATGCTCGCGTCACGTTTCGGCCTGCCTGTGAAAACCGCCTATAGCTTGACGGACATGGCGAAGGATGGCGTAGCATTACTGGATGCCCTGGGCATCTCCCGCGCGCACATTGTCGGGGCCTCCATGGGCGGAATGATCGTGCAATTGATGGCGGCACATCATCCGGACAAGGTGCACAGCATGACATCAATCATGTCCTCCAGCGGCAAGCCCGGTCTGCCCGGACCGCGAGCTGACATCCGCAAACGTCTGATGGCACCGCGGCCGTCCAATCCGACGCGCGAAGAGGCGGTCCGACTGGGTGCCGAAGCGCTCGAATCCATCTCCTTTGCGGATCCGGCACGCCCGCCGAGCGCCTACGCCGAAATGGCCGCGCGGGCGTTTGACCGTGGCTATTATCCGGTGGGCATGAAGCGGCAGCTCCTCGCCATCGTCGCGGATGGCAGCCGGGTCGACCGGTTGAAATCGATCAAGGTGCCGACCCTCGTTGTGCATGGCGGTGCGGACCCGCTGGTGCCGAAAGAAGGCAGCGAAGACATTGCCCGCCATATCGCCGGTGCCCGACTGGAGATAATCGACGACATGGCGCACGACCTGCCACCGTCGCAGGTGGGCCGCATGACGGACCTAATCGCCAGCCATGCGGCCTCTGTGCGCTAACGGTTGTCGAGTTGCGACCTGACCGCGCATAGGCCCTCGCGCGTAATGCGGTAGGGCGCGCCACCTAAGCTGCCGATCAGCTTTCTGCGCCGCAGTTTGTGAAAGACGGCAAGCGTGCAATCGGCGAGGCGCCAGCCATCGCGGTTCATGCAGTCGACCTCGACGATATGTCCGCGTTCGTCAAAGCGGTGGATAATTGAACCGCCTTGGGCCAGCGCGTGCAGCACGCGCTGTTCCTGTTTTGAAATATTCATGGAATGTAACCCGTTGAATAGGTTTAGAGACCGGCCTGCGCCATGCGCATGGCCGGGGCTAAAACTTCAGGTCTGCGGATGATCCGCAGGCACTGAGTTAACGGGTGGCAATCTCGTGCATAAATTCCTCAGATAGAGCTTCAAGATATCGCCGGTAAGGATTTTTGCAAGTCCGCTTGATTTTGTGTTGCGCTGCACAATTTTACACTTGCGCGAAGCGGTGGCTGCGATAACTTGGCGTTATGTCTACAAATCAACTTCTGCTGGAAGCCATCGCACTGAAAAAATGTGTGACGGCGGTCTATAATGGCGTTGCCATGAAGCTTGCGCCGCATGTCCTGTACACCAAGAATAATGCGCTGTTCATCGATGCGATCACCCTCGAAAAGCACGGCGAGCCGCCGCGTGAAAAGAAGCTGGGGGCTTTTCATCTGCAAGGGTTGAACGATCTGCAGATTACCGACAGCCATTTTGAAATTGATGAGCTGTTCGAACCCGAGGCCGAAAAATATGAGGGCGCGGCGCTTTTCAAAATCTCGGCTTAGCAAATAGGGGATATCGCTTCCCCTATGGACACCGGCTTGGCATGATAGCCTATGCACATTAGCGCCACCGCCATAATCTGCTCGGTACGCAGCCACGGTGAGACCGGGGCCATCGTCAGGGCGTTCAGCGCCGATGACGGTTTGCTCGTCGGCTATGTGCAAGGCGCGCGGGGGCGGAATTTGCGGCCTGTGCTTATTCCCGGCAATGTCATCAAGGGCGAATGGCGGGTGCGTACACCGGGGCAATTGGCGTCTCTTGTGGCAGAGCCACTCCACAGCCGCGCGCATTTGCTTTCTGAACCGCTGGCGATCGCTGCGATTGACTGGGTGACGGCGCTGACCGCTGCGACATTGCCAGAGGCGCATCCCTATCCACGGCTGCACAGTGCGCTGGACGGTATGCTCTCGGCCATTGAGCTGGCGCCTGCTGCACGCATATGGGCGGGCGCGCTGGCGCAATATGAGACCCTCCTTCTTGCGGAGTTGGGCTATGCCGAAGAGGGCGGACCGGACGGAGCTCCGGTCGCCATGATGGCCCAGAACCGTGAGCGCTTGGTGGCGCATGTGCTGGGAGAACGCCGCACCGATGTGATGGCGGCGCGGGAACGTCTGGTAGACAGGCTAAAAAGGGCGGTTGCCTAATCGGGGCTGGGACGGCAAGGGAAACCGGACTTTTCATATCATATACCAGAAGGATATCGGACCCGTGCTCATTGCTTTGCTTCCCGGTGACGGAATTGGACCCGAAGTCATTGCGGAGACCCGCCGCGTGCTGGAAGCACTTTCGCTCGACTCGCTCCATTTTGAGGAGGCTCTAGTTGGCGGCGCTGCCTATAAGGCGACCGGACATCCTCTGCCGCCTGAAACGCTGGACCTGGCCCGACGTGCTGATGCCATTTTATTCGGTGCCGTGGGTGATCCTGATTGTGATGCGCTCGAACGGCATCTGCGCCCCGAACAGGCGATCCTTGGTTTGCGGAAAGAACTTGGCCTTTTTGCCAATTTGCGTCCTGCCAAACTATTTCCCGAACTCGCCGACGCCAGCGCCTTGCGTCCCGAAGTCGCCAGCCAGATCGATATGGTCATCGTGCGCGAATTGAATGGCGACGTCTATTTTGGCGAGAAGGGCATGCGCACCACAGCGGACGGAAAGCGCGAAGGCTATGACATCATGTCCTATGATGAGGATGAGGTCCGCCGGATTGCCCGGGTCGGATTTGAAACCGCCATGGCGCGGGGAAAAAAGCTGTGCTCGGTGGATAAGGCCAATGTGCTGGAGACATCGCAATTGTGGCGCGATGTGGTGATTGAAACCGCGCAGGAATATCCCGATGTCGCGCTCAGCCATATGTATGTCGATAATGCCGCGATGCAGTTGGTGCGCAACCCGGGGCAGTTTGATGTCATCGTGACCGGAAATTTGTTCGGCGACATCCTGTCGGATCAGGCCAGTATGTGCGCGGGATCGATCGGAATGCTGCCGAGCGCCTCGCTTGATAGCGCGCAAAAGGGGCTCTACGAGCCCATCCACGGAAGCGCGCCGGATATTGCAGGGCAGGGCAAGGCCAACCCGTTGGCGACCATATTGTCGGCGGCGATGATGCTGCGTTATTCGCTGAATCATGCCACCGCGGCGGACCGGATTGAGCGTGCGGTTGCCATGGCGTTGGCAAATGGTGCGCGCTCGCCTGATCTGGGCGGTACGCTATCCACCCGTGAAATGGGCGATGCCGTTCTTGCTGCCTTGACCTGAACCCTTTGCTACCCGAAAAGCGACCCATGAAGAAAACCACCGGCCAGAATCGCGCTATCACCAGCACTTGGCGCCCCGCCACCCAAGCTATCCGCGGCGGCACATGGCGCAGCGAACATGGCGAGACATCGGAAGCCTTGTTCCTGTCGTCCGGCTTCACCTATGACGATGCCGAGACTGTCGCGGCGCGCTTTGCCGGTGAAGCCGAGGGCATGACCTATTCCCGGCTGCAAAATCCGACGGTGCAGATGCTGGAAGAACGCATCGCGCTGATGGAAGGGGCCGAGGCGTGCCGCGCCCAAGCCACCGGCATGGCCGCAATGACGACGGCGTTGCTGTGCCAATTGGAACAGGGCGACCATGTTGTGGCGGCGCGGGCCGCATTTGGGTCGTGCCGCTGGCTGACCGACAATCTGCTGCCAAAATGGGGGATTACGACAACCACCATCGACAGCCGCGACAATGACGCGTGGAAAGCGGCTATCCAGCCCAACACCAAAGTCTTTTTCTTCGAAACGCCGGCGAACCCGACGATGGATATCGTAGATATGGCCTATGTGTGCGGGCTGGCAAAAGAGCATGGCATCACCACCGTTGTCGACAATGCCTTTGCCACGAGCGTGCTGCAACGTCCCATGGATTATGGCGCAGATGTCGTGGCCTATAGTGCAACCAAATTGATGGACGGGCAGGGCCGCGTGCTGGCTGGTGCCGTGTGCGGGACGCAGAAATGGATTGATGAGGTGCTGTTGCCGTTTCAGCGCAATACGGGGCCGAACATCTCCCCCTTCAATGCCTGGGTGGTGCACAAGGGGCTGGAAACGCTGGAACTGCGCGCGATGCGGCAGTCGGAGAATGCGCTGAAAGTCGGCAAATTTCTGGAAGGGCGCGTGCCGACGATCCTGCATCCCGGTCTTGCCAGCCACCCGCAGCATAATCTGGCAATGAGCCAGATGAAGGCCTGCGGCCCGATCTTTTCCTTTGTCCTCGACGGCGGACGCAAGCAGGCGCACCAGTTGCTGAATGCCCTGCAGTTGATCGATATTTCGAACAATATCGGCGATGCCCGCAGCTTGATGTGCCACCCGGCATCGTCCACACATCATGGCATGGGGCCAGAAGGCCGTGAAGCAATGGGGGTCGGCGAAGGGATGATCCGTATCAATGTCGGGCTGGAGGATCCGCAGGATCTGATCGACGATCTGGATCAGGCATTAAAGGTGGCCGGTTTATGAGCAATATTCTGGATTCCTTCTTCACCGCCAGCGCGACCACCAACGGCATCACGGTCCGCGTCGCACCCAATTATCTCAATGAACAATCGCAGCCTGCGCAGGGGCGGTGGTTCTGGTCCTATCATATCCGGATCGAAAATCACGGTGACGAACCTGTGCAACTGCTGACCCGCCATTGGAAAATCACCGATGGCCGCGCGATGGTGAACCATGTCGATGGCGACGGGGTTGTCGGCGAACAACCGCTGCTCAATCCCGGTGACAGCCATGACTATGTGTCCGGCTGTCCGCTCGGAACGCCGAGTGGTATGATGGAGGGGCAGTATCGCTTCATCCGCGCCGATGGCAGCACATTTCTGGCAGAAATCCCGCGTTTCCAATTGCTGGCACCGGCGACGACGCGATGAAACGGACGCATTTGCCGCTCAATGGTCTGCGCGTCCTCGACGCAGCCGCGCGGCATTTGAGCTTTACCAAGGCTGCAGATGAGCTGGCGGTTACGCCAGCGGCGGTTGGTCAGCAGATCCGCGCCTTGGAAGATATGCTGGGGGTGGTGCTGTTCCGGCGCACGCCCAAGGGTTTGGAATTGACCGGTGAAGGCACCGCAGGGCTGGAGGCTTTGCGTCAGGGCTTCCTTATGTTTGAAGATGCCGTGCGCGCCATGCAGGCGGGGCAGTCATCCAACTCCCTGACCATCGCCGCCCCGCGCGACTTTACCGCAAAATGGCTGGCCGCGCGCCTTGCGACATTTGGGCAGGCCAATCCCGATACGCGCTTCACCCTGATTTCGGCGGATGAAGATATCGACTTTACCGAAGCCAATCTCGACCTGGCGATCCGGCTGACCGATGGGCCCGGCGAGCATGAAGGCGTGCGGCTTGCGGAAGGCGCCTTTGTTACCGTCGGCGCACCCGAAGGTGGCGCGGATACACCTATTAGCTGGCCGCATTGCCCGATAGCTGACGGGCTTCCCGCGCTCCGTCTTGCCGATGCCGGACTTGCAATAGATGCGGCGGCCATTGGCCTTGGCCGGGCAAATGTTCCGCATTTATTGGCAGAGGCCGATTTGGCGGCCGGTCGGGTGAAGGCATTGGATAATGCCAAGGAAAGCCGGCTTGCCTACTGGCTCGTCGCGCCGCTGCCGCAGTGGCGCCAGAAAAAGGTGAAGGCGCTGGTGGAATCGCTCACCGCCTGATCCGGCAATTACCGCACTAAATCAGCTCGCAACACTGTCCAGCAGCCGGGCCATCAACGCGGCAAAAGCCTCGTTTTGCACCTCTTTCGTCGTGTCATTCCAGCTACCCGTGATGACATACCAGTTACCCGCTTTTGACTGGGCGAGGAAGCTCATGGAGATGACGCCGGGCTCGGAACCGCCCTTATAGCCGAGATACTGCCACTTATTGGCCGAAGCAGGGGCAACTCCTTTGTTGACGGCCATCACGTCAAGCGCGGTTTGGCTTCCGGTCTGGCGGATATTGCCGAGCAGATTGGCAATGTCGGAAGGGGAAGCGAACCATTCGATGCTGTCGATTGCAACAGGGCCTGAACCCAGATTTACCAGATCTACCTTCTCAAAGCTGAGCGAAGTGGCTTCCTTGTCGAGAATGTTGCGCTGTTCCGCCTCATTGGCTTTCTGGAAACGGGTCCGCAAATCCGCGTTGCTCTTCAAGGCAAATGCCTCGACCGTATTCAGCATGGGCAATGCCTTGTCGGGATCGCTATGCCCGATGGTCGCCAGTTTTCGTTCGACCGCATCCCGGCCAAGAACCCGCATGAGCGCATCTGTTGAGGCATTGTCACTCGCCGATATCATCCATGTCGCAAGCGTCTGCAGGGTGACCGGCGTGTTGCGGGGCCAGTTTACGGTGGCGCTGGACGAATGGCTGTTCGCAAGAATGGGGACGACATCCGACCAACTGCGGCGACCCGCCTGCACTTGGGAGGCGAGTTCGGCGAGCACATAAAGTTTAAAGGTCGAGGCTATCGCAAATTGCTGTCCGGTCGCGCGACCTGCAATTTGGGTCCGCCGCCCATCCGCGCCGATTTTTTCAACCAGATAGCCCGCTTTCCCCGGCAATGCGGCAAACGCGGCATCGATTTTTGCAGGACTGTCTCCCTTCACGTCAAAACCGGTGATCAGCAAACCCACAACCTTATGGGGCGCGGCTGGTTCAACCGAGATTTGCGCGGTTGCAATGGCCTTTTCATATTCGATTTTGACCGTGGCGCTGTTTTGCCCTTGGGGTTCAACCGAGATGATCTTCAACGGTTTGCCGTGCTCGGCGATGAATTGGTCGGATACCAATTTAAGTTGAGCGACCGGGACAGCAGCCAAAAAACTCGGCGCGAAAAACATATCATAGGGGAGCGTCCCGGCAAGTACCGAGGGAAGCTGTTCAATCCGCATATCCATCGGTTTTGCAGGGGTGGCTTCTGTCTTTGCCGGGGTTTGGGCATAGGCAGGTGAGCCTTGTAATGCCGCGAGCGAGAGCAGGAGTATCCATTTCTTCATGCATATTCTCCGATCATTGTCCCGGTCCGAATTTTGAAATCTGCCGGATCTGGGCAGTTTAACAGACAGGCTATGGCGTTTTATCAGGCGTCAATCGCCTCCTCGTCAAG
Source organism: Sphingorhabdus lacus (assembly GCF_009768975.1). Lineage (NCBI taxonomy): Bacteria > Pseudomonadati > Pseudomonadota > Alphaproteobacteria > Sphingomonadales > Sphingorhabdaceae > Sphingorhabdus > Sphingorhabdus lacus. Next base: position 1,526,217 of record NZ_CP035733.1, on the reverse strand, counting down.
CTGGGCTGCGTTGTCCTGAATGAAGTTGAACCGGTGCTCCGGATTTTTACCCATGAGACGGTCGACCAGATCGGTTACCGCCGCGCGCCGTTCATATTCGTGCGGCAATGTAATGCGGATGAGCGATCGGCTCTTGGGGTCCATCGTCGTTTCGCGCAACTGGCCAGGGTTCATTTCGCCCAGACCTTTAAAGCGGCCGACTTCGACCTTCTTATTCTTGAACACGGTCGCTTCCAATTCGGCGCGATGCGCGTCGTCGGCGGCATACACACTCTGGCTACCATGGGTGAGGCGATAGAGCGGCGGCCGTGCGAGGAATAGGTGACCCGCCTTCACAATCTCTGGCATTTCCTGAAAGAAGAAGGTCATCAGCAAGGTCGCAATATGCGCCCCGTCGACATCGGCGTCGGTCATGATGATGACACGTTCATAACGCAGATTGTCAGGGTTGCAGTCCTTGCGCACGCCACATCCCAGCGCGAGTTGCAGGTCGGCGATTTCGTTATTGGCGCGAATTTTGTCCGCTGTGGCGGATGCGACGTTCAGGATTTTACCCCGGATTGGCAAAATTGCCTGCGTCTTGCGGTCACGTGCCTGCTTTGCGCTGCCGCCGGCGCTGTCGCCTTCGACGATGAACAATTCGGTCCCGGTCGGATCATCCGAGGCGCAGTCGGTCAGTTTGCCCGGCAAACGCACCTTGCGGCCGGATGTCGCCGTCTTGCGCTTGACCTCGCGCTCGGCCTTGCGGCGGAGGCGGTCGTCCACCTTTTCCAGGATGAAGCCCATCAAGGCTTTGCCGCGTTCCATATTGTCCGTCAGGAAATGGTCAAAATGATCGCGGATCGCATTTTCGACCAAACGCGTCGCCTCGGGCGAGGTCAGCCGGTCTTTCGTCTGGCTCTGGAACTGTGGGTTCCGGATGAAGACCGACAGCATCAGCTCTGCTTCGTTGAAGATATCTTCTGCCGTGATCTGCGCGGCTTTTTTCTGTCCAACCAATTCGCCAAAGGCGCGCAAGCCCTTGGTCAAGGCTGCGCGAACACCCGCTTCATGCGTGCCGCCATCGGGGGTCGGGATGGTGTTACAATACCAGCTATAGGCGCCGTCGGAGTATAACGGCCACGACACTGCCCATTCGACGCGGCCCTGGCTGTCCGGAAAGTCTTGCGTTCCTGCAAAAAAGTCGGTGGTGGCGCAGGCGCGCGTCCCCAGCTGCTCGCGAAGATGGTCGGACAGGCCGCCCGGAAACTGGAACACAGCCTCTGCCGGAACGTCCGCGCTTGCCAGTTCGGGGTCGCAGCGCCAGCGGATTTCGACGCCCGCGAACAAATAGGCCTTGGACCGCGCGAGGCGGAAAAGCCGTGCCGGTTTGAACTTGGCATCCGGTCCGAAAATCTCTGGGTCGGGTGTGAAAGCGATGGTGGTCCCGCGCCGGTTCGGTGTGGGCCCTAATTCTTCAAGCTTTCCGAGGGGGTGGCCCTGTGCGAAGCGTTGGCGGTATAATTGCCTGTTACGCGCGACTTCGACCACGGTATCGATCGACAAAGCGTTCACCACCGAAACGCCGACGCCGTGCAAACCGCCTGAAGTGGCGTAAGCTTTGTCAGAGAATTTGCCGCCCGAATGGAGCGTGGTCAAAATTACTTCGAGCGCCGACTTGTCGGGGAACTTCGGATGGGGATCGACGGGGATACCCCGGCCGTTGTCGGTTATCGTCAACCGGTTACCAACGCCCAGATGGACTTCGATCCGGTTGGCGTGTCCAGCAACCGCCTCGTCCATCGAGTTGTCGAGCACTTCCGATGCAAGATGGTGGAGCGCACGTTCATCAACGCCGCCGATATACATGCCGGGCCGGCGCCGGACAGGCTCCAGACCTTCCAGCACCTCAATGGCTGAAGCGTCATATTCGTTGGAGGCGGCGGTCGCTGCGGCGCTGCCACCAAAAAGATCATCACTCATGCAGGTGCTATATGACGCGGGGAGTCAGCGGCGCAAGCACCGTCTAACTTTGCCCACAGGAAATATGCGCAGGATTAACGGACGCGCGGGCCGCCGAACGGCATGGGCGGCGGCGGACGACGGACACCGCGTGGCAACTGCGCCTGATAGGCGCGCCCACAATGTTCGACGCAATAGGGGAAGCCGGGGTTCACGGCCTCACCACAGAAATGGAAATCCGCTTCACCCGGATGTCCCAAAGGCCAACGGCACACCCGCTCGTTCAGATCGAGCAGCGAAGTCTTGTCGGCCATTTCGGGGCTTGGCTTTGCAGGCACCAGACGGCGGGGCGGGGCAGGCGGAATGGGTGCCTGTTGATCGCCAGGTCCCTGACGCATGAAGCCGCCCGGTCCGATTGAAACGATACGCGGCATCGAGGATGCAGGGCGCTCTGCGGGTGCCTCGCCCGATGCAGGCGCAGCTTCTGCTGTGCGCGGTGCCGGGGCAGAAGGTGCGACGCGGGGCTTGGCGATAGCAGCCGCAACGGGCTTTGCTGGCGCTGCCTTCTTGGGCGCTACCTTTTTCTCAGCCTCATTGGCCTTGACGGGTGACGGGCGTGATTTCAGGCCTAAACGGTGCGCTTTGCCGATAACCGCGTTGCGCGAAACACCGCCCAATTCGTCGGCGATCTGACTCGCGGTGAGCCCTTTTTCCCAAAGGTTCTTCAATTGGTCGATCCGCTGGTCAGTCCAGGACATAAATGCTTTCCCAAATTCTAAATTATATTGCCGCTTCGCTGGCGCAATTGCGCCTTGCGGTTCAAGCTGCAAGCCGATAGTCGATTGCGCGATGAGTATCCACCAAAAAACCGCACAAGGCCCAGATAGGGACTCGACGCCGATCGTTCAACTGCCCGATGGTGTCCGGATGATCCGCCACGTCAACTGGATCGGCCTGAAGACGCTCTATATGAAGGAAGTGCGCCGGTTTTTTAAGGTGCAGTTGCAGACGATCTGGGCACCGGCCATTACCACGCTTTTGTATCTGATCATCTTCACGGTCGCCTTGGGTACGGTAAAGCCCACGGTGCTGGGTGTGTCCTTTGCCGATTTCATCGCGCCGGGGCTTATCATCATGGGCATGATGCAAAATGCTTTTGCCAATTCGAGCTTCTCGCTTCTGGTCGGGAAGATCCAGGGAACGATCGTCGATTACCTGATGCCGCCGCTGTCCAATGCCGAAGTTTTGGCAGCGCTTACGGCGGCCGCCGTGACACGGGCGTTCCTTGTGGGCGGCACCATATGGTTGGCCATGGCGCTTTGGCCGGGGGTGAATGTAACACCTGCGCATTTCTGGGCGGTCCTGTGGTTCGGCCTGATGGGGTCCATGCTCCTTGCGCTCATCGGCGTCATGACGTCAATCTGGGCTGAGAAGTTTGACCACGCTGCGGCGATTTCCAATTTCGTGGTCGCGCCCGCTGCGCTTCTGTCCGGGACCTTCTATTCCGTCGACAAGCTGTCCCCGACCTTTCAGGTAATTAGCCACGCCAACCCGTTCTTCTACGCAATTTCCGGATTTCGCTATGGCTTTATCGGAAGCGCGGACAGTCCGGTCGAATTCGGTGCATTTTTGTTGCTCGGCATTAATTTGGCGCTGGCGCTGATATGCTATCTCTTGCTGCGCTCCGGCTGGAAACTGCGCGCCTAAATTCCGGGAGCTTTTTGCCGTTTACCCTTTGATAGAGGGGGCAAAATGGTCAAAGCTGCATTGGCAAAGCTGCAACATCGTTGCGAACGGCTGACATCGATTCTCGCATTCGGAACTGCCACCGAAATAAGTGCCGCCCGCGAATTGCTCCGGCAGTCGCTGGTCGAGCTGTATCAGCTTGGCTACTGGCGGGAACAGCCGGACCAATTCAAGCGTCATATGCGCCTGTTTAGGGCCAGCAGCTCAGATCAGTTCAGCGTGCCGGTGTCCATGTCTGCGCCTGACAGAAGGGGCCGATACATCCCTTGACGACCAGATTGCCGGACTTGCCTTTATAGATCACGGACCGGTAGGTTTTGCCGGATTTCGGATCGTAGATCTGGCCCTTCCACTCGTCACCCGCGGCTTTGAAGCCGGTCAATATGTTCATACCCAGCAAGGTCCGGCTGCGGAGTGCTTTATTCGGGTTATTTATATCTTTTTGTCCAACACCATTGGGTGGAGGGACGAGAAACTTCGCGAGCTTACCGCAGATGGTTGCACCGCATTCGTAAATTTCGACCACACCGTCTTTGCTTTGGGTGGTCCAGCGGCCCGTCACAGGTGCTGCCGCCTGCACCGAAACAGACAGAAAACCTAAGGCAATCAATGCCGCAGATGATTTGGGAAATGCCATAAACTCTCCTCGAACTGGTTCGATTACCATAACGCGCAATCCTGTTGCCGCAATGTTTTTGCCTTTTGAAGACATCCTGCTAACCCGATTTCCATGACAGAAATTGTTCTTTTCGATTATTGGCGCTCGTCCGCCAGTTACCGTGTTCGCATTGCGCTCAACCTAAAAGGCGTCAGCTACACTTCGGTTCCCACCAGCTTGGTGGAAGGCCAACATAGAGCGCCCGAATTTGTGGCGCGTAATCCGCAAGGATTTGTGCCCATGCTGTCCATTGACGGCCACGACCTGACACAGAGCCTTGCGATCATCGATTATCTCGATGCGCATTATCCGGATCCTGCCATGGTTTCTTCCAACCCGGCGGACAGGGCAAAAACGCTGGCGCAAGCGCTTGTCATCGCTGCGGACATTCATCCGGTGAACAATCTGCGCATTCTCAAATATCTCAAGGATGAATTAGGCCAAAGTCAGGAGGCTATCGACACCTGGTATCGCCACTGGATTATCGAGGGGTTCACAGCTTTGGAGGCGATGGCCCCCGCAGACGGTCTTTTTGGCGGCGATTTGCCGAATTTGGCGGATGTCTGCCTTGTTCCGCAAATGGCCAATGCACGGCGATTTGCAACACCGCTCGACGCATTTCCCCGGTTGGTCCGCATTGATGCGGCATTGACGCAAATGCCTGCATTTATCGCAGCTCATCCCGATGCGGTGAATCCCGACACATGAAAAGCGCACTGTTTTTAACCTTGCCGCTATGGATGGCGGCGACGCCCCTTTGGGCGCAGGATTGCCATTTGCCGGTGCGGGACGAAAATGATCAAGCCCATTACGGGTGTCGTCGCGCCAACGACTTACAAGTGCCCGTTGCGGTTGCAGCTCTAACTGATGCGGACATACTTGTTGTGGGAACGCTGTCCGAGCCACGGTCCGACCTCGCCTACCCTGTTACGCGCATTGACATCGCCGACCATCCGGGTGCCCGGCTGGAAACAGCATTGCAACAGGCGGCGGGTTTGCAGCAATTCCGTCGATCCGATGCACGCACGGCCAATCCGACAAGTCAGGGGATCACCATGCGCGGGCTCGGCGGAAATGCTTCGTCCCGCGTGCTGCTGGTTCTCGACGATGTGCCACAGGCCGATCCCTTTGGCGGTTGGGTCAGTTGGCCTGGTTATGACGCGCTCAATCTGGCCCGCATTACGGTCCGCCGGGGTGCGGGGCAGGTGACGTCGGGCGCAGGTGCGCTCGGCGGCGTCGTCGAACTCGACAGTCTTCAATATCGCGATCTGCTTTCAGGTCGCCTGGCCTATGGCAGCCGCGAAAGCGTCGATGCCAAGGCGTCGATCCTCCGCAACTTGGGCGCAGGCAGCATTTCGCTTTCCGGAAGCTATGCACGTGGCGATGGTTTTGTACCGGTTGTGAAAGGGCAGCGCGGTGCGGTGGACCGTCCGGCGCCCTATGAACAGGCCGGGCTTGCTTTGCGCGCCGTTGCGCCGGTTTCGGACAACACCGAATTGCAAGCAAACATGCGGGTGTTCACCGACGACCGCGACCGCGGCTTTGACTTTTCCGATAGCCAGAACAGCGGCGTCGATGCCAGCCTTCGTCTGGTCAACCGCACTGCCGGTGGCTGGCAATGGAGTGCGCTTGCCTATGTCCAAATCCGCGAATTCGCCAATCGCTTTGGCGCCATTGCGGCCGGAAGGAACAGCGTTGCGCTGACATTGGACCAATATTCCGTGCCGTCCACAGGCCTCGGTGCGCGGGTCGAGGTGCGGCCGCCCCTGAGCGACAAGGCCGAACTCCGCCTTGGCGGGGACTGGCGGCGCACGTCGGGCCAAACGAACGAGAATTTCTTTTTCACCGGCCTGATCCCGGGACGCAGCCGGCGCGCAGGCGGTCAAAGCGATGTTTTCGGGCTCTTTGCCGAGGGTAGCTACGCCCCGGTCGACAGCTTGACCTTGACCCTTGGCGGACGTGCTGACCGTTGGAAAATCACCAACGGTTTCCGGAAAGAAGTGAATATCGGCGGTACGGTGCGATCCGATGATGTTTTTGCGGACCGTTCGGGCTGGGAGGGAACGGGCAGGGGTAGCTTTGCCCTGTTCCTGAACGACGAAGTGAAACTGCGGGGCGCAGCCTATGCAGGTTGGCGGTTGCCGACCCTGAACGAGCTTTACCGGCCGTTCCGCGTAGGTGCGGATGCAACTGCCGCCAATGAATTGCTAGCGCCGGAAAAGGTGCGGGGTCTGGAGATCGGGGCAGATGTGGAGGCCGGCGCGGTCACCGTCCGCGCCACCGCCTTTGCCAATAGGTTGAAAAACGCCATCGCCAATGTGGGGCTAGGGGTCGGGCCCGGCAATTTCCCCGGCGTCGGTTTTGTCGCGGCGGGCGGCGTTTACCGGCAGAGGCAGAATCTGGACGCCATCAACAGCAAGGGTCTCGAATTCGAGGCCGATTATCGACAAGGCCCGTTCACGATGAGCGCGCGCTATGCCTATGTCGACGCAAAAGTTGATGCATCTGGCCCCTCGACCCTTCTCGACGGGTTACGTCCAGCCCAGGTTCCGCGCCACTTTGGGTCGGTCGGTGTCGCCTATGATGCTGCAGCGTTCAGGGCCGATGTGGATATACGGTACGTAGGCGGGCAGTTTGAAGACGACATCAACAGCCGCAATTTGGACGATGCGCTGACCTTTGACGCCGGACTGAGCTATCGCGTGTTTGATAACCTCAGGCTTGAACTGCGCGGCGAAAATCTGCTTGATAGGCAGGTGGAAGCTGCGGTCGGGAGCGACGGTGTGGTTGAACGGGCAACGCCAAGGACCATATGGGCGGGAATATCGGTGGGATTCTAATGTCCAAAGCAAAACAACAACTGAAACTGGCGGAGTTTCTCCCATACCAGTTGTCGATTACATCGAACGCGGTCAGCGACCTGATCGCACGGGCCTATCGTGGCCGTTTTGCACTTAAAATTCCCGAATGGCGCTTGATGGCGGTTCTGGGCGAAGTACCTTCCGCGACACAGCGCGAGCTGGTTGCTGCGACCGCTATGGATAAGGTGACGGTAAACCGCGCTTCCAAAGCATTGGAGGATCGGATGCTGATCGGCAGGGCACCCAATGTGGCCGATGGCCGGTCCCATCATCTCGCGCTCACCGACACAGGCCGCGAACTTTACGATCAGATTGTTCCGCTGGCGCTTTCGGTGGAAGCCGAGCTGGAAAAGATATTGGGCAGTGGTGAAGCGAAGGCGCTTGAAAAAATGCTCGCGCAGTTGCGCGCCCGTGTTGCCGAATTGGGATAAGTTAGCCCTTTCCAAATTTGGTTTCATTTGTTACCAGTTTTCGCACGAATGACCCCAAATGAAAGCGTGGATCCGGATGACTGACCTGTTTGAAAATCCCCTTGGGCTTGACGGCTTTGAATTTGTCGAGTTCGCTGCACCCGAAAAAGGTATTTTGGAACCCGTATTTGCAAGCATGGGCTTCACCCATATCGCATCGCACCGATCCAAGGATGTCGATTTGTGGAGGCAGGGTGAAATCAACCTGATCGCCAATTACGAACCACGCAGTCCGGCCGCTTATTTTGCAGCAGAACATGGCCCATCCGCATGTGGCATGGCATTCCGTGTAAAAGATGCGGCCAAAGCTTATCATGAAGCCATCGAACGTGGCGCCGAACCGGTGGAGAGCAAGACCGGTGTGATGGAATTGCGCATTCCTGCGATCAAGGGCATTGGCGGCGCGTTCATCTACCTTGTCGACCGTTATGCGACGCTCGACAATCCTGAAGCGCTATCAATTTACGACATCGACTTTGAATATCTTCCTGGCGTTGTCCGCAATCCGGTCGGGGCCGGTTTCCAGAAAATCGACCATCTCACACATAATGTCTATGGCGGGCGGATGGCCCATTGGGCAGGGTGGTACGAACGGATATTCAACTTCCGCGAAATCCGCTACTTCGACATCAAGGGCGAATATACCGGCCTCACCAGTCGCGCCATGACGGCTCCGGACGGAAAGATCCGCATTCCGCTCAACGAAGAAGGTAAGGCCGGAGGCGGGCAGATTGAAGAGTATCTGCGCGCCTATAATGGCGAAGGTATCCAGCACATTGCGCTGATTTGCGACGACCTCATCACATGCTGGGACAATCTGCAGAAACTGGGCGTGCCGTTTATGACCGCCCCGCCCGAAACCTATTACACGATGCTCGAAGGCCGTTTGCCCGGCCACGGCGAACCTGTGGCGGAACTGCAGAGCCGCGGCATATTGCTGGACGGTACGACCGAAGGCGGACAGCCACGGTTGCTGCTGCAGATTTTTGCCCAACCCCAGATCGGTCCGGTGTTTTTCGAATTCATCCAGCGGCGCGGTGACGAGGGCTTTGGCGAGGGCAATTTCAAAGCGCTGTTCGAGAGTATCGAGCGCGACCAGATAGAGCGTGGCGTGCTGGAGGTCTCCTCATGACCGTGCCTTTTACATCCGAACGGATCCATCATGTCGCTTACCGCTGCAAGGATGCAAAGCAGACGGTGGATTGGTATGAACGGGTCATGGGCTTTTCCTACACCAATGCCTTTGCCGAGGATTATGTCCCTTCGACAGGGGCTTATGACCCATATATGCATATCTTTCTCGATTGCGGCGGTGGCAATGTGCTGGCCTTTTTCGAGCTGCCGAACCAGCCCGAAATGGGCCGGGATGAGAAGACGCCTGCATGGGTGCAGCATCTGGCTTTCAAGGTGGCGGATTTCGATACGCTCAAGGCGGCCAAGGCGCATATCGAGGCGCAGGGCGTCGAAGTGCTTGGGCCGACCTATCACGGTATTTTCCGGTCAATTTACTTTTTCGATCCCAATGGTCATCGGCTGGAACTGGCCTGCGATATCGGCACGGACGAGCAATATGCGGAACTGAAGCGTGTCGCGCCGTTGATGCTGGAAGAATGGGACCAGACGAAGAAGGCGCCCAAGCACGCCGACTGGTTGCATATCGAACCCGGAGGCGAGTAAATCAGTTGAATGCTTCTATGGCCGGTTTACCTACTTTGGGCGTATCGGTTTTCGGCATCTTCGCCTCCAATGGCGCGAGCCAGACATTTGCCTTTTCGCCAATGAAAATCTGGGGACGTGAAGGGATCAATTGTTTCGAATTCTCCCAAGTGCTGATGAGGCTGACCGCCTCGGCTGTCGCATTTTCAAAACTTTGCGGTTTGCGCAGACTGTTGTTGATCAGTGCATCACCGAAGAAAGTCCAATCATTACCTGGTGCGCATCCGAACGAGGTTCTGTTTGATGCTGCCGCGGTAACAATGACCGTATTTTCGTTTGTCAAAAGCGGAAGGAAGACACCTGAATAGCATGCAGACAGCAATATCATCCGTCGTTCAAACCCCAAATCGTCCAACAGACGCGCAAGACGTACAGGGGCGATCATCCCGATCCCCTTCTCCCCGTCCCGATAGGCAAGCCCGCTATTGGGATCGCCATGCGATGTCGTGAAAAGGACAAGCACATCTTCTTTAAGGTTCATCTTAGACGCCACAGCCGCCAGCGCCGTTGCCAGATTGGGCGGCGATCCTTGTGGCGTGCCGACGCTCTGGTCGTCGGCACCTGCGGCGAGGTAGATGGTACGCCCGATGGCACCATAACGGCGGCTCAATACTTTTGCGGCTTCGCTGGCCTCTTTGGAAAAGACAGAATCGGAATCGAGTCCGATCGAAACAACGTAGGAATCAATCACTCCATTTCGTTGTGGTTGGAGCGCGGCTATGGCGGATGCCAGGCGCTTATGCTGTGCGAGATGCCAATTGGCGCTCCGGTTTTGCTCCATCGACCATCCGTTTTTAGCGGCATCCACCGGATTGAAGCCTTGCTGCCCCGTCGCCGGATTGGTCGCGATCATGGCGAGCGCCAGCGTTATCGCTTTCAGTCTTTTTCGCATGATGTCGCTAGTTCCCCCGCCATCGTCATTCATGGCCGGAATGTAAGACGACACAAACGGTTGCCGCAACCGGAATGTGCAGGCATCATACAATGCAACCAGAGAGGATATCTATGAAACTTGCATCCCTGAAATCAGGCCGTGACGGAAAACTGGTGGTCGTATCCAACGACCTCGCCTGGTACGCCGATGCCGGTCATATCGCGCCGACATTACAGGCAGCGCTTGACGACTGGGACCGTGTTGCGCCCCGACTTGAGGCGCTGGCGACCGACTTGGAACATGCTGCGATCCCGCGCGAACGCTTTCACGAGCATGATGCCGCAGCGCCGCTGCCCCGTGCCTATCAATGGGCTGATGGTTCGGCTTATGTAAATCATGTCGAGCTGGTCCGTAAGGCACGTGGGGCCGAGCTGCCCGCAAGCTTTTGGCATGATCCGCTAATGTATCAGGGCGGATCGGACGAGTTTCTGGGCGCGCGTGACGATATTCCGCTTGCTGACGAAGCCTGGGGTTGCGACCTGGAGGCTGAGATTGTGGTTGTCACAGGCGACGTGCCACGCGGCATCTCCGCCCAGGATGCGCTTTCGCACATCCGCTTGGTCGGATTGGTGAATGATGTAAGCCTGCGTAACCTGATACCGGCCGAACTCGAAAAAGGGTTTGGCTTTGTGCAATCCAAGCCGGCCAGTGCGCTGTCGCCCGTCTTTGTGACACCGGATAGCCTTGGTGATTTTTGGCAAGACGGAAAGCTGCATCGCACGTTGATCGTCGACCTGAACGGAGCGCCTTTCGGTCGCGCTGTTGCGTCAGATGACTGCACCTTTGATTTCGGAGTTTTGATCGCGCATCTGGCGAAAACGCGGAATTTGGGGGCAGGGTCGGTCATAGGTTCCGGCACGGTGTCCAACCGCGACGCTGACGGCGGGCCGGGGCGGCCGATTGCTGAAGGCGGTTTAGGCTATAGCTGCATCGCGGAAGTCCGGATGGTTGAAAAAATTCAAACCGGCGAGATGAAAATGCCATTCCTCAAAGATGGGGACATCGTGCGGATAGAAGTGCGCGACGATGCGGGGCATTCGATCTTTGGCGCTATCGAGCAATCGGTACGCAAGGTTTGAGATAGAAAAAGGGGCAGAGTTTTAACTCCGCCCCCTTTTTTTTATGTGCGTGTCTGGATGCCTTATTTCTTCGCGAAGGCATCGCCGATGGAACAGGCTGCTGGTCCAAGAATAACGATGAACAACACCGGCAGAATAAAAAGAATCAGCGGTATGGTCATAATGGCGGGAAGGCGCGCGGCCTTTTCTTCAGCCCGCATCATGCGTTCGTTCCGGAACTCTGCCGACAGAACGCGAAGAGCGGATGCCAGCGGCGTACCATATTTCTCGGTCTGGATCATGGTGGTCACCACGCCCTTGATCGAGTCAAGGTTCACACGGTAAGCCAGATTTTCAAAGGCCATACGGCGCTCTGTTAAGAATCCGAGTTCAATAGCCGTCAGTGCGAACTCATCACCGAGTTCGGGATAGCCACGGCCCAATTCCTTGGCCACGCGGTTGAACGAGGTGTCGACGGTCAAGCCGGCCTCTGCGCAAATCACGAGCAAGTCGAGGGCATCGGGCAGGCCTTTGCGGATGGCATCGGTACGCTTCTGGATCAGGTTGCTGAGATAAATATCCGCAGCCTTATAACCCAAAATTGTGATGATGGCGAACGCGGCAAAGCGTTTAAACGTGCTGTACGTTTCCATACCGCCGAAACCATAAATCCAGAGCGCAGCGCCACCGCCGAAGATAACGGGAAGTACGAGCCGGCTGAAGATGACCGTAACGGCCAGTTCCTTACGGCGGATCCCCGCTTGCGCCAGTTTCTGCTGAACGATCTTGATCTGGTCCTCTTGCAGAACCTGCAATTTGGACAGCATTTGCCGCATCTTGTCCGTTGTTTCGGTCTTACGGACAAGCTTCGCGCGCTTCTTCGACGTTGTTGCGGTAATACCAGCCTTCAACTGTTCGCGGCGTTCGCTCAGCGCTTTTACACGCTTCGTCATTGGATCACGTACGGTTACGGCAGCATAAATTGCGAAGATCACAGCTACGGCAGCAACGGCCGATAGCATCGTTGCGACCCACAAGACATCAATGCCTAAAAGTTGAGGTCCACCTGGATTGGTCATTTTTCTATCCCGCCCCCAAATTTAGATTTCGAAATTGACCATTTTGGCCATGATGAATGCGCCGATCGACATCCACACGATGCCAATCATGCCAGCAATCATCAGTCGCGGCTCAAAGAAGAAGCCTGCCAGATATTTCTGGTTCACCGACCAGACCATGCCGAAAACGAAGAACGGCAAGGAACCGACGATATAGGCAGAAGCTTTGGATTCCGACGACATAGCGCGAATTTTCAGCTTCATTTGTGCACGCTTGCGAAGCACATCGGCCAAATTCGCCAGAGTTTCCGCCAAGTTGCCACCCGTTTCGCGCTGAATGGCGAGGGTAATGACGAAAAACTGGAATTCGGGTGTGCCCATACGATCCGCAGTTTCCTGCAAAGCGTCTTCCATCGTCTTACCGATGCGCACCTTTTCGGTCACCATCTTGAACTCTTCGCCAACTGGGCCTGGAATTTCTTTCGCAACCATGCCCAGTGTTTCACCAACCGGGAGGCCCGACTTCAGACCACGAACGAGCAGTTCGATGGCGTCAGGAAAGTTGGTCGTGAATTGCTTGATACGCTTTGCCATCAGAAAATTGACAGCGAAATGGGGCAAGCCCGCACCCAGCATCAGTCCGCCAAACAGGGCCAGATACATGGGTGCACCTTTAATCCACAGCGCTGCCATGACGAGAAAGGCAATGCTGGCCGATGTGATCATATATTGCTGCAGGGTCCAGCTTTTGCCGGTCTGGGCGAGTCGCAAGCGCAACTGGTCAGTACGGCTTATGCTGCGGCCATCTGTAAAAATCATCGGACGACGCGCGGCGAGTGCCTTGCGCATCTGCTGTTCGACGCGCGCATCCGCGCTGTCGGAATGACGCATTTTCACGGCACCGAGACGGCGAGAGGTTGCCTTGCCTACATTGGGGCCCATGAATGCGAGTGCAATCAGGACCAAAACCAGCATGAAACCCGTTGCAAGTATAAGATTCTGCATCATTTTCCGCTCAGTTCGTGGTGGTCGATGGCGCTGTGTCCTGTCTGGACACAGCGGCCATCAAAACGATTATTTCTTTTTCAACAGCGACTTGAAGCCCGACATCACCGATTTCTTGGACTTCTCGTCTTCCGGAGCTGCCTCTGCAGCTTCTGCCGCGCTGCCCGCAATCATGTCAGCCAAGTTGACGATGCCCGCAGACAATTTGCTGCCACGTACGGCGTCGACCACGGGCTGGCCAACTTTGGCTGCCTGCGCAGTTGCCTTGGGATCGGACGGCAAGATTAGATCGATCTTACGTTCGATCGTGCTTTCAAAGTCTTTCCGGCTGATTTCGAGTGCGGCCGTCTGAACATTGTTTGCCACCACAAGTGTTTTGCAATGCGGCGCATTCTGTTTCAGCCATGCAAGCACACGGATCGTATCGCGTGCCGATGCCAGCGTGAGTTCGGTTGTAACAACCGCCATGTTCACGTCCTGCATAAGATGCGGGTAAGCGATGAGCATGCTTCTCGGCATGTCGATAACGGTGTTTTCAAAAGCCGCGCGGAATTCTTCCTGCAGCTGGTAAAACGCACTGCCGTCTGTCAGCACGGGGCTGCTCATCGGAGCTTCGGCGGACAAGATCGACAGCTTTTCGTTCGCCTTGATCATTGCGCGCTCAATAAAGAGCCCGTCGATACGGCTGGGATTGTCGATGGCGTCCGTCAGACCGCGACCTGGTTCCAGGTCCATGGCGAGAGCGCCGGTCCCGAAATGGACGTCGAGATCGAGAAAGCCGGTCGGATGACCTTGCGTTTGCGAAAATGTCCACGCGAGCGACGAAGCAATAGTCGACGCTCCACATCCACCGCGCGTTCCAATGACGGCGGTTGAAATATGGGGACGATCGGCCGAATGTTCCTCATGCTTGGGTGCGTTCAGGATCGTCTGTGCATTTGCAAATGCGTCGCGCAAAGAATCTGGGCTAAGCGGTTTCAGCAGATAATCCTGCAACCCGGACATGAGAAGGTCACGATACAGGCGAACATCGTTCACCTGGCCCACTGCGATAACAATGGTTCCGGGCTCACAAACCTCGGCCAAGCTGTTGATGTCCGAAATCGGATCGCCTGACTCGGAAAGATCGACCAGAAGGATCTGCGGGCTTGCCGATACCGAAAGCGACTGGATAGCGTTACGCAGACCGCCCTTATAGGCCTTGTCCTGGCTCCAACCCATTTCTTCGCATACGCCGCGAATGACGTCGAGCGTCATGTCGTCGCAGACATAGGCGTTTATCGGATCACGTGTACCGGCAACGCCGGATTTCCATGGAGCGTTCATTAGTTGCCTCCAGTTTTGGCGCGGTAGGTGTCGACCGCTCTTTTGCCGCTGTTCGTATCGAGCCGCTTGTTTTCCTGGCCACGGACGAGATCTTCCGGATTCGCGATCATCGCTGCGAGGTTGCTGTTAACAGAGCAGCCGTGATTGCTATGATTGCTGGCGTTATAGTTACGGTCGTGATCCGTCGTGAAGTCGGGGCAGGAAGGCACCGACGCCTTTGAACGCGTCACAATCACGCGAACCATGCCTGGTGCAATCTGACCAGCAGTTACCGGAGCAACCCCATCAAGGAGAACTCCCCGGTCTGAAGCAACTTTCGAAACGATTTTGGTTGCCGATTGATCAGCGTAGCTCGAACCGAAGTCGACCGAGACGCTATCGCCGTAGCCGAGCCGCAAGGCATCAAACCATTCGCCAAGGCGGTTTTGTTCTGCAGTTGAAATGCCACCGCCATCGCTGTTGAGATCGATAGCAAAGTTGGTACGTTCAACTACCGGCTGATGGACCGAGTACATCGAAGTGTTCGTTGTTCCCAGCGAGCCTGCAGCACATCCGGCCAATGTAAGACTGGCTGCAACTGCGGTCAGGAATTTCATGTTACGCATAGTCATTCTCCTGAACTGGGATTACTGGTCGAAGCTGAAACCGGGGCCAGAAGCCGCGGCTTGTGCTTTCGCTTTGTCACCTTTTTGCGGCAAGGCTGGCGCTGCTTCGCTGATGGAGCCCATTTCGGGTCCGCCAGAGGGGGCAGGGGCGATGGTCGGCATCGGGCGGTTCTTGTCACCATTTTTGTCGAGAACCTTGCCGAGCAAAACACGCTCCGCATCGTTCGCCGAATGGATGCCATCGGTCGGTAACTTGATCTCGCTATCCGAAACAGGTTTGACCAAATAGGGCGTGATGACGATCATCAATTCTGTTTCGTTGCGGCGCCATCCGTTGGATTTGAACAGAGCACCCAAAACCGGAATGTCGCCAACGCCTGGTGTTTTATCCACCGAGCTGTTCAACTGATTGCTGAGCAATCCTGCGATCATCATGCTTTGACCCGAGCCGAGCTCGACGGTTGTTTCTGCCATACGGGTCGTCGTGGCTGGAACTTCAAGACCACCCACGCGCACTGCGCCCTGCGACGAGATATCCGAAACCTCGGAACGGACGCGCAAAGAAATGCGGCCATCGGCCAAGACAACGGGCGTGTAAGTCAGGCTGACACCGTAGGATTGATACTGGACGGAAACGCCGTTGTCCGACGATGTCACGACGGGGAAGGTGCCCCCAGCCAGAAATTCTGCAGTTTCGCCCGACACCGTGGTCAGGTTTGGATTGGCGAGAGTTGAAACAAGTCCTGCGCGTTCGGACAAGTCGAATGCAGCTTCAACATCGATGCCGAACAACTTTCCGATGCCGGCAACCGTGGTGGTGCTTTCCGGAAATGTAACGGTTGTACCGGTCGTGAAGTCCCGGCCACGGCCAAGCCCGAAGAAATAGGGGTCGCCCGAACTGTTGGTTCCGGGTTTGCCGCCCTGTATGTTGCCCGATATTTCCTTGGAAAGTGAGCGACTAACTTCGGCAACACGCACTTGCAAATTGATCTGCAAGGGCGTGGCTGTTTTTATCCGGTTGACGATCTTTGACTGTCCGCCGCTAAATGCGGTTACAAGGTCCATCGCTTCGGATGCTTCTTCCGGCTGCTTTACCGTTCCGGTCAGCATGATGATACCATTCATCGTCGTGACTTTGATATCGGCATCCGGCATGGCCACGGCCAACATCTGGTCGATGGAGTCCAGGTTCATACCAACGCGGACGGTCGCCGAATAAACGGTACGTCCGGCGGCATCGGTTGCAACAATGCTTGTTTCGCCGGGATTCTTTGCCAAGATGTAGATCTGGCGACCGGATTTGACTTCGACATCGGCAACTTGCGGGTTAGCGACAACCACGTCCGTGATGGTGCTTCCCAGGTTGATCTGCTGACCGCGACCGATGGAAAGGGTTACGAGTTTCGCATCCTTTGCCGATTGCGCATGCGCTACTGTTGGAAGGGCAACAAGAGCGATCGTTCCCAAGGCTGCGGTCAACGCAGCGGCTGCAAAGCCGGATTTGAGTTTTGATATCTTGTTCATCTTACTGTCTCCGGCTTACGTCAACGACGGTTTCGGCACCTGCGCGTGACACGCGCACGGTTTGCGAGCTGACGACTTTCTGGACTTGTCTTTGAATGCGAACATTTTCGGCTGCGATTGCAAGCGGCGTCTGGGCAGGGATGCTGCTCCGCTGGAACCGCGATACGTCGCCTCCGGTCGTGTAGGTGCTTTTGCCTGCTACAGGACGCTGAGCCAGCTTTTTCATGATGGCGGCTTCCTGCTCTGCAGTTGCGCCTTCAGGAATGTTGACTTCACCCGAAGCCAAAGCTTGCTCAAGTTCCGCTGCATTGTCTGCGAGCGAACGAAGCGAAAGGCTGATCGTTCCGATAGACTGGGCAACCGTGATTCGTTCGGCGATCGATGGGGTCGCTTCCATCGTAACAAGCTTATATTTGCGGACGACGGTTTTACCTTCGGCATCCACAGCATTTGTAGAGCGTTGATCGGTTGCCAGAACGCGCATGTTACGCAGGATTGTTTCGGATACCTTCAGCGGCGGGCCGCCAGGGCCTGCGATATTCTGGGTCAATACAAGGTCGACGCGGTCACCGGGGAACACAAAGCCTGCAACACCGGTCAATGCCGACACAGGAACGGTCACAGCGCGCATGCCAGGGCCAAGCGCCGCAGCGAGGAACCCGCGATCACCCGGCTTCACCAAAGAACCCTTGGTGATGGGCTGACCTGCCGTGATGGCGTTGCGTACAACGGTGCCAACCAGCTCTTCAGGTGTGACGCCAGGCGATGCAGTTGCACCATCAGGGCCAGAGGTGCCGCCGGGGCCTTCGATGAAGTAGGCGTCCTCGACCAGTTCTTTCGGCCATGGCTGATAGCGGAAGCTATCGGCGGTGATGATTGTACCAACCGGCAATGCCTTGGTCGCGACCATGACCTTGGGTCCGGTTTCGACCGGTTTGGCTGCTGCCGCTTGTGGCGCAGCTGCTCCGGTGAACATGCTGCGCGCCATGAAGGCGGTAATGGCGGCGATGAAAAGCGCGGCCACCAGCAATATGACTTTTTTCCTATCCATGACGAACTGTCCCCTGAAAGGTCCCCTGATTGAAGAATGCTATTTCACGTAAAATGGTTAAAAATCCGTTCACCGGCTAT
The DNA here is from genome assembly GCF_009768975.1 of Sphingorhabdus lacus. Classification (NCBI taxonomy): domain Bacteria; kingdom Pseudomonadati; phylum Pseudomonadota; class Alphaproteobacteria; order Sphingomonadales; family Sphingorhabdaceae; genus Sphingorhabdus; species Sphingorhabdus lacus. The sequence goes on along the minus strand of NZ_CP035733.1, from coordinate 1,508,184 downwards.
CCACAAGCCGGCGAGGGCTATCGCGACCCCATAGGGTATGCGTGCCCTACCATCTTGTTGTTTTGCCTTGTGAATCATCACAAAAACAATGGTTACCAAGGCCCCGAGTATCGAGGCATAAAGAACCATCCGGACCACATCGATCCAATGCCACCACAGCGCCAAAGCCGCGAAAAGCTTGACATCTCCGCCACCCATCGCCCCAAAACGGAAGGCAATCAGGAAGAAGATGAAAACAATCGTGGCGGTGAGAAGGTGGAGGCCAATTTCCGGCAGGTTGAAACCGCCTGTTGCAGCCCAATAAGCAGGAGCCGCCAACGCGATAAGCAATGTTATCCTGTTGAAAATTAAGCGATATCGTACGTCGGTATAGATGGAGTAAATCAGCGCAATTGCCAATCCCCCAACTAGTGCGTAAGTGAGTGCTTCACCGTTCATTTGCCAAGCATTAACCATCAAAGCTTGCTAAAAGGTAACCATGCACGCCCAGAAAATTCACATGGACCGACGCGCAATCCCGTCGGATGCTACCGAAAGCCTCTGGACCGCCGAAGATGGCTGGTCGATCCGCCGGATAGACTGGGCGGGGGGACATGAACCGCGTGGATCGATGCTGTTCCTGCCCGGGCGCGGCGATCATTATGAGAAATATCTTGAGACGCTCGCGTATTATGCCGCGCGCGGCTGGAGGGTGACATCGGTTGATTGGCGCGGGCAGGGTGCGTCCGGGCGGCTGCTTGCCGATCCTGAAGTCGGTCATATCGATGATTTTTCAACCTGGATTGCCGACCTGCGTTATTTTTGGACGCGGTGGAAAGCCGAAACGCCCGGTCCTCACGTCGTGTTGGCGCACAGCATGGGTGGGCAATTGGCCATGCGCGCGCTGGTGGAAAAGGCTATCGATCCTGATGCCGTAGCAATGAGCGCGCCCATGCTCGGCATCCAGACGGCAGGACTGCCGCTTTGGTTGAACCATACCTTTGCGAAGATGATGTGCAGCATCGGCAGAGACGAGCTGCCCGCCTGGAAGGTGAGCGAGAAGCCATTATCGCCCATGCATGATCGCGGCAAAATACTGACAGGTGACAAGGACCGCTACGAGGATGAGCTTGCGTGGTGGGCCTTACGCCCTGAGGTAAAATTAGGCCCGCCGAGTTGGCACTGGATCGAACGCGCCATAGATTCGATCCGCTTGCTTGATCGCCCCGCTATGCTTGAGAAGGTGCAGACACCCATTTTGCTTCTCGCAACAACGGCCGACCAACTGGTCAGCACGCCCCGGATTATCAAGGACAGCAAGCGCCTGCCGCACGCCGAGACACTCATCTTCGGGAAAGAAGCCGCACATGAGCTTTTGCGCGAAGTGGACGCCGTTCGGGATCAATGCCTTTCGCGTATCGACGCCTTTTTGGACATGCACGCCCCAGTCAAATGAGCGATTTCGATATTGCCATTATCGGCGCCGGAATAGCGGGCGCCAGCCTTGCTGCCGAGATTTCGGCGCACAAGTCTGTTTTGCTGATCGAAGCTGAGGCGCATCCCGGTTATCATTCGACGGGGCGTTCCGCAGCATTTTGGGATGAGAGCTATGGTGGTCCGGCCGTTCAGCCGTTGACCACCGCTTCCGGTCCGTTTCTCGCAAATCCGCCGAGCGCCTTCCATGAAGGCCCCCTGATGCATCCGCGCGGGGCACTGCATTTGGGAACGGATGCGCATCATTTGCTGGCCGATGCATTGTTGACGGATTTTGCCGATAGCGGTGTCCGGTTTGAACGGCTTGATCGTCAGGGTATCGAAGCGCACGTGCCGGGACTGCTGCCAGCCTGGACGTCGGGCCTATGGGAACCTGATTGCTGCGATATTGATGTTGGCGGTTTGCACGGCGCTTATTTGCGACAGGCAAAGCGGCAGAATGTCATCCTGCAATGCAATTCGAGGGTGCAATCTGCGCAGTGGAATGCGGGGCGTTGGCATTTAGCCACGATTGGCGCGTCCTTTACCGCAGACATGATTGTCAATGCGGCAGGTGCATGGGCTGACGAGGTGGCGCAATTGGCACAAGTCAGGCCGCTCGGCATCCAACCCTATCGCAGAACAATTGCTCAATTGTCCGTGTCCCCGGCTGCTCCTGCCAATCTGCCACTCGTCATCGGGTTGGATGGCAGCTTCTATTTCAAGCCGGACAGTGGCGGGACGTTGTGGCTTAGTCCCCATGACGAAACGCCAACGCCGCCATGTGATACCGCGCCGGAGGAACTGGATGTCGCCCTTGCCATCGCGCGTTTGCAGGAAGTGGTCGACTGGGACATTCGGCGCGTCGAACATAAATGGGCAGGACTGCGAAGCTTTGCGCCTGACCGCAAGCCCGTGATCGGCCACGACCCTGTTACTCCATCCTTCTTCTGGCTGGCAGGGCAAGGCGGTTTTGGGATCCAGACGGCTCCCGCTGCTGCAATGCTCGCGGCCTCAATGCTTTCCGAAGCCGTCGCGCCGCCACCAAATGTCGATGGCAACGTCTATCTTCCCGACCGTTTACACTGATTTACTTGGCAACGGATTGTTGCTGGCTAAGGTTGGCTTTGCCCGGATTCGACGGTCTTTAGACGTTATGTTAAGTTCGCCCCGGGTTCGTGACCAACTGGCCTCACCGGCCCGGTAAGAGGAGGATTTCATGGCACATTATTTCGAAATCAAAAAGAACAAGAAAGGCGAGCATGTCGCCTATTTCAAATATAACAGCGAAGCTATTTTCTGGACCGAAGGCTATTCCAGCAAAGCGAGCGCCAAAAAGGCGATCGAGTCTATATTGAAGAACGGGCCCGGCGCCGAAATACGCGAAGCCGAATAAGGGTGTCGCTCGCCCCAAAAGTCTTCTGAATGCGTGGGGTAAATCGCGAAAACGCTAGGTTGGCGAAAAGCGGTTTGCCCCATATGGGGAGCAGATTCGCCGCATAAGTTCGTCTTTAGGGCGAATTTTGCCTCATAAGTTGCGATCGTTAATCCTGTTGGTGGGGCGGCAGAGCGTATAGGACGTGTTTTGACGAGATATAATTGTAACACTTTCAGTGGTTTAGCCGATAATTTTACGAACCATTTTTGCTTGGTGTTTATTGCTGTGGTAGGGGTGTTGTGGCGCTAGCCATGGGCCACACATCGGACATTCATCCGACAGTGCTCGGTACGCAAGCTAATATCCGAGCCCTTCATATATCCGCGGTTGCGCAATGGATCAGACAATATTGTTCGCCGACCCATCGTCAATCTATCGGTGGTGTCGTAATCGCGAATTCAGGCTGATGCAGTTATCTAAGCAACAGCTGATCAAACCGCATTAAAGAAAGCATGCAGTGTAGCTAGTATATTGCACCAAGCATGCGAGCGAAGGCACGCGGCATGCCCTTAAGCATCCGAATTACATCCGACATGTGTGGTGCAAGAGTGTCTGATGCTCAGGGGTCAAAGCTCCGAACAATTTGGCGCCATGATCGCCAGAAACATGCTCCCAATATCGACGTCTTCGGAAACTTCGAATGGGAAATCGGTCACGCCAAATATCGAGAATGCCTCCTCGGCAAGATCAATCGGGTAAAAGGCTTCCGCAAGGCTGCGCACATGCATATTGCAATCAAGCCCGACGTCGTTCAGCAAACTGCGATACTCGTTGAGTTGATCAAACGATGCAAACCTCGCCGAGATATTCGTGGCTGCCATGTGCCGGGCAATGCTATGCGCAATTGAACGACCTAGCTCATTCACGGTCAGGCGCAACACAAGGGCACGCATCGGCTCCTGCCAGATGCCGCCGGTCTCATGGACGACAAGTCGCCAATCACTTTTCCTGCCTACTAATCCCGATATGCTCGGTAACGCTGCAACAAGACAACAATCATCGACTGGGGTGCTAGGGGCAGGTGTAATGCTAGAATTCCAATCGGCCAGCGCTTTGACGGTGAAGTCCGGCCAACCCTCAGACTGTAAGCTGTCTGAAGGAATAAAATGGTCAGTAGGTATCTGTGTTGATTACCGCTGAGAGTTGACCCGGGATTTTCATCGAGAAGTGACCCGGGTAGTTGTTATGTCCCGCGATGCGGGGCTTGGGTCAAGCGGGTAATTTTTCCTTTCGTGTTTTGGGGGTGGCAGAGCTCGCACGGAACCGGAAGCTGTCGTTGCCGGTCTCGAGGATGTGGCAATGGTGCGTGAGCCGGTCCAGGAGGGCGGTGGTCATTTTTGCGTCGCCGAACACGTCGGCCCATTCGGAGAAGCTGAGGTTAGTAGTGATGACGACGCTGGTGCGTTCGTAGAGTTTGCTCAGCAGGTGGAACAGCAGCGCCCCGCCGGACGGGCTGAACGGTAAGTAGCCCAACTCGTCGAGGATGACGAGGTCGAGACGCAGCAGGCGTTCGGCAAGCTGGCCTGCCTTGTTCATGGCTTTTTCCTGCTCAAGCGCGTTGACCAGATCGACCGTGGAGAAGAACCGCACTTTTTTGCGGTGATGCTCGACCGCCTGGACGCCCAGAGCTGTTGCGATGTGCGTTTTACCCGTGCCGGGGCCGCCCAAGGCCACGACATTATGCGCGCCATCGATAAACTCGCCGCGATGGAGTTGGCGTACCAATGCCTCATTTACCTCGCTGGATGCAAAGTCGAACCCCGCCAGATCCTTGTAAGCCGGGAACCGGGCCGCCTTGATCTGGTAAGCGATAGACCGGACCTCGCGTTCGGACATCTCTGCCTTGAGCAGCTGGGAGAGGATCGGCACGGCGGCCTTGAACGCGGGCGCTCCCTGTTCGATCAGCTCCCCGACTGCCTGAGCCATGCCATACATCTTGAGGCCGCGTAACATGACCTCGACGGCAGCGCTTGCTGGATCATGACGCCCAAGACCGCTCATGCGCGCAGCTCCCGCAGGTTATCGTAGCGGCCGACATCGGCACGCGGCTCCTGTGTAAGACGCAGGGCCTGCGGCGCGTCGATCGGTGCAACCGGCGGCGCCTTGCCGTCGGTCAGCCGGTGCAGGATGTTGAGAACGTGAGTCTTGGTCGGCACGCCTCCCTTCAGCGCGAGCTCGACGGCGCACAACACCGCCTGTTCGTCATGTTGGAGGACCAGCGATAATATCTCGACCATCTCACGGTCACCACCGACACGCTTGAGAAGATGGCCTTGCAACTGGCGGAACGCATCGGGCATCTCGATGAACGGCGCGCCGTTGCGTAGTGCACCGGGCTTGCGCTGGATTACTGCCAGATAGTGCCGCCAGTCATAGACGATCCGCCCCGGCAGATGATGCGATCGCGCAATGATCCGGCCATGCTCGCACAAGACCCGTCCCTCGGCGGCAATGACGATCCGGTCCGGGTAAATCCGCAAGGACACAGGCCGGTTGGCAAAGGATGCCGGCACAGAGTAGCGGTTGCGTTCGAACGTCACCAGGCAGGTGGGAGATACCCGCTTGGTGTGCTCGACAAAGCCGTCAAAGGGACGGCCTAGCGGCATCAGACTGGTAACCTCTTCGGCATGGGCATCGGCAACAGTGCCGAACAAGCTGCCGTGCTGGATATGGCTCCATTGCATTATGCACTGCACCTCAAGCCATGCATTGAGCGTCTCGAGATCGGGGAAGCTGGGCATCGGCTGCCACAAGCGGCGGCGCGCATCCTGCACGTTCTTCTCAACCTGCCCCTTCTCCCAACCCGATGCAGGGTTACAAAACTCCGGCTCGAACAGGTAATGACTAGCCATCGCCGCGAAGCGCGCATTTATCTGCCGCGCTTTGCCCGAACCGATCCGATCAACTGCGGTCTTCATGTTATCGAAGATCCCGCGCTGGGGCACACCACCCAGTACACGGAAGGCTTGGGTCAGCGCATCGAACAGCATCTCGTGGGTCTGGAGCATGTATGCCCGAACGGTGAAGGCCCGGCTGTGTGACAACTTGGTATGCGCAACCTGCAGCTTGGTCTGCTTGCCCGCAATGATCGCCCAGTCCTCGCTCCAGTCGAACTGGAACGCCTCTCCTGGCGCAAACACCAGCGGCACGAATGTACCGCGTCCGCTGGCCTGGGCGTCCCGTTGCCTGTCCGTCTTCCATGCCCGCACGAACGCTGCGACACGGCCATAACCACCGTCAAAGCCAAGGGACACCAGGTCCGCATGCATCTGCTTGGCAGACCGCTTCTGCTTGCGGGACTTGGTCGCGTCTATCCGCAGCCAACCGGTCAGCTTCTCGGCAAACGGGTCCAGCTTGCTGGGTCGGTCAGGAACCCTGAACTTCGGCTCGACCGTGTGCTCACGCAAATACTTGCGGATCGTGTTCCGAGACAAGCCTGTACGCCGTTCAATCTCGCGGATCGCCATCCCTTCACGAAAATGCCAGCGCCGGATTACACTCAATAATGCCATGTAGATCACTCCATGTTGCCTCCAAACCTGCGTCCAGAGGTGGTTCAAACATGGGTCAGTTCTCGACGGAAATTTATATCCCTCCCGGGTCAACTCTCAGCGGTAATCAACACCAATACCAATGTAAGAAGACGGTTCGTGCTTCATCGCTTTAGATTATCCAAAGGCGAAACTAGCCGATTTCTGCCGCTCGGTCAAAGATTCCGAGTTTCGAGCATCTTCCAAAATTGGCGCTTCCCCGAAGCCACTCTGGCGCTAGCTTGAACTGAACCAGGAATTCTGGATCGTTTTGAGCCGGAAAAATCCGTTTTAGGATTGGGCCTGGATGATGGAAGCGATGTTGCAGGATTTCGTCTCATGAAACCTTTGAAGCCAGATCGGCAGCGCAAGTTCGGAAAATTTACGAAATCAATGTGTTGGACAGCCAAAAATTATTCATAAGCATGCAACTACATTTTTGAGTTGGCTCACGGGCGAAACTAACAAGCGACTTGCCCTATGTCACAGAACATAGTGAACGGGTGTCAGTCCATTTTCTCACCGCGCTAGCCCCCCAAATTGCATGCCGGCCTTTCGGCCATCTCTGGTGGCTTGGGCGATCTGTCCCGGGCCAAGGCAATCGCCGACGCGCTCCAAGGAGGCTATTTCTCCGGCTTCGCGTTTTTTGACAAGTTCATGATAGAGATTGTCGTCGGAAACCTGACCGGTAACCAATACCACCGCATCAGCAGGTCGGACTTGTTCGGCGCCGGTGAGCAGGCGGCTGGTTACGACTTTGCCCTCTGAAATGCTGACGATCGAAGTGCCGACGACAATTTCGATGCCGATTTCGTTCATGGAATTGATGACGTGGACCATTTCCAACGTGTTTAACGTCCAAGGCGCGGGATCGCTTGCGGTCGTAACATATGTAACCTTGCAGCCGGCACGAGCGAGACGTTCCGCGACCACCGTGGCCATGTAAAAATAATCTTCGTCATACACGATGACGTCGCCGCTTGGCAGCTTGCCGTCCAGTATGTTTTCGGGATTGAAAACATGGGGCAGCTCATGTCCTGGTATCGGCTCATCATGATTGCGGCCGACTCCGTCCCCACGCCATGTTGCACCTGACGCCACAATGACGTGGTCAGCCTCGAAACCGGCGACGTCCTCAGCGGTCAACATGCTGTCGAGGTACATGTTCACATTCACCATCGTCTGGAGCTGACCGACGCGATAGTCGACCACGCGCCCCCAAGTGCTTAGGCGCGGCATCTTGCGCTCGCGCACAAGGCGACCGCCCCATTCGGATCCTGCGTCGGCAATCGAAACCTGATAACCGCGCTTGGCGAGTGTGTGAGCAGCTTCCAGTCCGGCAGGCCCTCCACCCACAACAAGAATATTCTTGTCGGGGTCGTCCGCCGGTGGCACATTTTCGGGATGCCAGCCCATCAGATGCTCTTCACCGGCAGAGGGATTTTGCGTGCAGCGGATCCGCACGGACGTCATGACTTCCGCGGTGCAAGCGTTGCACCCGATGCATTCGCGAATATCGTCGTGGCGTCCCTCATTAATCTTGTTCGGCAGGAATGGATCGGCAATGGAGGGGCGGGCGGCGCCGATCAGATCCAGAATGCCGCGCTTGATCTGGCTTACCATGGCGTCGGGGGACGTGAAGCGCCCAACGCCGACCACCGGCTTGTTCGTCACCTTCTTCACGAAGTCTATAAACGGTTCCTGCTGGCCTTCTTCGAAGAAGCGGCTACTGCCGCTATCCCACGGCCAATCGCTTACGTTGACGTCCCAAAGATCAGGAACATCGGCCAAGGCTTCCACAACCCGGCGTCCGTCTTCCTGCGCGGTGATGTTCGATACTCTGCGTCGATCCTCCACGGCGAAACGAACGGCGACCGCACAGCTATCTCCGACCGCGTCCTTTACGTCGCATAGCGTTTCCCGGAGCAAGCGCACGCGGTTTTCGAACACGCCGCCATATTCGTCGGTTCGCTTGTTTGTCTTGGTATCGAGAAAGTCCTGCAACAGCGACAGATTGTGCGCGCAATAGACATAAATGATGTCGAATCCCGCTGTCTTCGCACGGACTGCCGCATCGCGATACCAGCGCCGGAAATCGGCGATGTCCTGCTTGTCGATTGTTCTGGCGGAAATCGGATTGTAAAAATAGTGAGGAAACTTGGCTGTTGGAGACAGCGGATGCTCGCGATAGTAGGCTGCCGGTCCCGACGCGCCGGCGTGAGCCAACTCGACCCCAGCCAACGCCCCATGTTCCTTCACGGCCGCGACAATGCGCGAGATTGGCTCGATATGCTTGTCATTGTACAGGCACGGATCGGGCAGGGGGGCGTGATCCGACGTTTCGTGGATCATCGTTTCTTCAATGCAGACCACCCCCCAGCCGCCTTCGGCGCGCGTTTTTCGGTAGGCGACCATCTCATCCATTGACGACATCCCCATGCTGATCGCGTGCGGGACAACGTAAAATCGGTTCTTGGTCTTGACCGGTCCGATTTGTACGGGTTCAAAGAGGATGTCGTAGCGTGGATCTCGCATAAGTCGCTCCATCGGCAAATTAACAATCAATGACCGCCTGGATGCTGGTTTTCGGAGTTCCTCAAATGCAATCCTGCCCTTGAAAGGGATCGGCGATTTCAAATACAGCAAGGTTCCCGGGCGATTTCCCGTCGAGAATTAGGCGGCGTCAAGCGACCTTCCGAATGGTGAGTTCGTTCGCCTTGCAGAAGGCATTCTTCAACACAATCTTGCCATCTTGGACGTGAAGTATATCCAGGCCGTCGATCGCGGATTTTGTTCCGTCCGGGGCAGTTATGACCAAAGTCCAAGTAACAAGCGCCATGGATTGGCCTTCATCGATAATGGTCGATGTAATCTGATAATGGGACTTGCTATCGGATACCTCAAAGCTGGGCGCGAGCGCATCCCCAATGGCGGAAACCCCGTTATGTTCGACGCCGTATGGATCGATGTAGACGCTGCCCTCCGAAAAGAATTCCAGCATCGCCCCAAAATCACCGGTGTTGAACGTCCCCATGAAGGAACTGACAATTTCAGATAGGCTTTTCATTTTGAAACTTTCATCACAAATTTGGTGCTAAAATCGGCTAAGATTTTGTTGAGGATCATAAGCGGGAATCGTCCAATCGCTCGACGAATGGGGCCGACAGCTTCATTGCGCCGGTGGGGGTCATTTCGGTTGAATACTTGCAAGATATGCGATGATCGCCTTGCGATCTGCCTCCTTCGCAAGCCCCCCAAAGGCCATCGAGGTGCCCGGATAAGCCGCCATCGGATCCTTCAGAAACACGTCGAGCTTCTCTGGAGTCCATGAGCCATCGGCATTTTTCAGCGCCTGCGAATAGCGGAAATCTTCTGCTCCGCCGATCTTGCGACCGACCACCGCTATGAGCTTCGGACCTGCTGGCGAAGGGTTGCCGGGATCGACCGAATGACACACCGCGCAGTTGCTGAACAGTTTCTTGCCCGCTTCGACTTGTCCCGCATCGGCGGCCAGCGTCGCATAGTCGCTTGATCCAGCAGCGGGGGTCGACGAGGTCGCCTCAACGCTGGCTCCGGGGTTGCTGTCTTTACTATCCTCCGCAGGCTCGGAACAAGCAGCCGTTCCGGCCAGGCACAGTGCCGACAAGAGCGCCAGCCTAAATTTGCCAATATGAGCTTTATCCATTTGCCGCCTCCTCACGCGCAAGCTTTTCAGTGACTTCCCGACAGGCGCGAATTCCGCTTTCCACCGCGCCGTCAATGTATTCGTGCCAGCCGTCGGCAGTAGCGGAGCCGGCGAAGAACAGGCGGCCTTCGGCTTTTGCCATGTCCTTGTATTTTTTGAACCATCCGACCTTGTAGGCCGGCCATGCTTGTTTCGAGAACGGATCCTTGACCCAATTATAGGGTGCGATGTCGGTGATTTCCGCATTGGGATGGATCTTTCGCAGTTCCGCACCGACAGCATCTAGATCGTTCATGTCGATCAGCGATTGCCGACCGAGCGTCGCCTTCAGGATCGTGCCGTCGTCACCGAATTCCTCGGTCTGGATTGCGTTCAACGGGTTGGGATCATCGCAAAAGGCAAACGTGTTACCGAGGTTGTTTTTTACTTTCATGTACATCGTGGCGCCGTCGGCGCTATCGCCATGGGCGATAAATTCACGTTTGGCGGACGACAGTCCTGGCTTGAAGTTGATGTCTGGATAGACAGAGGTAGGTAGAGTGAAGACAGCAGCTCTTGCCTCGACTGTTTGTCCGTCGGCAGTCCTGAGGGTGACGCCCTTATCTCTCTGTTCTACTTCTTTGACCACAGTGCCGAGCCGCACATCGGCCTTGCTGTCGTCAAGGATTGCCTTGGCCAATGCAGCGGTTCCGCCATTGGCGATATGCCAGTGCTTCTCCGAGTCAGTGAAGGTGAAAGGATCCCACGCCGCGAGAGCGAAAAGTTTGACGAAACTTGCATAGCTGAATGTTGATGTCGGGCCACCGGCATAGAGTACGAGTTCTGCGCTCAATGCCGCTTTCCCCAGCGGATCGAGGCCGAGCGACGCAAGGTGCTGAGCTGCCGAGATGTCATCGATCTTCAGAACTTCGGGGTTGGCGAAGGGCTTGTATGGTTGTGGAAACAATGTGCGCGAGTTGGCGCAGAATCTGTTGAACGCGTCGTTGTAAAGGGTGTCGAACTTCGCGGGCGGCACATTGTGGACGGCTCCATCCGACGTCATGATATAGGATGCGTCGAGATCGTAGAGAGGCACTTCTTCGAAGTCGAAGCCGTAGCGCTGCATTTCCGTGAAGACATGCGGCTGTACCCAGTGGACGGACGATCCTCCCAATTCCACTGGGCGGCCGAGAAACTCACTGGTGAAAGTGCGTCCGCCGATGCGCGGCCGCGCTTCCAGCACGACCACGCGCCAGCCCTTGGCGGCAAGGTCGCGCGCGGCCGTGATGCCGGCATAACCCGCGCCGATGACGGCGACATCATAAGGGCCGCCTTCGCCGCCGCCATCGCGTGTCTCGCGCCCCGGATTTTCCTTTGCGCAGCTCGCCAGCGCAACCGCGCCAGCTGCGGCAGCGCCGAACCTTATCAGTGAACGCCGGTCGACGGGCCGGTTCGTCATCGTTAGTTCTTCATCCGAATTCCTGATCACGGCATCCCCCTTTTCCATTATTCAATCCCCAGTCCATCATGTCGCGGCATTGATCACTTGGAGGCGGGTGAATTCGCACACGCCTTCAATGCCGCCCTCCGTTCCGACACCGGACTGCTTCGCGCCCGAGAAAGGTATGTCGGGGTAAATGGCGACATGCTGATTGATCCACACCGAGCCGGCTTCGAGTTCGCGCGCGAGCGCGCGAGCGCGATCGATGTCGCGCGACCAGATAGAAGCGCCGAGGCCGTAGGGGCCGACGTTGGCCCGGGAAATCGCATCCGTCTCATCAGAAAAGCGTAGAACCGGCACCACAGGCCCAAACTGTTCGTCGGCGACCAGCCTGGCCTCGTCGTCGAGATCGGCGATCACCGTCGGCTCTATGAAAAAGCCAGGACGCTTGGCGGTATGACCGCCGGTCAGGACCCTGCCATGGGATGCCGCCTCCTCGATAATCTCGCGTACTTTATCGAACTGCAGGCTGTTCTGGATGGGGCCGAGAGTGACCCCGTTTTCGTCCCCCGCGCCGAGCTTTAATGCTTTGGCTGCCGCGACCAGCTGTTCACAAAAAGCGTCGTAAATCTCGTCGGCGACATAAAGGCGTTTGGGCGCTGCGCAGATCTGGCCCGCGTTGAGGAACGCGGTGGCGGCGAGACCCTGCGCCGCGCCCTCCACATCGGCGTCCTTGAGGACGATGGCCGGGTCATTTCCGCCCAGTTCCAGCGTCACCCGCTTCAATGTCTCTGCCGCGCCTTGCATGACGCGCTTGCCGGTGCCGGTCGAGCCTGTGAAGGAGATCTTGGCGATGTCGGGGTGGCTGGTGAGGCGCGAGCCAAGATCGTTATCGTCAGCAATGACATTGAACACGCCCCGGGGAAAAATCTCGCACGCCAGCCGGCCCAATTCAAGGCTTGTCAGCGGCGTGGTCGGCGCAGGCTTCAATATCACGGTGTTTCCGGTCAGCAGGGCAGGGCCGAATTTGTTGCTTGCCAGGATCAATGGATAATTCCAAGGCGTGATCGCCGCAACGACGCCCAGCGGGCGGCGCTCAATCTGGTAGCTGCCATTTGCATGGCTTCTCGTTTCGGCAGGCAGTTCGACGCTGGCGTAATAGCGTATCCCCTGCACCGCGGCACCAATTTCGAACCGGGCCTCTGCCAGGGGTTTGCCCTGTTCTTTGACAAGCAGACGCGCAAAGTGATCGGCCTCTTCCTCAAGCCGTTGCGCGAACAGCAGGAGACAATCCCGACGCTTGCTCCAGGATGTTGCTGCCCAGGCGGGAAAAGCGCGTCGCGCAGCCGCCACGGCGGCGTTGAGCTGGTCTTCGTCCGCTACGGGGGCAGTCGTGAAGGGCTCGGCCGTCGCGGGATTGACGATTTCAATGGTCTTCGCGCCCTCAACCAGTTGTCCATCGATGAGCATTTTATAAGCGTACATGGTTTACCTAACTCTTGCATCAATTACCCGATTGCGCGCCTGACAACCCAGGCTGGTTGGCGCACATCCGTCGCTCAAGCTGTCCGCAAAATGCCGCACTTTTGATACATCGTCCAAAGGGGCATATATTCGCGCGCTTTTAGCCCAGCGCCGGATCGGCTGCGACGCTCTTCCGCACAGTTTGTTTTACAGCATATGTGTTGGAATTTGTAGCATCTCTCGTGCCATTCGCAACTAAATTCGTCAATCGCAGATATTTTCTAGGAGCATAGAGATGGCATTTTTGGCCCGTAGGTGAGCGCAAGAATGGAGACTAAATATATGATAATCCGTGAAATAAAGTGATATCATCCCATCAGATTCTTTGGAAAGTCGAGCTTAATTGACCGCCAATTCAACAACTGAAAGATTGTATAATTCCTCATAAAGACAATTATATAGGTCAACTGATAGTCGATGCGTCGCGATGGCGAAAAATGGCATCATCCGCCTTTCCGTTTGCTGCGAGTCGGGAGATATTCAAGCCATGAAACCTGTTTCAATCTCGATGTGTCGATGTCCCAGCTTGGTAATCAGGCGATATCATTCGTGCCCCGTCGGGCCTGCCTCATAGCAGAAATGTACCACGTCGTACTTTGCGGCAATCCGCTGCAAGACCTGCCGAATCGCATCGGGTGATGCGTCAACTTCACCGATGAAACGCACTTCGCCGCCACGTTCTGCATCCGCGACTGTGGTCGCATTGCGCGCTTTTCCAACATCGATTCCGATGGAAATGTGTGTAGAGCGAACTAACATATCCAGCGCGAAGAATATATGATCGTACACAAGGCCTAAAAAGTGGCGCTGCAGGGCCTTTTAAGTTCGGCCGTTTGGCGTAATGGGAACCTTCATCGACTTGTGGAGGATCTCCCAATCAGAGGAAAAAGTCGGCAGTCCGCGCCGTCCGACCGATGGCCCATCGCTGACTTTTTGATTGACACCAGTTTAAATTCCTCGATTGTATAATATAATTTTCTTGTGGGATTGAGACTGGGTGATGTGCCGCGCTGATCGGTCCGGAGGCGACAGATGTGGGGCCGCTGAGCAATTTTCCCTTTGGAAGGAAAAATTGGTCGGCCCACGACCTGTGGTGTCTTGTTTGATGTCTGTTGTTGAAAGCATGAAAGGTGTCATGCTTTCCAATGGTGTTGAGTCGAATGAGAGAGTGAGTTGGAGAGCAAAATAATGACCGGATCGGCAAAAATAGATTTCTTGTATCTGTCAGAGCAAGACATGATCAAAGCTGGTGTTACCGATATGGCAATGTGCGTTGACACCATGGAGGAAATGTTCAGCCTGTTATGGCATGGGGATTACCGCATGGCAGGGGCGAACAACGATTCCCATGGGGCGATGGTCTTGTTTCCAGAAAGCTCGCCGTTTCCTGACATGCCAAAGGGAACTGCTGACCGCCGTTTCATGGCAATGCCCGCTTATCTTGGCGGCCGTTTCCGGACCGCAGGCGTGAAATGGTATGGATCGAACCTCGAAAACCGGGAAAAGGGTTTGCCGCGTTCGATCCTCACTTTCGTACTCAACGACGCCGATACCGCTGCCCCGCTCGCCTTCATGTCAGCGAATCTCTTATCGGCTTACCGGACCGGAGCGATCCCAGGCGTGGGGGCACGTCATCTTGCGCGAAAAGACGCAAAGGTTTTCGGGCTTTTAGGCCCGGGTGTCATGGGCAAGACAACACTCATGGCGCTGCGTGCCGTCTGTCCTAAGATCGACACGATCAAGATCAAGGCGCGGGGGAAAGCGAGTCTTGAAAGTTTCCTCGATTGGTTAAAGTCGGACATGCCGCAGGTCACAAACATTGAGGTGGTTGATACGATAGAGGCTGTTGTTCGCGGTTCCGATATAGTTAGTTTTTGTGGCTCGGGCGCGGCGGGCGACCCTTCGACTTATCCTATCGTCAACCGCGAATGGGTGAAGCCGGGCGCGTTTCTGGCGATGCCATCGAGCTGTGAGATTGACGAGGCGATGGGGACTAAAGACGTCCGAAAGGTCGTCGACAACACCGGTCTCTACGAAGCCTGGTTTGATGAACTGCCCAAGCCTGCGCACAACATTATACCGATTATCGGTGTAAAGTTCATGGATATGATTGCCAGTGGACGGATGGAGAAAGAAGATCTTGAGGATCTTGGTCGCATCGTAGCTGGGGAGGCCCCGGGTCGGCAGAACGACGAGGAAATCATCATCTTGTCTGTTGGCGGAATGCCAGTCGAGGATGTTGCCTGGGGCACCGTCGTTTATCGCAACGCCCTTGCGCGCGGTGTCGGTCAGTCGCTCAATCTTTGGGATGTGCCAGCCTTGCGCTGACCCCGCAGCGTCGGCTGCGCCTCTCTGGTTTCCGCAGCATTATCTGTCCTTTTGAATTGGAGTTAATATGGTCGAGATTTTGAAGCTCAAAACGGGTTCACGATATGAGGACCTGGCGAGCTACTCACGGCTCGTCAGCGTCGATGATTGGATCTTCGTTTCCAACACCGCGGGGCGCAATCCTCTGACACAGGAGATTCCGGAAGACGTCACCGAACAAACCGAGCAGGTGCTGGCCAATATCGAGCGCGCGCTGCTGGCGGTCGATGCGAGTCTTGGCGATGTCGTGGCCTCGCGCATCTTCATTCAGAACCCCTCCGATACGTCGGCCGTCATGGCCAAGATTGGAGAGCGGTTTCGCGGTATCGATCCGGCGATGACTCTGACCTGTCCGCCGCTCAGCTCGAAAGACTATAAGGTCGAGGTCGAAGTCACTGCTTACAGAGGGGCTTCGAAGAGCAATATAGAAGTGAAAAACATATAGATTTCCATTTGGTTATACGCCGCGCTGCTCAATAGTCAGTCTGCGGTTCAACTTGAAAGATGGCCTGGTGGCACCCCATATCGCGCCCGTACAAACTTGTGAGGATTTTCCGTCTTCCGTTCCTGTAGTCATCATCGGGGGCGGGATTGTCGGTCTGGTCGCGGCGCTTACACTCAGTGAGCGCGGTATTCCTGTCATCGTGCTTGAGAAGGGCGTGGTCGCCGGCGAACAATCGTCACGCAACCAGGGCTGGATTCGCAAGACGAGTCGCGCTCCGGCCGATATGCCCCTCGCCGTCGCGTCCGATCGCCTCTGGGCTCGCCTTCCGCAAAAGGTGGGAACAGATGTCGGCTATCGAGAAGCGGGCATTCTTTTTCTTGCCAGGAACGAGGCAGAAATGGAGGCTCATGAAGCCTGGATCCATTCCGTGGAACCTCTCGATCTCGACTCGCGCCTTCTGACCCCTGGCGAGATCGATCGACTGGTGCCTGGGGGGCGGGGAAATTGGGCCGGCGGTATATACACGCCGTCCGATGGGCGCGCCGAGCCATCGCTCGCGGCGTCGGCTATTGCGCGCGCTGCAATGGCGATGGGAGCCATTATCGTCGAGAATTGTGCCGTGCGCTCACTCGTCCGCTCTGCGGGGCGGGTTACCGGGGTGGTTACGGAACGCGGCGAAATCGGCTGCGATACGGTCCTGCTTGCAGGCGGCTTATGGTCCCGGCGCTTCCTTGGGAACCTCGGCATCGACCTGCCGACCCTGCCGCTCACGGTTTCCGTGGCACGCACTGTTCCCATGGATGGCCCCACCGAGATCGCGGTTGGCGGACCGGATTTCTCTTTTCGCAAGCGCGCAGACGGTGGATTTGTAATAACCCAGCGCAGCGCCATCAAAGCCCCGATTACGTTCGATCATTTGCTTATTGGGCGTAAATATTTGTCGTCGCTTCGATCGCAGGGCCGCTATCTGCGTCTGGCGTTCGGACGCGACTTCATCGACGACCTAACGCTACCTCGTCGTTGGAAATCCGGAAGAATTTCACCCTTTGAGCGCATGAGAATCAAGGATCCCGCTGTTGACGAGGGCGCCATCCACGAAGCCTTTGTCGCACTGCGCGCGGCCTGGCCTATATTCGACGATGCCGAGATCGCGGAACTTTGGGCAGGAACAGTGGATGTGACGCCCGATTCCCTGCCGGTAATCGATCAGGTTTCGGAAATTGCAGGATTGATTGTCTGCTCTGGATTCTCGGGACACGGCTTCGGTACAGCTCCGGCGGCGGGCGAACTTGCCGCCGATATACTGATGGGTTCGACCCCGATCATTGATCCCAAACCCTATCGTTTTTCGCGTTTTGAGCGGTAATCGGACTGATCTGCGGCGAAGTAGCGCGAGGATTGCTCACCGTCGTGGCGACTGCCGACCGCTGCGCCGACGATGCGGCTGGATCGGCTCGAGTTACCGTAGCGGGGTGGTGGGGCACGAAGGTTGCAGGTTGATATGCTCACTGACCGGGGCTGCTCGTCACTGAGGCGCCCCATGGCGGAAAGATCGTCGGCACTGTGACTAGGCTGCGGCGTTGGTCTGCCGGGGATATTTGCGACCGGTGGGAACGGTAAACAGAAGGAGATGGCAAGATGCGCGATCCACGATTTGATATTCTCTTCGAGTCCGTGAAAATCGGGCCCAAGACCACCAAAAATCGCTTTTATCAGGTTCCGCATTGTACGGCGCTTGGTACATTTTCTCCGCACGCTACCGCAAAATTTCGGGAGATAAAGGCCGAAGGCGGATGGGGCGTCGTGAACACCGAACTCTGTATGATCCATCCTTCTTCGGATTCGTCCCCCAGCGGTGGGGAGCGGCTCTGGTCGGACGATGACAAGCCTGGGCTTCAGCTCATGGTCGAGGCGGTTCAAAAGCATGGCGCCCTTGCCGGGTGCGAATTGACCCATCAGGGTGCCCTGGCCGGAAACCGCATGTCCAGAGAACGCCCGATGTCGGCCTCGCCCAGGCCGGCAATGGATGTACCAGCTGTCGTCCGGCAGATGGACAAGCAGGATATCAGCGATGTCAGAAGATGGCACCGCGCTGCTGCCCGGCGCGCACGCGATATCGGCTTCGACATCGTATATGTTTACGCAAGCCACATGATGGGCTTGCCCGGCGACTTTATTACGCAGCGTGTCAACCGGCGAACGGATGAATATGGGGGCGTTATCGAGAATCGCGCCAGGCTTTTGCGTGAGTTGATCGAGGACACCAAAGAAGAGATCGGATCCGACTGTGCCGTTGCCGTCCGTTTTGGGGTGGACGAAGGCCTTGGCGATGCGGGTTACACCTGTAGCGGCGATGGTCGGCGGGTCGTCGAGATGCTGGCCGAGCTGCCCGATCTGTGGGATGTCAATGTTCAGAACATCAATCTCGATGTGATGACTGCCCGCTTTGCCGACGAAGGGTGGCAGGAGCCATTCACTGCCTTCGTGAAACAGGTGACAAGCAAGCCGGTGGTCGCTGTCGGGAGATACACGTCGCCAGATCGCATGGTGTCGCTCATCAAAAATGGGTTGGTCGATCTGATCGGTGCGGCGCGTCCGTCGATTGCCGACCCTTTTCTGCCAAAGAAAATAGAAGAAGGCCGCATCGAGGATATTCGTGAGTGCATAGGCTGCAACACGTGCCTTTCCATGCAATATATGGGCGGCGCAATTCGTTGCACGCAAAACCCGACAACCGGCGAAGAGTGGCGGCGCGGCTGGCACCCGGAGCGGGTTCCGGCAAAAATGTCCGATGAACGCATCCTGGTAATTGGGGGCGGCCCGGCAGGACTCGAAGCGACTCTCACGCTTGGAAGGCGTGGCTATTCTGTTGCGCTTTCGGAACGGAGCAATTTTCTGGGTGGACGCTCCGTGCTTGAATCGGCGCTTCCCGGTCTGTCCACCTACCGGCGCGTAGCCGATTATCGAATTGGTCAGATCCATAAGCTGGCGAATGTCGACATTTACCTCGGAAGCGAAATTCAAGCTTCCGATGTGGCCGATTTCGACTTCACAACGATAGTCGTCGCAACCGGATCGACATGGGACCGGGACGGAATCGGCAAAGCGAACAGATTTCCCGTCAACGGTTGGGACCAGCCGCACGTCATCACGCCCGATGACGTGATGGCGGGCCGGACGATCGAAGGGCCGGTCGTTATAAATGACGATGAAGGCTATTATCTTGGAGGTGTAATCGCCGAGAAGCTTGCCAAGCAAGGGCTGGATGTCACGCTCCTTACCCCTGATCCGGAACCTTCCCCGCTGCTCAAATATACATCCGAGCGAGAGGCCGTTCACCAGACCCTGCTTAAACTCGGCGTGAAGCTTGTTACAGCGAGACGCCTGGTCGAGATCGGTGCCGACGAGGTGGAGGCTCATTGTATCTATACCGGCAAAGCAATCCGTTTGCCCGCGGCGATTGTGGTTATGATCTGCCTACGGTCACCGAACGACGGCTTGCTTCACGATTTACGTAAAACAGTTGCAGAGAACTCACCGATGTTCACCGTCCACGCAATTGGTGACTGTTTTGCGCCAGGCACAGTCGCTGATGCGGTCCATTCAGGTCATCGGTTCGGTCGAGAGATGGACCAAACGCCAATCGGCGATATTAACTATTTGATCGAAAAACCTTTCGTCCGCGACCCGAACGGGTGGGACCAGTTTGCGAGCAGGCGTTAGGCTTGTGGTCAATGGATCGCTTCATTTTCGGAAAAAGGCGATTCAAGCTCCCTTTTGAGCGTGAAGGGATGGATCCGACCCGTTTTGTTGTGCGTCACGCGGTGTGATCGCGGCGAGAGGGGGAGGGGCTTTTGCCGGAGACGATGCGGCAGACGCTCCTGGTCGGCGACAAGCTGCCCGTCGCAGGCAGCCCTTATTCCTGGAGATCGCCGTCGCATCCCTCGAAAATGGACCCCCGTATCTGCTTACGCACTTTGCGCTTGAGCAAAGACCAGGCGAGTTGCTTGCCGATAAAATCGAGAGGCCAGACCGGCCAACTCTTGGGCTTCCGGTCGACAATCCAGAAATCGGTGAGGTCCGTTGACCGTTCCGCCAACATGTCTGCCACTGTCTGGCCATGCAGGTGGTTGATGGCAAGGCCATGGCCCCAGCAGCCGCCGATGTAGATAACGCGCTGATCACCGATACTCGTCAAGTGAGGGACCATGTCGCGCGTGGCCGACATGTGCCCGCCCCAATTATGCTCCAACCGGACGTCTCGGAGAGCCGGGAATATGCGTTTCAGATGTGCCAGCGAGACGTCCGAACCCTTGGCGCTGACCGCCGGTTCCATCTCATTGCGAACGGGATGGCCGCCATAATAGATGAAGTAGAACTGGATACGTTGGTCGGCGGTGGGCGCCATATAGTGAAACAGGTCAAGCGAGCTCTCGATCGCATTACCCTGCTCCCAGCCAACTTCGGCCCACTGCTTGTCCGAAAGCCGCTCCGTTACCGCGCCGCGCGCGAATACCGGCGCCTGGTACGAAGCGAGTTCTCGGCCCACTGGCCCTTGCAGTTGGTGCGTGAAAGCATTTGTGGCAATCACCACCTTGCTCGCCTGAATCGAGCCGCCCGGCGTAATGACCCATACGCCGCCCGGCCTTCGCTCGATATGTGTCGCGGAGGTGTTTTCATAGACCGTAACGCCCGCCGCTTCGGCCAGAGCCTTGAGCGCGCGCACCTGTTTGCAGGGGTTGAGCAAGCCAAGGTCCGTGTCGGAGATGGCCGCTTTGAAGTTGCTATTTCCGTTATAATGGGCCTGAACGTCCGGTGCGGTCAGCCATGACACCGTATCCACACCGATATCCTGGTAGGTGGAATACAGGTCATGGAGATCGTCCACCCAACGGTCGTCAAAGGCCACCCGCATAAGGCCGGGCGCGCGATAATCGCTTTCGATGCCGTTTTGCTCGATGATCTCGCGCGTATAAGCGGTTGCGCGCCGACAATATGCGAAGGCCGCTCTGGAACGCTCGACGCCATATGCCTTGCGGATGGACAATTGGTCCATCCCGAACTGGGGCATGATCCAGCCCGCCGCGCGGCCGCTCGCTCCGAAGCCGATGACCTCGCTCTCGATCAGGACAACCTTGCCCAAGCCGCTTTTTGCGGCATGCCAGGCCGATGAAAGGCCTGCAATGCCACCGCCGATGACGAGGATGTCGCAGTGTATATCCGTATCCAGGTCGGGATTTGAAGAATAGGCGCCAAAGTCACGAATCCAGAAGGACTTTCCGGCATGCGGCGGCGATGAACGGCCACCGGACCCGTGGGGCGTCGAATCATCAGCTGCCGCTGCCATTAGAGCGTCGCCCACAGATCGGAGGAATCGAGCATCGATGTGCTGCCGAAGTCAAAAATCTTTACCGGGTCGACCAAATCCTGGTCGTTTGAACTCGCCAATGATCTTACCTTTCCAAAGTTGAACCATTGCCACGCCGAACTAGGGCGACCCGCCAAGTCCCAGTCACGCTTCCGGCCAATCTAGAGGGATGCCGGCAAATTGCGCGGCTGCCGCGATGTATAAAAAGCTACCAAGAGCAGGGCACCTATTGCGGTTATAGGAGCAATCAAGAACACAATGGTGATAGGATAACCTATCAGTATCAGGGCGCCAATGGCGGGGCCAAGCGATTGAGCGGTAACATTTACGATATATATCGCCCGCGTATAATGTTCCTCGGGATCATTTTCCGCTACCACGGACATATAGTAGGCAAGGCCCATATTGAATACCGAAAGATATATGGAGAAGGCGACAATATATAGGGTAATTGTTGTGGCCGTGTAGAAGAGCCAAAGTGCAATGATGAAAAACGCAGTCGTTATAGACAGCCATTTTATCCGCCCGCCAGCTGCACCGAATATCGTCGGCAAAAGGCAACCGGCCAAGGAAAATATGCAGCCGATCGCGAAGGATCTGGCTATAGCGCTCGGCGCCAAGCCGTTGTCCAGTCCTACCCGTTCGGTAAAGCTGAAGCCGACGTTGGCGCTTATGGAAAAGAGTAGCAGCGCGATGAGGCCGACCTTGCCGAGTACGCGCATATTTGCCTGTTCCGGGTCGGCGCTGAAGGCGCCTGCCTTATCTGTCCGCCCGCGCAGGTCGCGAGGAAGCATCAGCGCAAGGCCCGCGGCGATGCAAAGCCACAGAGCACCCGATCCCAAGCTTGCGCTGTAGCCAAAATCCGTCCTTATCGCATCCAGCACCCAGATCGCGACGGCGGAAAGAAGCATGCCGAGCATCAGTCCAAACCCAAATGCACGGTCCGGGACGCGCGCGCGGGCCAGGGTGCATGCGGAGACTGTAGTCAACAGGACTACCGCAAACCCTGCGACAAACCTGATCAGGCACAGAAGTACGTAACTGTCGGCCAACGCCGTTGCCGCATTGGCCATCGTTGCCACGAACGCAGCGCAAAATGACAGCGTCCGCCAGGAGAGGCGCGGCATGAGAAAGAAGCCTAGGACGGCCCCGATGATGCCGCCTGCTTGATCAATGGTTTGGACAAACCCCGCTTCGCTCAAGCTTATGTGAAGCGTATCGACGTAGAGCCCGACAAAGAATGGCGCGATATTGATCAGGATGATCGAAAGCGCGTAAAGGATGCACGCGATAGCCAATGTCTTTACCGGCCGCACGCCGAGCCCGCTATCCATCCATTCCACCTTCGCAATGCGGTTCATTACCTGCCCGCTATGTGCGGCACCCGGGTCGGTCCGGTTGAACGCGTCGCGGCGAGACTACGGCTTATATTCCGCCACGATCCGACATGCAAATCAATTCTGCAATCGACGAATTATGGGCTTGCACTGCGAGACGAGCGACATGAGGAAAAGATTCTCGCGGCGCGCTCACTGCGGGTCGATGCGAGTCTTGGCGATGTCGTGGCCTCGCGCATCTTCATAGGACATGGCCCTCGCACTCTGCCCGACAAGACCATACCGTGGTTTGGCGATTCGAAACTTTCGTCTGCGGGCGGAGAGGACGTCGGCGCGGCAAGGCGGCTCGATGTCATCCCAGGTGTCTTTCGAGCAGGATTACGGCTCATTGGCGACCTGAACTCGATTTGGCGTGTCTCCTTTTGGCGTGGCCGGGATTTTCAGCAGTGGCGCGAGGGATGCGGCAGATCTAGCTGCTTATGCCCCGCCCGCCGCGATAGTGGTTTGGCCGGGCTGTGAGGCCCGATATGGAATGGGGACTTTCCAGGCATGCCGCCCAACCGCCAATCCTCGCTTGACACCCAAATCGCAGACAGATAATTATCTCGGTGTAGAATTAATTATATGCGGCCCAGTAAGCTGCCGTATTGTCACAGGGAAATGAGGAGATTATATGACCTGTAACCTTAAGACGCGCTTGGCTCTGCTCGCATTGATGTGTGCCCCTTCGCTATCAGCGGCGGCGCACGAAACGCCTGTGCAAGCGGCGCCAGCCGATGTCGTCCAGGAGCTCCATGCCTTCTACGCCGACCAAGATCAGGCCAATCGTGATGGTTTGACGTCGACCGAACTCGCAGAGCGATTTTATAGCCACGATGTGATTATCACCGGCGAGGGGGATGTTGCGGCGAGGCGTGGGATCGAGGCGTCCGTAAAAGCTCTTGACGACTGGTTTGCTTATCTTGGCCCCAATGGCAATAAGGGCTGCGCCTTTGCCGTGCAGGATACTGTTGTCTCGTCGGACCGGGACATGGCTTCGGTGTTTGCGGTATTGACTTGTCAGCCTAACCCGCCCGCGACCACGAAGCAAGAGACGATTCGCCAGCTTTTCGTGCTGAAGCGTACAGTTCATGGTTGGCGAGTAGTGCGGGAGATGTGGCAAGCAGGTGGCTTCGGCAACTGATTGCTTCTGGGAAGCCCATCGCGGTATTGAACCGCCGCACGATGTCAAGGGTCTTCCCGATCAAGTTCG
The DNA here is from genome assembly GCF_009768975.1 of Sphingorhabdus lacus. NCBI lineage: Bacteria > Pseudomonadati > Pseudomonadota > Alphaproteobacteria > Sphingomonadales > Sphingorhabdaceae > Sphingorhabdus > Sphingorhabdus lacus. Next base: position 1,484,366 of record NZ_CP035733.1, on the reverse strand, counting down.
GGGGCGCTGCACGCGGTGCACCCTCAGGTCATGTACAAGGCTCATTAGTCTGTCTTCCAGAGCCGGGCCGATTGGCTTTCCGGCCCTTTGCTGGATATTTCCGGTCCTTGCAGACGCCTTCGACTATGTCGGCTATGACATTCTCGACGTTGCGATCATCACTCGCGGCCGGAAGCCGAGAACTCCTCCTGTTCGGCCGGCAAGCTTACTGCAAAGTAGGCGCGGTCGGCGGGCGGGGCGGTGTCATCGTGTCTTTGTTGGGCCAATCGCGCTCGATGTGGGGACGGCGAGGTGCTTCAGTCGATCGCCCGAACCCGCTTTCATCGGTCGCCGAACAAGCGTAACAAGGAGTGACGTTGGCTTAGATTTGCGGCGGGCGCTGGTTGTTTCCTAGTGCTGCAATGCGTCCAATGTGACGATCGCTGCCTCGGGGAGTACTGACCTTCAAAGCCAGCAGGGCTGATCTCGTCCTAGCAAGGGCGATCCGCAGTCGAGTGACAGGCCGGCATGCTCAAATATAAGCGGCGTGCGTATCCCCTCGACCGGGGACGCGCCGGCTCGATCAAATCGTCTTACCAGTCCGCGCGCCGTAATCTGGGGATCAGCCAACACCTGGGCAACTGTATTGATTGGGCCAGCTGGTACCGTCGCGGCCTCCAGCGCACCCAGTAAGTCGTCACGCAACCAATTTTGCGTGATTGCGCTGATGATGGTGGTCAATTCGTCCCGGTTGGCTACCCGCGAAGAATTGGTCGCGAATGAAGACGACGCCGATAGTTCGTCGAGTCCGACTACTTTGCAAAAGCGGTCAAACTGACCATCGTTGCCCACCGCAAGTATTAGCCAGCCATCCTTGGCCGGGAACACTGCATAGGGTGCGATATTCGGATGTGCGTTGCCCAGTCGGACCGGATTTTCCTGCGTCGCCAGGTAGTTCATCGCTTGATTGGCAAGAACACCGGTCATGCAGTCAAGCAGGGCAACATCCACATGGTCACCGCGGCCGGTCCGTTCACGGCGCGTGAGGGCGGCCTGGATGCCGATGACGGCATATAGGCCGGTCACGATGTCAGCCAATGCCACGCCGATTTTCTGCGGTGCGCCGGCGGGTTCGCCTGTAAGGTCCATGATCCCGCTCAGACCCTGCACGATGAAATCATAGCCGGCACGAGCGGCATAAGGACCGTCCTGACCAAAGCCACTGATGGAGCAATATATGAGGCGGGGGTTCAGGGCCGAGAGGCTTGCATAGTCCAGCCCGAACTTGGCCAGACCGCCCACCTTAAAATTTTCGAAAACGACATCGGCTTCGATCGCCAGGCGGCGCACCTCCTCGAGATCTCGGGCCTGCCGAAGTCGGCGGTAATCGAACGCTTCCCGCGATTGCAGGCGTGGAAATAAGCTGCGTCATGTGTCCCGTTGCCATTGTCGATAAATGGCGGCCCCCATCGGCGCGTGTCGTCGCCGTCCGGACTTTCTACCTTCAATACGTCCGCGCCAAGATCCCCGAGGAGCTGTCCGGCCCACGGGCCGGCCAGAATTCGGGCCAGTTCAAGGACCCTTAGGCCCTTGAGCGGCTGGTTTACGCTCGCGGTTTCTTGCTGCATCAGAAAGCCGCGATCCCCGTGATGGCCCTGCCGATAATCAGGGCGTGGACATCATGGGTACCCTCGTAGGTGTTGACCGTCTCGAGGTTGACCATATGGCGGATGACCTGATATTCTTCTGAAATACCATTTCCACCATGCATGTCGCGAGCGGCGCGCGCAATGTCCAGCGCCCTGCCGACATTGTTGCGCTTGACCATCGAGATTATCTCGGGTGCGAAGCGATCGTCGTCCATCAGGTGGCCCACCCGCAGACTCGCCTGCAGACCCAAGGCGATGTAAGTTGCCATATCCGCCAACTTCTTCTGACAGAGCTGGGTTGCCGCCAGCGGTCGTTCAAACTGTTTTCGATCCAGCCCATATTGGCAGGCAGCGGCATAGCAAAACTCGGCCGCTCCAAGCGCACCCCAGCTGATGCCGTAGCGGGCGCAGTTGAGGCAACTGAATGGCCCGCGAATCCCCTCGACGCCTGGTAGCAGGGCATCATCCGGTACGAAGACCTCGTCCATCATGATCATGCCCGTGATCGAGGCGCGAAGTGACAATTTTCCAGATATCTTGGGGGCGTCGAGACCCTTGATTCCCTTTTCAAGGATAAACCCGCGGATCTTCCCGCCATGAACTTCCGAAGTCGCCCACACAATGAAGACGTCGGCGATCGGAGCGTTCGAGATCCAGGTCTTGGCTCCCGTCAGCACGTATCCTCCATCGACCTTGCGCGCTCGGGTTTTCATTCCAGCCGGATCGGATCCTGCATCCGGTTCGGTGAGGCCAAAGCAACCGATCAGTTCGCCGCTTGTCAGGCCGGGCAGATACTTCGCCTTCTGCTCTTCCGAGCCGAACGCATGGATCGGGTACATGACCAATGAGGATTGCACCGACATCATCGAACGATAGCCGGAGTCGACACGCTCAACCTCCCGGGTGACGAGGCCATAGCTCACATAACTTGCACCCGTGCCCCCGAATGCCTCGGGAATGGTGATGCCGAGCAACCCTTGCGCCCCATTTCCGAAAAAATCGCGGTATCGGTGTGTTCCTGAGCAAAAGCCTCGGCAACCGGGGGCTGCAACTCGTTCTGAGCGTAGGCCCGCGCGGCATCGCGGATCATGCGTTCTTCTTCACTCAGTTGGTCTTCAAGGTAAAAGGGGTCGGACCGTAAAAATTGATGCATCCAAAATCCGATCAAAATTCACATACATGTTGACTGCAGCCATGTTTGACGCGCCCTGCCGTTGAATGTCAGATCATCACAGGTCGTCCAGCTGCATCTCAGCGAACTTCGCTGGACGATAACGGCGGAGCCAAAGCGCGAACCCTATGCCGGCCGCCATTGCCAACGGTATGCCAATCGGAATGCGATTGACCACCGGATTCTGGCTGCCGCTCAGATATTCGAAGTTTGTCACCGCGAAGTACAGCGCCACCAACAACCCGAGAAACGCTAATATCGGCGCGATCACGTGCTGCCAGAGGTGACGTTCGGGATGCTTTCGGAAATAGGACACAACCGCAACACTGGTCAGAGCCTGCATGAACATTACACCTACCGCCGCAAAACCAAGAACGATCAAGCCCAGTCCAAGCATTGGGTGCAGCCCCAGAAATGCAGCGCTTGTAAAGACAATAAGCGCGACGACCGAAATCGAGGCGCTTGCTGCTGTTGGCGCGCCGTGTACCGGATGCGCGCGACCGAGCACGCGGGGCAGAAAGCCCTGACGGCCAAGCACGAACAGATAGCGCGCAGCAACATTATGCATCGAAAGAACGGTCGCAAACATGCTGGTAACGAGAGCCGCCTGGATGATAGTTGTAAATGCGTCATTTACATACTTATCACTCAGCTTGAAATAGACGAGGCCGACGTCTGCTTCGGGAATTCCCTTAATGTTGTCGGGTCCAATTGCACCTATAGTAATCCACGAAGTGATGAAGTAGAAGATACCGATTATGAAGATTGCGATGTAAGTTGCCCGGGCCACCGATTTTTGGGGGGACTTTGCTTCCTCGGAAAACAGTGCAGCGGACTCGATACCGAAATAGCAGGTAAACGCGAGCAGGATCGCAACACCGGGCGCACCACCTAACAGACCGCTGAAATCGAGCGATTGAGCCGGGAAAGCCGCGCTGCCCAACTGTCCAACAAGAATTGCATCGAAAAATAGCAGTAGCATGAATTCGATAAGGATGACGATCAGCACCACTCTGGCACTGAAGTCGATCTGGCGAAGGCCCAAGAAACCGATAATTACCCAGGCTACCAGAGAATAAACGACCCAGTGGAGATCGAATCCGAGCAAGTCGCTGAATGTGGTTTGCATCATATAACCGAGATAACTGAATCCCCCTGGCACAAACATTGTGTATGATGCGACCGCGACGCCGGCTGCTCCCAAGCCTACAACCGGACCGAGGCCGTGCGCGATATAGGTGTAAAATGCGCCGCCAGTCACCACTTCGCGACTGAAAGCGGAATAGCCCACTGCGAACAATGCCGTGACGACCGTCGCAACGACGAATGCCAGCGGGAGGGCCGTGCCACTACCGAACACAAGTGCCACGGGCAGCACCCCAATGACGCAGGCGAGTGGCGCGACGGCCGCGATAACAAAGACAGCGAGCCGGAATGTGCTCAGAGAGCGCGGAAGCGCAACGGATTGACCGTCAACGGCGGGCTGAACAGACCCAGATGCGACGGCGACCTTTGTTTGGGTCATATATTCCTCCATGAACGACCAATAATTTCATTGGATGCCGAATTTGACGGCAACAGTTCTGATCTCGAGGGCTTCAACGAAAGAGCATCCAACCCCTGCTTGATCGCAACACCGATGCCTGATCGATAGCGCCGTGAACGAAGCTCAACAATTCCCGTTTTCTGCATCCACCCCTCCATCTCGTTCGCACTGCCCCAAAGACAATTGCGCTATCGTCTGCAGGCAAACTGGCATTCGCTGCGTCGCCTGAAAATCGCGCTGGTCGCGAACGACTCACACTAGTAGCAAAATTGCTTTTCTCCACAACTAATTTATGCGAGTGGTGATTTTATGTCAGGATGGCAAGGTGGTCATATCTCCTCCGATTCGATCCATAAAAAATTTCATAAACTAATGATAATATGCTATATTCTAGGTGCTTTTTTGGCGCAGAGTGGACCGCGAGGGCAATTAAGATAGGCTTGCATTGACGTTGACAATGACATAAATTATGCAGTAGGATAATTATAGCAAAGGTGGTTTAACCGTACTTCTCTGGGCGGGAGTGCTTGTTCGCGAGCGGGAGGAGGATGGCGGAATTCGAATGCCATGGAGTCCTGATCGGTGGGAATGACATACATAAAGAGGGAGAATTGAAATGATTGCTCGATTGATACGCGGTTCAGCACATACTGCGTTGGCAGTTTCGCTCGCTTCGTTGCCGCTGGTTTATTCTTCGGCGGCTTATGCTCAGGATGCCGCAACGCCCGAGGAAGAGCAGCAGGTTGCAGGCGACTCCGGCGACATTATTGTTACCGCGCAACGGCGCGAGCAACGTCTCCAGGACGTTCCGGTTGCCGTCTCCGCCTTTGGCGAAGTGGCGATTGCGGCCCGCCAAGCGGTGCAGATTGGCGATTTGATGAAGGTTACGCCAAATACACAAGTCGCATCTCCCTTCGGTGAAGGCGGTCCGCCCAACTTTGTTATTCGGGGTATTTCTTCAACCGACTATTCTGCGAACCAGAGCAAGCCTATTGCCGTCTATATCGACGAAGGCATCCGCGGTCTTTCAACATTTGAAACGATGCCTTTGTTTGACGTCGAGCGCGTCGAGGTTCTTCGCGGCCCACAGGGAACGCTTTACGGGAAGAATGCGACAGGTGGTGCCGTAAACATCGTAACCAAAAAGCCTAGTTTTTCGACCGAAGGATATGTAACCGGCTCTTACGGTAACTTTAATCGTGTTCGGTTACAGGGAGCCGTGCAAGCTCCCTTGATAGATGGAGTGCTGGCGGTGCGCGTTGCTGCGCTCTACGTCCATGACACTGGCGTGCTTGAAAACGTGACGCCGGGCCTTGGCGATCTGGACCAGACGGACGTCTTTGCTTTCAGAGGGGCACTGCAGTTCGAACCCTCGAACAGCTTTGAGGCTACGCTACGTTACAACCATGTTAGGAGCGGTGGCCGTAACTATGCGCCGTTCGCCGGGAACATTGATTTCAATGATCCGGCAATTTTGTTTCCCGGCAATAATTTGTCCGGTCTTCCCGGATCGAACCGAAATGGCTTGGGCTTTTTTCAAACTGCAACGACCAACACGCCAGAGCGGACTATCCGCAGCGATGGGCTAAACCTGATCATGAATTGGGATGCATCCGATGTTATCAGGCTGACCTCTGTGACGACCTATGACTGGGGCAAGTGGGTCGATATTGGAGATGACGACGGCCTTGTTATCGAGGCGGATGACCCGATCGTCACCTTTGGCCGAGATATCAAGCAGTTCGTTCAGGAGTTGCGTTTGGCGACGTCATTTGATGGACCATTCAATGCTCAGGCCGGTCTTTTCTATTCGAAAGACTCGGTCAATGCCGGGTTCGATTATTCGCTCCTTACCGATCCGGGTTGCGGTCCCGCATGCAGCTTTGGATTTACGCCAACCGGAACGGGTTTTGTCCAGTCAAATAGTTTCGATCAAGAGCGCAAAAGCTATGCGGCTTATCTTCGTGGCGATTTAGAAATAACTGAGACAGTTTCCGTATATGGCGGTGTGCGATTCAGTCGGGATAAAGTCGCTGTTGCAAACTTCAACGCATTCCTAGGGGATAATATAGATCCCTTGGCCTTCCCAACCATAAGTGGCTATTCCGACCGCAGCACCTTTAGCAATACCAGCTTCGAAGTAGGTGTAAATTGGAAGCCTTCCGACGACGTCTTGCTCTATGCCTCCATGCGCGAAGGCTATCGCAGCGGTGCAGTGAATGCGCAAGCGTTCAGTGATCCGTCCGAAATCACCTTCGCGCCCCCTGAGACGGCGCGGACCTATGAAGCTGGCTTCAAATCTACCCTGCTAGATCGCACGCTGACGATCAACGGTTCACTGTTCCAGACCGACTACCGTAACCAGCAGGTCGTCGTGACTGAAGCGGGGGGGTTGTTTCCTCTCCGTTCGATCAGTGGTGCCCGCGTCCGCGGTATCGAAGCCGAGATAACTGCGCGGCCAATAGATCGGGTAACGCTTGGTGTGGGCATTGGTGCACTGGATCCCGAATATGACAACGATGCTGTCGTATCAGGTTCGAGCGGCACCATTGTCGCCGGGAACCAAATATCAAATTCTGCGAAATTTAGCTTAAACCTCACGGGCGGCTTCGTGCTCGCGGAAATTAAAGATGGGACGGTCGATCTCAACATTGATGCGTCTTATACCTCGCGCATCTATTTTGATATTGCGCAAACGACAGCGGTTTCCCAGAAGGGCTATTGGGTTTCCAACGCTCGGATTGCGTACAACGGAGATCGTTTTTCTGTTGGTGCAGGCGTGAAAAACCTCTTCAATCAGAAGTATTTCAACTACGGTTTAGCGTTGAGGTTTGCGGGGCTTGATTACCTCATTCGGGGCACGCCGCGCACATATGGCGTAGATGCTACTTTCCGGTTCTAACCCGGGAAGCCACAAACAAATCTCTTGGTAAACTTCCCCCGCTGCGACGCTGCAGCGGGGGCAAATTGAATGATAATCCTTCCGTGTCTGGTTTGACGTTAGCCGCCGCGTTTTTGAAAACTCGTATAGTGTTCGGCCTCTCGCCTATCGCAACCGGCAGCGATAAAACTGAATGTTTGATCATCATGCTTTGCGCGTGCCACATTCGGGAAAGAGGCAAGTATCCGCCATTTCACTGTGCTACCAAAGTGGTTTGTTGGTGTCCCATTGCGAGAGATGATTTCCTCAAGCGCTCACAAATCCACAATAGTGCATTGGAAAGCCAATGTTTGATCAGCGCTCAATTGCTGCTTCAAGTAGTTGAATGCGCGTAAAAGTTTGAGGGGATAAACGTCGCAGGCGTTACCCAGTGCCAAGGAGCTACGACTGCGAGAGCTTTCGCGTCGGGGGGAAGCATCGGCGGCGTCGGGTGGCAGCCCTTGAGGTATTCAATGGTAGTAAGCGACTAACCAGGTTGGAAAGTTCCTTCACCAAACGCCGGCAAAAAACATTGGGGATTGATGTTGTGATAGGTTTTATTTTGATCGCCTGCTTTCAAGTCGACTAATCGGCCCATGTGCTCGACCTGCATGAGTTAACGGGCGATTTTCAAGCAATGGTTGGCGGATCTGCAAAAATGGCTGCGCAGATTGGCCTCAGTTCTTTTGCTTTCGGCGCGGCAAGTACAGCCCAACAAAATTGATTGTGGACGTTTCAGAAAATACCGCATTCGCAGAATTTGATCGTATTGCAGAACTTTTTCATAATCGTCTGGCCTAGGCGAGATTGCCATAGCGTGGGAAGCCCTCACCGCTTCAAGCCAACAGCTTTGTACGGAGGTTTTTATGGCATACCCCTTATAGCTATGAAACTGTTACATTATATTGAGAGTGGTGGGTTGCTATGCGATTTTGTTACTGCAACGCTTCGCTCGGCGTGTATCCAATGCATGCGGCCGGCGAATTTCGCTTGTATTTATACGAGTGACTAATTAATATATATGAGTAAAGGAGATCCTCATGAGAACCTATCGCATCGGCCAGATCGTGCCGAGTTCCAACGTGACGATGGAAACCGAGATTCCGGCACTCTTGCGTGCGCGTGAGACGATTTCGCCTGAGCGCTTCACCTTCCATTCCTCGCGCATGCGGATGAAGCATGTCACGAAGGAAGAATTGGCCGCGATGGATGCGGCGAGTGATCGCTGCGCGCTTGAACTGTCCGACGCTGCGGTCGATGTGATGGGCTATGCCTGCCTCGTGGCGATCATGTCGATGGGGCATGGCTATCATCGCGAGTCGCAGGCGAGGCTGCATCAGGTCACCGTCGACAACGGCAATTCAGCGCCCGTTGTCTCCTCCGCCGGAGCGCTTGTCGATGGCATCAAGGCGATTGGCGCGAAGAAGGTCGCTATCGTTGCTCCCTATATGAAGCCGCTGACGGAGATGGTCGTGAACTATATCCGCAGTGAGGGTATTGAAGTGACGGAATGGCGCGCTCTTGAGATTTCCGACAATCTCGCGGTTGCCGGGCACGACCCGGCCCGTCTTCCCGGCATTGTCGCCAGCATGGAACAGATCGGCGACGTCGACGCGGTCGTGCTGTCGGCATGTGTGCAGATGCCGTCTCTGCCCGCTGTCTCGATTGTCGAGGCGCAGGTCGGCAAGCCCGTTTTGACCGCGGCGATCGCCACGACCTGGGCGATGCTCAAGTCGCTCGATCTCGACACGCGGGTGCCCGGCGGCGGCACCCTGCTTTCTGGCGCCTACTAAGGGGATGGCGATGCGCGGCTATAACGTCCATGCGAACGGCATCCGGCACCATCTGATTCAGCACGGTGAGGGCGGCCCGCAAATGCTGTTGATTCCGGGGATTACCTCGCCGGCGGTCACCTGGGACTTCGTTGCAAAACCCCTTTCGGAGCATTTCGAAGTTCATGTTCTGGATGTGCGGGGGCGCGGGCTCAGCCAAGGGGGAGACCTCGACTATTCGCTCGATGCGATGGCGGACGACGCTGTCGCTCTTGTTGAGGCGCTCGAAATGGACGCGCCTATCGTTCTTGGCCATTCGATGGGCGCACGCACGGCGATCCGCGCTGCGCGCAAGGCGCCGGGGGCCTTTGGCGGGCTGATCCTCGTCGATCCGCCGGTAAGCGGACCCGGCCGGCGTCCCTATCCCTCGGCCTGGCCCTGGTACGAAGACTCCATCCTGTTGGCACAGCGGGGCTGTTCGGCGGAGGACATGAAGGCCTTCTGCCCCACCTGGACCGAAGAGCAGCGCGCGCTGCGGGCTGAGTGGCTCCATAGCTGTGATCTTGATGCGATCGATACCGCCTATAAGGGTTTTCACGCCGACGACATTCATCAGGACTTGCCGCACCTCGATTTGCCGATGCGCCTGGTAGTGGCCGGCGCCTCTCCGGTGATCGAAGAGGCTGACATCACAGAGTTCAAGTGCCTTGCGCCGAACATCGAAATCACGACGGTCGAGGGCGCGGGGCACATGATCCCGTGGGACGACCTAGATGGTTTTTTGCGCGCCGTCAGCGATTTCAGAATTTGACAGAATTGGAGCGTCCGCAATGGATCGCGCAAGCTTTATCGAAATTTGCCTGCATCAACTGAAGATGTCCGGAGTGGGTGCGAACGAGCGCCTGATTGTCCTCACCCAGGGCGACGAACGCCTCGACTATGCGGATGCCTTCCTCGCTGCCGGCAGGACGTTGGGCGCGAATATTTATCACATGCGCCTTCCCGCGGCGTCTCCAACGGGGGGGTGGGCGGTCGGCCAGACGTCGCTCGCCGCCATGCCAGAGGCGGTTGAGGCCCTCAAGAACGCCGACATGCTCATCGACTGCATTTTTCTGCTGTTCTCGCCGGAGCAGATGGCGATCCAGGCGGCCGGCACGCGCGTGCTGACCGTGGTCGAGCCGCCCGAACTGCTCGCGCGCATGTTGCCGAACCCTAAACTGCGCGAGAAAGTCGAGCGGGCGGGGGAATTGCTGGCGCAGGCCAAGTCGATGCACATCACCTCTCCTCATGGAACCGATGTGATCTACAAGCTCGGCACATACCCCATCATCACCGAATATGCCTGCACGGACCAGCCCGGGCGTTGGGATCATTGGCCTTCAGGCTTCGTATTTACCGGCGGGGACGATGACGGTGTCGATGGTCAGATCGTCGTGGGGCCGGGCGACGTGCTCCTCCCCCAGAATATCTACGTTCGCGAGCCAATTACCTATACGATCAAGCGGGGATGGATCACGGACATCCGCGGTGGCTTGGAAGCCGACCTCGTCAAATCCTATATGGCCGACTTCGAGGACGAGCGCGGATTTGCCATGAGCCATATTGGCTGGGGGATGAATCCGGATGCCAAATGGCATCGAATGACGCCGGGCGAATTCCCCGGGGGCATGGGGATGGAGCCGCGCAGCTATCTCGGCAATGTGCTGTTTTCGACCGGCCCCAACAACGAGCTTGGCGGAATGAATGATACGGCCTGCCACCTCGATATTCCCATGCGCGGCTGCTCACTCTTCCTCGATGGCAAACCGGTGCTGATCGATGGTGAAATCGTGGTCAAGGAACTCCAGTTCGACCGAAATGGCAGTTCGAGGGAGACGGAAAGCAAGGTGTTTGATGTCGCAGGCTGAGGTTTATGAAAGGGCGGGATTCGGCCGCAGCGCTCCCAGAGGAATTCGTCCGGCGGTTATCGTGGTCGATTTCTCCTACGGCTTTACCGACACCAGCTATCCCACAGCCGCGGATATGAAGGCTGAGATCGCTGCGACCCGTCGGCTCACCGATGTTGCGCGCGAACGCGGTTTTCCCGTTATTTACACGACCATCGCCTATCAGCCATGGGAGGCGGAAACATTACCCTGGCTTCGCAAAGCGACCGGTATGAAGGCGCTGAAGGTGGGTACGAGGTTGGTCGAGATAGACAGTTCGACCGGCATCACCGCAGGCGATCCCATCATCGCCAAGCATGGCGCCTCGGCCTTTCACGGCACCAATCTTGCCGGTCTGCTTACCGCTGCCGGGGTCGATACGGTTGTAGTTACGGGAGCTACCACATCGGGATGCGTGCGCGCCACCGTCGTCGATGCCGTGCAATCCGGTTTTATTGTGCTGGTGCCGCGCGATTGCTGCGCGGACCGGGCGTCCGCGCCGCACGAAGCCAACCTATATGACATCGCCCAAAAATATGGCGACGTTACCAGCTCTGACGACATCCTGAACTGGTTCGGCCAGCTCGGGGCTTTGGAGGGGCGTCGCTCGGTTAATCAAGGAGAGGTAGATCAATGACCCAACATGTAATCATCGCCGGCGCGGGACCGACCGGCCTGCTCACGGCGATCGGCCTCGCGAAAGCAGGGGCGCGCGTTACAATCCTCGAATCCGAGGCGCAGCTCAACGATAGTCCGCGAGCGCTTGTGTACCACTATCCAGTTTTGCCGTACCTCGAGAAGCTCGGGCTTCTGCAGGACTGTGTCAACGAGGGCTTCCTTCGGCAGACCTTCGGCTGGCACATCCACAGCACGGGCGAAATGATCGAGTGGGCGGGTTCGCCAGCCTATGAGGACGGCCAGGCCCTCCATCTGCATCAAGGCTTGCTCTCCCGGGTTCTGGCCCGCCATGTCGCGATGCTTCCCAATATCGAAATCCGCTACGAGGCGCGCTTGAAAGGTTGCAGCCAGCATGCGAGTGGCGTGGTCGCCGAGCTTGACGGACCGGGCGGGCCGGAACGCTTGGAGGGTGATTTCCTTATTGGCGCCGACGGCGCGAACAGCGCGGTGCGCAGAGATGTTCTTGGGCTGCAATTCTTCGGCGTGACTTGGCCCAACCGCTATGTCGCGACCAATACAAAGATCGATCTGTCATCGTTGGGATATTCGCCGACAGTCATGCAGATCGACCAAAAGCATGGCGCAGTTATCTGCAAGATCGATCAGTCGGACGCATGGCGCGTTACCTTCGTCGAAGATCCGGAATTGCCCCTCGAGGGGTTGCCCGAACGCATCGATGCCATGTTCGCCGACCACCTGCCCGATCTGCCGTACGAAGTTCTGGCCGCCTCGCCCTACCGGATGCACCAGCGCGTGGCGGACAAGATGCGTGTAGGCCGCGTCATCCTCGTAGGCGATGCCGCACATGTGACCAATCCGACCGGTGGCCTCGGCCTCACGGGCGGAATGTTCGATGCGTTCGCTTTGATCGAAGCTCTGAACCGGGTGATACATGATGGCGCCGATCACGACATTCTGGAATTCTACGAACAAGACCGGCGGCGCATTTTTACCGAAATCACATCACCGCGCGCTTCGCTCAACCTGCGCAACCTCTATTATCTCAAGGAAGGCCAGGAGAAGGAGGAGCGAATTCAGTTCCTCCGCACCGTCGCGGGGGATCAGGAACTGATCCGAAGGGAACTGAGTTTCACCGACCAATTGATCACTCATTTCTGAGGTCATCGTGGGGCCGTATCGACTCAAGGACTTTGGCGGCCGGTTCCTCACCGGTGAACCCGTTCACACTGAGGGCAAAATCTGGCCGGGGATCGGTGCCTATGTCGAGTGGTTCATACCCGAGCAGTCGCGGCCGGTGTCCGTGCTCTTCGTTCACGGAGGGGGCGGGCAAGGGTCCGAATTCCTGCGGACACCCGATGGTCGGCCTGGCTGGGCGCATAGCTTTCTGAGCGCCGGCTATCCGGTTTTTATCCTTGATCGCCCTGGACACGGGCGGTGCGCCTGGAACGAACGGATACTTGGCCCGGCGTTGCCGCTTCCGGACTATGGGTTCCTTTATCCTCGTTTTGTTGAACCGGCACGGCATGATCTCTGGGCCGAGGCGGCAAAGCATGATCGCTGGCCCAAGGATCCCCAGGCTGGCGACCGGTTTATGGCGAGCCAAGGACCGATGGCGACTACGCTTGCGGCGAGCCAGCATCATGTCGAGGCAATCGCCGACCAACTGTTCGAATTGACCGGCCCTACGATCATCGTTAGTCATTCGGCCGGTGGTCCGTGCGGTTGGGCCCTAGCTGCCAAGGGCGGCGATAAGGTTGCGGGGATCCTCGCGATCGAGCCACTGGGCTATCCTGGGATGGTTCATCCACTCGGAACGTTTGAGAACGGTCTTTGTGCGGCCCCCTATGCCGGGACGGCCGATCCGTTTGAGCGACCCGTGGCAATCGTCTCGGCCGAGGCAAGTTGGATGCGTGATGCCAATGCGCGCGCGGCCGCGTTCATTCGCGATCGCGGAAACATTTTTGAGTATATCCGCCTTGAAGAGCATGGCCTTGGGGGCAATGGACACATGCTGATGAGTGAGATAAACAGCGCAGCGATCGCGGATTTGCTTGTCGGATGGATCGAGCAGAACCTCTGCGGACAGGCTTCCCTTCCTAACAATGAGGCCGTACAAGGGTAGAAATGGGTTCGAACTTGAATGCGGAAAGAGTACAGATGGATGCCAATGTCACGGTCGTTGCTGAAAAGGCGATAAAAGGTGAGAGAAAGAAACCCGCAAGGCAGCCCGGGCGCCCCAAGTATAATGGCAAATTGAAGGAAAAGATTCTGGATGCAGCGGAAATCGCCTTTGCTGAGCGCGGTTATACTGGGATAAGCGTTCGTGACATTGCGAAACGCGCAGGCGTTAATCAGGGGCTGATACGCTATTATTTCGAAACAAAAGAACAACTTTTCGATGAAGTTTACAAACGACGCGGCGGTCTGCTCTCCGGGCATCGTCATGTATTGTTAGACCGGTTGCTTGATTCTGACCAGCCAATACATGTACGGGACATCATTCGGGCCTATCTCCAGCCTCAGTGGGACTTGAAGCACAGCGGCGAGTCTGGCGCAGCGTTCGCGCGATTGCAGTCCCGCCTTCATTCGGAGGCTGAAGAACACGCCTTGCGACTTCGGAAGGAAGTTTATGATGCGTCGGTCAAACGATATGTAGACGTCTTGGCTCAGGCTATTCCTCATCTGCCACGACGGACGATCGGGTTGCGAATGTCGTTCCTGGTCGGCACATATATGTTCATGTTAAATGATCTCGGGCGCATCGAGGATTTAACGGAAGGCAAGATACACCATCTGTCCAAAGACGAGATGCTCGATAATATAGTGGCGTTCCTCGCCGCCGGGATGGAGTCTGATCAGCCCTGATAGTGCTCCGCGCAAAGGAAGAACGTAACCGGCCGGAAACCGAAGGTATTCAAAGCCGTCCAACGCCCGAATTTGCGGTCGAACCGAGCCGCTTCTTTCTGTTTGGGCCACAAGCGCTATCAAGGCGAGCGTCTCCGGAAATGGCGTTGCGGCGTCGCCGCAGCCGGAGAATTACAAACCGAGCGCCCTCCCGGGCAAGATCAAGTTAATGTCATTATCGTCAAACCCAGTCATCACATGCTGGGACCAAACACCTAGATGCCGTAATGGGCCGGCGTCTCAAGAGTAGCCAGGCTGGTGGCTGTCCCTCAGAATGATGGTGTTGAAAACGGGTTCCGAGTGATCGGCCCCAAGCATCGTGAGAGGAACAGCCATTGAGTATTGTGCCGGGATCGATGTCTCTCTGAAAGAGAGCAGTGCGTGCATCGTGGATGCAAAGGGTAAAGTCGTCTTGGAGGTCAAGGTCGCCAGCGATCCCGAAGCGCTTGCAGGTTATTTCTACGAGCTGAGGCCACCGCAACCATTGTTCTGTGAAACACGATAAGGGAGAACATTATAGGAAAATAGCAAGTGTGGGAGATTGCCTTTCACGCCATTTGGCTTTTGCTGCCTGCGATCCGGATATGATGATAACGTAGCCACCGTCACAGATTAAGATCATCCCGTAAGCAGGCGTTTTTAAGGTCTTCACAAGAGAAACACCGCACCATTGCGACGGTGGCCGCCCGAAGGCACTTGCCCTGATCGCGACATTCAATTTGGCGCCAGTCGCTAACAAGGCCGCCGTTTCCTTCGAAAATTGTGCCCGATAAAACTTGCGATACATTCACTGGCTGGCAGCGCATCGCTAATGGCAAGGAGCCGCCAGTTCCAAATCGGTCAATGGGATGGCAACGCAGGGCAGACATTCCCCTGCCTTGACCTCGCACGCAAGGGCAGGCCCGTGGATCACATCTCCGCTAACGATCCTACGGCGACACAGCCCGCAATGCCCCGCGCGGCAATCGGCGACAACCGGGATGCCGTGTCCGTCCATCGCCGCAAGCAGGCTGGGATAGCCCTCAACATCGACGGTTTGTGTGCCAACGGTCAGGGTGTGACGTCCGCAGATCCCTGCTCTGCCGCCGAACAGTTCATGATGGAGCTGCGTCTCTCCCACGCCCAGCCGGATCGATGCCAGGGATATTGCCGCTGTAGCTGTAGAACTCCTGCTCGGCCAGGATTGCGGCAAGCAAGCACTCACATTGACTGGGCCTGATTCGCTCACCCTCGACCAGCTCGCGGATTGCTTATCAGCAGTCGCCGGGGCGGTTGTCCGGCCCGTCGAAGAGACGACCGAGGCGGCAGAGGCAAGGCTGCGAAACGCGGGCGCGTCGGAGCAATTCATTGAGTATTTCTCCGACATAGGGCGCAGCATCATGAAGGGGGACACGGCTGTGGTTACCGACGTTGTCGCTCGTATCACCGGACACCCTCCGCGCAACCTAAACGCCTTTCTGGCGGAGCACGCGCTGCTACTCCGGCGAACTGGGGGAATATAATGGTCGAGGCGTCGGTCGAAATGCAGCTCGCGCGCGAGAACGAGGCGTTGCTAAAGAGGCAAGTTGACGCTTGGGCGCGCAACGATCTGGATGAGCTCTTAACGGTTTACAACGAGGACATGGTATATGTAGACATTCCTTTCTCGGATCGTCCCGTGCGGGGCAAGCATGCGTTTCGCGAGTATCTGGAAGACTACAATGCGCAGTTCGTAGCGGGAACCGTTCAGGTCGAATATGCGAATATTGTTGCAAGCTCCAAGGCCGTCGTAGGCGAATTGCGAGTAAAGGCACGATATGTCGGCGAGGGCGCGCCCGTTGGCGGCGCGGAAATCTCGTGGGACGTCGTATTGATCGATACCATCGTGGAGGGCAAGGTTAGCACCGAACACGCCCATTTCGACTCGATGGCTTTTACCAAGGCCATCGAACAACACGATGACGGCCTCTAGTCGGAACCGAGCCGAGGTTGGGGCACCGTATTTCCCCCTGGCGCCGACTGAAAAGGACAACTGTACCAGCTATGGGCGGGGAACGTGTCCGCCCGATCGCTGACTGATTAATTATTCGTTTGTATAATTCAGTAGTAGTGCTACCGATTTTGGAGCGTCGATGCGCGTAGTTTGGTGTGGATTCCGCTAGGCCCGTGAATCCCAGTCGCACCGAGCCCCTCGAGCATCGCATGGGAGACGGGAGGCATCATGCTTGAAATTGAATTGAATGGAGCGAAGCACCGGCTCGATGTCGATCCGGCCGTGCCGTTATTGTGGGTATTACGCGACAGCTTGGGCCTCAAGGGGACCAAATTCGGCTGTGGGGCGGGTCTGTGCGGTGCTTGCACAGTTCACGTCGATGGGGCTGCTGTACGCAGTTGCGTTTATTCGGTTGGCCAGGCTGTCGGATCGAAAATTACGTCTATCGAGGGGCTTGGTGAAAGCGGTGAGCATCCCGTACAGGCTGCTTGGCGCGAAGCCGGTGTGCCGCAATGCGGCTACTGCCAGCCAGGTATGATCATGGCCGCTGCCGCCTTGCTTAAAAACAATCCCTCCCCAAGCGATGACGAGATAGCACAGGGCGTCACCAATATCTGTCGCTGCGGCACTTACAATCGCATCCGCAAGGCGATCCGTAGTGCGGCTGAGAGCGGGAGGGGCGGTCAGTGAAGGAACCTGTTCTCACCCGGCGGGGTTTCGTCACGGGCGCGCTGGTGACTGCGGCGGGCGTGAGTTTCACGCTCTCGCTCGCGGGCTGCAAGGACCGGACGAAGTTTCCCGATGATAGCGAACCGGGGGTCGAACTTCTCTCCTGGGTGGTGATCCATCGCGACAACAGCGTCACCTTGCGCGTGCCCCAAACCGAGATCGGGCAGGGGGTCTTGACGACGATCCCGCAAATGCTGGCCGAAGAACTCGAAGTGGATTGGTCAACACTAAAGAGCGAATTTTATGATCCGGCCGTTAACGCAACGCGGGGCAATGTCTACGTCTGGACGGCGGTCTTGAGCAGCCATTCCGCGCAGACCTTGTTCGAACCGACCCAGCGAGCGGGTGCACAGGTGCGGACTATGTTGATTCGCGCCGCGGCTGCGCGGCTGAAGGTGCCCGAAGTCGAGCTGGAAGCGGTTAAGGGGGCGGTCCATCACAAGGCGTCTGGAAAGAAACTGAGTTATGCGTCACTGGCGGAAGCAGCCGCGAAAATGCCGATTCCCGATCCGAAAACGGTGAAGCTGAAGGACGCAGCTGACCGGCAACTGGTCGGCAAGGCAATTCCGCGCCGTGATGTGGATGCCGCAATCCACGGTAAAATTACTTACGGCATTGATTTCGAACTGCCCGGTATGCGTTTTGCGGTCGCCCGCCAAAGTCCAACTTTCGGCGGAAAGCTGCGCAGCATCGACAAGGGCAGCATCAAAGACATGCCGGGCAATCCCAAAGTCGTCGAGATCAAGGGAGCCAAGGTCGGGTATAATGGGCCCGTTCCAGAAGGCGAGGATCCGGATGTTTGGGCTGCGCCGGTCAAGATGGATGATGCGGTGGCGGTCGTCGCCGACAGCTGGTGGCAGGCAAAAACCGCCCTCGATGCGCTGACAATCGATTGGGACGCCGGTCCTCATGCTAAATTTTCAAGCGTGGAGTATATAAAGACGCTTGCCAACCAGGCCCGGAGCGATGCCCCGGTGGTTGTCGAGGCTGGCGACGCCCGGAGCGCGCTTGCAAAAGCGGCGAAGACGCTGTCGGCGGAATATAGCTATCCCTATATGGATCCGGCGCCGTTGGAGCCCATGAACTGCAGCGCGTGTGTCGATGGCGGAGAGGTTCATATTTGGACCAATAGCCAGTTTCCCGACGATGCCTGGCGCATCGCCCATAGCTTGGTCGGGGTGTCGCCCGACAAGGCGCATGTCCATATCCTCCCGGCCGGCGGGGGCTTTGGCCGGCGCCTGCAAAATGATTTCGTCCATCAGGCGGTACAGATCGCGCTAGCCTGCAAGGGCACGCCCGTGAAACTGCTGCTGACGCGCGAGGAGTGCGTGCGTAAAAGCTATTATGCGCCAATCACGGCGGCACGCTTTGAAGCGGGGCTGGACGGCGCCGGCAATGTGACGGTCTGGACCTGTTCTGTCGCCAGCGGAACGTCGGCCGAGCAGAGCTATGGCGAAACGCGCTTTCCTTTCCAGCCGCCCAATGTCCGCTTTGCCTATAAGCGGAATCCCGACTCGCCGCTTCCGTTCGGTTGGATGCGGGGCGTCGGCTTCACCCAGCATCTTTGGATGAACTTCGGTTTCCTCGACGAACTGCGTCTGCTGACTGGCCGAGACGTCCCCGAATTCTACCGGTCGCTGCTCGATCCTTCCTATATTCCCGCCGATATAGAGGACCGCGACATCGCCGTTGCCCGGGTGAAGAATCACCTCAAGCTTCTCGATTTCGCGATCCAGAAAGGACGCTGGCACGCTCCGAAGGGGAGGGGACGCGGCCGCGGGCTCGCGGTAGGGGACACGAGCTACTATCCAAGCTATCCTTCGTCGACAAAGGCGGCGATCGTCGACGTCAGCTTGGACGAACAGGTCGGCCTGCGGGTCGACCATGTCTTTCTCGCAATCGATGCCGGCACCGTAATCAATCCCGATATCGTCCACGCCCAATTGGAGGGAGGGATCGCCTACGCTCTGACGACCGCACTCCATAGCGAGATCACGGTCGAGAATGGACAGGTGCAGCAAAGCAATTTCCATGATTATCCGATTCTGAAGCTTGACCGGATGCCCGCGGTTACGATTGAAATCCTGCCCTCAACTGAGCCGCCGGCCAGTATCGGCGAGGACGCAGTGCCGGTGACGATCGCGGCCTTGGTCAACGCGATCGCGGATGCCGGCGGCCCGCGTTTGCGCACTCTGCCTGTTACCAAAATCCTGGCGAGTTGACGGAATGCGACGACAAATGTTGTCGCTTGAAAAGTCGGTCCCGGTTTCGAGTGCAAGCTCCTCCAAAATCGCACGGCCAGCGAAGAGTGCGGGAAAGGAATGATGTCTTCCGACCACGCAGCCCTCGTTTATGCGGCAAACGCACCGGCCGCCTTGTGCACAATCATAGGGATCGACGGCAGCTTCTCGCGTCGGTGCGGCGCGCAACTCGCCATCGGTCGCGATGGTACGTTGGTAGGGGACATGGCCGACAATTGTCTGCAGAATGAACTGGCGGGCCAAGCGAAAATTTCCGCGCGCGACGGGATCATAAAATTGCTGCGCTACGGAAAAGGATCGCCTTTCATCGACTTTCGTCTCCCTTGCGGGTCAGGCCTCGACATTCTGATTGATCCCGCTCCGCAAATGCAACATCTGTCGAAGTGCGTCGCCGATCTCGACGCACGCCGGGCGACCGCGCTGTCTTTAGCTGTTCCGGCCGCCGACGATCGGCATTTCTTGCGCATGAGACGCTACATTCCGCGGCTCCGGTTAATTGTCGTGGGAACTGGAGCGGAGTGTGAGGCGCTGCAACGGCAGGCCAAGGCAACAGGCGTCGAGGTCGAATGGCACGTGGCCGGTCAGCATTTTTCCTTGAATACGGTCCCCACCGGGATTTCAGCAGATCCTTGGACGGCGGTTCTTCTCCTGTTTCACGATCATGAATGGGAGCATCGCCTTCTCGCGTGGGCCCTTCACACGTCGGCCTTCTACATCGGTTGCCAGGGCGGGGCTCAGGCGCGCGCGCGACGGCTTGAGTCGCTGCGCGCCAATGGCTGGGACGACACAGCCCTGGTCCGCATCAACAGCCCCGTGGGGCTTGTGCCTCGAGCGCGCGCGCCGGAAGTCTTGGCCTTATCGATACTATCGGAAGTGGTCGGCGCTTATGAAGCATTGCACCCCCATCCGTGAGCGACCGGCTTTGCATAGCCATCATGGCGGCCGGCATGGCCCGCCGTTTTGAAGGGCCCAAGCTTGACGTCGAATTTTCTTCAAAGCGCTTGGGACGCCATGCGGTGGATGCGGCTCTCGAGTTCGATACGAGGAACTTGGTCATTGTCGTCGGCGATGCCTGCCCCAAATTTGCGAAAGAGGCCGAGGCAGAAGGTATCGCCAAGCTCCTCGGCAATCCGGAGGCTCGGCTCGGTCTGTCGGGGTCGATCGCGGTCGCCATGCGGCACGCCGTGGAGATAAATTGCGAAAAACTGCTACTTATGCTTGGTGATATGCCGTTTGTCACATCCGCGACACTGCGCCTTCTCGCCGATGCGGCTACCGTTGGCTGTCCGTCCGCAGCGAAATATCCAGACGGCAAGGCGGGCATTCCTGTCTGTTTGACGGTGGATCAGTTCGCGGAAATGCTGCCGCTGCTGCAAGGCGACCGCGGCGTAGGATCCTATCTCAGCGCAAGGGCGCAATGCCTCAGAGTTGATGTGCCTGTGCATGAACTGAATGATATCGACACCCGAATGGACCTCGCCGCGTCCAAGGTCACGCCGTCATTTCGCTCGGAGCAATCGGGGACCGTGCAGCATGGCAAAATTCGAAGCTGAATCAGCGATAAAATTCGCGCGCAGCGAGTCGCGTTACCTGCTTCCGTCAGGCCGAATAGCCATTGTTTCTTGTGCGCTGCCTCGGCGCGTGTCAGGAAACCGCGCATAAAAGCTTAAGATGCCGTAACGGAGGGATGATGAAGTTTGACGTGCTTATCGTGGGCGGCGCGCAGGTAGCGGTTATGCTACGCGCGCAAAGTTTTTAGGCAGCATCGCGATCATCGGGGAAGAGCCCGAACTGCCCTATGAGCGTCCACCCATGTCGAAGGAATATTTCGCAGGCGACAAGCCATTCGAGCGGATACTGCTTCGTCCCGCCAAATTTTGGGACGCGCGCGCTGTGACAATGCGCCTTGGCAAACGCGTTGTGTCGCTCGATCCGGCGGCGCTCACGGTCACTACCGATAGCGGCGAGACCATCGGTTATGGCAAGCTCGTATGGGCAACCGGCGGACATCCGCGCATGCTGCCGATTCCCGGCAGCGATTTGCCCGGCGTGCAGGGGGTGCGCACCCGCGCCGACGCAGATGCGATGAAAGCTGCGTCGGAGACCGCGGGGCAGATCGTCGTGATCGGCGGCGGCTATATCGGTCTCGAGGCGGCGGCGGTGCGGACTGCGCCAACGGCGTGCGCGTCGATCGCCTCTGCAAGACGAGCCTGCCAGACATCTATGCGATCGGCGACTGCGCGGCGCATGCGAACGACTTTGCCGAAGGCGCCGAGATCCGGCTCGAATCGGTGCAGAATGCCAATGATCCGGCGAATGTCGTCGCCAAGGGCATCTGCGGCGACGAGGTGCCCTATCATGCGATCCCCTGGTTCTGGTCGAACCAATATGACCTCAAGCTCCAGACCGCCGGGCTTTCGACCGGGCACGACGAGGCGGTGCTGCGCGGCGATCCGGCGACGCGCAGCTTCTCGGTCGTCTATCTGAAAGCGGGCAAGGTGTTGATTACCGCTGAGAGTTGACCCGGGATTTTCATCGAGAAGTGACCCGGGTAGTTGTTATGTCCCGCGATGCGGGGCTTGGGTCAAGCGGGTAATTTTTCCTTTCGTGTTTTGGGGGTGGCAGAGCTCGCACGGAACCGGAAGCTGTCGTTGCCGGTCTCGAGGATGTGGCAATGGTGCGTGAGCCGGTCCAGGAGGGCGGTGGTCATTTTTGCGTCGCCGAACACGTCGGCCCATTCGGAGAAGCTGAGGTTAGTAGTGATGACGACGCTGGTGCGTTCGTAGAGTTTGCTCAGCAGGTGGAACAGCAGCGCCCCGCCGGACGGGCTGAACGGTAAGTAGCCCAACTCGTCGAGGATGACGAGGTCGAGACGCAGCAGGCGTTCGGCAAGCTGGCCTGCCTTGTTCATGGCTTTTTCCTGCTCAAGCGCGTTGACCAGATCGACCGTGGAGAAGAACCGCACTTTTTTGCGGTGATGCTCGACCGCCTGGACGCCCAGAGCTGTTGCGATGTGCGTTTTACCCGTGCCGGGGCCGCCCAAGGCCACGACATTATGCGCGCCATCGATAAACTCGCCGCGATGGAGTTGGCGTACCAATGCCTCATTTACCTCGCTGGATGCAAAGTCGAACCCCGCCAGATCCTTGTAAGCCGGGAACCGGGCCGCCTTGATCTGGTAAGCGATAGACCGGACCTCGCGTTCGGACATCTCTGCCTTGAGCAGCTGGGAGAGGATCGGCACGGCGGCCTTGAACGCGGGCGCTCCCTGTTCGATCAGCTCCCCGACTGCCTGAGCCATGCCATACATCTTGAGGCCGCGTAACATGACCTCGACGGCAGCGCTTGCTGGATCATGACGCCCAAGACCGCTCATGCGCGCAGCTCCCGCAGGTTATCGTAGCGGCCGACATCGGCACGCGGCTCCTGTGTAAGACGCAGGGCCTGCGGCGCGTCGATCGGTGCAACCGGCGGCGCCTTGCCGT
Source organism: Sphingorhabdus lacus (assembly GCF_009768975.1). NCBI lineage: Bacteria > Pseudomonadati > Pseudomonadota > Alphaproteobacteria > Sphingomonadales > Sphingorhabdaceae > Sphingorhabdus > Sphingorhabdus lacus. Next base: position 1,461,414 of record NZ_CP035733.1, on the reverse strand, counting down.
CGGTCAGCCGGTGCAGGATGTTGAGAACGTGAGTCTTGGTCGGCACGCCTCCCTTCAGCGCGAGCTCGACGGCGCACAACACCGCCTGTTCGTCATGTTGGAGGACCAGCGATAATATCTCGACCATCTCACGGTCACCACCGACACGCTTGAGAAGATGGCCTTGCAACTGGCGGAACGCATCGGGCATCTCGATGAACGGCGCGCCGTTGCGTAGTGCACCGGGCTTGCGCTGGATTACTGCCAGATAGTGCCGCCAGTCATAGACGATCCGCCCCGGCAGATGATGCGATCGCGCAATGATCCGGCCATGCTCGCACAAGACCCGTCCCTCGGCGGCAATGACGATCCGGTCCGGGTAAATCCGCAAGGACACAGGCCGGTTGGCAAAGGATGCCGGCACAGAGTAGCGGTTGCGTTCGAACGTCACCAGGCAGGTGGGAGATACCCGCTTGGTGTGCTCGACAAAGCCGTCAAAGGGACGGCCTAGCGGCATCAGACTGGTAACCTCTTCGGCATGGGCATCGGCAACAGTGCCGAACAAGCTGCCGTGCTGGATATGGCTCCATTGCATTATGCACTGCACCTCAAGCCATGCATTGAGCGTCTCGAGATCGGGGAAGCTGGGCATCGGCTGCCACAAGCGGCGGCGCGCATCCTGCACGTTCTTCTCAACCTGCCCCTTCTCCCAACCCGATGCAGGGTTACAAAACTCCGGCTCGAACAGGTAATGACTAGCCATCGCCGCGAAGCGCGCATTTATCTGCCGCGCTTTGCCCGAACCGATCCGATCAACTGCGGTCTTCATGTTATCGAAGATCCCGCGCTGGGGCACACCACCCAGTACACGGAAGGCTTGGGTCAGCGCATCGAACAGCATCTCGTGGGTCTGGAGCATGTATGCCCGAACGGTGAAGGCCCGGCTGTGTGACAACTTGGTATGCGCAACCTGCAGCTTGGTCTGCTTGCCCGCAATGATCGCCCAGTCCTCGCTCCAGTCGAACTGGAACGCCTCTCCTGGCGCAAACACCAGCGGCACGAATGTACCGCGTCCGCTGGCCTGGGCGTCCCGTTGCCTGTCCGTCTTCCATGCCCGCACGAACGCTGCGACACGGCCATAACCACCGTCAAAGCCAAGGGACACCAGGTCCGCATGCATCTGCTTGGCAGACCGCTTCTGCTTGCGGGACTTGGTCGCGTCTATCCGCAGCCAACCGGTCAGCTTCTCGGCAAACGGGTCCAGCTTGCTGGGTCGGTCAGGAACCCTGAACTTCGGCTCGACCGTGTGCTCACGCAAATACTTGCGGATCGTGTTCCGAGACAAGCCTGTACGCCGTTCAATCTCGCGGATCGCCATCCCTTCACGAAAATGCCAGCGCCGGATTACACTCAATAATGCCATGTAGATCACTCCATGTTGCCTCCAAACCTGCGTCCAGAGGTGGTTCAAACATGGGTCAGTTCTCGACGGAAATTTATATCCCTCCCGGGTCAACTCTCAGCGGTAATCAACACATAAAGCTCAAATGTCTGAAAATCGCTGAGTCGGATGGCTTCGGCAGGATAAGGTCGTGTTTTTCAGGGTACGAGTGGAGAAGCCGTTGAACTGCTTATCCATAGAAGCTAAATGGGATCGCGACGTTCAGGTTTTATCCCTGAATTTCAAACTGACCTATTATTGGCGCAACTGATTGTTCGCCGAAATTAGGCTTCAGAACGTGTTCTATAAAATCTCCGGCGGAATAAACATAGGAAGAATGATATCTCTGACCATCGTACACCTCGGATTTTTGAAACCGGAGAGTGCCGGCACATCTAAGTCGTTTCATGTCGGCTGGCGTGAAAGGTTGCAAATTGCCTATCAACTTTAACGACAAGCGATTTAGATCACTCAGTTTAAGAAATTTTCCATTTTGTAATACAAGCGCTAGATCTCGGCGCGTGAGGTATGTTTCCATTTCTTTCGCATCTACGAAAAGATCAAAAACATGCTCAGGCTGGCCAACTTTGTACAACGCAATCCTGTTCTTTAGCAGGTCGACGAGGAGGTCGGTTTTGTTATACTTTTCAGTAAGAAACATCCGTGCTGCTCGCGGAATTTCGCATAGGCTGGCGATAGCGTCGGAACGTATAGCCAGCGCGATGAACCGGTCGCGGATAGATAGCACATCTGAAAGCCTGTAAGAAACTTTGCGCTTTTTAAAATAATTCATTGATGCTGATATAGGTTGAAGGAGGGCAGGGTCATCCCACCCGCAAAGTTGGCGATTTAGGGCGCCTCCTTCCAGCATAACAGCCGCTGCAGTGCTTGAAATAGTATCCATACATTGCTCAAGCTGTTTAACAACTGACGCCCGCAAGGCAGCGGCCAGTTGATCGGTTTCAACGCCTTGCTCGGATGAGGACAATTCTTCAATTGATCTCCGATAGGCCTTTTGAAATACGCTGCCAGTTGAATTGAGATCCAATTGTCTAGCAAGTGCGGACATGTTAGCTATGCGTTGAACCCGTAAGGCACACGGGTTTTGTGTCGCGAGATTTCTCTTGCGCCGAATGATGTTCAGCTTTGACGCACAGTATTCGTCAACCTGTTTTTGGAGTATTTTAAGCGGTACGCCGCTAACCGACTTGCGTGGAAACAGTACCATTGCTCCGATCTTTGTTGCAAATGCTCGGCGATCTATCTGCTGCGGTAGTGGAGCGGGATTGCGAAAAGCAATTTCTGAGAGAAGCTTCTGATAACTATCTGGCCAATTAGTCATGATCTCGCCTGCGGCATGTACCCGCCGTTTATAGGTGTGCAGATCGGCCGAGCGGTCAATGACGCCGTTTTGATAGCAAGCTGTCCTGCTATTGATGGGGATATCCTCATCCGAATTGCTGGTTGCAGCAGTCCCAATGATGTCCACGAAGGTCAGCAGGTCGTTAGGCGGTAAGCAAGCAATCTCTTCGTTTAACGCAGGGTAGGGACTGCCTTCGGAGATGTCGGGCTTTAACGATTGTTCTATCGCCGTGGAAACTAGCAGCGCCTCCGGACGCGCTGGTCTCGTTACGATCTCGCCAAGATGACGGCCGCAATGGCAGTTCCAAGCGCGAGTAGCGGACGAATATTTTAGCGGAGTAGCTTCGCCCGGAGCAACAAAGCATTGATCGCATGAGTCGACCAGTTCCGTAGCGTGAATGGTGCAGGCTGTGACATGAAATAACGACCACGTGTCCCGTATTATCTCGCTGATGCGAATGCATTGAGGGCAAACTCTTAGCCGACTTGTTCTCAGATACTTTTTTTGGACCGCGAAGCCGCGAAAATTTAGTAAACCTAGAAGGGCACCTGCGTCACGTTTTTGCCATTGCATCGCAGCCAGCAAAGAAAGTGGCTGAAGCGCTGCTTCAGCAAGTTTTGTCCACGATTGCACATCTGAAGTTGTCGATGATAACTTGCTGACGCCTAGTGCTTTGCGGAATAGGGCAAGATTTTGCACGCCGTTTAAAGCACAAAGACGTCTTAAATAACCGTTTATGTTCTCATCTGGATGTGGAGCTGTCGTCAGCGGTAATATGCATTCAACATTCATTTTGCAGATTCATGCGGCAGATGCGACGTCTTCATCGCTCTCATCATATATGTTTGACATTAGTTTAAAGGGATTCGGCGCTTGGCACCAGTCAGACAGTAGAGCGAGTTCTTCGACTGCATCGCGCAAGTCAGTGACTTCAATTCTTGAATGGTCGTTGTCGATAGCTATCTCCGCAGCTTCGCGCAGTAACAGGTTTAGCGGTCGCAAATATCCATGGGTAATGCTATATATTCCGTCCGAAATGCCACTAATCATCACGTCTTGATCAGTGCGCTGACTGGGCTGTCCGAGATAGCTAAAACTGTTAAAAGGAAGCTTGTTATCAACTTCTGCAAGAAATTGCCGAAAGTCGTCTCGAAGTACAACAGAGTCGTATTCAAACGGCGTAATGGCTGTTCGGAATGGCGTGAGGCTCTTCAATTGATCGTTATTGTCGATGATGGCAGCAACCCCGTCGTGGCCAGGCATGCCAGCCATTACGAATGGAACACGAGTATCTTTCACTACCTCCTTCACCCATTCAGCAGCTTGATATGTGCTGATCGAACCACCCGACTTTACGATATGTTGAAATTCGTCACAGATGACCAGTTCCACCCGCTGAGCCAGTAAATGGTGCTTCACCAAATCTGTGAGATTTTTTAGTCCCCCTTTTGCAACTGTAGGAGAAACTAACTGGCTAACCATTTGCTGTGCGGTAGTAAGGGGAGTCGAGCGTGCTTGCAGCGACAAATAAAACACCGGTCGAACGATGTTATTGTTTTCGTCGCGATATTCAGCGCCATGCATATCTCTATATCGCTTTAGGAATGTCGTCTTACCGACACCGGTTTCGCCGGTAATGATCATGCATGTCGGTTCGGCGGCAATAAGTCGATCTGATCGAATTTTGGCCAACCGCTTCTCGATATTCTGAGTTGAAGTCCGATCCACGAAAATATCAGCAACCCTCTCAAGCCGCTTATCTTTCGGAAACGTATCCCAATTGATAGTGCTATGTTTAGCCATTCTTCGGTCCGATCGTTGCATATGGGTCACGTTCTTGCGATACGGATTTAGGAGATAAATCTTTAGATTTGCTTGGCAAAACTACGATATTCCTCCCTGCTTGCTTTTTCTTAACGGTTTGTCGTGAAGGCGTAGGTTGACATTGATCCGGTTCTACGACTGCGAAAACAGGATCGCTTGGCGTGAAATTTGTATGTATGTCTTTAAAATCACCGGAGTAAGCCCGTCGACCTGTGCCTACGAACCGTTCGGATTTTGCATTGTTTGATTGCCCCCGACGTTTTGAACTTTTGGGCCTGAATTTCCGCATAATGTCATATAATTCAACTTTTGCTTTGATAAGATCGTGGGCTTCCAGAGCCGCTCTATTCTCTGCATTCAGATATTTAATGATGCATTTGTGCTGCCATATTGAGACGTTTTTTGCGTATTGTTCCCATTTTCGGGATATTGGTACCGTTAAGATATCTCCATTTTTTTTAACGATCCGAACTTCTTTAAGGTCTGCTGGATCGTACAGAAATTTAACTTTTCCGTCCGAACCCCGCAATTTTTTGCATTCGGGAGAATCGCGAAAGTTGCCATATTCAGCGCTTTGATAGGTCAGGTGCAGCAGCTTAATGCCGGTTCGGCGCATCGAAGACCGCTCTGATCGCCCAATTACCGAATCTATCTCTCGCCTGTCAGTGACAATTCTAATTCGGTGTTTTTGGGTAAGGTCATTCCATAGAGCGCGCGGTGTTCTGCCTATTCCCCGATGTGGGTTATATTGATAAATATCAACAAGCCATTTGTGCAGGGCCTCATACAACTCGTCAAGCGTGACAACTGCACGGCCAACAGCGTTATACTCAGCTTTTTCTAAAGTGTTGCTGAATGTGGTTCCAGGCGAAGTATGCGCCACTTGTCGGTTTGTGGTACCAATGAACCTCTCGATGGCCCCTTTGTACCAGGGTGATCGACCGGGCATAAAATGCACTTCGTTTATGCCTACACGAAAAGCAAAATCACGTAAGTCTGTCGAAACATTTTCGCGTGCTAAGTCGACGACGAGCGAATGTGGGATGCCACCTACTGGCCAGTCATTATCGATATTCCAAGGATTTTCTGTATCTGCCTTTTTCTGTTCTAAGTAGCTTTTCGCGAGTAACCCGTTCTTTAAGCACTCCATTACGGTCTGAAGGCTCGGTGGATCGAATGACAAATGAATTCCGAAAGGCATACGCGTGCAGCGATCAATTGCCATTGCAAGGGTTGGTCGCCCAATGGGTAAATAATTGACCGGGTCGACTACGATTATGTCAAAAACCGTGTGATCAATTTCAACTCTTTCGAGAGGGCGCGTTGGCTCTGGCATCTCAACTGCATGGCCTTCTTTAGAAAACGCAATTGTTGGGCCCTTTTGGGCCGCCAGAATCTCAAATTTAGTTAGAAGCGCTAACTGGTTACGGATGACCTTTTCTCCCACCTCGGGTAAAAAGTCCGATGTACGTGATGCATTTCTACGCCTAATTTCGTGCAGTACGAATGTTCTAATGCCACTTTTGGGGATTGGTTCGAGTACCAAAAATTTCTCTTTGATCACGTTATCAATGATTTCCAAAATCTCCGGGCCATAACGCCTTTCGCGATTTCCTTTCTGTTCGTGAAGTGCGCTTAGCCTTCGCGCATTTGGTGAAGGACCGGATTTAAGCATCCAATTGCCGACCGATTTTGGTGCAGGCACGACCTTATCACCTCTCTCGTTAGCAACTTCGATTGCGACTTGACGCAGCCCGTCTAAGCTTCTTGAAATATGAAGACCTTGAGCAACGGCTGCCTTCACGTAGGCCAGGCGGTCCTTGCCAGTCATACCGTTGGCGGTATCTGCGCGCAGCTTTAGACTTTTACCTTTATGGCTTCCGTCTTTTCTATCCGGGTCGCCTACAATTTCCAGGTGGGTTTGACTGTCATACGAATAGCCGGGTTCTTGCAGAATTACGGTTCCGTTACTGGTGTGCTCATGCAGTTCCAAATCGGTGAATGTTAAAAGATCGCGTGTCTGATCGCTGACCCAATCGAGGTGGTCGTTTCTTCGTTCCCGGAAACGGAAACTTACGCCATTATATATTAGCCTCCAGCCGCCGGTTATATCTATCTTCATGGTCGCGCTTCCAGAATCGGCGAGAAAAATGGAATGAGCCGAGGCGGTGGGTTTGTCGGATCAGGAAATCTCACTAAAGTCGCGAGCGAGAAGTCATTGCTGGCGTCAATGTATATTTTGCCTTGCGCAGCTAGTGCCAGCAACTCGTCAAAATGAGGTTTCGGGGGCGACAACGCCTCAATGATAGTGCCAATTTTAAGCGGGCATGCTTCGAGCAATGACTGAATTCGAAGTGTTAAGAACGCATCTACGGTGCGATTGTACTGAAACCACAAATCCGAAATACAACGGCTTTGCACTGGTCCTTCTAGATGTGCGTCCAAAGTCAATGAGTAGGGAACACCGAGTTGCCAACACCAATCAGCCCAACCGCATCGTGTATTCCATTCCACATCCTCATGGATCTTCGCTAATTCTTTTACCTCATGGATCTCAGCGGACCCGTTGATTACTAGTCCAAAATCAGGCCAATGTTTTTTGCGCTGTCCATCAAAGTGGTGACTCCATGAGAAAGGCTGGCTGAAAATTTCGGTAACGTTTGGATCAAGTTCGGCAAGTATCGCAAAATCAGCTTCGTGGTCCGACTCGCATTCGATCATTCCATCAGCAGACTTGATGCTTTTTATTGCACGCTTCCTACGGATTGAGGACGATTTGACAATTTTCCTTAATGGCGTCGGGGACGGCGTCAGGACACTAGGCCAAACGGACATGGCACTCTCCAAAAGAACCTACTGTAAGCGGAAGCCCATTTGCACTAATTGAAGAGTTGCAATTTGCCCCATATGTTTGGCTTTATCGCGTTAACTGTTAAAATAACGCTAATCCTAGCGTTTCACGGCACGACGGCTCAATCGGACAACTTTCGGAAGACTTTTGGGGCGAACGACAAAGGGTCAGGACGCGCGGGCTGCCTCGGCGGCATCGCTTGCCAGCCGGTCTGCGCGTTCATTTTCAGGGTGGCCATCATGGCCCTTGACCCAAATCCATTCGACTTTATGCCGCGCGACGGCTTCGATCAGGTCATGCCATAAATCGGCATTTCGAACTGGCTGCTTTGACGCATTTTTCCAGCCATTTCGCTGCCATCCGTGAACCCACTTTGTGATCCCGTCGAGGACATATTTGCTGTCGGTGTGCAGCTTGACGTTGCACGGTTCGATCAGAATTGTGAGCGCCTGAATGGCTGCCCACATTTCCATCCGGTTGTTGGTCGTGTCCGGATCGCCACCCGATATTTCTTTCTCGTGCTTGCCATAGCGGATTACGGCACCCCAGCCGCCTGGCCCGGGATTTCCTTTGCACGCGCCGTCGGTAAATATTTCAACCTGCTTCAATACCGTTTCCCAACTGCCCCATCAGTTCAGAAATATTGGCATCATCGCTGTAAAAATCCAGTCTCCGCAAAAATGCGAGCGGGTCCTTTCTGGTAACCAGCGCATTCGCAGGAGTGTTTATCCAATCGTAACAGCGGGTTAGTAAAAAGCGCAGGCAGGCGCCGCGAAAGAAGAGCGGCAGAGCGTCCCGCGTTGGGGCATCAAACCCGTGCACCGAATCATATCCGCGAAGGAGATTGGCACTCAGATCACTCTGAAAACGGGTTCCGTCATTGGTGAAACACCACGCGCTGTGGGTTACCGCGAGATCATATCCCAATGCGTCGGTGCAGGCGAAATAGAAATCGATCAAGCCGGTGACCCGGTCCCCCAGCATGAGGACATTGTCGGGGAAAAGATCGGCGTGGATTGCGCGTTGCGGCAGATTTTTGGGCCAGCGTTCCTCCAGAAAATCGCATTCGGCCTCAACTCTTTTGGCCAAGCCCTCATTTATGTCTTCCAGGCCGCGCGCTGTGCATTGTTCGGCCAAAGGACGCCATGATAATAGTCCGAGGCTATTGGGGCGCTTTTGGTCGAAATCGGCAAGCGCGCTATGCATTTGTCCAAGTGCCACGCCGGTAGCTTTTGCTTGCGCGGGGGTTGGCTGGGTCACCGATACACCCTGCAAAAATTCTATGAGGCACGCTGGGCGTCCGGCAAGGTTCTGTAGCCATTCGCCATTTCGGTCGGGTATGAAGCGCGGCACCTTGCAGCCCGCTTCGTGAAGATGCTTCAGTAAAGCATAGAAGAAGGGGAGGTCGGCCGGATCTACGCGGCTTTCATATAGCGTCAGAATGAAGCGGCTTTTCGTTGTTTCGACGAAATAATTGCTGTTCTCGACGCCCTCGGCAATTCCCTTTAGCGCGATGAGCTCGCCGGCGTCATATTGCGCGAGAAACGTCGAAACCTGTTCGGGCCCTAATTGCGTGTAAACGGCCAATTCAGGCCACCGCGCCGGCCACTTCGCGCGGCAGTTTGAAGATGATGCTTTCTTCGGCTGTCGTAACCTGCTGTTCGTCGAGATCGAAGTGGTTGGCGAGAGAGTCGATTATTTCGCGGACCAGTAATTCGGGCGCCGATGCACCTGCGGTCAAACCCAAAGTCTGAACGCCATCAAACCAGTTCATGCTGATATCGTCAGCGCGTTGAACAAGATGTGCTTTCGATCCCGCCCGTTCGGCGACTTCGACAAGGCGCACAGAGTTGGAACTGTTCGGCGCGCCAATGACGATGACGAGATCGCATTCACCCGCAATCGCCTTGACCGCATTTTGCCGGTTGGACGTCGCGTAGCAGATATCTTCGCCCTTAGGCCCCACAATCGATGGAAAACGGCGCTGCAACGCCTCGACGATTTCGGCCGTATCATCGACAGACAATGTCGTTTGCGTCAGAAAAGAGAGATTGTCTTCGTTGGCGGGCACCAAATTTGCGACATCTTGGACGGTTTCGACGAGCGACATGGAGCCGGCAGGAACCTGGCCGAAAGTGCCGATCACCTCAGGATGACCGGCGTGGCCTATAAAGATGATGTGGCGTCCGGCCTCGACCTGACGTTCGGCCTGGCGGTGGACTTTGGACACCAGCGGGCATGTCGCGTCCAGATAGGCAAGCCCACGCTCTTCTGCATTTGCCGGAACCGATTTCGGCACGCCATGCGCGGAAAAAACAACATGTCCACCATCAGGGACCTGATCAAGTTCGTCTACGAACACAGCGCCCTTGGCTTTAAGGCTGTCGACGACAAATCGATTGTGCACAATTTCATGCCGGACGTAGACAGGTGCGCCATGCTGTTCCAGCGCGAGCTCGACAATTTTGATAGCGCGGTCGACACCCGCACAAAAACCGCGTGGAGCGGCAAGGAGGAGCTTCAACGGGCGCTTGGGGGGATTTTGTTCAGTCATGGGCAATGTCCTTTAGGTAAAGTCTCGGCTTCCGCCAAGACCTTTCCCCTGTTGCGTGTCCCGCTATGGACGGATAAGGACCTTTCAGAAACGCGCTTAGGCGAAACCAAATAAGAATCCTGAGGATAACCCTGTATGAAATTTGTCGCCAAAGTCCTTCTTGCGGGCACAATCGTGGCATCACTTGCCGGATGCGCAAAGGATGGGGAGTTGGATCTGTCCTCCGGCGTGGGAATCAGTGTGACGCGAACAGGCTGTCCCACGGTTGCTATCCCCGATGGCACGGGCGACATCACACTTTTCAACACAGCGGGAAGCCAGGATGCGAATGCAATCGACGTCGTTGCGTCGATTACGAACGTCCGTCCTACCTGCAACAGCGGCGGCGAGAAAATCTACTCGCAGGCCAGTTTCGAGGTTCAGGCCCGACGAAATGACGTCCAAGGCGCGAAAACGGTAACTCTTCCCTATTTTACGACTGTGGTGCAGGGCGGCAGCGCTGTTGTTGCCAAGCGCGTTGGGCAGGTTACGCTGCAATTTGCCGACGGGCAGTCCAAGGCAAGTGCAACCGCGCAGGCGGCAAGCTATGTCGATGGCAACTCGGCACGTTTGCCTGCCGAAATCGTCCAGAAAATCACAAAAAAGCGCAAGCCAGGCGATCCCGATGCCGCGCTCGATCCTATGGCTGATCCCGAGGTTCGGGCCGCTGTGGTTCGGTCCAGCTTTGAAATGCTGATTGGTTTCCAACTGACCGAAGAGCAACTGCGCTATAACGTCACGCGCTAATTGGCGCTCCGTCAAAGGCACAGCTTATGACCCTTTTTGAAAAATTCGCCGCGCATGTGGACCATGCGCTCGACGCTTTGGTTGCGGCTGGAACATTGCCCGCAGATATTGATCGCAGCAATGTGACTGTAGAACCGCCGCGCGAAGCGTCGCATGGTGATCTGTCGACCAATGCCGCGATGGTGTTGGCCAAACCGGCGGGAACCAACCCACGGGCGCTTGCCGAGGCGTTATCTATCGAACTCGGCAAGATCGACAATGTTACCGCCGTCGAAATTGCTGGCCCGGGTTTTCTGAACTTGCGGCTAAATGCTTCGGCATGGTTGGACGAACTGCGTGCCATCGGCCAATCGGCGGACGACTATGGTCGTTCGACTGCGGGTGCGGGTAAAGTCGTCAACATTGAATATGTCTCGGCCAATCCGACCGGTCCCATGCATATGGGCCATTGCCGCGGTGCAGTGGTCGGTGACGCCTTGGCGTCACTGCTCGAATTTTCGGGTTATAAGGTTATCCGCGAATATTATATCAATGATGCCGGTGGACAGGTTGATACGCTCGCCCGTTCCGCGCATTTGCGTTATCGCGAAGCGCTGGGTGAAAGCATCGAAATCCCGGAGGGTTTGTATCCCGGGGACTATCTGATCCCCGTGGGTAAGCGGCTCGCCGAATTATATGGCGACAGATATGTGGCCGCCCCGGAAGGCGAATGGCTTGTTCTGTTCCGTAAAGCTGCCGTTGCCGACATGATGGAGATGATCAAGACCGACCTGGCTTTGCTCGGTATACATCATGATCTGTTTTCGTCCGAAGCCGAACTGCATGAGGCTGGCAAAGCCGAAGCAGCCGAGGCCGAGTTGCGCGCGCGCGGGTTGATTTATGACGGCGAACTGGAAAAACCCAAGGGCAAGGAGATCGAGGATTGGGAACCCGTAACGCTTCCGCTTTTCCGGTCGACACAGTTCGGCGATGATCAGGATCGGCCCATCAAGAAATCCAATGGCAGTTGGACCTATTTCGGTGCCGACCTCGCCTACCATTATCAAAAGAGCCAGAATGTCGATGCGATGGTCGACATCTGGGGTGCCGACCATGCCGGAACGGTCAAGCGCATCAAGGCTGCAGTCAATGCGCTGACCGGCGGAAAAGTCCAGTTTGACATAAAGCTGGTGCAAATGGTGCGGTTGCTGCGCGGCGGCGAACCTATCAAAATGTCCAAGCGTTCGGGCAGCTTTATTACCCTGTCGGAAATGGTCGAAGAAGTCGGCAAGGATGTGGTCCGGTTCACCATGCTTACGCGCAAATCCGACGCACAAATGGATTTTGATTTTGCCAAGGTGGTCGAGGCATCAAAAGACAATCCCGTATTCTACGTGCAATATGCCCACGCCCGGATCCAATCGACATTGCGCAAGGCAGAGGCAGAGGGTCTAGGGCTGGACGCAACGCAGCTTAGTCTGTTGGGCGATGCGGAAATTGCCCTGATCCGTGAAGCGGCCAACTTCCCCCGGATTGTGGAAGCTGCGGGTAAGGCAAGCGAGCCACATCGTATCGCATTCTACCTCAGCGATCTTGCGGCGGCTTTCCATGCCTATTGGAATTTGGGCAATGACCAGCCGGATAAACGCTTCATATTGGCACATAATCCGGCATTAACGGGCGCAAGGCTTTTCATGGCGGCCAATATCGGGCAAGTTATACGCAATGGGCTTCGTCTGATGGGGGTTGAGGCCGCAAATAGCATGTAGCGATAGTGGATTTTGGGGATTTGGCATGAGCGATGAGACCAACGACAATCGTAATGATGAAGCACTAGGATTGGAAGATCCCGACCGTTTGCCGTGGTTGGAAACTGCGGACGGTTATGACTATGAAGAAGGTGCTTCACCCCTGAAAGTTGCCGGCATGGTGCTGGGTGGTTTGATATTGTTGGCTGCAATTGTAGGCGGCATTTATTGGGCCCAGCAAAAGCAGAGTGGCGGAAATACCGGAAATGGCGAGCTGATCGCCGCGCAAGAAGGCGACTATAAGGTCAAGCCCGACGTTGCCGGTGGCAAGACATTCGAAGGCGAAGGGGACTCGGCTTTTGCAGCAAGCGAAGGCACGAAAACAGGCGCCACAATCGCTCCGGCTGCTAAGCCTGCCGATGCCAAGTTTGCTCCGCCGGCTCCTGTTGCAGCAAAGCCTGCACCTAATGCCGCAGCGCCCGCCGGTGCTGTGATGGTCCAATTGGGTGCATTTGGCGATTCTGCCAAGGCAGAGGCCGCATGGGCGGCATTTGGCAAACGTTTCGGCTTCCTGTCGGGCACAAACCGCCGCATCGCCGAAGCCAGCGTTGAAGGTGGCCGCAAGGTATTCCGTTTGCAGGCCGTAACAGCCAATGCCGCTGCTGCGCAGCAGCTTTGCGCCAAATTGAAGGCTGCTGGCGAGAACTGCCTGATCGTTCGCTAACCCGATAATCTTCTCTGGAGGGGGAGAGGCCGCAGCGGAGAATTCCGCTGCGGCTTTTATTTTGCGAACAGCATCCGGTTATGCACAGTTTTGCGGATGATCGAAATCGTTCGCAGCTTGCGCCTTGGGCATATGGGCCTTAGCGTTCCTGCGCATGAAGCCCGTGATTTTTGGCCTTTCCAGCCTGACTCTCACCGACGATGAAAAGCGCCTGTTCCGCGATGTTGAACCGGCGGGGTATATCCTGTTCAAGCGCAATATCGAGGATCGCCAGCAAGTTCGCGCTTTGACCGATAGTCTTCGCGCTCTGCATGGTCACGATAAGGTTCCGGTTCTGATTGACCAGGAAGGTGGACGTGTCGCCCGGATGCGCCCGCCCGTGTGGCCGGACTTTCAGGCTGGTGGTGCGTTCGATGCCCTTTACGACGTCGCGCCGATCACCGCGATTGAAGCCGCCAAAAGCAATGCGGAGGCAATTGCGCTGACACTGGCAGAAGTCGGCATCAACGTTGATTGCCTGCCGGTGCTGGATGTCCGTGTGCCCGATACCCATTCCGCCATTGGCGATCGGGCGCTGGGTAGCGACCCGATGCGCGTTGCGGCTTTAGGAAAGGCGATATTGGACGGCCTTGCAGCGGGCGGCGTTATCGGCGTTGTGAAACATATGCCGGGGCAGGGCAGGTCGGTGGTCGATACCCATCACGACCTCCCGCATGTCCATGCCAGCGAAGAAGAACTTGAGCAGGACCTCGAGCCATTCCGCGTTTTGAACAAGGCGCCGATGGGCATGACGGGGCATGTCGTCTACGATGTCTGGGATTCCGAGCATACAGCGACCATGTCGCCCTTTGTTATTGAGCACATCATTCGCGGAAAGATCGGATTTGACGGTTTGATGATGAGCGATGATCTCGACATGAACGCACTCACAGGTGATGTCCCCACCCGGGCGGCACAATGCGTTGCGGCAGGGTTGGACCTTGCGCTCAACTGCTGGGGACGATTTGACGAAATGGTCGCGATCGCCGAAAAATTGCCCGAGATTACCGGGGCGGCGCGTGCACGGCTCGATAAGGCGATGACCGGAGCTTCTCTGGATTTTGATGCCGACCGTCTCGCACATCTCCTCCACAAACGGAGCCAGTTGCTCGCATTGGCCGATACCGAAGCCAAGCTAACGCATGGTGCAACGGGCGCAGCATGAGCGAAGATAATCTTTTTGATGAGGATTTAGTCCTTCGCGAAGAGGATGATTTTTCGGCTGACGTGTTGACGATCGACATTGACGGTTGGGAAGGGCCGCTCGACCTTTTGTTGACGTTGGCCCGAAACCAGAAGGTCGATTTGCGGGCGATCTCCATTCTCGCACTGGTCGAGCAATATTTGCTGTTCATTGAGCAGGCACGCACGCTGAAACTGGAACTGGCCGCTGACTATCTCGTCATGGCGGCGTGGCTGGCCTATCTCAAATCAGCTCTGCTGCTGCCGAAGGATCCGACCATTGACCCGTCGCCGGAGGAACTGGCGCTTCGTCTGCAGCTTCGGCTGGAACGGCTGAATGCCATGCGCGAAAGCGGTGCCCGGCTGATGGCGCGGGACCGCATCGGGCGCGACGTGTTTCTGCGCGGCGCTCCGGAAGGACTGCGCGTTGTAAAGGCCCGCGCATGGGATTGTGATTATTTCGAACTGATCACGGCCTATGGCCAGATAAAGGCCCGCACACAGCCCGTTTTGCATGTCGTCAAAAAGCGCGCGGTCATGACTTTGGAAGAGGCTCTGGAACGGGTTTCTGCCATGATCGGCCGGGCTGTTGACTGGACGACTATTGAATCCTTCCTGCCTGATTTTACAGAGCCGGCAATGCGAAAATCGGCCTTGGCGTCCAGCTTTGTTGCCGCATTGGAATTGGCGAAGCGCGGCAGGATCGATTTGCAGCAGGAAAGCACATTCGCCCCCCTGATGGTCAGGATGAAAGCATGATGATCGAACATGATCCCGAACTTCGGGCGGTCGAAGCGACATTATTTGCGGCCGAGCAGCCCATGACGACGGACCAGATCCGCGCCTATGTCGGAGACGAAGTTGACGTGTCCTCAGCCTTGTCGCGGTTGGCCGAGCATTATGAGGGCCGGGGGATTGAGCTGGTCCGGCGAGGCAGTAGTTGGCATTTCCAGACCGCTGCCGATCTTGCCCATTTGCTGCGCCGTGAGCGTGAGGAGACCCGCAAGCTGAGCCGCGCGGCCGTCGAAACATTGGCGATCATCGCTTATCACGAGCCCGTCAGCCGCGCAGAGATTGAAGCAATTCGCGGCGTCCAGATTTCCAAGGGTACGTTGGACGTCCTGATGGAAGCGGGCTGGGTTCGGCCCGCAGGCCGCCGCGAAGTGCCGGGCAGGCCGTTAATATACGCCACCACGCCCGGTTTTCTAACGCATTTCGGATTAACATCCCGAAAAGATTTGCCCGGTATTGACGATTTGAAGGCTGCGGGATTGCTTGACCCGATCGATATGGCGTTAGGCGATATGCAATTCGGCGAAGAAAGCGACGGCGAACTGGAAATTGGCGAAGACAATGACTAGATGCTATATAGGTAATGAACGGCAACACATGTTGCCTTTGCCGGGGACAGCCCCGTTAGGAGTATGAAATGGGTGGATTGAGCATCTGGCATTGGCTGATTGTCGGCATTTTGGTGCTGCTTTTGTTCGGCAAAGGTCGCTTTTCCGACATGATGGGCGATGTGGCCAAGGGCATTAAGAGCTTTAAAAAAGGCATGAGCGAGGACGACGAAGCGCCGAAAGCTCCGCCGCAAATTGGTGCAACGACCGTCATCGATGCCGAAAAGCAGACCGACAAGACTCAAGGCTAAGACAGATGTACGCGACGTTCCTTATGCCCTCGTTACCGGGGGTGTTGAATGTTTGACGTCGCCTCGTCCGAATTTCTGCTTGTTGTCCTCGTCGCGCTCCTGGTCATTGGACCCAAGGACCTGCCCAAGGTTTTGCGCGTCGTTGGCAAATGGGTTGGTAAGGCGCGGGGCGTAGCGGCGCAATTCCGGTCCGGTTTTGATGAAATGGTGCGCCAGTCCGAACTTGAGGAACTGGAAAAGAAGTGGAAGGCCGAGAATGAGCGCATCATGCGCGAACATCCGGCAGACCCGCGTGCAGAGGTTATTGGTGAGGATAATCCGCCTGCGCAACCCGAACTCCCGATGGGCGCTGCTCCGGCAGCCGAGGCGCCGACAAAGCCATGAGCGAGATTGACGACAGCAAAATGCCATTGCTCGATCATTTGATCGAATTGCGCAGCCGTCTTTTGTGGAGCTTTCTCGCGCTTGCCATCGCGTTCGGCATATCCATATATTTCGCCCGGCCGATCTTCGGATTTCTGGTGCAACCCTTGCTGGCGTCGGGGCAAGACAAGCTGATTTACACCGCAATATTCGAGGCCTTTTTCGTCGAGATCAAGGTGGCCTTTTTTGCCGCCGCTTTCTTCTCGTTTCCGGTATTCGCGACGCAGCTTTGGCGCTTTGTAGCGCCTGGATTATACGCAAAGGAAAAGCGGGCTTTCCTCCCTTTCCTGCTGGCAACGCCCGTTTTGTTCACCATCGGCGCGGCGATGGCCTATTATATGGCGATCCCCGTTGCATTGAACTATTTGCTTGGCTTTGGCGGTAATGTTGGCGGCGTGGAGCAGCAGGCTTTGCCCGGCGTCGATAACTATCTGAACTTTGTGATGAAGTTCATCTTCGGTTTCGGCATTTCGTTCCTGTTGCCGGTGCTGTTGATGCTCTTGGAAAAGGCCGGGATTATCACGCTCGCCCAGCTCAAAGGCGGGCGGCGCTATGCGATTGTCGGCGCGTTCGCAATTGCCGCCGTGCTGACTCCGCCCGATGTGGTGTCCCAGCTTCTGCTCGCGATACCATTGTGCATTTTGTACGAACTGGCGATCATCGCCATATGGCTCACCCACCGGGGAAAAACAAAAACGGCCCCGGAAGTATCCGAGACCGTCGCCGAATAAAATCCGGCTTTTTAGTTGATAATCTCTTCGCCCTTTTTGCCGACGGACTCAATGTCCTCGCCTGCGCCTTTTACGGTGTTGCAAGCCGCGGCCAGAAGGGAAGCCGAGAGCAAAATTACAGTAGCCAATTTACGCATATAAGCCTCCTATGTTGATGTGAACAAGTCACCAGGACCTGCCTTATCAACACGGGGCAGCGTTTAATGTTCCGGCCAGGCCCAGTCCCCGCCTTAGATCGCGCGGTCGCCTGCTTCGCCAACGGACTCGATATCTTCGCCCAAGCCTTTCACCGTGTTGCAGGCCGAAAGTAGAATTGAGGCCGAAATCAAAATTGCCGTCGCTAATTTACGCATAAATGGTCTCCAGTTTGACAGATGCCATTTTGTGCACCTGTCAAACTGAACCAAAGCTTACAACCGACGTCGATTTGTCAGAAACTGAACCGCGCTGTCAGTTTGAAATCCCGACCGGCAAGCGCGACGAAATCCTTGGTGAAGGATGCCGCACGTCGGGCTTCCACATCAAAAATGTTGTTTGCGGCTGCGATCAAGCTGATGTTCTTGTCCCGCCCGAAAGGCCGCCATGTGACGGAGGCGTTGACCATCATAAATCCGTCGGTCGGATTTTCGAAGCTTGCCGTTCGCGTCTGGCTGTCGGTCCATTCGACCTCGCCACGCAAATCCAGTGCGCCACTTTGCAACTCGAGCCCGCCTTGAAGACGCAGCGGCGGAATGCGCGGGGCAGGGCCATCGCCTTTGATTGTCGCACGGGTATAGTCGGCAACGCCATCAACAACGACATCAAAGCCTGCGGCGTGACCCAGCTGAGCACTTGCTTCTGCCTCTACGCCCCACACATTTGCCTTCCGTTGCAGATAGACAAATTCGGGCAGGTCATCGACGATATTGCCGGTGTCGTTTTCATAGATAAAATTGCTAAAACGATTGGTGTAGACCGTCGTGGTAAAATCAAAACGGGTGCTGTCGTAGCGGGCATAAAGCTCCCCATTCCAGCTGCGTTCGCTCCGCAAGGTCGGATCACCGACCTCGAATGATTGCGTAGCAACATGGGGACCGTCAGAGAACAGCTCCTCCACCGAAGGGGCGCGGCCAGTGCGTGAAATGTTCGCCCCAATTTTCAAGTCGCCAATATTATATCCGATGCCAAAAGCGGCAGACAGATTATTGAATTTCCTCGTTATACCGAGAGGCTGGGCTTCCAGATTGGCGTGGTCAAAACGAAGTGCAACTTCCGTATCCAGATTGCCGATCGAAAATTCCTGCAATGTGAACAACCCAAGCTGGTTCGTACGCGTCGGCGGCAAAAATGCTTCGTCGCCGATAGCTTCAAAATCGCGGGTCTGGAATTGCAGGCCGCTTGCCCCGCGCCATCCACCCTGCTCATTTTGGGTCAGCTCAAACCGGGCTTCGATTGCCTTGCTGAAGAAAGTTGTGCCGACATCGGGACCTTCAAGTTCCTTATGGGTATAATCAGCGTAGCCGGCACGGATCCGGGCTTTATCCAGAAAGCCTTCTCCCAACTCTACCTCACCGCGGAGGTCAAACCGATATTGGCGCAGGTCAATGCTGACTTCGCCGCCTACCGGTTCGGTGAATTCGGGACGCTCCGGTATGCCATATACCGTGTCGTAAATATTAAAGGACACGCCGAGACTGCCGCCGTCATCAATGAAGGCTCCCCCGGCACCGAACGTCCAGGTTTCCACGCCGCTATTGGGAAGACGTCCGCGGAACTCAGCCCAATCACGGGCATTTGCCGCTTCGGCGACATTGCCTAGTGCGGTTTCATCTGCGGCAACATCCAATGCTTCGGCGCGTAATTCGGGGGACAAAAGAAAGCCGCCGATGCGTAAATCTTTCGATTTGCGATAGCTGCCGTCAACATGCGCTACAAAACGATCAGACAGGGGTACGTCAACGGATGCACCACCCGAATATTCCTTGGATACAGTCGAGTAACCCAAAAGCGCGTCGATATGAATTGGCTCGGATGGCACTGCGCGGGGAATGCGCTTATCAATGACATTGACCGCGCCGCCGACAGCTTGTCCGCCAAAAAGCAAAACCGCGGGGCCGCGCAGCACTTCGATACGTTCTGTTGTCAGTGCATCAATGGTAACCGCGTGGTCGGCTGAGGTATTCGACGCGTCGATATTTCCGATACCATCCGTCAATACCGCGACGCGATTTCCTTGAAATCCGCGCAAGACCGGCCGTGACGCCCCGGGAGAAAAGCTTGTTGCGGATACGCCGGGAATATTGGTGAGCATGTCGCCAATCTGACCCTGCGTTTCTGCGGCAAGGTCCTCGCCCGACAGTGCGGACGTACCGGAGAGGATATCCAAACGCTCGACATAAGGCGCCGTTACAACAATTTCTTTTTCCGTATGAAAATCGTCATCGCTGGTCGTTGCAGAGCCTTGCTGCGCATGTGCAGGTGCCATTAGCGCAAGAGAAAGAGCGCAAAGGCTCGCGGAATAGAGCGTCGTACGTGTTAGAAGCATTGAAATAATTACCATTTTTTGAAGGGAGACGTGTAAAGATAGACAATATGTTATAATATAACAATACCTAAATCGCGCTTTCGACGAAGTGGCGGTTGCCGCCGACGATTTGCAATTTATGCGCGATGACTCATGCTTCCCAGACCAACCGCTTGCACACTGCGGCTTGCGGATGTGACGGAACGTCTTTAGCACCCGACGGCATGACGACATTGCCAAACACACTTGATCTTATCGGAAATACCCCGCTGGTTCGCTTGCGCGGACCTAGTGAAGAAGCGGGATGCGATATTTTCGGCAAATGTGAGTTTGCCAACCCCGGTGCATCGGTCAAAGATCGCGCCGCATTGTTCATTGTCCGGGATGCCGAACGTCAGGGATTGCTGAAACCGGGTGGCACAATTGTAGAGGGTACCGCTGGAAATACAGGCATTGGCCTTGCCTTGGTAGCGAATGCGCTGGGCTATAAGACGATTATTGTTATGCCTGAGACCCAGTCGCAGGAGAAAAAGGACACGTTACGCGCCCTAGGCGCGCAATTGGTTCTCGTTCCCGCCGCGCCTTATTCAAATCCGGGACACTTCGTGCACACATCGCGCCGCTTGGCAGAAGAAACCCCAAATGCGGTATGGGCAAACCAGTTCGATAATATCGCCAACCGGAAAGCGCATATCGAGACGACTGCCGAGGAAATCTGGACCCAGATGGAGGGGCGCGTTGATGGCTTTACCTGCGCTGCCGGTACCGGTGGCACGATCGCGGGCGTTGGATTGGGGCTGAAGGCCAAGAATGAAAATGTAACGATTGCTCTGACAGATCCCCATGGGGCTGCGCTTTATAATTACTTTGCATGTGGCGAACTGCATTCCGAAGGTAGCTCGGTCGCAGAAGGAATTGGCCAAGGACGTATCACGGCCAATCTGGACGGCGCGCCCATTGATACCCAATTCCGTATTTCCGATGAAGAAGGTTTGGTCTGGGTCCGGCGTTTATTGGCCGAAGAAGGTCTTTGCTTGGGGCTGTCGTCCGGTATCAATGTTGCGGGCGCTATCGCGCTTGGAAAGCAGCTCGGTAAAGGCGCGCGGATAGCGACGATCCTGTGTGATACCGGATTTCGCTATCTTTCGACGATCTACAACCCGCAATGGATGCAGTCCAAAAACCTGCCTCCAATGCCTTGGCAACTGGAAAATTGACGCTATCGTCTCCATATAAGGTTCGTGTCTGAATATTGTCGCGAGAAAGATGTCACATGGTAGAACCACGCCAATCGGCTATGCAGCGAATACAGGTCGGCGTTATTGGTCTCGTCGTCGTGCTCTTGTTCGTCAGCCTCGCGACGATGGTGCTCGACCGCGTGAAGTCGGGGCCAGACGCTGCCTCCACACCGGATAGCGGCGCCATCGTAGATTCAGGTATCGCACCGCCCGATGAGCCATTGGCTGAACTTGGCGTGACGCCCATTGCAAAGGATGATGCGGCAGACAAAGCGCTGGAGGAACCCGCGCAATCCATACGGCAGGTACCGGGCCGCACCCAATAAGGATGCCGATGCGCACGCTCAATTCATTGTTTCGCTCCGGCGCGCAAAAGCGCTTGCTGGTTGGTTTGCTTCTGGTCCTTGGTGTCGTGTTTTTTCTGTCCGCCATGCGCTATTTCCAAAGCGACGATGTCGGCGTTAAGCCGACAATAGGTTTAATGACCACCTTACCCTTGCAATGGAGCGAAGGCGGAATCGAGGCGGATCTTTCCCAGGACGCACAACCGCATCCCGCATATGCGCGCTTGCAACAGCAATATGATGTCCGTCCGGTTGACACTTTCGATGTCCTGGATGGCCAGCCCATGGACATGCTCATTCTGGCGCAGCCACGAGCGCTGTCTCCGGCCGAGCTTGTGAAATTGGACGGCTGGGTGCGGGCCGGCGGCCGTCTTCTGGTCTTTGCCGATCCGGCGCTGCAGTGGGGAAGTCTATATCCCATTGGTGACAAACGTCGGCCACTGTTCACAACAATGTTGTCGCCGTTATTCTCCCATTGGGGAATGGAGCTTGTGCTGCCCATCACCGGCCAGGAAGCCATCACCCTTTTGGACGTCAACGGCCTGACCTTGCGAACGCAAACGGCAGGAGAGTGGATTGAAAGAGCGGGCGAGGACAAAGGGAGTTGCCGGATTTTGGAGCGCCGGATTTTGGCGGACTGCAAAATTGGCAACGGGCGCGCGTTACTCGTGGCTGATGCCGACCTTCTCGATACTGTTTATTGGGAAGGACAGGGGGTGCGGATGGTGACCGGCACCGATGAATTCCCAAATCTGCAGTGGGTGGAAAAACTTGTTTTCGCGATCCGAAATAACAAGGACGTTTCCGGGGATTTTGTGGGTCAATGATGGGTGTTTTTCTGACATTGCCGGGATTCCATGGAAAATGGGCGGAATTGCCCCCAAAAAAGGTAGAATTCAGGAGGAATTGCAAAAGTTTTTTAGGCAGGCTGTTCAAAATATATGGTTTAAAATCAGGTATTTACTGACAATAGCGACAAAATTCCCATAAATTCCCTCTTTTCATCCATAAAATCCCTTGTTATGCCCAGTCATCCAAGGGGTGGATTCCTGATTCTTTCGGTCGTTACGGCGTCCGCATGGCGATGTTCTGTCGCCATGGTCGGCAATCTGCGCCCTGCTTCGGAGGGTGGGTTAGAACAGTGTCAGCATTGGTCGTCTATGCAGGTTCGGGGGTGTCTTCAGTAGACGCCAAGGGCCGCGCGACGATTCCCGCTGAACTCCGCGACAGCGTTCAGGCATCAAGTGGTGCCAACACCGTATGCATTTCACGACATGCAAAATTGCCCTGCCTGATTGGTTTTGGCGGAGCGGAGCGTCTGAAAATGCGTGCCGATGTTGAGGCGCAATGGCAGAGTGCGGTAAGCCGGGGCGTTGAATTCGACCGTGAGCTTGCAGGCGTCACAGCATCCTCCATTTTTGAAACAAATTTCGAAGCCAGCGGACGGTTTGTTTTGTCGCCCATGCTGCGGCATTTCGGGAAGATTGAAGATCGGGCATTCTTCTTCGGCGCCACCACCCACTTCATGCTGTGGAACCCGGATGTATTCCTGTCCGACGCGCCCGCAGGTTTCGACGCCGTAAAGGATGAACTGCACTATTGGCTCGCCCAAGCCGGAAAGCGCGACAAATGATCGCGCTGGCTCCCCATATTCCCGTTTTGTTGGATGAAGTAATTCACGCTCTGGCCATCACCCCTGGATCAGAGATTGTGGATGGCACCTTTGGGGCAGGAGGATACAGCCAAGCGATACTGGCTGGCGGTGCACGCGTTTACGCGTTCGATCGCGATCCCGATGCCCTATCAGAAGGTGCAGACCTTGCAGGCCGCAGTGAAGGTGCTTTGCGCCTTTACTCGGCCTGCTTTTCTGATCTCGACACCGTGTTGCTGGCAGATGGTGTAAACGAAGTTGATGGCGTTGTGCTCGACATCGGCGTGTCATCGATGCAGCTCGACCGCGCCGAGCGCGGCTTTTCCTTCCAAAAGGACGGTCCGCTGGACATGCGTATGGCGCAAGATGGCATGTCGGCAGCCGATTTTGTCAATGAGGCGGACGAAGCCGAGATTGCCGATGTGATCTATCGTTATGGTGAAGAACATCGCTCGCGCCGGATTGCGCGCGCGATTGTTGCCGCACGTCCCCTGACCACAACGGCGCAATTGGCGGCGATTGTGCGCAAAGCCGTGGGCCATAAGCCCGGTGCCCCGAAAGACCCGGCAACCCGGGCGTTCCAGGCGATCCGTATCCATATCAACCGCGAACTTGATGAACTTACCGATGGGCTGGAGGCGGCGGAACGCATGCTTAAGCCTGGCGGTCGTTTGGCTGTAGTGACGTTCCACAGCCTTGAAGACCGCATAGTAAAACAGTTTCTGCGCCGCCGTAGCGGCGCGGAGGGTGCAGGGTCCAGGCATATCCCGGTGGTCGCAAATGCTGGCCCTGCATCCACTTTTGAAAAAGCCGACAAGGCCATCCGTCCATCCGAGGCGGAACTCACCAGAAACCCGCGGGCACGTTCAGCCACGTTAAGAACGGCAACCCGCACAGCAGCGCCCGCATGGGCCGAAGGAGGATTGGCAGCATGAGTCTCGCCATGAAGCGTTTAAAGAATTTAGGCTGGCTCGCGCTGGTGTTCATGGTGGCTATTCTGCTTTATCCGCTGTCGCTTAACGTCGCGGCGGTTCACAGTGATCTGATCGCCGTGGATCGCGAGATTTTGGATACCAAGCGCGAAATCAGCTTCTTGCAGGCTGAAATACGGACGCGCGCCAGTTTGCAACAGCTCGAAGAGTGGAATGAACTGCTCTATGGCTACGCGCCACCGACCGCGGCACAATTTGTCGATGGAGAGGCTGCGCTTGCCGGTCTCAGTTCAGATGTGCCGGTAACAAAGCCCGTTATGGTCGCATCCAGCGATCAGCCGTCTGGTGCTATTGGCAATGGTGGACATAGTTCGGCGCCCGTGCCTTCCGAACCAGACTTCAAGATTGCACAGGCCTCAAATCCGGCGACGTCTGTTCAGGCACCCAAAGTCGAGCAAAGCCGTACGGAACGGCTCGCACGGATGGATGAAAAGCTGCTTTCGGACGACCTTATGCGCGATATCGCCGCTAAAGCCGATCGGGAGCGCAAAGGTCGATGACCATATTGGCAGCCCGAACGACAACACGCAAAAACGGGATAGGTACTCCGCCTTTCGCGGCACTCGGATTTTGGCGCCTGCTTGTTTTGCTGGCGGCGTTCGGACTTTTCGTTCTTTTGTTGATCGGTCGATTGGCCACACTTGCGCTTTTCGAAAGCACGCGCGCCTACGGTGCGACGAACACCGACTATGTTCCGGACCGTGGCGACATCGTCGATCGGAACGGCGTGCCTTTGGCCCGCAGTATTTATGGCTATGCGATCTGGGTGAAGCCTGACCAACTGCTTGGCGACAAGAAGGAGCTGGCCAATCAATTGGCGGCGATTTTCCCGGATACAAGTGCAGCAGAGTTTTATGGTAAGCTTACCGCGGACAAGCCTGGCTATCTGCGCAAACGTGCTTTGCCGGAGCAGGTGCGTCAGGTGCATGACCTTGGCGAAATAGCCATTGAATTCCCGCGTGAAGCGACGCGACTATATCCGCAGCACGACATGGCGGCGCATGTTCTGGGCTTTGTAAACCGTGACGGCAATGGCGCCATGGGGATGGAGCGGGTGATGAACGAACATCTCCGCAATCCCGGAAAGCGCTCGAAGCCGTTAAACTTGGCGCTCGATGTTCGTGTGCAAGCCGCTTTGGAGAGTGAGCTCCTGTCAGGTATGCGCTCCAACGGTGCCAAGGGCGCTGCGGGGATTGTGCTCGACGTGCAAACAGGTGAGGTTGTTGCCATGGCGACGCTCCCCTCGTTCAATCCCAATCGCCCGTCGTTTGCCAATATTCCTGATCTTGGGGAAACCATTGTAGATGGTCGCTACCCCATTTCGCGCCAAACCAATAATGTAACCAACCGCGTCTATGAATTAGGATCAACATTTAAACCTTTGACCGTGGCTGCTGCGCTGGACGCAGGCACCGTGCGTGACCTGTCGATCCGCTATGACGCCACCAGGCCGATAGAAATTGGCGGCTTCAAAATTCGGGATACCCATCCTTCGGGGCGCTGGCTCAATACGCCCGAGGCATTAATTCATAGCTCGAACATTGTCACAGCGCAGATCGCCGATAATCTCGGCGCGGCGCGTATGGATGCCATGCTGCGGACGATGCACTTCAACGGGCGGCCAGACATTGAGCTCGCCGAAAAGGCGATGCCAATTTATCCGAAAAAGTGGGGACGGTTGACAAATATGACGGTCGGTTTCGGCCATAGTATCGCGGTAACACCTCTGCATTTGGCGAGTGGATATGCCGCGATGGTGAATGGCGGGATTTATCGTCCCGCCACCATGTTCAAAACGGATCCCAACGCAAAACTCCCCGGAAAGCGCGTCTTTACCGCAGCGACCAGTGCGCGGATGCGTCAGCTTATGCGGATGATCGTTGTCGATGGCACCGGACGCAAGGCGGATGCGCTGGGTTACCGGGTCGGTGGAAAGACTGGATCGGCTGAAAAGCCGGGCGTCGGTGGATATAGCCGCAACCTGGTTGTTGCTACATTTGCTGCTGCGTTCCCGATGGACAATCCGCGCTATGTCGTCCTGGCAATGCTCGACGAGCCCAAAGGCACAGCCGAAGCAAGCTTCCAGCGGACTGCGGGCTACACAGCGGCGCCCGTGGTGCAGAAAACAATCACGCGCATCGGTCCTTTGCTGGGCATTATCCCCGATATGAAGCGCGATGTTGATGTTTCGGAACTGATGCCTCTATTGTGGAAGGCAAAGGGAGAGTAATAATGCGGCTGGGACAATTGCTGACCGATCTGGACGGTGCAGCCGCCGAACAAACCGTCACCGGTTTCGCCATCGACCACCGCAAAATTGCACCGGGGACAATCTTCGGAGCATTTCAAGGCGCGGCCTTCAACGGTGAAGATTTCATCGACGAGGCGATCGCTGCCGGTGCGATCGCCATTGTCGCGCGCCCCGAGGCAAAAGTGTCAGGTGCCGTCCATATAGCCGATACCGTTCCACGGCGCCTATTCGCGCAACTGGCAGCGAAATATTTCCGGCCTTTCCCGCAACATATCGCCGCGGTGACGGGCACAAATGGCAAGACGTCGACTGCCGAGCTGACGCGGCAATTGTGGCGGATGGCCGGACATCACGCCGCGTCCATCGGAACGCTTGGTATAACCACGGCTTCCGATCAGGCGAAGACCGGGCTGACCACCCCGGATATTGTTACCTTTCTGTCGAATATGGCGGGCCTGTCGCGCGAAGGTGTGACCCACACAATCTTTGAAGCATCGAGCCACGGCCTGTCGCAATATCGCAGCGAAGGCGTTCCTGTATCCGTCGCCGCATTCACCAATTTGAGCCGGGATCATCTCGATTATCACGGCACGATGGAAGACTATTTCGAGGCCAAGATGAGGCTGTTCGATGAAGTCGTCGACGAAAATGGTACTGCCGTGATCTGGGCTGATGACATCTGGTCGGACAAAGTCGTTGAACGGGTAAAGAAACGGGAAATCCGGCTGATCACCGTGGGCGAAAAAGGCAAGGGCATTCAGCTGCTATCGCGGCAACCCACGCAATTGGGCCAGACACTTGAGCTGCGCATTCAAGGCGATGTGACCAAGGTCAAATTACCCCTGATCGGGGCATATCAGGCGGCAAATGTGCTTGTTGCGGCAGGAGTGGTCATGGCCAGTGGTGGCGATGTGGAGGATGTGCTCGCGCATATGGCACGTCTGCAGCCGGTGCGCGGACGCCTGGAGCGTGCAGTTATCACCAAAAGCGGCGCGCCCGTTTATGTGGATTATGCCCACACCCCCGATGGTTTGAAAGCCGCCATCGCCGCATTGCGGCCGCACACAAAAGGCAAGCTTATTACCGTGTTTGGCGCAGGTGGGGACCGAGACAAGGGCAAGCGACCCGAAATGGGCGCTATTGCCGTTGCCGATTCCGACATCACCATCGTCACCGACGACAATCCGCGTAGCGAAGATCCCGGTCTTATCCGTGCCGATATCATGGCAGGTGCACCCGGTGCGCACGAAATCGGGGACCGCCGTTATGCCATCGCCTTTGCCATCGAACATGCCGAACCGGACGATATCGTCCTGATCGCCGGTAAGGGGCATGAACAGGGTCAGATTATCATGGGCCGCGTTCTGCCGTTCGATGACGTCGAAGTCGCGCGCGAGTGTGCGGCATGATGCCATTATGGACCCATGCCGAACTGGTAGCCGCAACAGGAGGAAAGGCGACCGGCGAATTTGATGCAAATGGCGTCGCATTCGATTCCCGAGAAATCGGGAAAGGGGACTTGTTTTTTGCCCTGAAGGGCGAGGAAACCGATGGGCATTTGTTCGTGGACAAGGCGTTTGCAAACGGTGCCGCTGGCGCGATTGTAAGCGAACACGTTGATTTCCCGCATATCCTTGTCAGCGATACTTTCGCAGCGTTGAACGATCTGGCCCGCGCATCGCGTGCACGCATGGACGGTAAAGTCGTCGGCGTAACCGGCTCTGCGGGCAAAACGGGCACGAAAGAAGCCTTGTTTGCCGCGCTTGATCGTTCGTCACGCGGCAAAGCGCATCGATCGGTCAAAAGCTATAACAACCATGTCGGTGTCCCGCTCAGTCTTGCGCGCATGCCGCGCGATACGGTTTTCGGCATATTTGAAATGGGAATGAACCACGCCGGTGAACTTCGCGCGCTGACGGCATTGGTCCAGCCGCACGCTGCGATCATCACAACCATCGCACCCGCGCATATCGAGTTTTTCAAGGATGAAAGCGGCATTGCCGACGCCAAGGCCGAGATTTTTGAAGGGCTATTGGCCGACGGAACAGCAATCATCCCGCGCGACAATGCGCATTACGAACGTCTGCGCGACGCCGCAAAGCTCCATGCCAGCCACATCGTCAGCTTTGGCTTTTCGCCTGAAGCGGATGTCCGATTGCTCGATCATGTCGCCGGATCGAATGGCGAAACTTTGATTACTGCCCAGTTGCCGCACGGCGCACTTTGCTATGGTCTTTCGCAATCCGGGGAGCATTGGATATCCAACTCGCTTGCTGTTCTCGCTGCTGTTGAAGCGGTCGGGGGCGATCTTGCTGCAGCTGGTCTGGCACTGGCCGAATTGGGTGGTCTGGCCGGACGTGGGGCCCGGCATATCGTTCCGGTACAAAATGGCACCGTGCTGATCATAGATGAAAGCTATAATGCTAACCCCGCTTCAATGGCCGCAACACTCGCCGAACTCGGGAAAGTTGCGGGCCGGAAAGTCGCGGTGCTTGGAACGATGAAAGAGCTGGGCGACAAAAGCAGCGAATTTCATCGCGCGCTTGCAGAGCCGTTATCTTCTGCAAAGGTCGATTTTACAATATTAGTCGGCGAAGAGATGGAAATTCTCGCCGAGAGGTTGAAGGCGGGGGTTGAGGGACTGCCCGAATTCGCGCATTGCGCCACGGCGCGCGAAGCTCTCGAGCTTCTCAAAAGCAATTTACGTGAATCCGATACGGTTTTGGTCAAAGGCTCCAATAGCATGGGGCTTTCGGCGATTGTCAGTGACTTGGTGGGTGGGAAAAGCTGATGCTCTATTTATTGGCAGAATATCTGGGGTTTCCCGGCATTCTGAACCTTTTACGCTATTTGAGCTTCCGCTCCGGCGCGACCGTGGCCACGGCACTTGTCATCGGCCTTTTGATTGGACCGAAGTTCATCGGCATGCTCCGCGTACGTCAAGGCAAGGGGCAACCTATTCGAACGGACGGACCGCAGACGCATTTGGCTAAAGTAGGTACGCCTACGATGGGCGGTCTAATGATCCTGATCGCTGTATCCATCTCGATGCTGCTTTGGATGAACCTCGAGAATATTTATGTGTGGGCATGTCTTTTGGTGATGGCCGGCTTTGGAATTGTCGGGTTCATGGACGATTATGACAAGGTCAAGAAACGCAGCCACAAGGGCGTTTCCGGCAAAGTGCGCCTGCTTTTCGAATTTGCGATTGCCGGCGTCGCCGTTTCCCTGATCGTGTGGCAATCGGGGGGTATGTTGTATCTGCCCTTTGTAAATGGTCCGGTTCTCGACCTCGGTTGGTGGTATGTTCCGTTCGGGGCCTTTGTGATCGTTGCCTTTGGTAATGCAGTTAATTTGACTGATGGCCTGGATGGCTTGGCGACCATGCCTGTCATTATCGCCTCGATTGCCTTCATGTTGATTGTCTACATGGTCGGAAACGCCAAATATGCTGCGTATCTGGGCATCCCATTCTATCTCGGTGCGGGTGATCTTGCGATGCTGTGTGGGGCCATCGTCGGCGCCGGTCTCGCATTTCTTTGGTTCAACGCGCCGCCTGCGGCGGTTTTCATGGGCGACACGGGAAGCCTCGCGCTCGGCGGTACGCTTGGCGCAATCGCTGTGGTTGCGCACCATGAATTTGTGTTGGCCATCATCGGCGGCCTTTTTGTGGTCGAAGCCTTGTCGGTCATCATCCAGGTGTTCTGGTTCAAGCGGACCGGCAAGCGTATTTTCCGTATGGCGCCGATCCACCATCATTTCGAACAGCTTGGCTGGTCAGAGCCTACGGTTGTTATCCGCTTCTGGATTGTGGCTTTCGTTCTGGCGCTTGCGGGTCTATCAACCCTCAAGCTCAGATGATTACCAGCCCGGCCTTTAAAAACCGCAAATTTGCTCTGTTGGGCCTTGCACGGTCGGGCCTTGCTGCGGCGCGATCCCTTTCGGCTGGCGGCGCTGAAATTCTGGCGTGGGATAATGATGAAAATGCACGCGCCAAGGTAGCAGATATTGCGACGATAGCGGACCTGCTGGATGCCGATTTGTCCGGTTATGACGGGATTGTCGTGTCCCCCGGCGTTCCCATAAACCGACACCCGATTGCCGAAAAGGCGAAGGAACAAGGCATCCCGTTGATCGGGGACATCGAACTGTTTGCGATGGCCCGGGCGGATTTGCCGCCCCACCGCGTCGTGGGTATCACGGGAACAAATGGCAAGTCCACCACAACGGCGCTTGTCCATCATCTGTTGAAAAGCGCTGCACTTCCGGCGCGGATGGGCGGCAATATAGGGTTGCCGATTTTGTCACAGGCGCCGCTTCCCGCGGGTGGGGTCTATGTACTCGAACTGTCGAGCTATCAGATTGATATAACCCGTACCCTTGCGTGCGAGGCAGCGGCGCTCATAAATCTCTCGCCGGACCATCTTGACCGTTATGACGGTTATGAAGCCTATATCCGATCAAAAGCGCGGCTGTTCGACATGCAGACGGCAAAGCAGCATTCCATTTTTGGCAATGGCGATGAAGACACTTTGCGTATTTACGGCGAAGTATGTGAACGTCGCGGAGCAGATGTCGTCCATTTGGCCGATCCGGCCCATATTTCGGGACAGCAGGACTGGCCTTCGTTGCAAGGGCCGCACAATCTGCAGAATATTGCGGTTGCCGTCGGTCTTGTCGAAGCGCTTGGTTTGACAGAAGCGCAATGGCGTCCAGCCATGCGGAGTTTCAAGGGACTCGCGCATCGAATGGAAGTTGTGGCTGAACGCAATGGCGTATTGTTCGTCAATGACAGCAAAGCCACAAATGCCGCGTCCACTGCACCGGCACTCGCCGCATATCCGCGTGTCCACTGGATTGTCGGCGGTTTGGCGAAAAGCGATAATCTTGACGAATGCATCCCCAATTTCGGACATGTCGTCAAAGCCTACACCATCGGTGAAGCAGGGCCATTGTTCACAAAATTACTGTCGCCCTACATGGCTGTTGAAAGCAGCGAGATGATGGGGGCTGCCGTTCATTCGGCAGCCGCGCAGGCACAGGCAGGTGATGTGATCATGCTGTCCCCCGCATGTGCGTCTTTTGACCAGTTCAAAGATTTCGAAGCACGCGGCGATGCCTTTAAAGCCATAGTCGAGGCCTTATGAACGGCGATCGTGGCGAGGTTCCTTGGGTATTGGCTGCCAAAACCGGCAAGATCGGGTTTGCAAACCGTTTGGGTCGCGGTGACCGTTCGCCCTTGGGCGTCTGGTTCTGGGAGCTGGACCGTGTTTTGCTCACGCTCATGATCGTGTTGATTGCCATTGGACTGTTGTCGGTCGCGGCCGCATCGCCCGCTGGCGCGCAGCGTTTATCGTCGTCTACGACCCAGCTTAACTCGCTATACTTCTTCTACCGCCAACTCATGTGGGTCATTGTCGGCGTTCCGTTGATGCTGGTGGTCTCCATGTATCCGCGCGAGCAAGCGCGACGTTTTGCTGTCGTGGGCTTTTGCATATTTTTTGTGCTCTTGGCGCTCGTGCCTGTTTTGGGCCGGGAGGTGAATGGCTCGCAACGGTGGATAGGCGCAGGTTTTGCCGGCCTCCAGCCTTCGGAATTCCTAAAGCCTTTTTTCGCGGTCACCATGGCATGGATCATTAGCTGGCGGCTGAAAGATCCGACGCTGCCGGTCCGATTGCTCAGCAGCATCGGTACAGGGCTGGTGTGTGTCTTTTTGATGGCGCAGCCGGACCTTGGACAATCCATACTCTTCGCCGGAACATGGTTCGCTCTAATGATGGTATCCGGTGTTCCGGCGTCGCGACTTTGGGCGATGGTTATCGGTGGTCTGGTCGGCCTTGTGCTTGCCTATAATTTCTATCCGGTGGCGACCCAGCGTATCGACGCATGGATTTTTGGTACCGAAGGCTTGACGCATGACAAGATGGCATTGGCTACATTGACAAGCGGCGGCTTCATTGGCGTTGGACCAGGTTTGGGAACAAAGAAATATTCTTTGCCGGAGGGTCACACGGATTATATTTTCTCGGTCATAGGCGAAGAATTCGGATTGCTGGCCTGTATGGTGATCGCCATTTTGTACTTCGCCATACTCGTAAGGATCATTATCCGGCTGCTCGATGAAAAGGATCAGTTTGTCGTCCTTGCCGTGACGGGTCTGGGTGCGCAGTTTTGCGGTCAGGCGATGATTAATATGGCGGTGAACCTTGGCGTGTTCCCTTCCAAGGGGATGACCTTACCCTTTATCAGCTATGGCGGATCGTCCATTTTGGCGCTGTCGATAACATGCGGTCTCATACTGGCACTGACGAAGCGCAACCCGTATCTTGACCGTTCCGCCTATATGGTGAAGGGACAGATGCCATGAGCATTTCACGGCACTATGTCCTCGCCGCTGGTGGTACCGGCGGTCATCTCATCCCGGCATTCGCCCTTGGGCAGGAATTGCTGCACCGCGGCCACCATGTCGCCCTGATCACGGACGAACGGGGCGCCAAGATTCCCGGCGCACCGGAGAAAATCGCAACGCATATTCTGCCCGCTGGCCGCATCACCAAAAGCCCGGGAAGCTGGCTGCCCGGCGTCAAGGCGATTGCCGAGGGCCGCTTGATGGCGCGGCGTCTTTACGACAGTTTTGAACCCAGTGCTGTGGTCGGCTTTGGCGGCTATCCGGCATTTCCGGCACTGTTGGGCGCATTTGCGGAAAATGTTCCCACCATCATACATGAACAAAATGCCGTGCTGGGCCGCGTCAACCGCTTCACCGCGCGGCAGGTCAACGCGATTGCAACGGCCTATCCCGACATATTGCGCCTCTCGCCCCGCTATCAGGACAAGGTCCACTTGGTCGGCAATCCGGTGCGTGAAGAGGTTCTGGCCCTGCGCGATCAACCCTATCCGCCCATGTCGGCCGACGGAATTTTCCGTGTTCTGGTCACCGGCGGCAGTCAGGGTGCCACGGTACTGTCGGACGTCGTTCCCGATGGGCTGGCCCGTTTGCCACTGAACCTGCGGCGTCGTCTGCAAGTCACGCAGCAATGCCGCGCCGAGGATATAGAAACCGTGCGCCAAGCCTATGCGGCACATGAAATTCCCGCCGAGCTTGCGACCTATCTGCCCGATCTGCCCGAGCGTCTGGGTTGGGCGCATCTTGTCATTGCGCGGGCAGGGGCCTCGACCATTGCAGAACTGACCTGCGCCGGACGCCCCGCCATATTGGTTCCGCTGCCCAGCGCGACGGACAATCACCAAAGCTTTAATGTGAAGGAAATGGTGCAGGCGGGCGGTGCACGCGCAATTGCACAGACCCAGTTCACGCCGGTCGAACTTGCTAAGCAGATCCAGAAAATCGCGCTGGAACCCGGCGCATTGGAAAATGCGGCGAAAGCAGCGAAAAGCTGTGGTCGACCCCAGGCCGTTTCCGATCTTGCCGATCTGGTGGAATCCTTCGGCAAAGCGCCCATCATGCACACCATAAAGCAAAAGCACGAGACTGCTTCCGCCTTTGCCCCGTCACCCGCACTCGCCAAGGATACGGCACTATGAAGGGCGTCCCTAACGACATTGGCACGATCCATTTTGTCGGCATTGGCGGCATCGGCATGTCCGGTATCGCCGAAGTGATGCACAATCTTGGCTACACCGTCCAAGGCTCCGATATGGCCGACAGCTACGTCATCGACGGTCTGCGCAAGCGCGGCATAAAGGTGATGATCGGGCATAGCGCCGATAATCTGGGCGACGCGGCTGTGGTGGTCACATCTACCGCGGTCAAAAAGGGAAATCCCGAACGTGATGCGGCTCTAGAGCGCCGTATACCCCTGGTACGCCGCGCCGAAATGCTTGCCGAGCTGATGCGGCTGAAAAACACTGTTGCTGTGGCAGGGACGCATGGAAAGACAACGACGACATCTCTGATTGCCGCGATGCTGGACCATGGCGGCATTGACCCCACCGTGATCAACGGCGGTATCATTAACAGCTATGGTTCCAACGCCCGTCTGGGCGCGAGCGACTGGATGGTGGTCGAGGCGGATGAAAGCGATGGCAGCTTTTTGCGTTTGGACGGCACGATTGCCGTCGTCACCAACATCGATCCCGAGCATCTCGACCATTATGGCGGATTTGATGCCATCAAGGATGCCTTTGTCGAATTTGTCGAAAATGTCCCCTTCTACGGCGCCGCCATCATGTGCCTCGACCACCCTGAGGTGCAGGCCATTTTGCCGAAGATACGCGACCGGCGGATCATCACTTACGGGTTTTCCGCGCAAGCCGATATCCGTGGCGAGAATGTAACGCCTTTCCCCGGCGGCAACCGCTTCGACGTGGTCGTGCGCACCCGCGATGGTGCACAGCGCAGCATCACCGGCATCGAACTGCCGATGCCCGGCCGTCATAATGTCCAGAACGCCCTTGCTGCAATTGCCGTCGGTTTGGAAATGGGCATGGATGACCAATCGGTTGCCCATGGCTTTGACAAATTTGGCGGGGTCAAGCGGCGCTTTACGAAGGTGGGCGAAGTCGATGGCGTCACGATCATCGACGATTACGGGCATCATCCGGTCGAGATACGCGCCGTCTTGTCCGCCGCACGCGAAGGCGCGCAGGGCAGGGTGATTGCCGTGGCGCAGCCCCATCGCTTTACCCGGTTGCGCGACCATATGGATGATTTCCAGCAGGCCTTTAACGATGCGGATATGGTGTTCATTTCCCCCGTATATGCGGCAGGCGAAGCGCCTATCGAAGGCATTGATTCCGAGGCGTTGGTCAACGGCATCAAGGCACGCGGTCACCGCTCAGCCGCCACGGTCAATGATCAGGCGGATCTGGCACAAAAGCTGGCAGGCATCGTGCAGGATAAGGATATGGTCGTCTGCCTCGGGGCTGGCGATATCACAAAATGGGCCGCAGGGCTTGCCGACGCGATCAAGGCGGAGCGCGGATGAGCGTTGCCGAACTTCCACGGGTAGCTGGAAAGCTGACGGCCAATGCGCCACTTGCACCATTGGTATGGTTCAAGTCGGGCGGCTGTGCCCAGTGGTTGTTCGAACCAAAGGATATGGAGGACCTGCAGTCCTTCTTGCGTAACCTTGATCCCGCGACGCCGGTCATGGCCTTGGGGCTGGGGTCGAACATGATTGTGCGCGACGGCGGTGTCCCGGGTGTTGTGGTCCGGCTGGGCAAGGCATTTGCGAAGGTGAAGCCCGTCGATGCGATTACGCTGGACTGTGGCGGCGGTGCGTCCGGCATTTTGGTGTCATCGACAGCCCGCGACGCGGCGATTGCCGGTCTCGAATTTCTGCGCTCCATCCCGGGTACCGTCGGCGGTTTTGTCCGGATGAACGGCGGCGCCTATGGCGGCGAAGTGAAAGACATATTGGTGGATTGCGACGTCGTCCTCCGGGATGGCGAACACGCCAATCTTTCGGTTGAAGAACTGCACTACAGTTACCGCCATTCGGAACTTCCCGATGGCGCCATTGTCGTATCCGCCCGGTTTCGGGGAAAACCCGGGGAACCTTCCTCCATTCAGGCTGAGATGGACCGGATATCGGAATCGCGTGAAGCATCGCAGCCGTTGCGATCCAAAACCGGTGGTTCGACATTTAAAAATCCCGATGGCCATAAAGCATGGCAATTGGTCGATGAAGCCGGTTGCCGGGGGCTGCAAATAGGTGGAGCGCAAGTGTCCGAGAAGCATACCAACTTCCTGATCAACACGGGCGACGCCAGCAGTGCGGATATCGAGGCTTTAGGTGAAGAAGTCCGCCGGCGCGTGATGGCGAAGTCGGGGATTGATCTGCAGTGGGAAATTCAGCGCGTGGGTGAAGTCAAATGAGCGAGCAAATCCACGTTGCAGTGTTGATGGGCGGTTGGTCCAATGAGCGCCCCGTTTCGCTGATGAGCGGCAATGGCGTGGCGGACGCCCTCGAACGCGTTGGTTACAAGGTAAGTCGTGTCGACATGGACCGGAATGTCGCGCAGGTCTTGGCGGCATTGCGGCCGGACATTGTATTCAACGCGTTGCACGGTGTACCCGGCGAAGATGGTAGCGTGCAGGGCATGCTGGACCTGATGGGAATCAAATACACCCACAGCGGAATGGTGACGTCGGTGATCGCGATCGACAAGGAATTGACGAAGCAACGTCTTGTCCCTGCCGGCATTCCCATGCCCAAAGGAACAATCGTCGATAGCGAAAGCCTGTATTCAGGTGATCCCCTGCCACGTCCTTATGTGTTGAAGCCGGTGAACGAGGGTAGCTCTGTCGGCGTCGCGATCGTCAAGGCCGACAGCAATTATGGCGATCCGATCGCGCGTGAGTCAAAGGGGCCTTGGCAGGAATTCGACACGTTGCTCGCCGAACCCTTCATCAAGGGGCGTGAACTGACGGTCGCGGTTCTGGGCGACAAGGCATTGTGCGTGACCGAATTGAAACCCAAAAGCGGGTTTTACGATTTCGATGCCAAATATACAGATGGTCTTACCGAACATGTGTGCCCCGCCGAAATCCCTGCGGATGCTGCGCAATATATGATGGACATTGCGCTGAGGGCCCACCGGTTGTTGGGGTGCAAGGGGGCATCGCGCACCGATTTCCGCTGGGACGATGAACTGGGCCTCGAAGGCATTTTTGTGCTGGAAACCAACACCCAACCCGGCATGACGCCGCTCAGTCTGGTGCCGGAACAGGCAAAATATGTTGGCATCAGTTATGAACAACTGGTCGATATCATTGTGAAAGAGGCGCTGGCATAATGGCTACTACCTCCCGCAAAGCGAGCACCAAACGGAGCGTAAAGGCACCGCGGCCTCGGCAAAAGGTCCGGCAGATTTCGGTGCTTGATCGTGTCTTTCAGGCTTTGCCTTTTTCTGAAGAGGATATTCAACGCGCCGCGACCTGGCTGATTATTGCAGCGATGACAGTCCTGGCCTTCGCCGCCGCCCAATGGGCAGGTCTGACGACTGCTGCCTATTTGCAATATTCGGATCTGGCGGCGCGCGCCGGCTTTCAAGTCGAGCGCGTCGAAGTGACGGGTATGGAGCGTGTCGACCAGCTCAAGGTTTATGATCTGGTGCTGGCGGAAAAAGACCGTGCAATGCCTCTGGTCGATATCGACAAGGTGCGCGCCGATCTTTTGCAATATGGCTGGATACAGGACGCCCGCGTTTCGCGTCGCTTGCCGGACACATTGGCGGTGGAAATTGTCGAACGTAAGCCTGCTGCGGTGTGGCAGCGCGATGGCAAATATTCCCTGATCGATGCAGAAGGCAATGTTCTTGAAAATGTAAAACTTGGGGAGGTCGGTGACCTGCCGGTTTTGAATGGCGCGGATGCCAACCGCCAGGCTGTCGCGCTGAACGAATTGCTGGATAAAGCCAGTGCGCTGAAGTCTCAGGTCACGGGTGCAAGCTGGATCGGCAACCGTCGCTGGGATCTGAAGTTCAAAAGCGGTGAAACTCTGGCTCTACCGGAAGGGGAGAAGGCGGCCGCCGAAGCATTGCTGAATTTCGCCCGTATGGATGGTATTCATCGGCTGTTGGGGCGTGACCTTATCCATTTTGATCTGCGCGACCCGGAGCGCGCCTATTTTCGAAAAGCGCCCAAAGCTGCTCCGGCAAATGCCGGGAGCGAAACATCCAGTGCAAAAAATGGCGGAACGCAAGCATGAAAGCCGCACGCGTAGAAAAGCTGATTTCCGCGATTGATATAGGATCGTCCAAGGTGTCGGCGTTAATCGCCGGACGGACGGATACAGGCGAACTGATCGTGTTGGGGACTGGCCAGCGCGAAAGCCGCGGCGTCACGCGCGGCTATGTGTCGGATATCGAACAGGCCGAACTTTCCGTGCGCCATGCCGTTGAGCAGGCCGAACGGATTGCTGGCATCAATATTGAGCGTGTCTGGGTCGGGATGTCGTCCGGCGGTCTGGACAGCCTGCTTGCACCGGTTGAAATTGAACTGGGTGGCGATCGGATCACGCAGGAGGATGTGGACCAGTTATTACAGGCAGGTCGTGCGAACATCCACACGGGCGGCAAAATGCCGCTGCACATCCGGCCAACGCTCTATTCGCTGGATGGTGTTGGCGGTGTCGCCAATCCGGTTGGGCTTCACGCCGACCGCCTGGGTGTCGATATACATGTTGTCCTTGCCGACCAGTCGCCTGTCCGCAATATCGACATGACGGTGCGTGCAGCGCACCTTGATGTGGAATCGATTGTTGTCGCGCCCGTCGCGACCGGCTTGGCATGTCTGACGGCGGAAGAACGCGAATTGGGCGTGGCTCTGGTCGAATTCGGGGCTGCGGTCACCAATGTGTCGGTATTTATCGGCGGAATGTTGGTGGGACTGGAAACTATCCAAAAGGGCGCGTCGGACATTACCGACGACATCGCATCAACCTTCGGCATACGCCGTGCCCAGGCGGAACGCCTGAAGTGCTTTCACGGATCGGCTTTGACCAGTCCGCGGGACCATCAGGAGGTGTTGGAAGTGGGGCCCGATGAAAATGGCACCGAAGCCGGCACCCACGCGCCGCGCATAACCAAGGCGCAATTGAACGCGGTGGTATGCCAGCGTGTGGACGGGATCGTGTCCGAAATCGGACGGGCGCTCAAAACGCTTGGATTTTCGGGGCCATCAAGTCACCAGATCGTCCTCACCGGAGGCGGCGCTGAATTAAAGGGTATTGCAGAGCATATGCAGGGTGCTTTGGGCCGTACGGTCCGAATTGGCCGCCCTGCCGGATTGAATGGCGTTCCAGAAGCGCACGCCGGTCCCGCATTTTCAACTTTGGTTGGTTTGATTCATTACGCGGCGATTGACCGCGTCGACTTGAAATCCGGCTATGATTTGCATGGCGAACATATGCCATCGGGCATGCCGAGCCTATTTGAACGTATAAAACGTGCGATCCGTGAGAATTTTTAACAGAAAGCTGTGCAAAAAGGTTAATTTTCGAGTGTGCGCTGTTTTCTTTTGTGTCAGAAGCATGAAAATTTCTAATAAGCCAATGTTGGCTAGGGGGATGTAGACATGAGCATCAATATCGGTCCACCCGTGGTTGATGAATTAAAGCCAAAGATTGCTGTGATCGGCGTTGGTGGCGCTGGCGGAAACGCTGTCGCCAACATGATCGGTGCAAAAGTCGAAGGTGTAGATTTCGTCGTTGCCAATACTGACGCACAGGCGCTCAACGCATCGCCGGCGGAATATCGCATCCAGCTTGGCCCTGATATCACGCAGGGACTTGGCGCCGGATCGCGGCCCGAAGTCGGTCGTGCCGCTGCCGAAGAGACGATTGAGCAGGTTAAGGCAGCTCTTGCGGGTTGCCATATGTGCTTCATCGCTGCGGGCATGGGCGGGGGTACCGGCACCGGTGCGGCACCTGTCATCGCCAAGGCTGCGCGTGAGATGAACATTCTGACGGTCGGCGTTGTTACCAAGCCGTTCCTGTTTGAAGGTTCGCGCCGGATGCGTTCGGCCGATTCCGGGATTACGGAACTTCAACAGCATGTTGACACGCTGATTGTGATTCCGAACCAGAACCTGTTCCTGGTCGCCAATCCGAATACGACATTTAAAGAAGCCTTCTTGCTGGCCGACGAAGTTCTGCAGCAGGGCGTGCGTGGTATTACCGACCTGATGGTGATGCCGGGCCTGATCAACCTCGACTTTGCCGACGTGCGTTCTGTGATGCACGAAATGGGTAAGGCGATGATGGGTACTGGTGAGGCGGAAGGCGACGGTCGTGCGCTGGAAGCTGCCGAAAAGGCGATTGCCAACCCCTTGCTCGACGGCGTGTCGATGCAGGGTGCAAAAGGCGTTATCGTCTCCATCACCGGTGGCGAAGATATGCGCCTTATGGAAGTCGACGAAGCTGCCAACCATATTCGCGAACTGGTCGATCCGGACGCAAATATTATCTGGGGTTCGGCGTTTAACGAAAATCTGAACGGTAAAATCCGCGTTTCCGTGGTTGCAACCGGTATCGACAATGACGGTTCGGTTGCTTCGCCTAGCGCGCATGCGACACGTCCTTTTGCCTTCAGCCGTCCGACAGAAACCGTTGCAGAGCCTGAAGTTGCACCGGTGGAAGCACCGGTCGCTTTTGCGGAACCGACACCGGAAATCGTTGTCGAAGAGCCATTTGACGTTTCGACGGAAAATGACAGCGATAGCCTGGAACTTGGTCGCCAGCATGTTGCGGATGCCGACTATGAACCCGTTGCTGCCGCTTCTGAAGACGAAGCTGCCGAAGAGGGCGATGATGACCTTCTGGAACTGGGCGAAGCGCTTGTTGAACCCGCAGAGGATGCGGCGCAGTCCTATGAGCCTGCTGCAGACGTGACACCTGCACCCGATCGTCCCGCGCCACGCGTGTCGACCGGTGGAACCTTGTTTGAGCGAATGTCCAACCTCTCACGCGGACTGTCCCGTGGTGAAGAGGAAGAAGACAGCAGCAAGGATGCAAGCGCAGCAGGCGGCCTCAACATCCCGCGGTTTTTGGACCGTCAAAGCAACAATTGATCGTCGGCTGACAAGCTGACGTTCATTTTGTCTCCTTTATGCAACCATTCAGCGAAGGAGGGCGGCGCCCTTCTTTGCTTCGGTTCTGTGTGGCACCATTAGAGGCGCATGAATGTGACAATGTTACGTGCGATTCCCGCCATTGTTTACGCTATGGTTGCGACGGGTGCCGCTGCGCAGGCGGTCGATGAATCCGCGCTGGAGGCGCTCGAAAAGACCAGTCCTGTCGTCCAACCGGTTGTGGCGGAACCTGCGGGTGCTGCCGAGTTGCGGTCCGCAATGCGGCGCATCTCGCTAAGCCCGTCCGATGCCGATGCACTCGCCGATGCCGGGAATGCGGCATTGATGTTGGGCGATGCCAACGCCGCGCTCAATTTCTTCACCCGCGCCAATGCAATCCGGCCAAATAATGGTCGCATCGTTGCTGGCCTGGCAACGGCGACAGTCCGCACCGAAAATCCCTTTGAGGCGCTTCGGTTATTCGACGACGCAGTCCGTCT
Source organism: Sphingorhabdus lacus (assembly GCF_009768975.1). Lineage (NCBI taxonomy): Bacteria > Pseudomonadati > Pseudomonadota > Alphaproteobacteria > Sphingomonadales > Sphingorhabdaceae > Sphingorhabdus > Sphingorhabdus lacus. Next base: position 1,420,124 of record NZ_CP035733.1, on the reverse strand, counting down.
GGGCGTCAGCGAACGATCCATTGCTGCGGATCGTGCACTTGCCTTTGATTTGCTCGGCAATTTCGGACGGGCGCAACAGGATTATAAGCTTGCGCGCACTGCGTCTGTTTCAGATGACTTGATCGTCCGTCACGCCATATCCACGTCGCTGTCCGGCCAAAGCGCGGATGCAGACGCGATGCTGCTCCCGCTTTTGCAAAAGAATAATCCGGCAGCGTGGCGGGCGAGGGCATTCATTCTCGCCTCCCGCGGTGACTTTCGGGAGTCGGCAAAGGTAACCCAGGGCTTCATGGACGCCCCTTCCGCGCAACGCATGGAACGCTATTTGCGATTGATGCCCGATTTGACCGGCGCACAACAGGCGGCGGCGATCCATTTGGGGCATTTCCCCGCGAGCCAATATGTCGGCCGTGACAGCGAACAGGTCCGCCAGGTTGCATCCACCATTCCGGCCGTGAAGCCGGCCGCGAACGATAGCCGCTTGATACCGTCTGGCGATCCTTTTGGAGCGAAACCGGCGAAAACTGCGGTTGCTGAGAAACCCAAAACGACGGAACGCCGCCGCGACCGGAAGGCAAGGGAGCAAGAAGAGGTCAAGGCAATTGTTGCCAACATCCCGGACTCACAAAAACTTCCCAAGGTGGACACCGCGCGCCTAGGTACCGAAACCGCGCGCGCCAAAGTTGAAGAAGCTAGCAGTGCCAAGATGGTTGTAGCGAACAGCTCTGCGCTTCCTCCGCCTGAATCTGCCCGACCTCTGGAGCGCGTGGATATCGGTCCGCGCGATACCAAGCCGGCGATCCAGACCACGCCGCCGCCGGTAAGTGTTGCCGTTCCGACTATACCCCAACCCGTCAGTCAGGCGCCGGCAATCACCACCGATAGCGTCGTAAAGACAGAAACAGTCGCAGCGCGCATGGAGCCTGCTGCCGCCGCACCTGAGGCTGTGAAGGTAAATGCGGAGCCTGAAGGCACGAAGATGGCTGCGCTTCCACTGGAAACCGCGCCAATACCGACGCCTGCACCCCAAACCGCCGCCAAGCCAGCTTTCGATCTTGGCGCAATTGTAAGCTCCATCGAGATTCCCGAAAGCGAGCAAAAGCCTTCGGCAGTTGCGGTCGATTTGAAAAAGATCAAGCCAGTGACTCCTAAAATTGCGGCCGTTGACGAAGCCGGTAAGGCGGCAAAAGCCGACCCCAAAGCCGCCGCCAAGGCCAAGGCACCACCACCCAGTCCGGCACGTTTCTGGGTCCAGATTGCGACAGGTGATGCCGGCGCATTGGGCTTTGATTATCGTAAATGGGCAAAGAAGAGCCCTGACCTGTTCAAAGCGACATCGGGCTGGACATCCGCATGGGGCAAAACCAGTCGCTTGCTGGTCGGACCTTTCGCAGACCAGAAGCTCGCCAAGAAATGGGAAACCGATTTCAAAAAGGCAGGCGGCGACGGCTTTATGTGGAAAAGCGAAAATGGCGTAGTGGTGACCGCGCTAAAAGGCAAATAGCGGCTAGCAGTTGCCATGGCTAAGCGGCATAAGCCGCGCATGACTTCAATTGCCTCTTATGCCTGCCACCCCGAAAAGAGCCGGGGGCGATATTATCCTGAACCAGATCATAATGTGCGCGGGCCCCGCAATATCTTCCAACGCGACCGCGATCGCATCATCCATTCCATTGCGTTCCGCCGTCTGCGGCACAAGACGCAGGTGTTCATCTCGCCCGATGGCGACCATTACCGCGTCCGTCTGACGCACAGTCTGGAAGTGGCGCAAATCGGGCGCACCATCGCGCGGGCGCTTGGTTTGAATGAAGATCTGACCGAGGCATTGTGTCTGGCCCATGATATCGGGCATCCGCCATTCGGGCATGCAGGTGAAGATGCCCTTGAAGACGCGATGAAACCCTATGGCGGCTTTGACCATAATGCCCAGACACTGCGCTCATTGACCGAACTTGAATCGCCTTATCCTGCATGGCCCGGTCTCAATCTGAGTTGGGAATTGCTGGAAGGTCTGGCGAAACATAACGGGCCGGTTGAAAATCCCGGTTGGGCGCTGGCGCAAGTGGATGCCAGGCATAAGCTGGACTTGCGAAGCTGGCCTTCGCTTGAGGCGCAAATCGCCGCGATTAGCGACGATATCGCCTATGATAATCATGATATTGATGACGGAATACGGGCGGGATTGCTGGATATCGATCAATTGCTCGAACTGCCGTTCGTCGCGGAGCGGTGGCGGGGGATCGAGGCGCGGTTTCCGAATGTCAAACCCCGCCGTCTGATCGGGGAGCTAACCCGCGAGCAGATCGGGACAATGGTCAACGATGTGATCAGCTCAACACGCGAACGGATTGCAAAATTGGGAATTTCATCTGTCGACGATGTGCGTCAGGCAGGCGTGATGATTGGCGGCTTTTCCGATGCGATGGCGGCTGAAGAGCGGGTGTTGAAAACATTCATGTACCGAAACCTATACCATCACCAGACACAGCTGGATGCGGCAGATCACGCCAGAACCATCATTTCGCGCCTATTTGCTATCTATCATGCAGAGCCGGATCGGATGCCCGCGGAATGGCAAGAGAATATGCCTGCGACAGAACCGGAAGCCAGCCGCCACATTGCCGACTTTCTGGCCGGGATGACCGACCGTTATGCGACAAACAGATATGAAGAACTGAACGCGGAGTAAGCGCATGAGCCGAGTCATTATTGCTGGGGCATCAGGTCTGATCGGCAGCAACCTCTGCACTATGCTGGACGGGCATAAGGTGGACTTATTGGTGCGGAGGCCGATTGCGAACGTGCGCGATGCCATCACACAGCATGTTGCCGATCCCTCGCGTTGGCCTGACATCATTACGACGCTAAATCCGGATGTCGCTATCTCATGTCTCGGAACAACCTGGAAAAAATCAGGTAAGGACGCGGCACAGTTTCGCGCGGTCGATCAGGATCTGGTTCTGGCCTTTGCAACCGCTGCCCATTTTGCCGGGGCAACGCAGTTTATTACCGTATCTTCTGTCGGTGCGACCAAAGACACCAGCAATCTCTATTTGCGGACGAAAGGGGAGGTCGAAGATTCGCTGGCGCTTCTGGCCTTCGATCGTCTCGACATATTGCGCCCCGGCTTGCTGACTGGCGACCGGCAAAATGATCGTCGCATAGGCGAACGTGCAGCCATTTTGGCCGCACCTATTATCGACCGATTGATTCCCAGTGCCTTTAGCCGTTTTCGGTCAATTCCGGCGTTTGCGGTTGCGCGCGCAATTGCGAAGCTGGTTGGAAACGGGACAATGGGCAGGTTTATCCACGAAAATGAGGCTATCGGTACGCTGGCCGGTTGACTCTCTCACGGCACATAGCCAAGGGAGAGGTGTCGCTGACGAAACGGGAGAGTGACAGGTTCGCCTGTCCGCCGAAGGAGCAACCGCCCCGGAATCTCTCAGGCAAAAGGACCGCTTCGGCTTTTGCGACACTCTGGAAAGCGCTCACCCTATGTGGGCCACCGAAGGGGTAAAGCTCTCAGGTATCCGTGACAGAGGGGGTAGCAGGTAAGACATCAACCGGTGTCTGTCGCTGCGACTCTTGGAACGGATTGATATGAGCGACGAAGAATTAGAACCCATCGAAATATTGGAATTGCCGCTGGGTGACTGGCATCGGGCACGCGGAGCCCGCATGGTCGAATTTGCCGGCTATCATATGCCGATCCAATATGAAGGCATCATGGCCGAACATTTATGGACGCGCGAAAACGCAGGTCTGTTCGACGTAAGTCATATGGGCCAGTTAATGCTGTCCGGCGAAGGTGCAGCGGATGCTCTGGAAAAGCTGGTGCCCGGCGACATCAGCGCGTTGAAAGAGGGGCGGATGCGCTATTCGCTACTGCTCGACGAAGATGGCGGCATTTTGGACGATCTGATGGTTACGGCCACCCCTATGGGGTTATATGTGGTCGTCAACGGCGCCGTAAAGTGGGACGATATCGGCTTTCTGCGCGAACATCTCCCTGATGAAATCACCATCAACCATATGGACGACCGTGCATTGCTCGCACTTCAGGGTCCTAAAGCCGTTGATGCCCTTTTGCGTGTCGTGCCGGGCGTCGACGCACTGTTTTTCATGGAGGCAGGTTCCTTTTTCTGGGGACCAAAGTCCGATCCCGAACCCCTCTGGATCAGCCGTTCGGGCTATACCGGCGAAGACGGATTTGAAATTTCGGTGCCCGCATCGCATGCAAAAGTATTGGCAGACGCCTTATGTGCCCAAGCTGAAGTCAAGCCTATCGGCTTAGGCGCGCGGGACTCGCTGCGGCTGGAGGCCGGGCTGCCCCTGTACGGGCATGATATGAACCCGGAAATTGACCCGGTTGAAGGCAATGCATCCTTCGCAATATCGAAGCGTCGCCGTGAAGAGGGCGGGTTTAATGGTGCCGACCGCATTTTGAAGGCGTTGGCACAGGGTCCAGCACAAAAGCTGGTCGGGTTTGCCGTGGACGGCAAAATGCCCGTGCGCGAAGGCGCGCCCGTTTATGCACAAGACGGTCAAGTGGGATCAATCACATCCGGTGGTTTCGCCCCCAGCGTCGGTGCGCCCATCGCCATGGGCTATGTCGCCAGCCAACACACGCCAATTGGCACCAAGCTTGAGGCAGAGGTTCGCGGCAAACGCGTTGCCCTGACCGTCGCCGCCTTACCCTTTATTCCCCATCACTATCACCGGAGAGGAAAAGCCCTATGACCCGTTATTACACCGAAGATCATGAATGGATTGACGTCGATGGCGACAGCGCAACCGTCGGCATCACCGACTATGCGCAAAGCCAGTTGGGCGACATCGTATTTGCCGAAGTGCCCGCACCTGGTGCCGAGTTGAAAAAAGGCGGAGATGCGGCGGTGGTTGAATCTGTAAAGGCGGCATCGGACGTCTACGCCCCTGTCAGCGGAACGGTAACCGAAGGCAATGATGCCCTGGAAGGCGATCCGGCTCTCGTAAACAGCGATCCCGAAGGTGAAGGCTGGTTTTTCAAGCTGACCCTGAGCGATACCAGCGAACTCGACAGCCTTATGGACGCAGCCGCCTACAAGGCATTTGTAGAAGCATTGTAAACGCAATCCTGCATCTGGAATTGCGAATAAGGATAAGATTACATGCGTTATCTCCCACTTACCAATACGGACCGTCAGGCCATGTTGGCTGTTATCGGCGCAAAATCCATCGATGACCTTTTTGTCGATGTTCCCGCAGAGGCCCAGTTGGCCGGCCCCATCGCCGGTTTGCCCAACCATGCGAGCGAAATGGCGGTTGAGCGGCACTTTTCCGATCTTGCGCGCAAGAATATGGCGGCGTCGCACCATCCCTTTTTCTTAGGCTGCGGCGCCTATAAGCATCATGTGCCGGCGTCGGTGGATCATATCATACAGCGCGGTGAATTTCTGACGGCCTACACGCCTTATCAGCCCGAAATTGCGCAGGGCACGCTGCAGATGCTGTTCGAATTCCAAACGCAGGTTGCGCGTCTTTTCGGATGCGATGTTGCCAATGCGTCCATGTACGACGGTTCGACGGCATGCTGGGAAGCCATTGGTATGGCTGGACGGATCACGAAGCGGCACAAGGCAATCCTGTCGTCAGGCCTGCACCCGCATTATGTCAGCGTCGCCCGCACCATGGCAAAATATACCGGCGACAATCTCGATACGGCATTGCCCGAATTGTCTCCCACCTCCGACAGCGCGCGTCTATTGGATGCCATTGATGGCGAAACAAGCTGCGTTGTCGTGCAATATCCTGACATTCTGGGACGCATTGAGGATCTATCGGCAATTGCCGCGAAGGCGCATGAACATGGCGCATTGTTGATCGCGGTCGTCACAGAGCCTGTTGCTTTGGGTGCAATCAAGGCACCAGGTGAAATGGGGGCGGACATCGTGGTGGGTGAGGGGCAGTCCCTCGGGGTCGGCCTTCAATTCGGCGGTCCATACGTCGGGCTGTTTGCCTGTAAGGAAAAATTCGTGCGCCAGATGCCGGGGCGTCTATGTGGCGAAACGGTTGATGCCGAAGGCAAGCGCGGCTTTGTGCTGACCCTGTCGACCCGCGAGCAGCATATCCGGCGGGAAAAGGCGACGTCGAATATCTGTACAAATTCAGGATTATGCGCCCTTGCCTTCAGTATTCACATGACATTGCTGGGTGAAAAGGGACTGCGCGGATTGGCGCAGGTCAATCACGCATTGGCAGTTCAGGCGGCTGACCGGTTGACCCAAATACCCGGAGTGGAGTTGGTCAACGACAGCTTCTTCAACGAATTCACCCTGCGCTTGCCAAAGGAAGCACGGCCGGTTGTGCGCGCTCTTGCGGACAAGAAAGTGTTGGGCGGCGTGTCACTCGGACGCCTTTATCCCAAGGCCACCGAACTGGAAAATGGACTGGTTGTGGCGGTGACGGAAACCTCTTCAGCCGAAGACATCGAAACCTTTGCCACCGCTTTGCAGGAGATTTTGTCATGAGCGCGCTCAATCAAAGCGGCTGGAAGCCTGAAATGGGTCCTTCGGGCGACGCCAAGCCGGCGACCTTTACCGGCAATCGCGCATTGATGCTGGAAGAAGCACTGATTTTCGAGATCGGCACGACCGATACGACTGGCGTAGATTTGCCGGAAGTTGGCAATGTTACCTCACGCCTTGGTGGTCTGGAACGTAACCGCACGATCGGGATGCCCGGCCTGTCCGAACCCGAAACGGTCCGCCACTATACGCGATTGAGCCGCCAGAATTACGCGATTGATCTGGGCTTTTTCCCATTGGGAAGCTGCACAATGAAGCATAACCCGCGTCTGAATGAAAAGGTCGCACGGATGGCAGGTTTTGCCGACGTGCATCCATTGCAGCCGGTCGAGACAGTGCAAGGTGCGCTTGCAGTTATCAATGAACTGGCGGTCTGGCTGATCGAACTGACCGGCATGCACGGCGTTGCCATGACACCCAAGGCTGGTGCGCATGGCGAGTTGTGCGGCATATTGGCGATCAAGGCCGCATTGGAAGCGCGGGGCGATCCACGCAGCGTCATTTTGGTGCCCGAAAGCGCGCATGGCACCAACCCGGCGACGGCGGCCTTTGCCGGATTCTCGGTCGAAAATATTCCCGCAACGTCCGAAGGGCGCGTTGATCTGGATGCGTTGAAGGCGCGGCTTGGTCCGGATGTGGCCGGCGTCATGATTACTAACCCTAACACATGCGGCCTGTTCGAACGGGACATGAAGGCCATTTCCGATGCGGTCCATGCCGCAGGCGGCTATGTCTATTGCGATGGTGCGAATTTCAATGCCATCGTCGGGCGGGTGCGGCCGGGTGATTTGGGCATCGATGCGATGCACATCAACCTGCACAAGACATTTTCGACCCCGCATGGCGGCGGAGGCCCCGGCTCCGGTCCGGTGGTGATGTCCAAGGCACTTTCGCCTTACGGACCTTTGCCCTTTACCGAACGCCATGCCGACGGACGCTACTCGCTGGTCGAAGAAGAAACGGTGGGCGAACGCCATCCGCACAGCTTTGGACGGATGACCGCTTTCCACGGACAAATGGGCATGTTCACCCGCGCGCTGTCCTACATCATGTCGCATGGCGCCGACGGCTTGCGCCAGGTTGCCGAGGATGCTGTGCTCAACGCCAACTATATCCTGCGCAGTCTCGAAGGGACAATGGACGCGCCATTCGCGCATAGCGGGCCGTGCATGCATGAGGCTTTGTTCAGCGACAGTGGTCTGGCCGAAGGTTTCACCACCCTCGACATTGCCAAGGGTTTGATCGACGAGGGCTATCACCCGATGACGGTGTATTTCCCGCTGGTCGTACATGGCGCAATGCTGATCGAGCCCACCGAAACCGAAAGCAAGGCGACCCTCGACCAGTTTATCGGGGCCATGCGGTCCGTTGTGCAGCGCGCGAAAGCAGGCGATCCCTCGCTTAAATCCGCACCGCACCATGCGCCGCGCCGCCGTTTGGACGAAACGCTTGCGGCCAGAAAACCCATGCTGGTCTGGCATGAACCTGAAGAAGCTGTCGCCGCCGAATGAGTGATCCCAAGCCCTTTGTGTTCGAACCGTCGGCAGAGGCCAAGCGCACCGCCCCTGCCACCGAGCGCAATCGGGATGCGATCACCCATGTCTTGAAGGGGTACTTGCCCGCGCAGGGAACGGTTCTGGAAATCGCCAGCGGGACGGGCGAGCATATCGTCCATTTCGCGGCGCAATTCCAGCATCTGGCGTGGCAGCCCAGCGATAGCGATCCGTTGGCACTTGCATCGATCGCCGCGTGGCGCGCCGAATCTGGCGGCGAAAACCTGCTGGCACCGGTCGAAGTTGATGCGGCGGCCGACTGGAAGGTGCCGGATATATCGGCAATATTGTGCATTAACATGGTGCATATCAGCCCATGGGAAGCGACCAAGGGCCTGATGCGTAACGCGGGGCGCCTGTTGCCCAAAGGCGGTGTGCTTTATGTATACGGACCGTTTCGCCAGCAAAACCGGCCCACGGCACCCAGCAATGAAGAGTTTGATCGCAACTTGAAAAGCCGGAACAGCCAATGGGGTCTGCGCTTTGTCGAGGACGTGGCGCAGGAGGCATCGCTCCACGCCTTGCATCTCGATCAGATCATCGAGATGCCCGCAAACAACCTGTCGTTACTCTTCAGGGCCTGAAACCCGAAGCGGCCCGTTCAACTGGTCAGGTCGATACGTTCAATCTTGGCTACAGGTGAACGCTGGCGAATGCGGGTTCCGGTCACGTCGTCCTCATATTGCGCGGTGAGTGAGTAACGCTCGATAGCGTAGATGCCGGGCGATGTGCCGTCTTTCTCCGCTTTCAAAGGCGCGTAGATGCGCGTCTTTATGGCTTTAAGAACGACATCGGTCCACTTGGTGTCGCCCTGGCTGCGCAGGATTTCCGGTTCGTCGACCTTGCCGTCGGCACCGATCCAGAAACCGATATCGACCCAACGCTTTTCGACAACTTGTGTGCCGATGCGGTTGAGGTCACTGCCACCTGCCGCGGCGCGAGCGGCTTGGGCCTCGTTCATTTCAATGGGCTTTGAATGCAGAAGCAAAGGACGATCGGTGCCGCCCAAGGCCGCATAGCGCGCAATGAGTTTATCGGTGGTTTCGCTGTTGCCGTTGTTCCGGTCCATCCGGGACTTCAGAACTTCGGCGACAATCTTGAACTGCTCGGCGCCTTCTCTTGGCTGAAGCAAAAATGCGTCGATCGCTTCAACTGCCTCTTTCTTGCGAAACTCCGTTTTTTCGGTTTCGGCGCGTTGCACGCGCAGGGAAAGGTCGCGCACGCGCGCGATTGCCGCGACTTGCGGGAGGCCTTTTGCCAGAGCCTGCTTTTCAAGCTGCAGATATTTGGCGCTCGCTTCGTCATAATAACCAAGCTTCATGCGCGAATCCGCCACCTCGATTTCGGCGCCGAACACGCGAAAGTCATCGGGCTTGAGTGCGCCTTTCAACGTGTCGCGCATGTCGAGGACGGACAGCCGATAGATGTCGGCCTCGCCAAGATGGATGGCGACATTGCCATTGGCGCGCAGCAGGTCGGAAACTTCGATCGGAAACTCGTCTTTATGCTTGCGGTTACGTCCTAATGACTTGGCCAGCGTTTCACGTGCGTTGCGATAGTCGCCTTCGACAAACTGGTTTTCCGCATGCGCAAGCGTTGCCTTGATATCCTGATCGGGCGGGCAGCCTCGCGCGATGCAGGCTTTCAAATCATTCTCGGTGTCTTTGAGCGAACGTGCCGTGACAACGATTTCGCGCTTGTCATCATTTTGCGCGACAGCGGGGACGCTGATTCCAGCTAAAAGGACTAATAAAATTGTACGGCCGCGCATGTTCATGTTCAAGAATCCCCAGATTTGAAACTGTTTCACGCTGTCCTTAGTGGGGACATTGACATGAAGCCAATATCTCTCGACAAAACGTAGTGAGGCCTCTGCCAATAACAGGCCCGCGCTGATGGAGAGATATGCACATGGGTGACCCAACGACGGATATTCTGACCTTTGATGATTTCTTGATCCATTGGGTGACGGAAAAGCCGAACGGCCCTGCGCTGATGGAAGCGGACCGGGCTCAGTCCTATGCCGATCTGGAAGAGACGACGGCAAAAATCGCCACCATGCTGCTTAATTCGGGATTGAAGAAGGGCGACCGAATTGTGTGGATCGGCAAGAATAGCGATCTCTATTTCAGCCTTTTCTACGGCGCCGCGCGCGCGGGCATCGTGATGGTTCCGGTCGGATGGCGGCTCGCACCTTCGGAATGGGCCTATATTGTGAACGATACACAGGCGCGATTGGTATTCACCGGCGCGGAATTTGACCAGGTCGAAACGGCATTGGCGGCCGCTGTCCCACATGTGGAGCGGTTTATTGGCGAACAGGCTGCCCGCCAACAGATTGCAGCAACAGCACGATCGGCATTTGAGGCGTCTGGTCCGGATGATGCCGTGTTGCAGCTTTACACTTCGGGGACGACCGGCAATCCAAAGGGGGCGGTTCTGTCCAACCGGAACCTATTCGCGTTGCGCAAGAATAGTGCTGACCTTGACCTCGCATATACCCGCTGGGATGCGGATGAAGTGGTGTTGGTTGCAATGCCGTGCGCCCATATCGGTGGCACAGGATTGGGCATCATGGCCATCGCGTCGGGACTACCCGCACTGGTACTTTCCGAATTTACGCCGGACGGCGTGTTCGACGCCATTGAAAATAGAGGTGTCACGCGCCTCTTCGTCGTGCCGGCGGCGCTCCATATCATGCTGCAACATCCGCGTTGCACGTCGGTCGACTATAGCCGGCTGCGCTATATTCTCTACGGCGCGGCCCCGATGCCCTTGGAGTTACTGCGCCAAAGCATCGCCGTTTTCGGGGCGGAATTCATTCAGGTGTATGGCATGACTGAAACGACCGGTACGATCGTCATGTTGCCGCCCGAGGATCATGATCCCAATGGTAATGCCCGCATGAGGTCGGCTGGTAAGCCCTTGCCTGGTGTCCAAATTCGTATCGTGGATGAAAATCACGCCGATCTTCCCTTGGGTCAGGTCGGCGAAATCTGGACATGTTCTTCAAATAATATGATCGGCTACTGGAATCTGCCCGACGCTACCGAAAGTACAATGGCGCAGGGCGGTTGGATCAAAACAGGTGATGCCGGTTATCTCGATGAAGATGGCTACCTGTTCATCCATGACCGAGTCAAAGACATGATCATATCAGGCGGCGAAAATGTGTACCCCGCAGAAGTTGAAAGTGCTATTTTCGGGCATCCCGATGTGCTCGAAGTCGCTGTAATAGGTGTTCCCGACGACAAATGGGGAGAGGCCGTGAAGGCTGTCTGCGTGCCCAAATCGGGATGCGAAATTCAAGAAGACAGCGTCATAGCATGGGCTCGTGAACGCATCGCCGGATTTAAGGTCCCTCGCAGCGTCGATGTCATTCCTGCTCTCCCGCGTAATGCCTCGGGCAAGATACTCCGAAAGGACTTGCGCGCACCTTATTGGGAAGGACGGGATCGTCAGGTTAACTGATTGTCGCGCGATGCCTTTTCCGCAAGGGCAGGGGCAATAAGCGCTAAGGCTATGATCATCGGTAATGGATAAAACAGAGTTCCATCAATCAAGGCTACCGATGTAATCGCGGAAAACGCACCGATGGCCGTAGCCTTTGGTACAATGGATGCAGATAGCAGCAACAGTAAGTTAAGACCAAACAATATAACGAATATCGCCGCAATTCCTCCGCCCAAAAAGCCCCAATCATAAATGAATTGGAGAATGAAGTTATGCGGATGATTATAATGATATCCTTTGGTCCGGGCCATATTGGAGCGAAAAGTTCCAGACCCGTGACCGATTAGAGGTGCTTCTTTGATCGCTTCAATTGTAGAGTTCCAAACGGCAAGTCGACCGCTAGTGACATCTTCCGCTTTCATGCTTTCTTGAACACGAATAAGTCCAAAGCCTTCAGCTGGAATGGGCAGTGCCAAAGCGATCCCGACGGAGGTCGCCCAGGTGAGCAACATTGTTGTGATAATTCGCCGGTTCAACAACTTCCATGCGAATAGGGGGATCATAGCGATGGCAATGAAATAGCCGACTAGGCCGCCCCGTGTTCCGGACCACATCAAAAATGCCAACAGCGTGATGTTTGCCGCGACAATAAATGGCCAGTAAATCCGTTCTCGAACGGTGTATAGCAGTACAACCGGAACGATTGCCAATATCCCTATTACATTTCCGATTTGTCGAATATTTGTTGCAGACGGTATTCGCTCAACCCAGCGGAACGTATCCGGATTTGGGATGATCAAGCAAAACAGCACCATCAATGCGACATAGGCGCAAGCGCCCAATGTAATGAAAGAATGCCATTTCAATAAGTTAAACTTCGGACTGTTCGTAATAGTATAAGTCATCGCACTTAGAAACAATATCTGCATGATAGATTTGAAAAAATTCAATAAAGACAGAACAAGCAAATTTCCTGATTGAATTGAGCTTACAAATCCCACGCCTAAAAATATGTAGGCGGCTATCTGTATGATTTTCGGAATTGATTTGAACTGCTCCCAAGGCCGCCATCCCTTCACGTAAGAGAATATCAGAAGAAATATCTCAAGCAGTATTACAGGAAGACTGAAGACCCTTAATATATGGGCATACCACGTCAGGTTTCCGTCAGCATCCCATGTTGCGACCATATGAAAAGCAGGCATTATCGCTAACACCAGAATAGCAATGCGCCAAATTTCGGTCTCGGAACCGTCAATTTTCGTTTCTGCTGCAAAGGGCGCAGATTTCATTATCAAAGTCATTGGCGATCCTAAGCCTTTAGTCCAGCGTCGGCGTTGGTTCGATTGTAATCGGTCTGTGAAGCGTCGTCATAACCGGAGGTCACACACCACCAGTTTACCAACTTCCAGATTCCCCACATGCCGAATGCCGAGAAAATGCCATCCACCGCGTAATGCCAGCCCAGATGGATCGAGCCGATAAAGATGATCACGGCATAAGCGGTCGCAACCCATCCAAGTAATTTGCCAAAGCGAAACGCCATGAAAGCATAAAGCACCGCGATTGCATTGTGCAGGGACGGCATCGCCGAGATACCCATGCCAAAGCGGTAGGTCTGGCTTTCATAACCGTTCCAAAGCATTTGTTGCCATTCGACCGCTTGCGCCACGGTATCCATCGAATTACTGGCCGCATGCAGGCGTTGCATCAAACCAGCAAATTCTGGCGCAAGGGGCGAATTCAGATTGGCCAGAAAACAAGGCCCAGCCGATGATCCCAACCAAGCCCCGATGAAGCCCAGCAAAAACCAAGCACCTCCGAAGGAAAGGAAGAAGCGCGCGCGCTCCTTGCGTGGCGCAAACAAGGCAAACCCGGCAATCGCGACAGGCAACAATATGACCCAGACAGAATAGAAGAGGTCGAGTGTGACAGTCGCTTCGGGCGAGGTGAACACCGCATGGGTCAACTGCCAAGGGTGATATCCAAAAAAGAGAAACTGGTCCATCCGCGCAAAAGGCTCGTCCAGCCAGAACGGCACATAACGTGGCATCAGCATTTTGAGTACGCTGAACGATGCAAAGAAAAAGGGCATCATGATAATCGGTGCAACGCGCGCTGCGAGCAAGTAGGGATTAAGCAGCGCAGCCCGCCATTGGCCCATGACTTGATCTACGGCTGTCCGGTAATCCCGGGCAATGGCGATTAGAAACTGGCAAAGAATGCCTATGGACGCCACGAAAGGCAGTAAACGTAGGGCCTTGCCACCATATCCCGCGATCATACCAATCGCCGATGTGCCATTCAGGTAAGAAAGCACCTCAGCCGTTACGACAAGCATCAAGAACATGGCGAACAGCGGAACGATTCAGAGTAATTCTCGGTCGTCGCCTTTGAACCGAATTGCGGTCCCGTGTTTCAGTTGTTCTTCGACAAGGGCCGTAGCCATGGTTGGTCCTCCTGATCCACTCATCTGCTAGACCGTCCGCATAAAGATACGGTTAACAAATAGTGAAAGCTGGGGCGGACGGGGAATATGTCGCGGGATAATTTGGGCTAACCGACCAGACGCAGCTGGCGGTGTGGGACTTGGCCAGGCTGATCGTGCCAAATGCCGCGTACGTCATAGACGATTTTGTCCGCCCGTTCCGCAAGCGGGATCGCTTTGAAGGCGTCGTGATCGACCAGCGTGATTAGCATGTCGCATTCAAGTAAAGCGGTGTCGATATCGATCAGGCGCGCCCCCGTGCCGTCAAACTCCTTTGGCAGGGTCGACGCATAGGGTTCGACAATCTGTACGCGCTGCCCGAAACGCTGGGCGAGTTCGGCCGCTACTTTCATTGCGGGGCTTTCCCGGAAGTCATCGATATTCGCTTTAAAGGCCAATCCCATGCACCCGATTTTTGCGGTGGGGCTAACCATGATCATGTCCGTTGCGCGTTGGATAACATGATCCACCTTACCGTCATTGACGTTCCGCGCGGTGCGGATCAGCGGGCTTTGGTCTGGCGCGCTGTGGACAATGAACCAGGGATCAACGGCAATACAATGGCCACCGACGCCGGGGCCGGGATGCAGGATGTTTACGCGCGGGTGGCGGTTTGCAAGCCGGATAACCTCCCACACATCAAGGCCCATATGGTCGGCAACAATCGACAGTTCATTGGCAAAGGCAATGTTGACGTCGCGGAATGCGTTTTCGACCAGCTTTGTCATTTCAGCGGACCGGGCATCGGTGGTAATGCATTCACCGCGAACAAAGCGCTTGTAAAAGGTCAGCGCCTTTCGCGCGCAGCGGGGTGTTATTCCGCCTATCGACCGGTCATTGTTGGTCAATTCTTCAAGGATGCGTCCGGGCAAAACCCGCTCCGGGCAATATGCGATGGAAATGTCCGGCGTGTCTTTCGCTACGCCAGGTATTTTTAGATCCGGCCGCAATTTGGCAATCAGGTCGCGCACCTTGTCAGTGGTGCCCACTGGAGATGTGGATTCAAGTATGATGGTATCGCCGGACTTTAAGACAGCTGCGATATTGGTCGCAGCATCCAGCACATAAGTGACGTCGGGCGCGTGATTTTCGTCAAACGGCGTGGGAACAGCAATCACGAATATATCGGACGGCTCTACCATCAAGGATGCACGAAGCATTTTCCGGGAGACGACGCCTTGCACCAGACCATCAAGATCGACTTCTTCGATATGGATCTCGCCGCGATTGATCGTGTCGACAACATGCGGGTTCACGTCTACGCCGACGACACGGCAGCCTGAACGGGCAATTACAGCAGCAGTCGGCAGGCCGATATAGCCTAGGCCAAGTACGCAAACGTCAGGTTTTTTGTCGACTAGCATTCCAAATGATCTCCGCTATGCGCTGGCTAGCCTTGCCGTCCCCGAAGGGATTGTGCGCGCGGGCCATCGCCGAATAGGCGGTATCATCGTCCAAAAGAGTGAAAATTTCGGAAACTATGCGATTTTTATCGGTACCAATCAGTTTGGCGGTACCGGCCGTGACGCCTTCGGGGCGTTCCGTGGTGTCGCGCATCACAAGAACCGGCTTGCCAAGGGCAGGGGCCTCTTCCTGTACGCCGCCGCTGTCCGTCAGCATGATATGGCTGATCGAGAGGAGGCGGGCGAAATGGGGATAGTCCAGTGGCTCGATCATTGCGACATTGGGCTCATCGCCTAACATCTTGTCCATCACGGCCCGGACATTGGGGTTCAGGTGGACTGGGAAAATACAAGCTACATCGTCGCGCGCCGCAATCGTCTTGATCGCAGAGGCTATATTCTCCATCCCGTCCCCGAAATTTTCCCGGCGATGGGTTGTGATGCCGATGATTTTCTTGCCGGCAAACCGCGATTCTAACTCGGCAAGGTTGGCAGCGAGTTCAGGACGGTGTGCGATCCGGTCGGTTATCCAGTGCAGGGCGTCGATTACCGTGTTTCCGGTAACAAAGACACGGTCCGCTGGTACGGCTTCTGCCTTTAACGCTCCAGCCGAAACCTCCGTGGGCGCGAAATGCTGGTCAGCGATGGATCCGATAATCTTGCGATTCACTTCCTCTGGCCAGGGCTGGTAAATGTCGTAACTGCGAAGCCCGGCCTCGACATGGCTGACGGGTATCTGGCGGTAATAGGCGGCAAGAGCACCGACCATAGCGGTGGCGGTGTCGCCCTGCACGACGACACGGTCAGGCTTTGCCTGATCAAGAACATGGCCGATCCCCTCCAACAGTCGTGCTGTCAGGGCATCAAGCGATTGTCCCGGTTGCATGATGTTCAGGTCATAGTCCGGTGTAATGCCGGTTATCGAGAGCACCTGATCCAGCATTTCGCGATGCTGAGCTGATACCAGCACTTCACACCGCATTTTACTTTGCTGCTTCAACGCATTGATCACAGGAAATAATTTTATGGCTTCGGGACGCGTGCCGAAAATCACCATATTCTTGTACATTGTAATTTCCTGCGACCTTATCCGTTTCAATGACGGAAAGCTTAAAGGAAAAGATGTTAAAAAGTCACGAAATCACAAAGATAAATTCGCAAGCGCCGCGCGGTGTGACGGGAAATTCTGGAGACAGCCCGATATGTAGCGGTCAATGTGCTCCATATCCGCAAGAGGCAGGCCATCTGTCGAAGCGATCAGCTTTTCATCAGCCGGAAATGTGCCGTAACCCGACAACAAACAATGCCAGGACAGAGAACTGTAGAACTGCGCAATGTTCAATTTCTGAATCACTTCGGTCAGGTCGCCTCCTGAATACCATGCCGTCATGATGGCTTTTAGGTTGTCCGACAGATTACCATTCTGCGCATTGTCGCGCCAATAATCCGAATCAGTGCGCTGGTTCATGCGGTAGTGGGCGACGATATAGTCTCGTATGCCGTCATAGCGTTCATTCAGGCTTTGGTTGAAGTCCGCCGCTCCGTCATCGGTTTCGCCGCCATTCGCATAGGCGCGGATGAAACCCTCTACGGTTGCCTGCACAATATGGAGCGCGGTCGCCTCCAGCGGTTCGATGAAGCCTTGCGATAACCCCACAGCGAGGCAGTTCTTGACCCAGCTACGCTGCACGCGGCCTACGTTCATTTTCAAATGGCGCGCCTCGACCTCGTTGTCGAGCATGCCGAGATGCGTGCGCAGTTCCGTTTCGGCAGCATCCTTGTCGATATAGCGGGACGAATACACATAACCATTGCCGACCCGGTTTGTCAGTGGGATCCGCCACGCCCACCCCGTCGACAATGCGGTGGCGCGTGTCTCGCTACGGATGTCGCCTTCGTCATTAGGGGAAGGCATGGCAACGGCAGCATTGTTGAATAGATTATCCGCAAATGGAAGGAAGGGTTCCTTCAACGCTTCCTGAATAATTGCACCCCGAAACCCGCTGCAATCAACGAAAAAGTCACCGCTGATAACAGCGCCATCCTCTGTTTGCAGCGATTCTGCATTGCCTGACTTATCCAGTTTCACCCCTGTGACGGTGTGTTCAAGATGCCGGACACCCAATTGTGTCGTTGCATGTTCCCGCAGCATTTTGCCGACAAGTACCGCATCAAAATGATAGCCATAGCCTATCGCGAATGGAAAGTTGGAAGGAGCTAATGGCGCACGTCCATGTGCCGCGATGGATGCGGGCAGGAAAAAGCGGTCCGGGTGCGCCCATACATCGCGACCTGTCCGTCGCGCACGGGTATGAAAAGTGAATTGCGGTTCCGTGAACAGGTCGATCTGTGTGTGGAAGGGATGAAAATAACTTTCAAATCCCGGCCTTTCCGACCAGCCATCAAAGCGGATGCCAGCCTTATAGGTGGCGTTACATTTCGGCATCCAATCTGCTTCGGCTATACCTAGGGTGTCAAAGAAGGCTTTGAGTTGCGGGGTCGAGCCTTCGCCGACACCAATTATCCCGATATCCGGCGATTCCACCACAGTGATGCGATGTTGCGGCCAATGATGCGCCAGAAGACAAGCAGCCATCCAGCCGGCCGTGCCGCCGCCCAGGACGACGAAATGTTTGGAGTCAGAGACCATTACCAGCGTTGAAGCATCCAGCCAAAGACGTCGTCAAGCCGCGCGGCCCATGCATTTTCTTCATGTGGAGTGCCAACGTACACTTTGCTTGAAAAATCACGCCCTTTATTCCAGCCATTCGCCACCAGCGCCGCATCCAGATTCTCCTGATAGGGCTGGTAAAAGGCATCAAGCGTTTCGGTCCCGTGATCAAACCAAATCCGCCGTCCGGCAGGTTTGCCAAGCTTTTCTTTCACATAACGGCGCCATCCTGCGAGGATATCATTGCGTTCTTCAGCGCTCCAATTGGGATCGCCCAAGGGCAAATGTGTCGACACCGCACCGGCATGGCCAAATATATGGGGATAGCGGGTAATAGCATAGAGCGAAATCAGTCCGCCCATGCTTGAGCCAGCAATCGCCGTGTGTTTGCGGCCCGCCTTTGTCCGAAACTCCGCATCGATGCGCGGCTTCAATTCTGTGACGATGAATGTGAGATATTCGTCCGAAATCACAGGCAGGTCATTGCTTTGCTTTTGCAGTTTTTGACGTACCGATGGAGAGACAAAGTCCAGCATTGGCTTGGGAAAATATTGGCGGCCGCGATCCACACCCGGTTGGTCAATTCCAACAATGATAAAAGGCTTCGTCTTCTTGGCGGCAATCAAGCGCAATGCCGATTTATCTGCGGCCCAGACCTTGTTGAAATTTGACCGTTTCGGATCGAACAGATTTTGACCGTCGTGCATATATACGACGCCATAGCGTTCGCGCGAGCTATCATAACCCGGCGGTAGCCAGATCACTACCTTGGTCGGGGCGAGTACGGCCGAGGAAACGGGCCCCAGATCAACAAAGCGCCCACTGTCTTGTCCCATCGCACCCTGCGGGAAAAGCGCGAGCAGCCCTGCTGCAAAGCTTGTCGCCAACAGGCTGCGCCGATCCATCACTTGCCTTTTGCCGCCACAAGACGGATTGCAAAGCCGCCACCCGGCGCCAGACGCAAGGTGAGCGTATCGGCGCTGGTCAACTTCTTGCTTTCTATCACGATCGAGTGACGTTTTTCGGTGCGATAATCGGCATCGTCACCATCGCGGTAGATTTCCGCAACATAGTTTTTACCGGGGCTGAGAAAGTCGAGTTTAAATGAAACAGTCCGTTCCTGCTCATCTCCTACAGCGCCTACATACCAATTCTCACCGTCACGTTCTTTCCGCGCAATGGTAACAAAATCGCCAATTTCAGCATTCAACACGCGGGTGTCCTGCCAATCGGTAGGTACATCACGGATGAACTTCATCGGCTCGGGATATTTGGCGTAGTTCTCGGGCGTATCCGCCACCATCTGCACAGGCGAATAGATCACGACATACAGCGCGAGCTGCTTGGCAATTGTCGAGAGCAGGTTGCTATGATCACTGCCCTTGAGGCTGAGAATGCCTGGCGTAAAATCCATGGGTCCTTCGAGCATCCGGGTGAACACGACATTGGCTTCATGCTCGGGCGGGTTTTTGCCAGGCCAAGCATTATATTCCATCCCGCGCATCCCTTCGCGCGCGACCCAGTTCGGATAGGTGCGATGCAGCCCGGTACCCTTCACTGGCTCGTGGCTGTCGATACCGATCTTATACTTTGCAGCAGTCTCGACAACGCGCAGCTGGTGATTGACCATCCACTGGCCCTGATGCCATTCGCGGTATTTCTTACCGTCGGGATCTTCACGTTCCATCTGGGCGGCGTCGGTAACATAACCAGTTTTGACGACCATATAATTATGGTCAGCGGCGAATTTGAAAGCCTTGTCGAACTGCTTTTCATAATGGGACGCCGCGCCACCGGTTTCATGATGTCCGATCAGGCGAACGCCCTTTTTCTTGCCGTAGGCGACCAGCATATCAACATCGAAATCTTCGGTAGGTTGGGCAAAGTCCATATCATAACCGTTGCCGAACCAATCGCCATCCCAGCCTACATTCCAGCCTTCGACGAGCAGATGGGGAATTTTGTTGGCCGCAGCGAAATCAATGTAGCGTTTCACATTTTCGTTGGTGGCGCCATGCTTGGGGCCGCGGGCCCAGCTCCATTCGCCTTTGATCATATTCCACCACACACCCGCAAATTTGCCGGGCTTAATCCAGCTGACATTGCCTAATTTGTTGGGCTCATTCAGGTTGAGCATCAAATGGCTGTGGTAAATTCCGGCGGCGTCATTCGCGATGATCAAGGTACGCCATGGCGTCGTCCAAGCGCCCCTTTTCTGAACTTTGGGTTCTCCGGCACCGGGGTGGAGTGCCGCGCGAAGCGTTGTCCCTTCGGTCCGAGACACCGCCATGCCCGAATAATCGACAAGCGCCGCTTCATGCAGCGCGACATGCGTGCCGTCGGCCAATTTGATGGTGATCGGCGTGTCAGCATTGCTAACCGCCGATAGCGGCGTTTTATTGTAGAGATATTCTTCGCGATTCCACAGGAATGCTGGCTTCCACCACGCGGTGCCATCGTTGGCGAAAACAAATTCGGTCAATTCATCGGCAATGTTTGCTTGCGCTAGATTGGGTTGTTCTGGAAATTCGTATCGGAAGCCAACACCGTCCTCGTATAGCCGGAAGGTTACTGTAAACACGCGCGCAAGCGCCGTTGTTTCTTTGAAATGAACTTTCAATTCCCGATAGCGGTTGCGGATCGTTTTCCACTCACCCCACGGCTGGGTCCAGCTTTCGTCGAAATCGCGCACTTCCTGTCCCGTAACCGAAAGGCGGCGGTCAATTTTGACGGCGTCGGTCAGAAGGAAACCAAGCTTGGAAGGCGCAAGTATCGCCTTTCCATTGCGCGTCACGGCATAGGCCGCACGACCATCACCATCGAGTGAAATTTCTACTTTCACTCCGCCATCGGGTGAAGATGCCGAAGCAAGCGGCTGGCCCTGTGCGGATGCTGCAGCCAGCAAGGCACCACCTAGCGCTGCAACGCTCCGGACAATTTTCTGTTTCGATTTCGTCTTGTCCATGCTGCGTCTCCTCTTCGCTATCATGCTATTTTTTCTAAGATTTGTGCGCCGTAGGGCGGTAAAGATTCAGGGCGCGCATCATTGACGGATTTGACCACACGCCACCTATCGGGTTGCGCCGGTTGCCAAGCGATTGTGTCGTTGCCCATATTGAATGCGCAGATCAGATGCTGGTTGTCGCTAATTCGTTCGAAGATCAGCAGATTTGACTGCGCCTCGATAATGTTAAGGCTGCCCACAAGCATCGCTTCGTTCGCGTTGCGAAATGCAACAAGCTTGCGGGTGAGGTTCAACATCGAATCCGGATCGGCTTCGGCACGATCCACGGCGAGATCGCGATGGTCGGCGCCCAAGGGAAGCCAAGGCTCCCCCTTGCTAAACCCGCATTGTGTGTCGGCTGCCACCCATGGCATGGGTGTGCGCGTTCCGTCCCGGCTTAGTGTGAGGGGCCAGTTGGCGATGGCTTCAGGATCCTGAAGTTTCTCGAACGGTATATCGACTTGCGTCAACGCCAGTTCTTCACCCTGCCAAATGATGACATTTCCGCGCAGCGACACAAAAAGCATCATAACCATAGCGGCATAGGATTGCTGCGCATCGGCCGGTGCCCAACGGCTGATCCATCTTGGGGCATCATGGTTTGAAAAGGCCCAACTGGGCCAGCCAATATTTGCGTCGTCGGGCCAAGCCTCCAGCGCCTCACGCACCAATGCGGGGGTCAAATTTTCGGCGTAGAGAAAGTTAAAGCCGTATGCGCTGTTGAAATGGTTGTCGCCGGCAGTGAAAGCTTTCATTTCACGGTCGGGATCAGGCCCGCCGACCTCGGCCACCGTGAAGCGGTCGGGATATTGGTCTAACAGCTTACGGATCCGGCCGATAAATGCCGGGATGTCGGGATGCGACTGATTGTGGACTTTCAATTGGAAATCGAACGGACGGGTGCGCACGCCATTTCCTGCCGGGGCAGGGGGGTTATCCTTCAGTTCAGGATCATGCATCGCAAAGTTGATGGCATCTACCCGGAAACCGTCGACGCCGCGATCCATCCAGAATTTCGCGACTGCCAACAATGCTTCTTGCACCTCTGGATTGTGCACATTCATCTGTGGCTGGTTGCTGAGGAAATTGTGCATATAATATTGCCCGCGTCGTGCATCCCATGTCCACGCGGGGCCGCCAAAAACCGATTGCCAGTTGTTCGGTGGCGTACCGTCTGGATTTGCATCTGCCCAGACATACCAGTCCGCCTTGGCATTGGTCCTGTTAGACCGGCTTTCGGCAAACCAGGCGTGCAGATCTGACGTGTGCGAATAGACCTGATCAATCAGAATTTTGAGGCCAAGATCATGCGCCTTTGTGATCAGGGCATCAAAATCCGCGAGCGTGCCGAATATGGGGTCGACGCCGCAATAGTCGGCGACGTCATAGCCGAAGTCCTTCATCGGTGACGTAAAGAAGGGCGATAGCCAAACTGCGTCTACGCCAAGCGATGCGATATAATCGAGCTTGCCCGTGATGCCGGGCAGATCGCCAATGCCATCGCCGTTGGAATCGGCAAAGCTGCGGGGATAGACCTGATAAATGGTCGCACCGCGCCACCAGGGGTGATCAGATTGGGTCATATGCAATAATTTCGGTATTTCAGTCATTTGACGGCGCATATCATATAGTCAAGAGGGGCAAGTTCAATGGCAACCGAACCCGGCGCGCGTGGTGCGGTCGGGCAATTACCGTGTAACGAAGAAAACACTGTGCTTTTGGGGTCAAGCTCGACATTGGCCAAGAGTTGCGCCGTCGATGTGTTGATGACCGTTAGCACCTCCTCGCCACTCGCCTTGTCGATGCGGCTAAAGGCAAACAGGCCCGGGCGTTCGGCATAGTTACGGACAACCGTATCGCCGCGACGAAGGGCAGGGCTGCCCGTACGGATTTTGGCCAGCTTGGCGATTGTAGTATACAATGGATGCTGCTCGTTGAAATTCGGCTGGGCTGTCGTGTTAGTCGTGCCGAGCAACTTATCTTCATTATAGGTCGCAGTCTTTGACGCGAACAGCGGCTGGCGCGAATCCTGATCGCCGCCCTTGCCGACAAAACCTTGTTCGTCGCCCGAGTAAACGGTGGGCACGCCGCGCATCGTAAACATGAGCGCATGGCCAAGGATGACCCGTTTCAGCAGCTCGGCATCATCGGCTTGAGGATTTAGTCTCTTCACAAACATTGCGAAGCGTCCGGCATCATGGTTGCCGATAAAGGTCGGCAAGCGTCGCGCAGTTCCACTTCCGCCTTCGTACAGAACGTCGTCCTCGATCAGCCGGTTTAGCTTTTCGGTTGCGGCGTTTCCGCCGACTGTGTCGACAGTGGCGCGACCGAATGCGAAATCAAGGATTGCGGGCAGCTTCGCTTCACGCGTGAAGCGGGCAAGCAAGGCTGTATCCTGGTCGCCGGTCGCAACTTCGCCAAAGATATGGAAATTGGGGATGCCCTTGGCTGCGGCACGTTCGAGCATGGCAGGCGAAAACTTCGCCCAGAATTCCGGATTTACATGCTTCGCGGTATCGATGCGGAAACCGTCGATTCCGTAATTGTCGATCCACGCACCGTAGATGTCAATGAACCCGTCGACCACCTTCGGATTTTCGGTGTAGAGATCATCGAGCCCGACAAAATCGCCCATCGTCGAATTCTCGCCGGTAAAGGTCGTGTCGCCGCGATTATGGTAATAGCGGATATCGTTGAGCCATGCGGGAACCTTGATGTTCTTTTCCGCCTCCGGGACGACCGGCGTGTAAGCAAAATTCATGTTGATTAGTTTGGCGAAATTCTCCGCCGTTTTGACGCTGTCTCCGGCAAAACCGTCGTTGATGGGCGCACCGTCCGATGCGCTGCGGGAATAGGGATAGTCTGCGCGGCTGCGATAGCTGCAAGCAGAGGTCGGGCATTCTTTATACTGGATGACATCCGCGCTGTGGTTGGCGATGATGTCCATATAGACCTTCATTCCGCGATTGTGCGCGGCATCGACGAAAGCCTTGAATTCAGCATTTGTGCCGAAATGTGGGTCTACGCTGGTGAAATCGGTCACCCAATAGCCGTGATAGCCAGCACTTTCCTGACCAGCGCCACCCTGCACGGGCTTGTTTTTGAAAACCGGCGCAAACCAGATCGCGGTTACACCCATCGACTGGATGTAATCGAGCCGCTTGATGAGGCCTGCAAGATCGCCACCTTGGTAAAAGCCTTTCGAACTCGGGTCGAAACCATGCTTCATACGGTCGCCCTTAATACCGCCGGTATCGTTTTTGGGATCTCCATTTTCAAATCGGTCTGGAAGGACGAAGTAGATGACCTCGTCCTCGGGCAAGCGGTCCCGGAAGCTTTGCGCCGCCAATGGCACGGGGCAGGCAGATGCGAGCAAATAAGCTGCGAAACATAAGGCCTTTGTCTTCATGGCAGGGCTTTCTTCATTTCGAGGGGAGGGGCCGCACATTGCGCGGTGATGTAATCCTGATGGGGTGCCATCTGGTTGGCAACAAAGGCAGCATGCTTGTGCGCCACGTTCAAAAACTCATCCAATTGTGCAGGTGTCAGCTGATCGGCGAGGGGGTGATAGCCTCTGGGCCGTAAGCCTTGTCCCCACATGACCTGCAACCAGCCCAGTTCGGTGAACAGTTCGTCATTGTGGCGGACAATCCGGCCATTGGCCTGGAACAGCTCCATTTTGGCAGCGAGGCTTTCGGGCACGTCCATCTCGCGGCAATGCTTCCAAAAAGCGCCGTCGCGGTTGTTGGCTTTGTAATGCAAAATGATGAAGTCGCGGATTGAATGGAATTCAAAATCCATCTGCGCGTTAAAGGCATCAATATCGGCTTGGTCCGGGTGATCCGACGGGAAGAAGTTCAACAGCTTTGCAATAGCGGCTTGGATCAAGTGAATGCTGGTCGATTCCAGTGGCTCGAGGAAGCCGCTCGCCAAGCCAAGCGCGACGCAGTTTTTCTTCCAGATCTGCTTCCGCTTGCCGGTCACAAAACGCAACTGTCGAGGTTCCCCGAACGGCGCGCCATCTAGGTTTTGCATCAATATGTCGGTCGCTTGGGCGTCGCTGATAAAGTCGCTGCAATAGACATGGCCGTTCCCCGTGCGATGCTGCAACGGTATACGCCATTGCCAGCCCGCCTCGCGCGCGGTGGACCGTGTGTAGGGGGTGAGCGGAGTTACCGATGCGCAGGGCACTGCCAATGCGCGGTTGCACGGTAGATATTCGGACCAATCCTCATAGCCGCTGTTCAAAGCTTCCTCAATCAACAGGCCGCGAAATCCAGAACAGTCGATGAAGAGATCGCCGGATATCTTCGCGCCCGACGCCAGGGTAACCGCGTCAATATGGCCGTTTTGGCAATTGAGTTCCGTACCGACGATCTTCCCTTCGGTCCGCACAACGCCGCGCGCTTCGGAATAGCGCCGCAGAAAACCGGCGTAGAGGCCGGCGTCAAAATGATAGGCATGGGCAACGCCGCTCGGCAAAGCGCCGGGCTTTTCCTGGGGCGGGGTGAAGCGGTTTTGCGCGGCTGCAAGCGCGGTCGGCGCATAATCCCATAACGATGAGGACCCGCCTTGCTGGTGGTGCCGCAACCAATAGTGGTGAAAGGGCACGAGGCCCAAGGGCCTTCCGACTGCGCCGAATGCATGGATATAGCGGTGTCCGGGGTCATGCCAGTCGACGAACTCGATACCGAGCTTGAATGAGCCTTGTGTGGCCCGGACAAATTCCTTTTCGTCGATACCCAGACTTTGATTGAACAACTGGATAGCGGGGATGGTCGCCTCACCAACGCCGACGGTGCCGATTTCGTCAGACTCGATGACATGTATGGAGTAGCCCGGACCCAAAAAGCGGGCAAAGGCCGCCGCGGCCATCCAGCCTGCAGTCCCTCCACCCACGATGACGATCTGTTTCAGAGCGCTCTCCATGCTCTCAACTCATAAAAAAGGCCCCCGCCACGTCAGGTTGCATCCTTACGCGGCGGGGGCCCATGATTAGCTCATCAGAACTTGTAGGTGAACCCGGCCAAGAAGCGGCGGCCATAAATCTGATAATCAATTACCTGATTGCGGCTGGCGCCGACCGAAGCGAAGCGCTCATCCGTCAAATTCTGGCCCTGCAAGTAGAGCGATAGACCTTGAAGCGCGCTTCCTTCCTGGAAGTCGTATCCGATTTGTCCGTCGACAATCATTTCAGCCAGAGCCGTACGACGCGTTGGCGAACCACCGAAGCCGGTGAAGTCACCTAGGAATGTGGAACGGTAACGTACCGAGCCGCGTGCGTTGAAGCCCCATTTTTCGAAATAGGCGGTGCCGTTGGCAACCCATTTCGAATAGCCAGGGATCTGGTCGACATTGCCCTGGGCATCCTTGACCTTGGTCTTGGTATAGCCAACGCCGCCAGTGATACCAAAGCCATCAAGTGCCGAGCTGAAGTTGCTGAACGGCAAGGTTACAGCCAATTCACCACCATAAAGCTTGCCACCACCCGTATTGAACGACGATTCCAGGCGTCCAATAAGTGTTGCAGGTGGCAAGCCGGTTGGCAGCGGATAGCCTGCAAAATCAAACGGGAAACGTGTCCGGTCGATGTAGCTCTTCACATCCTTGTGGAACAACTGGAGCGAAATCACGCCCGATTGACCGAAATATTTTTCAAAGTTCAGGTCGAACGCATTGGCGCGATAAGGACGAAGTTGCGGGTTGCCGCCATTGCCGTCGATGAACGGGGCCAAACCGGTTGGGCTGTCGGCTGCGTTGTTGTTGATGCCGTAGGATACGGCAACGCGCAGGTCATCGAGACGGGGACGCTGAATCTGGCGCGACGCGGCGAAGCGGATAACGAAGTCGCTGTCAAAACGCATTGACAGGTTCAGGCTGGGAAGGACATCCCAATAGCTCGCTCCTGCACGAACCGAACGCGCTACACCGCCCGCAAACACCGTACCCGACGATTCTTGGTCGGTATGGATGGCTTGGACACCGATGTTACCGGTCAACGTTCCATTGCCCAGTTCCTGTTCAATGTCGGCCTGCAGATAAGCGGTCATCAAATCTTCGGTGACGCGGAATGCCTTCGCTGGAATATCCGGCGAGAGGTTACGTTCAAGAACCAATGTGCCGTCTGCAATCAGGTCGCGTGCGTCATAGCTGACGATCGGACCAAGGCCCAGATAACCGAGATTGGTCGGACGCAGAAGGGCGTTGGTCGGGATCGCCAATTCAAGTGCCCCACCACGCAAACGAACGAGGAATTCGTCCGGCGTCAGGCTTTTGCCACGGTCGGTGTAGTTCATGCCGAACTTGATTGCGGAGAAAAAGCCTTCGACTTCCTTTTCAACGCCGACACGATACTGCTTCAATTCGTCTTCCACGATACGGTTGTTGTAATAACCGGCTTGGGGAACAACGCCGCCGCCCCAGCCCAATGGGTCGGTCAAGCGGATGAGTGCAGGGTTGCTGTAATCGAGCGTAGGATCGAAAACGGTGCCCGAAGGACCGGAAACAAAACCGATGGTGTCGGTTGCGCCAAGAGCCTGGCCAAAACCGGTGCCCGAATAGGCCTCAATGCTCAATTCGTTCCGGTCCGTCTTGGAATAACCAAGGTCGATGAACGCTTTCCAGCCGTCTTCGCCGTCATATTCGGCGTTGTAGCCGAACGAATAGAGGTTGGCTTTCCGTTGGAAGATGTCGTTACGAACAACACCCTGAACATTGTTGAAAGTGCCAGCGGTCACAAAACCATTGCTGACCGTTGCGGTCGCAGGATTGAAGGTCGTGCCAAAGGCGCCGAAGCCTAAAGGCAGTTCGATGCCGCGTTTCGACTGGTCGTCTTCAAAATTGGAATAGAAGCCATCCAAGGTCATACGCACCGTGTCCGATGCCTGATATTGCAAGGTGCCGTTAAGGCCGAGGCGCTTCAACTGGGTCGATGTTACATAGGATTTGGAACCACCGATGACGGCAGGCGATGCGGCGGTGCCTGCACCGGCGTAACCCCAGGCGTTGAATTCCTGCAGTTGATAGGGCTCATCCACATAAGAAGCCGACAGCGCGATGCCGATGGTGTCGTCTGCGAATTGATCAATGAAGGTTGCGTTGGCACGATAGCCATATTTTTTCGAACCGGCGTTCAGCGCGCCGAGGTCGGCGTAGGTTCCACGGGCACCAACAGCAAGAACCGACTTGCCATAATCCAGCGGACGCACGGTGCGGATGTCGATGGTGCCAACAAGGCCCTGACCGACAAGCGAAGCGGTTGGCGATTTGAAGACGACAACCTGGCTGACGATTTCCGAAGGATATTGGTCGAATTCGACCGCACGGTTGTCACCGGTCGAAGTTTGTTCGCGACCATTCAGCAGCGTTTGCGAAAAGTCGGGGCCAAAGCCGCGGATCGAGATGTTGTTCGAGCGGCCGTTCAAACGCTGCGATGTAACGCCGGGAAGGCGGGCAATCGATTCACCAATCGACGCATCCGGCAGCTTGCCGATATCTTCTGCCGAAACCGACTCAACGATCTGGTCGTTATTCTTCTTTTCGTTGACGGCGTTTTCAAGCGAAGCGCGGAAGCCGGATACGACGATCGCATCTTCCTCATCTTCCGCAGGTGCGGCATCTTGTGCGAAGGCAGGTGCAGCAAAGGCTGCAACAAGCGCAGTGCCGAGCGCAAAGCGGCTTGCACTATGCGCAAATTGGCGCGCAGAATTAAACTGGAACTTGGCCATGATTCACTCCCCTAAAAGGCCCCATCCAATTTCACGGACAGTAACCGGCTACGTTGAAGCATCCAGACGCAGGCTCGCTTGGATGCATGTATGACCATGACAAAATGCGCCTGACGCGGCGGAATGACCAGAAATCCACATACGTATTCAGAATATGCATTGGCGACTGTTGCCCATCTGCAACATATTTCGAAAAGCGGACGGGCCGCCATTGCTTCGACCCTGCCGTAAGTCTAAGGCTGGGAAAGGAGTTGGAAAGGCGCTGACCGCCAATGGCAGGCAAAGCCACATCATTTGATATTGCACAGCTTGCGGGCGTTTCGCAGCCTACCGTATCGCGGGCGCTGCGCGGCAGTCCTTCGGTATCCGAACAGACGCGCAAACGTATCGAAGCCATCGCCCAACAGCTGAATTACAAGGTCGACAAGAACGCATCAAATCTGCGCCTGCAGGAAACGCGCACCTTGGCATTGTTGTTTTTCGAGGATTCAACGCCGGATGAGACAGGCATCAATCCTTTCTTCCTGTCCATGCTCGGGTCTCTCACACGCACATGTGCGCATCGGGGCTATGATCTGTTGATTTCCTTTCAGCAGCTCTCGTCCAACTGGCATGTCGATTATGAAGATAGCCGCAAGGCCGATGGGATCATCCTGCTTGGCTATGGTGATTATGAACTTTATCGGGCCAAGCTTGAGCAACTGGTTGAACAGGGAACGCATTTTGTGCGCTGGGGCTTCGCGCAGGAAGGCCAGCCGGGAACGACGATCGGGTGCGATAACTTCCGCGGCGGGATCGATGCTGCGCGCCATTTGATGCAGCATGGCCGGCGGAAGATCGCCTTTCTCGGCGATGCCAGCAGCCACTATCCCGAGTTTCAGGATCGCTATCGGGGTTCATGCGAAGCGCAGGGCGGCGAGGGCATCGTGGCCAATCCCGCGTTGCAGATCGACGCCCTGAATTCGCAGGAGGCAGGCTATGAAGCCGCCAATATCCTGATTGCGAGCGGCGAGCGGTTCGACGCCATTTTTGCCGCCAGCGATACGATCGCAATTGGTGCGATGAAAGCATTGCGCGAACATGGGATCGATATTCCGGGCGATGTGGCCATAGTCGGTTTTGATGACATTCCGGCAGCCAGCCTGACCCATCCGCCCCTGACCACTATCCAGCAGAATTACAAATTGGCGGGCGAAGTTCTGGTCGACGGCGTGTTGAAGCAAATCCGGAACGAAGCTGTGCCGACGGCCGTCCTTCCCGCAAAGCTAATCGTCCGGCAATCCTGCGGTTCGCATTAATCACTCTATTCCTTATACGTATGCGTAACCGCTGATCGGTGTCGCGGCCATTGCGGCTGCCCTGTGTTTCTGCCAGCCTAAGAACAGAATATAAGTCGGGAGAGGAGTGATCGTGGAGAAACCGCGTCAGGGATTTTGGGGTCTGTGGAACATAAGCTTCGGCTTTTTCGGTATCCAGATCGGATTTGCGCTTCAAAACGGCAATATGTCCCGCATCTTCCAGGCATTGGGAACGAGCTTGGATGACTTGCCCGCATTATGGATTGCCGCGCCGTTAACAGGCTTGCTGGTTCAGCCGTTGATTGGGCATTTCAGTGACCGGACATGGTTCGGACGACTTGGCCGCCGCCGGCCCTATTTTCTGGCTGGCGCGTTTTTGGCCGCACTCTCCCTATTCATCATGCCTCTCTCTGAAGTGCTGCTGGTCGCCGCGGTCATGCTCTGGATTCTCGATGCGTCGCTGAATGTATCGATGGAGCCGTTCCGCGCTTTTGTGGGGGATATGTTGCGCAAGGACCAGCATACGGCTGGCTATGCGGTACAAACGGCTTTCATCGGTGCGGGCGCGGTTGTCGGGTCGGTATTTCCCTATCTTCTCGATAGCTGGGGCGTCGCCAATGTCGCGCCAATCGGGCATATTCCCGACACGGTGAAATATAGTTTCTGGTTTGGCGGACTGGCTTTGTTTCTGGCGGTGCTGTGGACCGTGCTGACGACGAAAGAATATAGCCCCGCAGAAATGGAAATGTTCGACGGTCCAGCGCCGGACAGTGGTTTGACCATTCGCGCTTTGGCGTCACGTTCCTTATCGGGTGCCGCGCTCTGGATATTGGCTGGTGCGGTGGGGACTGTTCTTGTCGGCCTTTTGGGCCTTGAAAAGGAAGTCTATCTTTTAGGTGCCCTGCTTGCCGGATATGGGGTGGCCAGTTTGCTCGCAATCCGGATGGCACAATCCGGCCGTGACAATAATGTCCTGTCCCATATTGTGGGCGATTTTTCCGGAATGCCGGACATTATGAAAAAGCTCGCGCTGGCGCAGTTTTTCAGCTGGTCCGCTCTGTTTATCATGTGGATTTATACCACCCCGGTGGTTGCCCAATATATGTTCGGATCGGCGGACCCAGCCAGTGAAGCTTATGGCGACGGCAGCAACTGGGTTGGTACCTTATTTGCCGTCTACAATGGCGTCGCCGCTGTGGCGGCGCTGCTATTGTTGCCGAAGATGGCGGCTAAATTCGGCAAGGTGAAAACGCATATCATTTGCCTGGTTGCAGGGGCCGCAGGTTATCTGAGCTTTCTCTTTATTCGTGACCCTAATCTATTGATCCTATCGGAAATTGGTGTGGGTATCGCTTGGGCGTCGATCCTTGCCATGCCCTACGCAATTCTTGCATCCAGCCTGCCGCCCAGCAAAATGGGCATCTATATGGGTCTGTTCAACGTGTTTGTGGTGATCCCGCAATTGCTTGTCGCCACCGTCATGGGCAGCATATTGAAGGCTTATTTCCCCACCGAACCTATCTGGACCATGGCCTTTGCCGCCGCTGTTATGCTCTGCGCCGCATTAGCAATGCTGCGTGTGGAAGAAGTATCAGACTGATCCGTCTTCCAACGCCTTCATCTCGCTTTCAAGCTTGCGCGTAACCGCCTCGGGTGAGCCGGTATACCGGGCGAGGCGGGCGTAGATGATAGGGATAAGGATGAGGGTGATCAGCGTTGCGAGTGTTACCCCGAATACGATGACGACACCGATAGCCGAGCGGGCCGCGCCACCTGCACCACTGGCCAGGGCAAGGGGAATGGTCCCGAACACCGTTGCGATTGATGTCATCAGGATCGGGCGTAGGCGGCGCGTGGCGGCTTCCTGAACGGCCTCGACAATCTCCTTGCCTTCATCGCGTAACTGGTTGGCGAATTCGACGATCAATATCCCGTTCTTTGCGGCCAGGCCGACGAGCATCACGATCCCGATCTGGCTATAGAGATTTAGCGTCGTTCCTGTGATCGCCAAACCCACAAGACCGCCACCTACGGCCAACGGTACGGTCGTGATGATCGTCAATGGATGGACAAAGCTTTCGAATTGGGCCGCCAAAACGAGGTAAACGATCACGATCGTCAAAAGGAAAATGATGACAATTGAACCGCCGGTTTCTTTATACGCCTGACTTTCGCCGCGATATCCGATGGCGAGAATTTCCGGAGACTGGCTGGCTTCCTGTTCCAGGAAGGTCAGGGCTTCGCCCATGGTGTATCCCGGTGCAAGGCCGCCCGACAGGGTTATGGCGCGCAATTTGTTGAAGCGGCCCAGATCCTTAGCGCCTGCGGTTTCGGAATAGCGCACGAGATTGGCGAGAGAGACCAATGACCCGTCGCGCGCGCGCACCTGAATGGCCGTAAGATTTTCCGGCGATGCACGGTCCTCGGCATCAGCCTGGACAATCACGCGATATTCTTCGCCGCGGTCAACATAGGTCGATACGCGGCGCGATCCCAAGAGCGTCTGGAGCGCCTGGCTGACATCGGCGACCGATACGCCAAGATCACCCGCGCGGGTGGTGTCCACCTGGATCTCCATCTGTGGTTTGGTTTCCTTGTAATCGGAATCCAGATTGACGATGCCGGGGTTGTTGCTCGCCGCGGCCAGAAGCCGATCGCGTGCGAGGCTGAGAGATTCATAGGTTCCGCCGGCGATTACGAAATTGAGCGGCTGACCCCGGCTACGCCCGATTGAAGAGCGCGCCGCCGCATTGCCCCGAACGGCAGGCAGGTCAGCGAGGATTTTGTTGATCTGGCCGACGACGTCGTTCGTCGTTTCCGTCCGGCTTTCCCAAGGCTTTAAGAAGACAATGAATGTGCCATTGTTAAAGTCGTCGCTGGCGGAAAATCCACCGGGAGTGCGCTGGATTATCGAACGCACCGTGCCCTGTTCCAAAAGGCCGAGGACGGGTTTGGACGCATCAAGCATATAGCGGTCCATTGCCTCGAATCCGGTTCCCTCTGGCGCCGATATGTTGACGTTCAGAACGCCGACATCCTCGGCAGGTGCGAGTTCGGAATCGAGCAGCGTAAAGCAAAAGGCCCCTACAAGCAGAAATGCGCCTACGCCCAGAAGCGAAAATATAGGCTTCGCAACAACCCGCCCGACGGTGCGGTGATAGGAGTCCTCCAGCTGGGTAAATCGGGTATCGACCCACTGCGCCAGACGACCGCGCTCCTGATTGCGGAGCAGTTTGGAACATAGCATCGGCGCAAGGCTGAGCGCGACAAAGCCGGAGAAGGCGACGGCCGCGATCATCGTTCCTGCCAATTCGCGGAACAGCAATCCGGTTTGCCCAGCCAAGAACATGACAGGGACAAAGACCGCGCAGACGACAATGGTCGTTGAAATTACCGCAAAGGCGACCTGTCGCGTCCCTTGAACGGCCGCAACAAGAGGGGGCTCGCCCTTTTCTATGCGATGATAGACATTTTCCAGAACGACAATCGCATCGTCCACCACCAGACCGATCGCCAGCACCATGGCAAGAAGCGTCAAAAGATTTACCGAGAAGCCGAGCATCCACAGCACGGCAAAGGTTGCCAGCAAACAGATAGGAACTGTAACCGCCGGTATCAGGGTCGCCCGCCAGCTTCCCAAGAACAGGAAGATAACGAGCACGACCAATAGCGCGGCTTCGGCGAGTGTTTGCCACACGCCATCAATGGCGCGGCTGATGAATTGGGAGTCGTCCGAACCTACGGTGATCGTCATGCCTTCGGGCAAGGTCGTCTTGATCTCTTCGGCAAGTTTCTTGGCGCTTTCCGCAACCGCTAGCGTATTGGCCCCCGATTGCCGGACAATGCCCATGCCCAGCGCCGAATTTCCATTGAGACGAAAGGCCGAATAGGGGTTTTCCGCACCGGTTTCGACGCGGGCGACATCGCCCAAGCGGACCAGATATCCATTCTCACCACGTGCGACCACCAATTGGCGGAACTGCTCCTCGTCTCCGAATGCGCGGGTAACACGCAGAGTGATATTTTGCGATGCCGACTCCAGTCGGCCTGCAGGCAATTCGACATTCTGGCTGCGCAGGGCGTTCTCAATATCGGCTGGCGTCAGGCTGAGTGCCGCAAGTCTGTCTGGCTTCAGCCATATTCGCATCGAAGGGCGGGCTTCGCCTCCGACGAAGACACGGGCTACGCCGTCAATTGCGGAAAAACGGTCCACCAGATTACGATCGACATAATCGCTCAGTTCCAATCGGGACCAGCCGGGCTTTGATACCACGAGAAACAATATAGGCGATGCGTCCGCATCCACTTTGCGCACTTCGGGTGCCAAGACCTCTTCTGGCAGGTCGTCAAGTGCGCCGCCCACTCTGTCCCGCACATCGTTCGCAGCGCTGTCGACCAATCGGCCTGGTGCGAATTCAATGGTAATTTGTGATTGCCCGTCGCGCGAGCGGGACGTCAGCGTTTGAATGCCCTCGATGCCGGCCAGAGCGTTCTCGAGAACCTGCGTGACACGGGTTTCGACAACGGTCGCCGCTGCACCTGTGTAAGTTGTGTCCACCGACACAATCGGCGGTTCGGTATCCGGATATTCGCGCACCGGCAGGCTCATAAATCCTACGACGCCGACCAGAATCATCAACATTGCTAGAACTGCCGCAAAAACCGGGCGCCGAACGGAAATGTCGGAGATCGTCATCGGCGGTTATTTACGTCCGGATTTGCTTTGAGCGGCCGCACCGTCTGCTTTTTTCAAACGTACTTTCACGCCATCCGACAATTTCACCACACCTTCGGTGACAATCGAGTCCCCCGCTTGCAAACCGCTCAGCACTTCGACCATTTGGCCCTGCCGTGCGCCGGTGGTCACGGGGACACGCTTCGCCTTGCCATCCGAGTCTATGGTATAGACAAAACTCGCGCTGCCTTCGCGCACCAGGGATAATTCGGGGACAGCAGGGGACGTCCGCGAATTGGATTCAATCGTGACGCTCATCAACATACCGGGTTTCAGCATACCGTTCCGGTTCAGCAAAGTGGCCCGAAGAGTTGCCGTCCTCGTTTGCGCGTTCACCACTGGGTCAATCGCCTTGATCGTTCCACTGAACAGAGCATCCGGATAAGCCGCCGCTTTTGCGGTTATGGTTTGACCTGTCGCCACGCGCGAGAGCATGGTCTCGGGGATCGTGAAATCCAGCTTGATGGAACCGATATCGCTGATTGTCGCGATTTCATCTCCGGCACTTACGACGGCACCGACCGAAATACGGCGCAGGGATGCATAGCCCGAAAAGGGTGCCCTGACGACGCGGTCTCCTACGGAAGCGCCCGCCTCATTGGCTTGCGCCTTTGCGGCGGCAGCGATTGCAGTTTGGCTGTCCAAACTGGCGTTTGTGGCAAAGCCGCGGCGATGCAATTCCGCGACCCGGGCAAGTTGCTGCTCTGCTTCCCGTGCGCGGGCTTGCGCACTGGCAAGGGATGCGGTTTCCTGTCCTTGGGCGAGAACCGCCAAAGTTTGACCACTTCGAACAAATGAGCCATCGGAAAAGGCGAGTTGCGTAATTCGCTCGGTGACGGGTGCCCGCACGGACACTTGTTCATTTGCAAATGCGTTTCCGACCGCAATATAGCGATCGGCAAACGGCTGAGCAGAGACCGTGGACGTCGTGACAAGCGGCGCTGGCCGATCGCGGCGGTCTTCCGATCCACCACAAGAGGTCAACAGCAATGCAAGCAGGGGGAGAGTGCGAATAGACATGTTTTTCCGGGGAAGTTTAGCGCACCATAAGGCAATATGTTCCCAAGAACAGTGCAATCTCGATAAATTTAAATAATCAATCAGACTCAATTTTCTCCCACATCGTAGGTTGGTGTGGCTAATAGCGGTGCTGAACCATAATGCCCGCATGCGAAGGGAACGGATGATGGATGCTGATATATTCGATCAATTTATTGACCAACTGGGACGTTATGTCCGGGAACGTTTGATACCTGCGGAAAAGGACATTCTTGAATCGGACGTCATTCCGGACGCGATTGTTGATGAAATGCGGGAATTGGGTTTGTTCGGACTCACCACGCCTGAAGAATATGGCGGCGCGGCAATGACCATCGCGCAATATATCCGCACAATCCGAACCCTAAGCTACGCCGCGCCCTGCTACCGGTCGATTGTGTCGATCAACATCGGCATGGTCTGTTCGGCGTTAAAAAATGGCGGAACCGAAGAGCAAAAGGCCGAATGGCTCCCCAGACTTGCTGCAGGTGAAATTGCATCCTTCGGGTTGACCGAGCCGGGATCAGGTTCGGATTCTGCCGCGATGCAGACGAGCGCGGTCAAGTCGGGCAATGGCTGGGTGCTCAATGGAACGAAGCGCTACATCACCAATGCACCCTTTGCGAAGGTTGCGCTGATCATGGCGCGCACCAACAAAGAAGCCTTGCCTAAAAACGCGCATGTGTCGGCGTTTATCGTGCCTTTGGATACGCCGGGCATTTCGGTCGGAAGCCCGGATAAGAAAATGGGGCAGGCCGGCGCGCATATCGCCGATATCATCATGGAAGACGTCAAGCTTCCTGCAGATGCCCTTTTGGGGGGCGAAGAGGGCAGAGGCTTCGCCCTTGCCATGAAAAGCCTCGACAACGGTCGTCTGTCCGTCGGTGCGGCGGCCACGGGCTATGCCCGGCGTGCACTCGACAGCGCGCTTCGCTATGCGAATGAACGCAAGGCATTCGGCGAGCCCATCGCCAATTTCCAGCTTATCCAGCAAATGTTGGCCGACAGCGAAATTGAAATCTATGCAGCGGAATGCATGCTGGAAGACGCGGCGCGGCGTGCCGATGCGGGAGAGAATATCTTGCGAAAGGCCGCCGCCGCCAAAGTGTTCGCAACGGAAATGTGTGGGCGCGTGGTGGACAGGGTGGTCCAGATTTATGGCGGGGCAGGGTATCTGGCGGAATATGATGCTGAACGGTTCTTCCGGGATGCGCGCATTTACCGGATATATGAAGGAACAACGCAAATTCTCCAGCTTCAGATCGCCAAACATATGTTGCGGGAATGGGCAGCGCAGGCGTGACCCATGTATAATTTACTCGGCGATCTATCGGTTATCGAAGCGTCGTCCTTCGTGGCGTCGCCCACGGCAGGACTTTACTGCGCCCAGTTCGGTGCCGAGGTCATACGCGTCGACCAGATTGGCGGTGGGCCCGATTACCGGCGCTGGCCGGTGACGGATTCGAATGACTCGCTCTATTGGGAAAATCTGAACCGCGCCAAAAAATCGGTGGCACTGGACCTGTCCCGGCCGGAAGGTCGCGAATTGTTGCAGGCATTGGTGCGCGCTACCGGCCAGTTGATCACGAACTTTCCGGCCGAGGGGTTTCTGGGCCACGACATATTGGCTGCCGGCCGCCCCGATCTGGTGACGGTCCGCATCATGGGATGGGCCGACGGTGCGCCTGCGCTGGATTATACGGTGAACAACGCTGTGGGCTATCCGATGCTGACGGGCGAGGGTCCCGAGCCTGTCAATCATGTCCTGCCCGCGTGGGATTTGCTGAGCGGTGCTTATGCGGCCTTCGCCATGCTCGCCGCCATCCGGCGCCGCGAACAGACGGGCGAAGGCAGCGAAGTGCGCATCCCGCTATCCGACGTCGCGATCGGCACCGCGGCCAATCTCGGAGGAATTGCCGAAGTCCTTTATTCTGGAGCAAACCGGCCGAGGTTGGGGAATACAGTTTATGGATTGTTCGGTCGCGATTTCGTGACCAAAGATGATGTGCGGACGATGTTGGTTGTGGTGACGCACCGGCAATGGGCAAACCTGCTGTCTGCTCTGGATTTACGCGACGCCGTTGCCGCACTCGAGGCGGAGAGAGCGGTAAGTTTCGCGGCCGATGACGGACTTCGCTACATGCACCGCGACGCACTTTATCTTCTTTTTGAACGCGCGATTGGGTCCTGGGATCATACCGCGTTGGCGGCAAAGCTGGATGCTGCTGGAATAGTGCATTCTGCCTATCGCACCATGCTGGACGCTGCGCGGGACGATCGGTTGGTGACGAATAATCCCATGTTCAGCCAATTTGGCGCCAATCCATCGGGGTTCAGCTATCCGGCTGCAGGGGCGATAGGCACCATCGCGGATATGCAAAGGAGCGATCCGCGCGCAGCGCCCCGCAATGGCGAACATAGCGAAGAAATTCTATCGGCGCGCTTGGGCTTGCCTTCGGTCGAAATTGCCCGTCTCATCGATTCTGGAACTGTAGGAACCGCCACATGACATTACGCCGCGCCGCGATTGTATCACCCCTCCGGACACCCGTCGGCAAATTCGGCGGTGCGCTCGCGACGTTAAATGCGGGGGAATTGGGTGGCCTCATTCTGAAGGCATTGATTGAACGGACCGGAATTGATCCCACACGCGTCGACGATGTCGTATTTGCGCAAGGCTATGGCAGTGGTGAAGCACCGTGCATAGGGCACTGGTCATGGCTGGCCGCTGGCCTACCGATCGAGGTGCCGGGATATCAGGTCGACCGTCGCTGCGGTTCGGGGCTTCAGGCCATCGTGAATGCGGCGATGATGGTACAAACGGGCGTCAGCGATGTGGTCGTCGCCGGAGGCTGCGAAAGCATGTCGAACGTCGAACATTACACCACGGATGTTCGTAACGGCGTGCGCGCAGGCAGTCTGACATTGCATGACCGTCTGACCCGGGGCCGCCTGATGAGCCAGCCGGTCGAACGGTTCGGGGTCATAACCGGCATGATCGAGACTGCGGAAAATCTCGCGAAAGATTGGAGCATCAGCCGCGAGGCCTGCGATGCTTATGCCGCCCGTTCGCACCAGCGTGCCGCGGCGGCATGGGCAAATGGCGTCTTTGCCGACGAACTTGTACCCGTCATCGTCCCGCAGAAAAAAGGTGATCCGCTGCTTTTTGATCGGGACGAAGGCTATCGGGCCGATGCCACGGTCGAAACGATGTCCAAGCTCCGCCCGCTGGAAGGTGGTGTGGTCACGGCAGGCAATGCCAGCCAGCAAAATGATGCCGCCGCGGCCTGCTTGGTGGTTGCGGAGGATAGGCTAGAGGAATTGGGTCTTGAACCGATAGCTTGGTTCCATAGCTGGGCCGCCGCCGGTTGCGACCCAAGCCGCATGGGCTATGGCCCGGTCCCGGCGACTGAGCGTCTGTTTGCGCGTAACGGGCTTTCTTGGTCCGATATCGGCCTCATCGAACTCAACGAAGCATTCGCCCCACAGGTGCTCGCTTGCTTGAAAGGATTAGGATGGAGCGATGATGACAGCCGCCACGACATATTGAATGTAAACGGATCGGGCATCTCGCTCGGCCACCCCATCGGGGCGACGGGGGGACGTATTCTCGCCAACCTGACGCGCGAAATGCAACGCCGCGATGTGCAATATGGCCTTGAAACCATGTGCATTGGCGGAGGGCAGGGTATCGCGGCGGTTTTTGAACGCGCATGAATCTGGAGAAGAGCCTTAAAGCAGCGCAGTTCTATCGTGATGCCGCCAAATCGGCATTAGGTACACGGTTCGACACGCGTACACTCGATCAGGAACAACGCGCGGCCCATGGCTTTGCATGGGTGGCGACGAGCGTTGCGGCGTTGGAAGCGGTAGTCGACTGGCTGGAACAGAACGGTGGCGGCACCTCGCTTGACCAGCAGGTGGGGACTTTGATCTTCGCGGAAACTCTCGGGCAGCTTGCCGGCGGCTTGCCGATGGGTCAGAACGAGATATTTCGTGCCGCCGACCTGGGCGTGGGCGAAGCCGCGCGGGCACTTGCGGCAAATTCGGCAGCGCTTCTCGAAATGGATCATGTGGCAACCCGCGCCGCCGTCGCGCAGGCACTTGCCGAAGGCCACGCGCCCAGCGAGAGTTTCCAGAATGCCGAGCTCGACACAATCCGTGATCAGTATCGGCGCTTCACCGACAGCGAAATTATCCCGCACGCGCATCAATGGCATTTGGCGAATGAACTTGTTCCAGATGCCAGTGTCGCGGCCATGGCGGCGCTTGGCACCTTCGGCGTTTCCATTCCCGAAGAATTTGGCGGGCTTGGTCTGTCCAAACTGGTCATGTGCGTCATAACCGAGGAGCTTTCGCGCGGCTGGCTCGGGGCAGGGTCGCTTGGGACACGTTCCGAAATAGCGGGCGAGTTGATTGTTCTTGGCGGGACACGGGAACAGAAGTTGCAGTGGCTGCCCAGGATTGCGAGCGGGGAGGTTCTGCCAACGGCGGTGTTTACCGAGCCGGATACGGGGTCCGATCTCGGATCGCTCCAGACCCGCGCCCGTTCCATTCCGAACGAAGGGTGGTGTATCGACGGTGCCAAGACGTGGATTACCCATGCAAGCCGGTCCGACTTGATGACGATGCTTGTCCGCACGCGTCCCGAGGCCAAGGGTTATGAGGGGCTCTCCATGCTGCTTGTGCCCAAGGCACGCGGGACGGCAAACGATCTTTTCCCTACTGCGGGTATGACCGGCAGCGAGATTGAGGTTCTGGGTTATCGGGGCATGCGGGAATATGCGTTGCAATTTGACGCCATGGCAGCACCGGCGGATGCGTTGCTGGGCGGTGAAGAAGGGCAGGGATTCAAGCAGCTGATGCGCACCTTCGAAGGCGCGCGCATCCAGACCGCGGCCCGTGGCGTCGGTGTTGCCAAGCGCGCACTCGAACTCGGTCTCGACTATGCGTTGAACCGTGTGCAATTTGGAAAGCCGATCTTTCACTTCCCCCGGGTCGCGGATAAGATCGCCATGAGCCTTGCAGACTTCATCATGGCGCGCGAACTGACCTACGCCGCCGCCCGTGCCAAGGATTTGGGAAAACGCTGTGATATTGAGGCGGGGATGGCCAAGCTGCTCGCCGCGCGGGCCGCGTGGACCAATGCCGATGCCGCGCTCCAGATTCACGGCGGCAATGGCTATGCGCTGGAATATGAAATCAGCCGTGTGCTGTGCGACGCGCGCATCCTTAACATCTTTGAAGGCGCCGCAGAGATCCAGGCGCAGGTGATCGCCAAGGGCTTGGTGGGAGGACGGAGCTGATGGATGCTTGGGACGCATGGATCGGACGAAGCGAAAACCGGCAAGATCATATCGATCCCGCGCTGGTGCGGCGCTGGCTGGCGATGCTGGATATGGAGGAGCTTTCGGATGATGTTGTGCCTCAGGGTTTGCACTGGTGTTTGTGCACCCCCGAAACGGCGACAGCGGGCTTAGGCCCCGACGGCCATCCGCTTCGTGACGCCAGCCCGAACAGCTTTCTGCCCCCCGTGCCCTTACCGCGCCGGATGTGGGCATCGAGCATAGTGGAATTTCTAACGCCGCTTCATATCGGCGAACATCTTTCCCGCCGGTCGAAGATCATGTCGATTGCCGAAAAATCGGGAGGATCGGGAAGTCTTGTATTCGTCGAGGTCGAACATTTGACTGCAGGCGCCAAGGGAACCGCTATCCGGGAAGTGCAGACCATCGTCTATCGCGAAGCCGCAGCTCCCGACGCCCCGCTGACGCCGCCACCGCTCGGTGAAACAGCTTTCAATCCTGCCGACTGGACGACGCATCATATTGTTTCGCCGAACGAACCAATGCTCTTCCGTTATTCGGCCCTCACCTTCAACAGCCACCGCATCCATTATGATCTTCCATATGCAACAGATGTGGAACGCTATCGGGGGCTTGTCGTCCACGGGCCGCTCACGGCGACGTTGATGCTCGATTTGGCATCGCGGCAGTTTGGCAACAACGCACTCTCCGGCTTTGCCTTTCGTGGACTTTCGCCCGCCATATGTGGCGAATTGCTTCATCTCGTAATGCGTGAAAATGACGCGGAAATCGAGTTTGGTGCCTTTGCCGATGACGGCAGGCCGGTTATGGCTGCGAGTGCCACTAGGAAAATATGACATGACCGAAAGCACAGACATTACCGAAATTCGCCGTGCCGTGCAGGCATTGTGCGAGGATTTTCCGGGAAGCTATTGGCAAGAAAAGGACCGGGATCGCGCCTATCCCGGCGAGTTTGTCGACGCGCTGACACGCTCCGGTTTCCTGGCCGCGCTTATACCCGAAGTATTTGGCGGATCGGGTCTGACGCTGGATGCGGCCGCGGTCATCATGGAGGAAATTCAGGCGGCCGGCTGTAACGGGGCGTCGGCCCATGCGCAGATGTACATCATGAACACGCTTCTCAAATATGGAAGCGATGCGCAGAAGCGGGAGTATCTTCCCGGCATTGCCAATGGTACGATGCGGCTTCAGGCCTTTGGTGTTTCGGAACCCACCAGCGGAACAGACACGTTGAGCCTACGGACATTCGCCGTGCGCGACGGCGACAGCTATGTGATCAACGGCCAGAAAATCTGGACAAGCCGCGCCGAGCATTCCGATCTCATGCTACTTCTGGCGCGCACCACCGCGAAAGAAGACGCGGCGAGTAAAACCGAAGGGCTTTCCATCTTCCTCGTCGACATGCGCAAGGTTGTGGGGAATGGAATGACCATCAAGCCGATCCGCACTATGATGAACCACTCGACTACCGAGGTTTTCTTTGATGACATGCGGATACCGGCATCGGCGCTGATTGGTGAAGAAGGAAAAGGTTTCCGCTACATTCTGTCCGGCATGAACGCGGAACGCATTCTGATTGCCGCCGAATGTATCGGCGATGCCAAATGGTTCATCAATAAAGCGACGGATTACGCGAAGGACCGTCAGGTTTTCGGGCGTGCCATCGGCCAAAACCAGGGCGTGCAATTTCCCATAGCGCGCTGCTACGCACAAATGTGTGCAGCGGAATTGATGGTCCATCACGCGGCCAAAACCTATGACGCAGGCGGCAATCCGGGGGCCGAGGCCAATATGGCAAAAATGCTCGCGTCGGAGGCCAGTTGGGCTGCAGCCGACATGTGTGTGCAGACCTTTGGCGGTTTCGGATTTGCAGAAGAATATGATGTAGAACGCAAGTTTCGGGAGGCACGGCTTTACACCGTTGCACCCATCAGCACGAACCTCATACTCAGCTATCTGGCGGAGCATGTACTGGGCTTGCCCCGTAGCTATTGAACAAAGGATCACACGGACATGAATTTCGAACTGGCTGAAGAGCACCGGATGCTGAAAGATCTGGTTCGCAAATTTGTGGACTCGCAACTGGTCCCGCTGGAAAGCGAAGTGCTTGCCCGCGAAAGCTCCGGAAAAGGTAGCTATCTCACGAAAGAGGAGCAGGCGAAGGTGGACGCTGTGTCGCGCGAACTTGGCTTGTGGGGTCTCGACGCGCCGGAAGAAGTGGGCGGTATGAACCTGCCGATGGTGGCTATGGTGGGCGTGGGCGAAGAGTTGGGGCGCACGGCGACGCCCTATACGCTTCCGCCCGATTCCCCGAATTTGCGCATGATGATGGCCGCCGCGGATGAAAAACAACGTGAACATTATCTGGCGCCCTATGTGCGCGGTGAGACCGTCTCGGCCATTGGTATATCGGAACCTGGCGCCGGGGCCGATCCACAGTTGATGAAAACAACGGCGGTGCAGGATGGAGACGACTGGGTTATTAACGGCCG
This sequence comes from Sphingorhabdus lacus, assembly GCF_009768975.1. Lineage (NCBI taxonomy): Bacteria > Pseudomonadati > Pseudomonadota > Alphaproteobacteria > Sphingomonadales > Sphingorhabdaceae > Sphingorhabdus > Sphingorhabdus lacus. The sequence goes on along the minus strand of NZ_CP035733.1, from coordinate 1,376,369 downwards.
CAAAATCTGGATTACAAAGGCCGACGAAGCCGACTTCACCATATTGATGGCGGTGACCGATAAGCAGCCCAATGGTCGTAACGGCATGTCGGCATTCCTTGTGGACCGCGATACGCCTGGCTTTAACGTCTTGCGGAAAATACCGATGATAGACGGGACGGCGACCTATGAGATCGCTTTGGACGATTGCCGCGTTCCGGAATGGAAGCTCTTGGGCAAAAGGGGACAGGGCTTTTTGCCCATGCAGATCCGGCTGGGCACACGGCGTATCGAGATGGCATCATGGTCCATTGGCATGGCGCAACGTGCGCTGGATATGATGATCGAATACGCACCGCAGCGCATGACCTTTGGCAAGCCGCTGTCCTCTCGGCAAACCGTCCAGAATTGGGTTTCGGACGCCGCCACGAAAATTCATGCAATGCGGTTGATGACCTATGACTGTGCCTGGAAAATGGATGAAGGCCGCGACACGCGTCTGGAAATTTCCATGATCAAATCCTTCTGCACCGAATCTGCTTATGAAATTGTGGACCACGCGATGCAGATGTTTGGCGGCATGGGAATGACCTGCGAATTGCCGCTTTATCTAATGTCGAACAAACTGCGCACCATGCGGATCTATGACGGCCCCAGTGAAATTCATAATTGGGTCGTCGCACGGGATCTGTTGGGCACACGGGATTGAGGCTGAAATCCCGCTCGCCAGACTGCCCCGCTCACTGTGCTTCAAACATATCCGCCGTCGGTGGATGTTGATCTCTTTGCTGGCGCGATACGGCAAGCCCTAATCCAAATGACGATAGCGCGCTCATCATCAATATGCCCGCGGCAGCGCCATCGAGTTGCCAATTCGCAATGAGAGATTGCATTGCGGCTATCACAAGGATGAGGGGCGCTATACGAAGCAAAAAGGGTGTAATCGCTTTATGCTTGGCGACCAGCAACGATTCCCAATTCGCCGCGAGAAGTTCGAGGGCACCGGCGCACGCCAATATGACCATAGCGGAATGCACGAACACGAACTCGGGTCCGGCAAGCAACCGGATAGCCCATTCGCCACCCCAATAAGCCACAGGAATGGCGACTGCGCCGGTCATCAGGCAGAGCAAGGTGATCTTGTTCGACAGGACAATGGCGGCATCTTTTGTTTTCACAAATTCGGGATAAATCGCGCGCGAAAGCGCTTCCCCCAGTTGAACGAGCGCTTGCCCCAATTGCGAAGCGACCCGGTAACCGCCCGCCAGAGTAGCGCCGCCCAAGGCGCCAACCAGCAGGATCATGCACTGCTTTGAAATAACCGCCAAGGTACGCGACAGGCTCGTGCCAAGAATGAACTGCCACACATCGGGCTGCTGCTCCGGTAGCCGTTTCAAGCTGATGTCCGGCAATCCAATGGAAACATAGCGCGCGGAATATTTCCAGAACGCCGCCGCACAGGCCAATTCAGCGATGGCCCATGCCACAATAAAACCGGTCACACTTGGCGCAAAAAGGGCAGCCAGTCCTGCACCGATGGCGCGTGTCACAGGCAACACGGCATCGGCCTTTGCGGCCAGATCATAGCGTTCATAAAGCCGCAGCACACCGGTCGGAGTGGATCGTATAGCTACAATCGTAGCTGCACATAATCCAAAGGTCGGCCAGAATAGAGTGTCCGGTAGAGGCAACCAGTAACTGGCAAGCGCGGTTAAGCCCAATGCGAGAAACACGCCGACGAATATACTGGAAATATCAAGCGCAAGTGCAAAACCTGTGGCGGTTCGGGCCGCTGCCGATTCAACGCCCCAGCGGACAACGGCCTGCCATCCGTTGAAGCTGACGAAACCGGCCAACGCCTGCGCCAGCACTACAATCAATGTGAAATAACCGAAATTCTCCAGTCCCAATGTCCTGGTCGTCAACGCAAGGTAGACAAGACTGAGCAGGGCATTGATGCCACGGCTTGCGAGCAGCCATCCCAAGTTTCGGAATATGGTTTCCACGAAATACTGTTCAGGCAACCACAGGTCGGGCTGCTGCCTCCAGGACATCGGCGATCCGGGTTATGTCATTTTGAAGTCGCTGGTGTAGTTTTTCCGACGACAAATCCGATAACTCGACAATGAGCGGCATCGACAAGCTTATCCGCAAAGTCCCCGCCCATTCGCCGTTCGGGAATTTCCGGCATTTCACCGGCTGTCCCAGTCGTAGCCCGCGCGCGGAAAGGACACGGCACCAACGTTGTGCAGTCGCAAAATCGGGCTGCCCCTGACATTTGGAAAGGTCGAGTGTGGCTAAAGTGGACTGATGCAATGCCGGACCTGACAGGGCAGGCATGACCAGTTCTGCCCCAAGCCTGTCTGACAGTGCGCGCACAGCTTTGCCAAATGCGTCAATCACTTCGTTCCGGCATTCCTGTGGCAACAAACGATATCTTTCCAGTTCGAATAGCGCTGCTTCGACGCGCAAAAGCAAACCGGGATTGGCGCCATCGGGCAATTGGGCCGCGCTTTGCCAGCCAACTGGCCATTCGGCGCGGCGGAATAATGTAGTGAGGCCTTTTGCCAACTCGCGGCGCGGGGCTTGGTGGGGTGGGACGAGCAAGAAGCCAGAGAAGGGAGGGCCACCGATAAATTTCGAGCCCGAAAGCATCACCATGGCGCCCCGGTCCAGATAAGCCTGAACCGCCGAAGGCTCGAGCCGAGACTGACACGCATCGACAACAATGGAGATGGAGTCACCAAATTGGGCCCGTAAGCGGTCAATCTCGGCGAGATCGGGAAGGATGAGGCCCGTCTTGGATCCGTGTACCGCATGCACGAGCAGATGGTGACCCATCTGGATATGGTCTTCACCAATGCGGTTCAAGCGCTCCATTATGGCGGCGCTGTCAAAAGGATGGCCTTCTTCATCCCGGATGGGGAGGTTGACCAAATCTGTTTCTTCAAGCCCCTCGACATAGGTCCCCTTGGCAACATGGGGTTCCAAAGCCGTCTCGCCGGCGAAAAATTGTCCGGCCGCTGCAAACACACAGCCGCTACCCACTTCATCCTGTCCGAGCAGAATGTTCACGATATGCTTTCCTGACCATGCCTTTGCCAGTGCAAGTGCCACAAATTCTAAGTCCGTTCCGGACGGAGCGAAAATGACATCGACAGCCTCGTCAAGGTCCCATGCCTGGCGCAGCCTGCTACGCTGCATTTCCAATGTCTGCGCATAATAGGCAGGATCGGAAAGCGCACCTGCAGGCGCCTGCGACACGAAGCTTTCCAAATGTCCGAAAGCCGCCAGCGAAATATCGTTCGCCGTTGACGATGCATACCCCAAGGTGGCGCGGGGGTAGGGCGATGCGCCGTAACGGTTGGTGTTTTGCCCGCTCGGCACCAATATGCGGTTGTCGCCACCGGAGGTGAGCATCAACGATAGAAAGGGTTCGCTGTTCATTCGGGCGCTTCCATTGAAGTTTCGCACCAAAGCTAACAAGCAAATGCGACCGACATGTTACAAACGCGGCGAGCTTTCACGTTAGTGTCATATTGCTGCGCGATAACATGTCGCCATGCAGATACTAAGTTTTGGCGATCGTCGCATTTCACGCATTCCCGAAGAAACCCTCCGGCGGGTCCGGATATTATTCGTGGCCAAGCATGTGTTTTGGCAGGGCGGCTTACATCATGAAGATGGCAATCATGCACTTTATCATCGCGAAATAAGGGAGGTTTTAGAGGGCATTGGCCTTAACCTCCAACTGGCGGACAGCTACGAAGCGCTCTTTGCCGATCCGGGTTGCGACTTTGTATTTCCTCTCCTCAATCGCGGTGGCTTCCTGAATTCGGAAATGCTTTTGCCGCTGCTGACGACGCGTCTGGGTATTCCATTTTTGGGTGCCAGCCCGATTTTGCGCGGACTTTCGGATGACAAGCATTTGACAAAGCTGGAGGCACAAGCGCGCGGAGTGCCGACAGCGCCATGGGCGATTTACCGGCGGGGCATGCCCGTACTGCAAGATCCATGTCCACGTGCCGAGCGACTCGTGATCAAGCCCAACGCATCGTCCGCCAGTTGGGGTGTACGTGACGCGACCAGTTGGGCCGAAACGCGCATCGCGATCGAAGAGATCCACAGCGAGGGCCATGATGCGCTCGTCGAACCATTTCTGGATGGAAGCGATGTGGAAGTGCCCGTGATCCATTGCGGGGGCTTGCCGACCATATTGCCGATGATGTTGTTCGAACAGACCGATCCGAGCCATTTGCGCACCTATCAGGAAAAACGCGACCTGGTTGAGCGTGAACAGAAATACCGGTTGGTGCCTTTTGAAGGCAGCGAATGGGCGCCCAAGATTGCGGAATATACCAAGATCATGGCCGGCATATTCTTCCCCTTCGATTACGGGCGGTTCGAATTCCGGCTGGATGAGCGCAACGGCAAGTTGCACATGCTGGAAGTCAATCTGAACTGCAATCTATGGTCGCAAAAGGTCTTCGGGAAATCGGCCGAGCTGGTTGGCTGGAGCCATGCGGATCTGATCGAGACCATCTTGTGCGAGAGCTTGCTGCGGCAGGGTCTGATTACCCAAGCTGAAGCCGTAGCGGCCTGAAATCCCCTTAAGGACCAATATGCCCCATGTTCGCACCATAGTGCTTGCTGCCCAACGAAAAGGGCAGGTCGATCCGCTCGCTCTGCGATTTGGTACGAGCCACAAATGCCTTGTTCCCCTGCACGACGAGCCGCTGATCATTCATGTCCTCCGGACATTGTCGGCGCATCCGGATGTCGAAAGCATCATGGTGTCGATCGAGCCTGAGATATTCCAGACAATAGGAACCATCGTTGAACGGGATGGAGGCATGGCCGACAAAATCCGCTTTTGTGCAGCAGCCGATAATATTGCCGACAGTGTCCGGAACGCAGCCGAAGGGCATGACGGTCCACTGATCGTAACGACAGCAGACAATGCGCTTTTGAAGGCGGCTTCTGTCAACGCAATGGTCGGGGCACTGCAGAGCCATGATGTCGCAATTGCCATGGCGTCGCGCGAGGCCGTTTTGGCCGCCCATCCCGAGGGGCAACGCCGGTTCTACCGGTTCAAGGACGGCGAATTTTCCAATTGCAACCTCTATGGCCTGCGCGATGTGTCCGCCCTGAAAGCGGCCGAGTTTTTCCGCGGCGGCGGGCAGTTCGCAAAGAAAGCCAGCCGTATTGTTCAGGCGTTCGGGCTGATCAACCTGCTGCTCTTGCGTTTCCGTCTGGTTAGCCTGCCGACCGGGCTTGACCGTATCGCAAAGCGGATAGGCCACACCATTGCCCCGGTCATCTTGCGCGATGGAACGCAGGCCATCGATGTCGACAATGACCGGACCTATGGCATCGTCGAGCATTTGATGGCGCAGCAACGCGCCGCCTAACGGCGCCTATTTCAGAGGCGCAGCCTCTGCATCCGGAAGCGATACGCCCAGCCATTCTGCCAAGGTCGGCGCAATGGCGCGCATGTCTATTTCACCAACATTACGGCCTTTGGCGACATTCTTGCCCATCATCATGAAGGACGAGCGCATCAGTGGACTGGTGGGAAAATAGCCGTGGGTTCCTTTGCCGGGCGAAGGGGAAAGTAAGGGGGCATCCTTACCCTTGAAGCCGCCGCTATAGGCGTTCGGCGCAAAGTTGACGTAGAAACTCGCCTGCGGATTGCCGCCCATTTTCGCGATCGCAGCCTTGTCCGCAATGGCAGCAATGCCATTTGCGGGATCTACTTTCAGCTTTTCGAGCACTGTCGACACGCGCGCCGTTAGAGTAGTGTCTTCGGGTCGTGCCAGCACGATGGCGGACGAACCGCCCGAGTTCCAGGGACTAGCTTCCCATTTTGAAATCTTGCCATTGGCATCGAGGGTAATCAGCCCGGCATCGATAAAGGCCCGATACAGATTAACCTCGGTGTCCACCTTGGAAAAGCCATGGTCCGAAACGACGGCGATGATGCTATCAGGCTGAGTCTCTAGTTGGACGGAAACCAGCTTGCCAACAATGGCATCGATCCGTTTCAGCACCGCATGCGCCGCAGCGGTGTCGGGGCCTTTTTCATGCTGTTCATGATCGAGCGCCGTAAAATAGAGCGTGGTGAAATAGGGCTTCTGCTGTTTAATCAGAGCCGCGCCAAACACACCCCGGTTTTCGTCAGCCTCGATGCTCTCGTCTATTCCGGCGGCATATGTCCCGAGGTCAGCCTCAAGCCCTTCCACCAGTCCGGGTGTTGCGAGCGCCTTTATCAATTTGGCATCATCGCCATGACCAGTCCGCCAAATCTGCGGTATATTCCATGTAATCCCCGCCGTCTTGACGCTCACTGGCCAATGCACATTTGCCGTCGAGCGTCCGACCTTGTGGACCGCGTCCCATAGGGTAGGGACCTTGAAATCGCTGGCATACCAGTACCATCCGGTCTGGTTGATCTGCATAGGATCGAAGCTGGTATTGCCTATAATGCCATGTTTGGAGGGGCTCACGCCAGTCAACAAGGTTGCATGGCTCGGGTAGGTAACGGTGGGAAGCACCCCTTTTACGCCGCTGGCATATGTGCCCTCGGTGACGAAACGCTTCAAATTCGGAATATCGATCCCGCGCTTGTCGGCTTCGATCACATCTGCTGGCTGCAGCCCGTCGATCGAGATCAACAGAACTGGTTCGGCAAGGGATGCCGATGGCAGCGCGCTCATTACAAGCGCGCTGCCGATCCACCATGCAGACTTCATCAGAAACCGACCTTGACCGTGGCAAAGAATTGCTGCGGTGCGCCGGCAAGCAGTGTCTGGTTGTCGCCGCTGTTGCCGAAGCCGTTGGAGCCGATTGTCGACACATATTTTTTGTCGAGCAAGTTGGTCGCATTCAATTGCAGCTCAATCGGCGTCCGCATACCCATGTCGAAGCGATAACCGATGGTGGCATCCACCAACACGCGGCTGGATACAGACCTGTCGTTGAGATAGTTGAAGTAACGTTTGCTCATATAGTTTGCGCCGATCCGGCCGAAGAAGCTGTCGCTATCATAGGCGATTTCGCCGCGAAGCAAATGCTTCGGGGTATCGACCACATCCTTGCCCTTGGTCGGGATTATTGCGGTCGGCGTGACCACGTCGTCCCGATATGAGGCATCGGTGTAGCTATAGGATGCAAACAGTGTCAGGCCGCCTCCCAAGCGCAGGTCGCCAGCGGCTTCGAAACCGATGGAGCGAACCGAGCCCACATTCTGCAAGATCGCAGGGTTGCCGACGATACCGGCACCGGTCTGCACACCGAGCAGGCGGTTGCGGAAGTTCACATAATAAACGCCGATAACACCGTTGAAGACGCTGTCATTATAGCGGGCACCCAATTCATAGGTATCCGATTCCTCCGGCTTCAGACCGCGCGCGATCAGGGCATTGAAGCCAGCCTGCGTGGTGGAGAAAGGACCGCTGGTCGCGGAAGAGACGAAGGCGCGGGTGACTTGGGTAAAGCCCCCGAAGACTTCCGCCTTGTCCGTCAACTTATAGGCCACGCCGGCATGGGGCTGGAACCAGTCTCTCGATTTAATCTTACCGGCTGCCAAAGCGCCCTGAACTCTCGGATCAGCTTCATTGTTTACCTGAAAGCCCTTCCATCCCAAATTGATGGTCAGATCACCGAGACTGATTTTGTCCTGCACATAATATTGCAGCGTGTCGGTGTTGAAGTCGAACAACCATTGGGTGAAAAAGGGGTTGCGCTGGAGCTTTGTATGGTCGCGACCCGGTGTCGTCAGGCTTTCATAGGCGTAGAAACGACGGGCCTGCGTAAAGTCATTATGCTCATACCAGCCGCCGACCGTAATTTCATGGTCACCCACTTCAGCATTGAGCGAACTGAAAACGCCGCCGCGCTGGATGTCATATTCGGTGGTGCGGATTGACATGGGTACACCGTTCGGGCTGGGGACATAGGGCGTGCCCCATGTGCCTTGGCCGGTATTGTCATGATAATAGGCTTTGATCTTGAATGTCACGCCGTCGCCCAGAGGCGCTGTCAGGCCATAAGCGGCAAGGGTGTCTTTGCGCAGACCCGATGCGTCATAATAGCTGTCGTCCAGATTATTGATTGGCGCTGCAAAAACGCCCTGAGCTGCGCGGATTGCAGCCGCATAATCAGGGAAGTAATTGTCGTGATCATAGCCGAGCCGCGCAATCATTTCGAGCGAGAGGTCTTGATAATCCTGCTCTGCACGGTCGGAATAGGCGAAATAGGCATCGAATTCGGCAACGCCGACCGGAATGATCGCCTTGGCGTTGATCTGCCAGTTCCGCTGGTCGCCGCCGCCTTTCCACTTTTCGGCGTTATGATAAACGCCCGAGATAAACCCGCGGATGCCATCGGCTTCGCCAAAGTTGACGCGACCAAAGCCTCTGATTGTGTTTTCCGAACCGTAGGTGAGGTTCGCGTCGACGCCAAAGCCGTCGCTGGGGTCGGCCGAGAAGAATTCGAGTGTGCCGCCGAGATTGTTGGTCGCTTGTGTACCGATCGAGCCGGAACCCTGGGACACCCGGGTCACACCGATATTTTCGGAAATGATGGCGCGGCCGATGTGGAGGCCGTTGTTGTTTCCATAGGTCGAGTCGCCCAAGGGAATGCCGTCGAGCGTGTAGCCCAATTGGTTCTGGTTGAACCCGCGGATGGAAACGCGGCTGGACCATTCATAAGTGCCGAATGGGTCTGCTGATTGGAAGTTCACGCTGGGCAGTTTCTCAATAGCCTTTAGCGGGCTGGTCCCGGGGGCGAGAATCAGCAGTTCCTTGCTGCTAATCTCCTGAACCTGCCGGGTTTCGCCCTGGCCGAAAACGACAATTTCGTCTTCCGTTGTCTCTGTTTCTGCAGGTGAATTCGCCTGTTGCGCCATTGCCGGAGAAGCAATGAGGGCCACACTTGCCAAGAGTATCGAAGTAAATTTACGCATTATTTTTTCCTTCCCTGAGATCGTTTGCAGTCCGCGAATTAGGGTCGGTCGATTGCGCTTTGATGCTGTTATGCATTCAGTTTGATAGATATTTCACGACAGCAATGTGACAGCCGTAGAGCGGTTATTTGCGCGAGCAGGAGAAAGATGACAGAAATATTACAATTATATTGCACTCATGTCATATAACTGTAATATTTAACTCAGGAATGAGGAGAATTGCCATGAAAACTCTATTTATCAGTGCTTTGCTTTTAGCTGGTATGAGTGGAGTCGCACACGCACAGCCGACAGCGAACGGCGAGGTTGGATATCCCAAAGGATCGATTGGATATGATGCGTTGGTCGCAGGGGATAATGAGCGCGCGATTACGCAGATTTTGGCAAATGAACGCGTGAGCCGGCACGACCCTGCAAAACTCATCAACTTGGGACAGGCATATGCGCGCACAGGCCGCATCGCCGAGGCTGCCGATCTCTTTTCAACCGCGCTGCAAAGCCGTGAAGAAGTCGATCTTGTTCTGGCCGACGGACGGGTCATGAACTCGAAAGACGCCGCGCGGCTTGCTTTGTCGGGACTGCAGATGAAGCTCGCTTCACGCTGATCACACATCAGTTATAAAAGTGTCGTCAGACACTATCAAAAGAGGGCGGGCCGATTTGGCCCGCCCTTTTTCTGTACGCAGAAAATAAATATTGCGCTGCACCACATGAAACCGCGGATGTCACAAAAGTGTCCAAAATGATTCTCTCAACTGTAATGCGATAACCACAGCCCCGTCACAGGCGGCTTCTATCGGCAACCTCGACAACGGGTGGGGCCTCTGTTGATTCGTCGCTGGTCCGTTGCATACGCCTGAATACAGGCTTCTTATTTGTTGCGGAGAATCAGAATGTTAGATCCAAAATTGCGTGGCATTATATATGCAACTGCGGCGGCTGCCCTTGTTGCCGGCTGCGGCGCAGACGATATCGCATCGCCTGGAACGGGCGGAAATATTACCATTAACAATCCGGCGCCTCCGCCACCCCCGCCGCCGCCACCTCCTCCCCCTGCAGCAGTAACGCCTGCTGGAGGCTGCCCGACGATCGCGGACGCTCAAGGCCTGACCGATTCAGGCACGATTACCGGACCAACCGGAACCTATCGGGTTTGCACGCTGCCCGCGCGCATCAATACGACCAGCACATTGCCGAAGATTACCGGCGTGCTGTACCGTCTGGGTGGCCGAGTGGACGTTGGTACCGACCAGGGTCCCGCTTCGACCAACAACGTTGTGACTTTGAACATCGAACCCGGCGTTATCGTCTTTGGCGGAACCGGCGTATCCTGGTTGAACGTCAACCGCGGAAACCGTTTGAACGCAGTTGGTACGGCAGCATTGCCCATCATCTTCACCAGCCGTGACAACGTGCTGGGCTTGAACACCGACAGCTCGATCGGCCAGTGGGGCGGCGTCGTTTTGAACGGCCGCGCACCAATCACCGATTGCGCTGCACCTGCAGCTACGCCGGGTACTGTTGCGTGTGAACGTCAGGTCGAAGGCGCAGTTGACCCTGCACTTTATGGCGGCGCAAACAGTGCCGACAACAGCGGTCGTTTGAGCTTTGTCCAGATCCGTTATTCGGGCTTCGTGCTTTCGGGTAACTCGGAACTGCAGTCGTTGACGACAGGCGGAACGGGGACAGGTACGGTTCTTGACCATATCCAGACCTTCAACAGCTCGGACGATGGTGCAGAATTCTTCGGCGGTAGCGTCAACATGAAGTATTTCGTGTCGATCGGCGCCGACGATGACAATCTCGATACCGACACCGGCGTTAAGGCGAACTTCCAGTATGTTCTCGCTGTTCAGCGCTCAGGTGCAGGCGACTCGATGATTGAAGCAGACTCCGATAACGCTCTGGATGGGAACACGCCACGCCAGAATACGCGCGTCGCAAACTTCACCTTCATCCAGCGTGCCAATACCGGTAACTTGTCCGCAATTCTTCTTCGCGGCGGTACCGACTATACGTTGGCAAATGGTGTGATCGTTAGCCCGAACACATCCTGCCTCCGCATCAGCCGCCCCCAGACTATATCCGCAACAGTTGATGCGGCGATTGATGAAGCGGGTGCGCCGGTTATCCGTTCGGTTGTCGCGCAATGCGGAACCCCTGCTTTCGTAGGTTCGAACGGCGTAACCGAAGCTCAGGTTTCTGCGATCTTCGGATCTGGCAGCAACAACAATAACAGCGCGTTCACACCGACCTTGACGTCGCTGTTCATCAACGGTGCGAACGAGACTGCCGTGACGGCGTTTAACGCCAGCACGCTGAACGCGTTCTTTGATGCCACGACCTATGTTGGTGCCGTACGCGACGCCAACGACACCTGGTATGCCGGTTGGACCTGCAACAGTGCGACGGCAAATCTCGGAACCAGCACGTCGGGTCTCTGCACCTCCCTGCCGACCTTCTAATAGGCAGCACGATACAGGGTGGGGTGCACGCTTGACCGCGCACCCCACCTTTTTTGAATGAAAAATAAGGGATAGTTTATGTTGAAGCCATTGGGGGCCATCAGCCTGTTGCTTTTGACGTCAGCGCTCGTTTCGCCTTCGATGGCATTCGCGCAAGATGCAGAGCCAGCACCAACCGAGACCGCAGCCGAACCGCAGGAACCAGACGCGAGCAGCGAACAAGCGCCTGTTGATCCAGCCGCCGACCCCGCCACCGCGGAAGAAGAACAGGTCGATGTTTCCATCCCCGGTGGTGACGAAATCGTTGTACGCGGTTACCTGGACCGCAACATTTCGAAAAACGCCCCCCAAGTTGTATCGGTTCTTTCCAGCGCGGATATCGAACGTACCGGCGAAGGCGATATCGCTGGCGCGCTTGCACGCGTTACGGGTCTCAGTGTTGTCGGAAATGGCTTCGTATATGTGCGTGGTCTGGGCGATCGTTACTCTCTGGCGCTGCTCAACGGTTCGCCGCTGCCAAGCCCGGAACCGCTGAAGCGCGTTGTTCCGCTCGACCTTTTTCCGACCAGCGTTATTGCGTCGTCACTGGTGCAAAAAACCTATTCGGCCAATTTTCCCGGTGAATTTGGCGGCGGTGTTATCAACCTGACCACCAAAGCCATCCCCCGCGAAACCTTTTTGACCGTTGGTGGCGATTTGAGCATCAATGGCGAAACCACAAACCAGTTGGGCTACACCTATTATGGCAGCTCGCAGGATTGGAGCGGATTTGACAACGGAAACCGCGACTTGCAACCGGCGCTTGCTGCCTACTTCGCAAGTGGCGAGCGGATCAGTGCGGGCAACGTAAATACGCAAGCCATCGCAGGGCAACTGGTAACCGGCCGGAATGCCGTGATCCAGCGCAACCGCAATCTTCCACCAAATGGTTCGGCCTCTATCACGGGCGGCACCAACTTTGATATTGGCGACGATGCCACCATGGGCATCATCTTCAATGCCGGTTACAGCAACAAATGGCGTACCCGCGACACTATCCAGCAAACCGCGTCGACCCTCGATCTGTCCCAGAAAGAACTCGATTTCCAAAAGGTGATTACGGATAACCGTATCGTCGTAAACGGTCTGGTCGGTTTCGGTATCGAAGCGGGCGACCAAAAGATCCGCTGGACCAACCTGTTCATTCGCGACACGCTGAAGCAGGCTCGCCTCGGCGTCGGTACGCGCCAGACGACTTCGCCGACTGCAACCTTGATGCAGCAGGATACCGCCTGGTTCGAACGCCAATTGGTGGACTCGCAGCTTGTCGGCGAATTCAAGCTGTCGCCCGACGTGAACCTCAGCTTCCGCGTCGCCTATGCCAATTCAAAGCGTGAAGCACCGGACGAGTTCAGCTTCGAATATTTTCGTAGCAACCTGGCATCCGATCCTTTCGGTCAGCAGTTCATCAACCGCCTGAACAACGGTCAGCAGGGAAGCGCGGAAGTCAGCTATTCCTATCTGAACGAAGATTTATGGGCTGGTGGCCTCGACCTTTCGGTCAAGGTGACCCCGGACATCACGGCGACATTGGGTTATGCCTATTCGGATACCACCCGCCGGACCGAACGTCGTGACTTCCAGTTTACGGCACCGGCCACATTCCCGACGGCAGTGGCGTTGTTCCGGCCTGACTTCCTGTTGCAGCCTGCTGTGATCAATTTCTACAACATCGCGCTGATCGATACCAACGAAGCTAACCCGGTGTTTGATGCGCGTTTGTTGAACAATGCGGGTTACGCCCAGATTCAGGCGTTTATTACGCCGGAAATCAGTCTGAATATCGGTGTGCGCTACGAAACCGCGAAGCAGACTGTTAATCCCGTTCAGGTGTTTAACACGCCGACGGCATCGCTGGCGTCGACCAGCCTGAACAGAAATTACTGGCTGCCCGCTGCGACGTTGACGTGGGATCTGACCGATCAGATGAAATTGCGCCTCAGCGGTTCCAAGACCATTGCACGGCCCCAGTTTCGTGAGCTGATTTTCCAGAACTATTACGACACCGATTCCAACCGTCTGTTCCGCGGCAACCCGCTATTGACCGATAGCCAGTTGTACAATGCGGAAGCGCGGTACGAATGGTATTTTGATCGTGACCAGCGTTTGACGGTCGCCGGATTTTTCAAACGGATCGATAAGCCTATTGAGTCTTTTTCGAGCTTTGACGACAACTCGGTTATCACCAGTTTCGCAAACGCCCCGAAGGCCGACCTTTACGGTGTGGAAATCGAGACCCAGAAATATTTCGATCTGTCGGGCATCGGAGACAAGGGTTTCTTTTCGACGCGTCGCGCCGTTGTGATTGCGAACTACACCTACACCAAGTCGAAGATCAGCGTAAAGTCGGGTGACACCGTCGCGGTGTTCAACTCGTCCTCAACCAACGCTCTGGACTTTTTCACCAATGGATCCCCCTTGACCGGACAGTCCGATCATCTGGTGAACTTGCAATTCGGTCTGGAAGATACCGAACGCTTATCGCAGCAGACCATCCTGCTGACCTATGCCAGTGAACGCGTCACCAGCCGCGGCGCATCAGGACAGCCAGATATCAAGGAAAAGCCAGGCTTCCAGCTGGATTTCGTGGCGCGTGAAGGTTTCACCTTTGCGGGCAAGGAAGCCGAGCTGAAGTTCGAACTGCGCAACCTGACCAATACCAAATATCAGGAATTTCAGGAAAGCGGCGATAACAAGATTTTCTACAACCGCTATCGTCAGGGCATCAGCGCCTCGGTCGGCGTAGAGATCAATTTCTAACCCCTACACAGCCCCCTGACTCGCGGCAGCACGTCATATCGATGTGCTGCCGTTATTTTTTGGGGCACCTTAAGTGCGGCGGCACGCCTCACTTAAAACTGGTCACTAAACTGTCATTTTAGCGTCATTCACGAGTCACAGCCCCGCCTTAGGCCCGCATTTGAAAGTACAGAATCATCGGGGGAAATAGTGGCGTTTTTGCTGGCGGATAGACTGAAGTTGCGCCCGCGCCGGATTGCTTCGGTTCCGGTGGCGACGCTGATTATCTGCCTTTTGGCGCTGTTGGCTGCACTGCAATTTGCCCGGTTGGTCTGGTTTATCGCGACGCCCGTAGGACCAGTTGGCGACTGGCGTCCGGTGGCCGTTAAGATCGTACCACAATCTGCGCGTGCGGCCCTGTTCGCAGGCTTTGACCCCTTCTTTCGCAGCGATCAACCGGCGGCAGGCGCCGACAATATCACGTCGCTGAACCTGACCTTATACGGCATACGTGCCAATGAAAGTTCGGGTGGCGGATCGGCGATTATTGCTAGCGAAGATGGTGTCCAGCAAAGCTATGCTGTGGGTGAAGAAATCGCCCCCGGGGTTACACTTGATGCTGTCGCCTTTGACCATGTCATCTTGTCGCGTGGCGGGGTGAAGGAATCGCTGTATCTTGACCAGTCGGTCCCGGCCGAAACGGTGAATCCGTCCGGCACCACTGCTGCTCCCATCATGCCGTCTGCACCTGCATCCACCGGCGCAGCCCTGAATGCCGCGAGCCTGCAAAAATCCATCGGCTTCGCGCCACGCAATGAAGGTGGCCGCGTGACAGGTCTTGTCCTGCAACCGCGTGATGACGGCACGATGCTGCGCCTCGCCGGATTTCAGGACGGCGATGTCGTCGTGGCGGTCAACGGACGGCCTGTTTCTTCGGCAGCCGATGTTGCCGCCCAATTCCGACCCGGAACCCGCCTCAGTGTCGATGTCGAACGCGGCGGGGCCAAAGTACCCATCTCGATAAATCTGGAACAACCGTGAACTCTAAACTTCCCATTTGGCTGGCGTGCGCAGCCCTGATCTTTGCCGAACCGCTCGCCGCGCAACATACGTTGAATGTGCGCGATGCCGACATCCGCGCTTTTGTTCAGGACGCGGCACGGGTGACCGGACAGACCTTCATCGTGGATGGCCGCGTGACCGGGAAAGTGTCGGTCGTGACCGATCGTCCGCTTTCGCGCTCCGAATATTTCGAAGTGTTCTTGTCGACGTTACGGGCCAATGGCCTTGTCGCCATTCCGATGCGGGGTGGTGGCTATCGCGTACAGCCGTCGGAAGGTGCCGCCACACAACCGAGCCGTGTCGGCAGCAAATCGGCCGCTCCGAGCCAGTTTGTCACCGAAGTGTTTCGCCTGCGGTCGATCGACGCCACTACAGCGGTCGAAACATTACGCCCGCTGGTAAGCCGTGAAGGCTCCATTACCGCCAACCGCAATGCTAATAGCCTGGTTGTTGCCGACTATGCCGACAATTTGCGCCGCATCCGCGAGTTGGTCCGTCAAATCGACAGAGACTCCGCCGCGACGCAGATCGTCACTTTGGACAATGCGGGCGCGCGCGAAATTGCGGCAGCCTTGCAGGGTCTGGCCGGGCAGGGCGGTGGTGAGGGTGGACGTCCGCCTGTCACGGTCGCCGCAATCGACAGCAGCAACGCGATCGCGCTTCGCGGTGATCCGACGTCGGTTGCGCGCTTCGCCGCTATGGCCAAACAACTGGATGCGCGCGCGCAATCCGGCGCGGAAATCCGTGTTTACCGGCTGGAGCATGCAAACGCGGAAACATTGCTGGAAACGGTGCAATCCCTCATCGGCGGCCAGAAAGGTTCCGATTCCAGTGCCGATCTTCCTCCGGTTGCGGCTGCCGCTGGCGCGGCAGGTACTCCGGTTTCGGCGCCAGCCCCCATCACCACGGTTTCATCCGGTACTGGCACAAACGGTATCGGCGGAAGAGGTCCGGTCGTCGTTACGCGCTATGAAGGCGCGAACGCGCTGATCGTTGCCGCTAATCCCGAAATGCAGCGGACACTCGGTGAGCTTATCCGCCAACTCGACACACGCCCCGAACAAGTTCTGGTCGAAGCCATCGTGGTCGAGATCGGCAATGAGGCCGCAAAGAAACTGGGCGTCCAGTTTCTTGTAGGCGGCGAAAACCTGCCCTTTGCTGCCACCAATTATTCGAATGCAACGCCGAATATCCTGACCATTGCCGGTGCCATCGGCGCTGAGGAGCTGACGCGGACCACGACGACGGTCAACGGCAATACGACGACCACGGCGACAAACAGCGCGCTCGGCGACAGTTTGCAAGAAGCCGCCGCCGCTTCGATCTTGAGCGCAACAGGCGGGTTCGGCGGTTTTGCCCTGGATATCGGAAAGAATGCGATTTTCGGCACGATCATCAACGCGATTGCCGCGGATACGGAATCCAACCTTTTGGCCACGCCGCATATCGTCACGCTGAACAACCAAAAGGCGAAATTCCTGGTTGGTCAGGAAGTGCCTGTCAGCACAGGCGAGCAGCTGTCTGCCAATTTTGAAAACGCCTTCCGCACCGTTCAACGGCAGGAAGTCGGGATCAAATTGGAAGTGACACCGCAAGTAAACTCCCAGGGCGATGTAAAGCTGTTCCTCAAACAGGAAGTGTCAAGTGTTGCGGGGCCCGTATCCTCGCGGTCGAGCGACCTTATCCTCAACAAACGCGAATTTGAAACGACGCTAACCGTGGGCGATGGCCAGTTGCTCGCAATCGGCGGACTGCTGAATGACGACGAACGCCGGACGATCGAGCGTATCCCACTTTTGAGCGATATTCCCCTGATCGGCGAACTGTTCAAATCGCGCAGCCGCAGCCGGAGCAAAACCAATCTCATGGTTTTCATTCGCCCGACGATATTGCGCAGCAAAGCCGACGGCGACCGGCTGACGGCCCGTCGTTATGACTATGTCCGTGGCATGCAATTGGCGCGCAATCCGGATGTCGAACCGAGCATCGACGAACTGTTGCGGGACTATATGGGCGCTGTGCCACCGATCGCACCGGTTGCCGGACCAAATGATGTGGTAGTCGGCGCAACAGATACTCTGGAGCGATCAACGAATGACGGTGCGCTTCAGCCTGCCGACGTTCCACCTAGCAACATCAATCAAACAGGCGGGGGCGGCCAATGATCATACGGCGTGGTGATGCAGACCCTGCAGAAATGACAGAAACCGTATCGGAAGAGGCGGTGGAGAAGGTTGCACGCGCCCCCTTGATCGACATTCCCTATGCTTTTGCAAAAGCCCATGGCGTTGTGCTGCGCCATCAGGTTGATGACC
The DNA here is from genome assembly GCF_009768975.1 of Sphingorhabdus lacus. Taxonomy (NCBI): domain Bacteria; kingdom Pseudomonadati; phylum Pseudomonadota; class Alphaproteobacteria; order Sphingomonadales; family Sphingorhabdaceae; genus Sphingorhabdus; species Sphingorhabdus lacus. Next base: position 1,358,805 of record NZ_CP035733.1, on the reverse strand, counting down.
GTTTGGTCGTCGCGATGCGGGAAGGTGCGGACCCTTTGATACTGCTGGAAGTCCGGCGTTATTTGTCGATGCCGTTTGACGTCGAGATATCCGACAACAGCACGTTCGACCGCTATCTGTCCGACCATTATGCCATGGATGGGTCCGCCGCCGCCATGGCCGGTTCCATCGGCATGGGCGACAGCGACTTGCTGTCCGACATGTTGCCAAGCGCCGACGATCTTCTCGACAGTGCCGATGATGCACCCGTTATCCGGCTGATCAACGGCATCATCGCCGAAGCCGTCCGTCAGGGCGTATCGGATATTCACATCGAACCTTATGAAACCGGCCTCGTCATCCGAATGCGCGCGGATGGCGTGCTGCAGGAACGATTGCGACTGCCCGCCAACGTCGCGCCTGTAGTGGTCAGCCGTATCAAGGTCATGGCAAGGCTGGATATCGCGGAACGCCGGATACCGCAGGACGGCCGGATAGGCCTGACACTGGGCGGGAAGCTTATTGACGTTCGTGTATCCACACTCCCCAGCCGCGTGGGCGAACGGGTCGTGATGCGTATTTTGGACAAGGAAAACACCGGCATCTCGCTGGATGTTCTGGGCATGTCCGACGACACATTGAAAATATTGCAGGAAGCTTTGGCGGAACCAAATGGCATCATTTTGGTCACGGGTCCGACAGGGTCGGGGAAGACGACTACGCTCTATGCAGGTCTGAAAAGCCTGAACGACGGCACGCGTAATATCCTGACGGTCGAAGATCCGGTTGAATATGCCATTGACGGCGTCGGACAGACGCAGGTTAATTCAAAAGTCGGCATGACATTTGCGGCCGGATTGCGTGCGATTTTGCGCCAAGATCCCGACGTCGTGATGGTCGGTGAAATCCGTGACCGCGAAACCGCGGATATTGCGGTCCAAGCGGCGCTTACAGGGCATCTGGTTCTGACAACCGTCCACACCAATGACGCGATTGGCGCGATCACGCGGATGCGGGATATGAAAGTCGAACCCTTTCTGCTGGCATCGACATTGCGTGCTGTCGTCGCGCAGCGTCTGGTCCGGCGGCTTTGTCCCTCGTGCCGGCAGACCGTACAAGCGGACGGCAATGCGGCTTCGTTGCTGGGTTTTGATCAGGGAACTGCAGTGTTCAAAGCCGTGGGATGTCCTGAATGCAACAACACAGGATATCAGGGTCGCATCGGTGTATTCGAAGCCATTCGCGTGGACGAGACAATCCGCCGCCTGATCAACGATGGCGGCGATGAGGCAATTTTGGCGCGGCATGCCTTTGTGAACCAGCCCAATTTGAGCGCGGCGGCACGCAAATTGGTGCGCGCTGGCCTTACGACACCCCAAGAGGCCATTCGTATTTCCCGCCGAGAAGACATTGACGATGCCTGAATTTGCCTATCAGGTAATCGACCCACTGGGTCGGGACATAAAGGGTAAGGTTCATGCCGCCAACGACGACGCCGCGCGTGCGGTGCTCGCCAAGAAGAATTTCTATGTCGTAAAGTTGAACGAAGCTGAGGCCCGACGTTCTGTTTTGTCGGATCTGCAACGGCGCCGCAGACGGCTGTCGACCAAGCAGCTGACGCTGTTCACGCGCCAGTTTTCGTCCCTCATCCAGGTGAGCCCGCTTGAGGAAGCCATCCGGACGATCAGCCGACAGAGCGAACAGGCCCATGTGCGCGATATTCTCGGCAATGTGCACGCAGGCGTCGTGGAGGGCCAGCGATTTTCCGAAGCAATGCGCCGCGAGGCATCGAGCTTTCCGGCGCTATATCGCGCGATGATTGCGGCAGGCGAGGGGGCAGGTACCCTGTCCCTCATCGCCGAACGCCTTGCCGCCTTGCTGGAACGGCAGGCGGAGATGCGTGGCAAGATTATCGGCGCCTTGGCCTATCCGGCGGTGCTCTCGCTTGTGGCAATTTTGGTCGTGATGGGGCTGATGGTATCTGTAGTGCCCCGGGTTGTCGAGCAGTTCGACAATGTGGATCAACAGCTTCCCCTCTTAACCCGCATCGTCATTGGCATGTCGGCATTTCTGGCGAGCTATTGGTGGGTGTTGCTTCTTGCTATTATCGCCTTTGCGGTGCTGTTCTGGCGGGCTTTGCAACAACCCGCGTTCCGCTTGTACGTCGACCGGAAAGTGCTTCAAATTCCCGTCATCGGCAAATTGCTCCGCAATCTTCACGCCGCGCGGATGGCGCGGACCTTGTCGACGATGGTTGCCAGCCGATTGCCCCTACTGGAAGGCTTGCGCCTTACGGGCGGGACAATCCGCAACAAACTCTTGCTGCAAGCCAATGACGATATTGTCGAGGCGGTGCGCAGCGGAGGCAGCCTTTCGGGTGCCATGCGCGCGAGTGGCGTCTTCCCCCCGTTGCTCGTCTATCTGACCGCCAGCGGCGAAAGCGCTGGGCAACTTGAATTGATGCTGGAACGTGCTTCGGAATATCTGGAGCGGGAGTTCGACAATTTTACCAGCGCCGCGCTGTCCTTGCTTGAACCGCTGATCATCGTCGCCATGGGCGGCGTTGTGGCGGTCATCATCCTGGCAATCTTATTGCCCATTCTCCAACTTCAAAATCTTACGGGAATATAGAAATGCTACGCATCTTGTTTCACCTGTTCACCGACCTCGAGCGCGCACCGGTCGAATTCCGGCGGTCGCGGGCAAAGACCAAGGCCAATGGCTTTACCCTTGTCGAAATGATGGTGACGCTCTTCATCCTCGCTCTGTTGACGACGATTGTCGCGATCAACGTCCTGCCCAATCAGGACAAGGCGATGGTGCAAAAGGCCAAGGCCGATATCGCGGTATTAGGGCAAGCGATGGAGACCTATCGTCTTGACAATCTGACATATCCCGACACCGGCGCAGGATTGCAAGCCCTTGTAAACCCGCCCGCGGTCGCAGGCGGCCGGACCGAGGGCTATATCAAGAAATTGCCGAACGATCCTTGGAACCGACCTTATCAGTATAGCGTTCCCGGCCGGGACGGGGCGTTCGATATTTACTCGCTAGGCGCAGATGGTGCGCCTGGCGGCGAGAATGAAAATGCGGATATTTACGGCGAATAAGCCAACATCCACATCCAACTTCGCCCTTCGCGAGCGTGGCTTTACTCTGGTCGAACTGATGGTGGTGTTATTCATCATCGGTGTGGCGAGTGCTGCGGTGGTGATGACGGCGCGTTCGACAGACCGTGATGCGCGTGATGAAGCCGAGCAACTAGCGGCACGCCTTGCGGCGCTGCGCGACCAGTCCATTCTGCAATCGACGCCGATGGCCTTTGCCATCCGACCGTCGGGCTATTCGTTCGAAGTGCGGGGGGATGGGGTGTGGAGGCCGCTTCAGGAAAAGCCGTTCGCCAGCCAGAAATGGACACGCGGAACAAGCGCATCAATAGGCGGTGCGCGTCAGTTGCGGGTGGCGTTTGACAGCACCGGCTTACCCTCCAGCAGCGCCGCCATCGGGGTCAAGCGCGGCGATAGGGTCGTAACGGTCAATCTCTCCGCGACAGGAGACGTTCGTGTCGCGCGCTAACGCACCCTTGTCACGTAACGGGTTCACCTTACTGGAAATCATGGTCGCGCTGGCGATCTTCAGCCTGGCTGCGTTGGCAATGGTGCGGTTGCAGGGCTATTCGGTCCGGTCAACGTCGCAACTGGGCGAAAGCGGTTTGGCGTGGCAGGTCGCGCGCAATGTCGCGGTTGAAATATTGTCGAACCCTTCGCCCCCCACCTTGGGCGAAACGGGCGGTGAAGAGGTGAACGGCGGACAAAATTGGCGTTGGACCGCGACGACCAAGAAGACCGACGACGCGCGGCTGGTGCTCGTCGACATCAATGTTGCCGGCACGGGCATAGCGTCAGCGCGCAAGGCTCAATTGACCATAGCGCGACCGGTCGACCAATGAACGCGGTGAAGACATCCGAAGCCGGTTTCACGCTGGTGGAACTGCTCGTGGCTTTGGCCATATTTTCGCTTTTGTCGGTCGCAGGGGTGATGCTTTTGCGGTCGGGAAGCGATACGCAGCTTGCCGTCAAGGGCCGCTTGGAAGAGCTGTCACGCGGCAACCGCCTGTATAACAATATCGAGGGGGATCTGGCGCAGGCTATGTCCCGTTCGGTCCGCGACCCGGCAGGCGCGTCTATCCCCGCCTTTGTCGAAGAGAGTAGCGACGTGCCCGGCATGTTGTTCGGCTTCGTGCGCGCCGGATGGTCAAATCTGGACGAAGCCCCGCGCGCGGGACTGCAACGGGTGGCCTATGTCCTCGACAAGAATGCGCTGAAACGGCTGAGCTGGCCGATGCTGGACGGCGCGATACCGTCGGATGCTGCGGTCATTGTCGACAATGTGGCATCGGCACAAATCCGTTTCCGTGACGATCGGGGCGAGTGGCGGAGCGACTGGACCGCCGTTGATGCCGACGCACTTCCGCGCGCTGTGGAAATGCGCGTCACGGTCACAGGCAAGCCCGAGCAACGGATGCTCTTTCTGGTCGGTCCGCAAAACAGAGACAAGCCGGTCGAAACGGATGAAGGGTTGGACGGATGACCGGGCCCAAATCGTCTGAACGCGGCGCGGCCTTGCTTTCGGTCCTGCTAATGGTTTCCATTCTGACGGTGATCGCCGCAACGACGCTCGACCGCCTTGCGATTGCGACCAAGCTGTCGGGAAATGGCAACAGCCTCACACAGGCCCGGATGTTCAGCTATGCCGCCGAAAATCTGGCGAGTACGCGGCTTGAAGATTTGCTTGCCCGCGATGCCGCGCAAACCACGCTCGAGGGAAATTGGCTGGGGAAAGAGCAGATCATTCCCATACCCGTCGGGTCCGCATCTGCAACTGTGCGCGACGGTGCTAATTGTTTTAACCTCAACAGCCTCGTTATCGAAACAGAAGGCCGATTTACACAAAGTTCGATCGGTCAGGAGCAGATGGTTTCACTGATGGTCGTTCTCGGCATCAACGAAAATGCAGCGCGACCGGTCGCGGCGGCGGCAGCGGATTGGGCCGATAGCGACAGCATCCCGTCGCCTGCTGGCGCCGAAGACGATGCCTATCAATCTGCTGCGACACCCTATCGGACGGCAAACCGCCTGTTCGCGCATCCGTCCGAGTTACGCGCGGTCAAAGGCGTCTCTCCCGCTCTTTATGCAAAGCTGCGGGGCTGGATTTGCGCGCTGCCTGAGGCAAAGCTTTCGCCGCTGAATGTCAACACGCTGTTGCCCGAACAAGCGCCCTTGCTGGCCATGCTCTTTCCCCCCGGACAGTTTAGTCCGATCACCGCGCGTAGTTATCTCGCCAAGCGCCCCGCAAGCGGTTATGGCAGCCTCATTCGATTCTGGGGGGCACCCGAAATGGCGTCTATCGAGGCGTCTTCTCCGGTCCAAGGGCAAGTGAAACTGACGAGCACCTATTTCCTGTTACGCACAAAAGTGTCGGTCGGTGAACTGATGCTGGAAGGGGAGTCCATGCTCGCCGCCAAGTCGGGTCAGGTCCGCCTGATCTGGAGGAGTTGGGGGGAGCAGCTATGACGCTGATCGTCACATTCCTTCCGAGCGTCGACCACAGCAACCCGATGGTGTGGACGCTGTCGGATTCGGCATGGTCCGAACCATGCCCGCTTTCCGAATTTGTCCCGGACGCTGCCGACGACCGCATGGTCGCGATTGTGCAGGCGGAGGCGTCGCGCTGTATCTGGCTTTCATTGCCCGATCTGGAGCCGCGACAGGCCGAGGGCGTTGCCAAAGTCCGCGCCTTTGAGCAATCCTTGGGGGCGGTGCACGCGGTAGCGCGGTATTTGGATGCCGGTGATGTGGTCACAGCGACAATAGACACGGGCGTATTGGAAACAGGCTTGGCGATGTTGCAGGCCCGTGGCTTGAACCCGGATGTGGTCATTCCCTTCGGGTTGCTTGTTCCGTCCGATCCGCAGCTAGTAGTGCGTGCGGAACTTGGCAACAGCACCGTTCTGCGCGGGGACCGCTTTGCCGTTCCCGACGAGCAGGTGTTCCGGACGATGCTGGTCGGCGACGCCGCCGTTAAGGATATGGATCAAGCGGCGCTGCATCAGGCATTGCTAAATGCCAGTGTGCAACCCGCGCTCAACCTGCGCGAAGGACCATTTGCGAAACGCGAGCCCCGCATGCTCGCTACCCCGGGACAGCGCACGTGGATTTTGCGCCTGTTAGGCTTTTGTATACTGGCGACACTGCTGCTGGGTGTGGCGGCCTTAACAAAATATAGCCTTGCGACATCCGCCGAAAATGATCGGGCCTTGGCTGCCGCACGGAAAATCAATCCTGCCATCGCGGATATTGCACAAGCCGAAGCGCAGCTTGCCTCGGCCTTGCCGCAAAAAGGTCTGGCGGTAGGACGGTTCACACCGCTGTCCGCAGGCTTGTGGCGCGCCGTTCAGGCATCTCCTAATGTGTCTGTGCGGGAGCTTCGGATCGGGCGCGACGGGATTTTGACTACCGTTCTTTCCGCCCCTGATGCGGGAAGCATAAACAAGGTACTGATCGCCGTGCAACGCGATGGTTTCCGCGTGACGGCAACATCGCGGCAGGACACGACGGGCGCGACTTTGGTAGACCTGACCATGAGTATGCCATGATGGAAAATCTGAAAACATGGTATGTTGCGCTGTCCAATCGGGAGCGTGTTCTGGTGTCCGTTGCGGGCGTCCTGACGGCTGTTGTCGTGCTGATTTTCGGGATATTATTACCAACCATGTCGGCACTCGAGCAGGCTGAAAGCGGTTTGGATGAAGCCGTCCAGCGGCGCGGGCGGATCGAAGCCACCGTGGCGGCTGCGTCGCTGCAAACCCCGGCCGCAGCCCGGCCTGCGCCAGCAGGTATCGATCTGGTCGTGACACAGGGTGCCGCCGAAAAGGGCTTCGATCTTGTAAAGCCGACCAATTCCGCACCTGGTCAGGTTGATTTCCGAATCGAACAGGCCCGCGCACCGGCCTTGTTGGCCTGGTTAAGCGAGCTGGAATCACAAGGCATCTTTATAACCAGCATTACCATGCGAAGCGCCACAAATGGCAGCGTTACCGTCGAAGCCCAGTTGCGGCAGACGGCACCATGACGCGTCGATCCTACATCATCGCGGTTGCCGTGCTGCTGGTTGTCGCATTCAGCATTTTCATGCCGCTACGGACCATTGTGGACGGTAACCAGATTTCGGCGCGGAAAGTGGACGGCATTATCTGGGACGGGTCGATACGCGAACTGAGTCTCAGCAAAGTGCCGATTGGCGATGTGAATGCCCGCCTTAAATTCCTGCCCCTACTTTTGGGACGCGCGGAAATCGCGTTGTCGCGGGGCGATGCACCTTTCGCCCCGGGAATAAGCGGATCAGTGACAAAGCGTTTTGGCGGCGTTTCGATCGACAGGTTCAATGCAACACTGGCCATTGGCGCGATGTTCGATCCGCTCCCGGTCGAAGATATCATATTGCAGGACTTTTCGGCTCGCTTCACCGGCGGTCGTTGCTCCGAAGCCGGCGGTGCCGTGCGAATGACCTTGACCAAAGCGATACCCGGACTTGATTTGTCGAACGGCTTGCTTGCCAAACCGCGCTGCGACCGTGGACAGCTTCTGATCCCGTTGCTCAGCCAGTCGGCAACGGAACATGTCGACATCCGTCTGTCCGCCGACGGGGCCTATAGCGTGACCATCTTGCTCGAAGGCGACAACAGCCTAAATGCAGATGCCCTTGCGCTCACCGGTTTCCGGAAAGGCGCGCGCGGCTATCAGATGATTAAAAGAGGTCGGCTCTGACGAGTATCTATATCACCGTCGAACTATGGCTTTCCAGCTTACCGCTGTGGTTCGTGACTGCGGGGCTCGCAACATTGGGGGCAATTTGGGGCAGTTTTGCAGGCGCCTTGTGCAGCCGTTGGCCGGACGGCAGAAGCATCACACGCGGGCGATCGCACTGTGATAGCTGCGGTGCGCAGATCGCGCCCTATGACCTCATTCCCATTATTTCCTTTCTTTTATTAAAAGGAAAATGCCGCAGTTGCGGATCACCTTTTACCGTTGGGACTGAATTGATCGGCCTGTGCATCGGGGCTACTGCTGCGTTGTTCTTCCCTCCGGCGCAAGCGCTTTCCGTCGCCATGTTTGGCTGGTTCCTTCTGCCCTTGGCGATCCTTGATTTCCGGCATCTGTGGTTGCCGAACAGGCTTTTGGGTTTACTGCTTGTGGTCGGGATACTCTTTGCGCCCTTATGGGATAGCGGCATCAGCTGGACCGATCGCGCTATCGGAGGCATCGCTGGCTTTGCGACGCTGGAAATAGTGCGGCAACTCTACCGCCTCGTCCGCCGAAAAGAGGGCATGGGTGCCGGTGATCCAAAATTGCTCGGCGTTTTGGGTGTCTGGCTGGGCTGGCAATTGCTACCGATGACGGTGCTGATCGCAAGTTTTTTGGGGCTGGCCACCGCGTTGCTGTCAGGGCACCGGAAAGAGCAGGAATCGATGGAATATCCGCTAGGGACATTCCTTGCCGTTGCCGCATATATAGCCGTGTTCTTGCCCTGAATATCCCGTGCTGTGCGGGATGACCGGATCAAATTGCCATACCATTGAAAAATGGTGAGCCCTGCTGGGTTCGAACCAGCGACCTACTGATTAAAAGAATAATCAGTGGGTCGCTAAGTGTCCTTAACTGTCCAAAAATGGCAGAAAACCTAGACTCACCATCCATATAGTTCTTGATATGTTCACTAGTACCCAGTACAAAATGTTACCTAAGGTAACAGGTGATTTGTGTCAAAAAAAGTCGGTCTTACAGATGCCCGTATCGTTGGATTATTACCACCGAAAATCGGACAAATCGAAATTACGGACTCAATCGTAGCTGGTTTACGCCTGAGGGTCGGAGCGAGTGGCGTTAAAACTTACATCTTGCGAAAGCGTATCGGCAGCAAGGTTCATAATGTGACATTGGGCAGGCATTCGCTGGGCTTTGGACTTGCCGCTGCGCGTCGTCGTGCGCGAGATTTGCTTACCGACATTGAGCAGGGACAAAGCATCCCCAAGCGGTCCGATCCCAATCGCGGATATGCCCAGGGAATTGGCACAATTGGCGAGCTGTTTGAAACATATTTGACGAACGAGGTCATAGGGAAAAAGCGAACTGCGCGAGAAATAGAGCGAGTATTTCGCAAATATATTCTTCCGGAAATGGGCGACCGGATAGCTGATACGGTAACCCGCGGCGATGTGACACGCTTCATCGAGAAGATGGCATTTTGCCGGGGTAAAGAAACGCTGCGTATGGCGCGGTCAGTGCATCAGCATTTATCGAGTTTTTATTCATGGGCGATGCCAAAGCTGGACCGATTACCGGCTCATCCTTGCAGGGATGCGTGGCGACCAAAAGCATCTAAGCCGCGCGACCGTGTTTTGTCAGACTATGAACTCGGGCAGTTGTGGGATGCTTCACTTGGCGAGGGGTATCCTTTCGGCACGGTGGTGCGTTTACTGATTTTGACTGCGCAGCGCCGCGGCGAAGTCATCAATGCGGAATGGGACGAATTCGACTTTGACGCAAATCTGTGGACCATTCCTGGCAGCCGAGCGAAAAACGGGATCGCCAACATCGTTCCCTTATCGGCTCAATCTGTGAGCATTATTGAAGAAATACGAGATATGTTTGCATCAAGCTCCAATGAGTTTGGGTTGTCCGGGAACAGAGTTTTTCCGGCAATTGGCAATCCAGCTCATAGTACCGGCGGCATGCCTAAAGGTTGGCGACGGATTATGGCTTCAGTGCTGCGCGAAACAGATCGTAACATCTTGCACTTCACGCCGCATGACATCCGCCGTACCGCTGCGACGGGCTTACAACGCTTGGGCGTACCGCTGGTTGTGTCCGAAGCAGTGCTTAACCATCAGTCTGGAGCTGCCAAAGCCGGGGTCGCTGGAGTTTATCACCGCCATAAATATACGGTCGAAAAACAAGAGGCGCTAAGGTTGTGGGGCGATGAGGTTCAACGCATTGTAGATGCGCATGCCGCCGTCAAAAACCGGGGTTCCTCTTGGATGATCGCGCAGGGCTAAATGCGCATCAGCCGTCGGCGCTCGATGCTGCCCAGTCGACGCTTATTCGATCAAAGCCGGCTTGAATGCCTTCGATGATAACTGACTTCGTTTTTGGCACATCCACGTCTTCGCCGAAGTCTAGCACCCAGATCTTTTTTTCGGCAGTTTCGATTAAAAGTCCGCGACGGCTCTTGCGCAGATTTCCGGCCAGCCTGATCCTTGCGGGCTTTGACACTGAACTTCCCCTAATCAATTTAATGCCCACCGATCCAGAACGTTACGCACATACCCGGGAGTTTCGCCATTCAGCGGAATTCGTCCCAATCGCGAAACAGCGCCAGGGCCAGCATTATAGGCTGCAACTGCCAGATGCACCACGCCAAATCGGTCAAGCATTTGCCGAAGATATTGTGCTGCGCCAGTGATGTTGGCTTTTGGGTCGAAACGGTTTCGTACGCCCAGGTCTCGGGCAGTACCGGGCATGAGTTGACCAAGGCCAGCCGCACCAGCACTGCTTACGGCAGAGGGATTGTAACGAGATTCTGTCCAGATCAATGCATCAAGCAGCCCGTGAGGGATACCAAAGCGCGCTTCAGCTGCATGAACGTCGCCCAGAAAGCTCGTCCGCTGAAAGTTTGATCGAAATTTCACGGATTTCTCATTCGGGCGTGAGCGCTGGACGGAAAATACGGCTTCGCTGGCCAAATGCTGCGTTGGTGTTGGGCGGTAGGGCGGCGACCAGTGACCATGCTCTACAACCTGAAAATCGCCTCGCTCATTGATTCGATATCCCGGATCAATACTGACATCGGACGATGAAAGCTGCTCTGACGTCCCGATATTTTGGGCTGAAGGCGCATCAGCCCTTGCAGATGCTGTGTAAATCAGACCGGGGCCCAATAGCCCCACTAACAATATTTTCATTTTGCATTCCTTTTTGATAGACACAAAAAAAGAACATACAAGGAACATTGACGAGACGGAAGGGCTGCGGCTATGTGAAGAGCGGAGGCGGCGCTCGGTTGCAGGTAGCAACAGCAGGACTTCAGCATGCCCAACAGCCATCCCATTCTCCAATCTTCTCTTGAGACCCGAGCCCGTCAAATCGTCAAAGCCTTGGGCGGGCACTGGTCGCGCAAATCAGGCATGTGCCGTTGTCCAGCCCATGACGACAGAACACCGTCGCTCTCGGTTGGCGTCGCACAATCGGCAATATTGTTTCATTGTTTCGCTGGATGCTCGAGCGAGGAGGTGCTCGCTGGCTTTAAGCGGCATGGTATCCAACCACGCGACCTGTTCGACGGTAGGGGCAGTGTGGTTGTGCCAGCTGAAAAGCCATTCGGACCCGACGCCAATGCTTTGAGACTGTGGCAGCAGGCCGTTCCGCTCTCAGATACGCTCGGTGAGCACTATCTTGCCAAGCGTTCCATATCGCTTCGTTCCTGCGAACTGCGGTTTTTGGATCGAACGCCTTTGGGGCGCAAACCCAACGTCCGTTTCCTTCCTGCGCTCATTGCCGCTGTGCGGATGGATATCGGCATTGTTGCTATCCAGCGAACATTTATTGATCGCGCCACAGCGTCCAAGGCAGATTTTTTCAAAACTAAGCGCGCACTTGGGCAATTGGGAACCGGTGCCGTTCGGCTGTCAGATCCTGTGAGCGGACGGCTCGGACTTGCCGAAGGATCGGAAAGCGCACTTTCAGCACAGACTCTTTTTGGAATTCCGTGCTGGGCAACACTTGGAAACGAGCGCTTCGGAATAGTCGCAATTCCGGAAAGCATTACCGAGCTCCATCTCTTTGTCGATGCCGACAAAGGCGGTGAACTCGCTTTGAAGCGCGGGTTGGACGCTTACACGAGGGAAGGGCGATGCATTATTCCGCGCACGCCCGACCGGGAAAATCATGACTGGAACGATGAACTTCGGGAACGGCTTCGTATTAGGGCTTCGGTCTGACCACATGCGAGAGGGGAGGAGGCGCTTGCTCATGTGAGGCGCGATTGGCATTTCCGCGAAGATCGCTGGCCTTGATCAGGAGGCCTTTCCCATGAACCAGCCCGCGTTCAATCTCGACTTTTCACCAAACGAAGTTCCCGCGATCGCAGCAGCGCGATACCTAGCTGCTGATCTTGCGGCCAATATCCCGCTCACGCGCAAACATCTGTCAGAAACCTTTACCAGGTTGACCGGGGCCACAGATGCCGACAATCGCTGGTCACTGTCCGATACGCATGCATCGGTTGAACTGGCGCAATTGATCTATTTGCAGGAGGCTCGAGCTCTTTGTCAATCGAGTGACAATAGAGTGATCTTTGAAGTATTTGATCAGATGGAGGCGTTGACGCCGATCCAGTATAACCGCTCCGAAGAGCAGATCCGTTTCCAGCAATTCTCGACACCATTGCGGCTCGCCTGGATTGCGGCGCGTGCAGCCAGACTTTCGAGCAGCAATCTAACCTTGGAACCGTCGGCGGGAACCGGAATGCTTGCCTTTTGGGCCAAGCAAAACGGGTCCAAACTTGCCCTCAATGAAATTCACATATTGCGACGCGATGCATTGCACGTTCTATTTCCTGATGTTGCGGTGTCGATGCATGACGGCGAGTTGATCGACGAGCTTCTCAATCCTTCAATTTTGCCTGACACGGTTCTTATCAATCCGCCATTTTCGGTCGGCCTGGAACGCGGTCAGGATGGCCGAACTGGCGCGCGTCATTTGCGCTCGGCGCTATCACGGCTTTCGCTCGGTGGCAGGGCGGTGGCCATCATGCCTGAATGGTTTGATGTGAGTGTTTTTCTGGGCCGTTGTCGCTTTCCGCTCGCGGTGCGGCTCAATGTGTTGATGGACCGCGCATTCGCGCGTTCTGGAACCTCGATCTCAACGCGTCTCCTCGTTTTCGATAAAGCGGAAGATGATGCTCCTGCTATCACGGCGCATGTAAACGACGTGATAGACCTTGTTTCTCTGGTTGATGCATTGCCTACCCGCAGCGGTACTATAACCCGCCCCGTTCTGCCCAGACCACTTACCACCTCCGTGCGCATACTACCGCAAACGCATCGCCGACCGGTGGCGCCCGTTCGACCGATATCGCGCGGCGGCGCCAAGCCCATTCTGCTAGAATTTGTGCCACTAGAAGAAGCGGCGCCGATTGCAGAACAAGTTGGACATTATCTGCCATATCGCCCCAGCCGAATTTCGATACCCGCTGCAATGTCGCATCCAACACCGCTTGTAGAGTCGGTTGCCATGGGTTCGATTGCTGCGCCCGTTCCCAATGTTCAACCGATGGTGTCGGCAGATCATATCGAGCGCGGGCTGTTATCTGAGGCGCAGCTTGAAACCCTGATTTACGCAGCCAATGCATTTGAACGAGATTTGGTGGGGTCATTTCAGCCCGTCGACAGAGGTTGTGCGCTGACGCCGGACGCAGACGGCTATCGTTACCGGTGCGGATATTTTCTGGGAGATGGCACGGGCGCTGGCAAGGGCCGTCAGGTGGCGAGTGTCATCCTGGACCGCTGGTATCGCGGCGAACGCCGTCATGTCTGGCTTTCCAAAAACGAGACGCTTCTTGAGGATGCGCGCCGAGACTGGGCAGCTCTTGGCGGACTGCCTCTGGACATCCAGCCCTTGTCGCAGTGGAAACTGGGCGGCGCGATCAACATGCCCGAAGGCATATTGTTCGTGACATATCCGACTTTGAGGTCCGGCCGCGTCGATGCAACCCGGCTTGAGCAAATCATCGAGTGGGCGGGTCTCGATTTTGAGGGTGTCATTGCATTCGATGAAGCGCATGCCATGGCAAATGCTGCAGGCGGCGAGGGGAGCCGAGGAAAAGTCAAAGGCTCCGAACAAGGCGTTGCCGGCGTACGTCTCCAGAACATGCTCCCGCGCGCCCATGTTCTTTATGTGTCGGCCACCGGGGCATCCGACGTCAACAATCTGGCTTATGCGACACGGCTTGGTCTGTGGGGATCGGAGACTGCATTTGCGACACGCGAGAAGTTTGTCGGCGACATTCGCGAGGGCGGCATTGCAGCGATGGAACTTGTTGCGCGCGATCTCAAGTCTTTGGGGCTCTATGCATCACGAGCTCTGTCATTTGCAGGTGTCGAATATGAAATTCTCGAACATGAACTGACCGATGCACAGATATCTGTCTATGACGCATATGCTGAAGCCTGGGCGATTATTCACGGCAATCTGAGGGAGGCCTTGGAAGCGACGCGCATCGTCGATGCTGATAGCGGCGATACGCTCAACAGCGGCGCCAAAGCCGCTGCGATGTCCATATTTGAGGGTACGAAACAGCGCTTCTTTGCGCAACTTCTCCTGTCGATGAAGCTTCCGAGTCTTTTGCCAGCAATCGAGCAAAGTTTGCGCGACGACCATTCGGCCGTGGTTCAACTTGTCTCGACTGCGGAGGCAATGCTCAACCGGCGGCTTGCGGACCTGACGCCTGACGAGCGCGAGCATCTTGAGATCGATTTATCCCCTCGTGAATATGTGATCGATTATCTCAGTGGCAGCTTCCCGGTTCGGCTCATGCAGATATTTGTCGACGAAAACGGCAACGCACGGTCCGAACCAATGTTCGATGCAGACAGCAATCCTGTACTATGCCGAGCGGCAATCGCTGCGCGGGACCGAATGATCGAGCAGTTGTGCGCTTTACCACCCATCGCTACTGCACTGGACGCCATCATCGAGCGCTTTGGCGTTGAGAAGGTTGCAGAGGTGACGGGCCGGACGCGCCGTTTAATTGTCGGCACTGACGGCAGACAAAAACTCCAATCGCGCACGCCCAGAGCCAATGTGCTTGAAACCCAAGCCTTTATGGACGGCGACAAGCGGATATTGGTGTTTTCCGATGCCGGAGGGACTGGTCGCAGCTATCATGCCGACCTCGATGCCAAGAACCAGCAGCGCCGTGTTCATTTTCTCTTAGAGTCCGGTTGGCGGGCTGATGCCGCCATTCAGGGGCTAGGGCGCACAAATCGCACCAATCAGGCATCTGCGCCCTTGTTTCGGCCCGTCACAACAAACGTGAAAGGCGAACGTCGGTTCATTTCGACCATCGCCCGCAGACTCGATAGCCTTGGCGCATTGACCCGCGGGCAGCGCCAGACAGGCGGCCAGAACATGTTCAATCCAGCCGACAATCTTGAAAGCATCTATGCCAAGGATGCTTTGAACCGGTGGTTCGGACTACTGTATGAAGGCAAATTGAGTGCTGTCTCACTCGGAAAGTTCGAAGAACTGTCCGGACTTACGATTTCAGCCAAAGATGGCGGCATGGTTGAAGATCTACCCACGATCCAGCGCTGGCTCAACCGAATATTGGCGTTTCCGATCCTGTTGCAGAACATGATTTTCGATGAATATTTGGGGCTGGTCGAAGCGCGCGTTGATGCAGCAAGGAGGGCAGGGACACTCGTTCTCGGTGTCGAGACCATATTGGTTGAGCAGTTTGAAATTAAATCCGACAAACTATTGCGCACTGATCCTGCATCCGGCGCAACTACGCATCTCTTGGAAATAGAGGTTGCGAGAAAGCTCAATCCGCTATGCTTTGAAGAACTCAATCGGCTGCACGACCTCCGGTCAAGCCGTATCAAGCCTATGCTAAATTCACGGTCTGGGCGGGTTGCGTTGCTCGTTCGCGCCCGACGGCTAATGCTCGATGATGGTGAGCGGGTTGAACGCTTTGAGCTGTTGCGCCCTCTGACACGCGAATATTTGACCAGAGAGCAAATTGAAGAAAGTAATTGGAAAGCCATTGGTTTGGGGAAGTTTAAACAGGCATGGCGAACCGAAGCGGCCTGTGACGCAGCGACACTGAAACATGATCGCCTGTATCTTGCGACCGGACTGTTGCTGCCAATTTGGGATAAATTGCCAGATGATCATGTGCGCGTGAGCCGAGTTGCGGCCAAAGATGGCCCGTCAATACTTGGTCGTGAAGTTCCGCCTTCGCATGTTCCAGCACTTATGGATGCGCTCGGCTTTAATGAGCCGGTCCATTTGGACATCAACGATCTTGCGGATTTAGTGCTAAAATCGGGGAAAGTGGTTCCGATCAACGGACCAGAGAGACTCCAGATGAAGCGTTCGTTGGTCAATGGGGTGCAACGCTTGGAGTTGATCGGATGGTCGATCGAACGACTTGAGTGGTACAAAGCGCAGGGCTGCTACACAGAGATCATTCGCTATCAGACACGGCTGTTTCTGCCGGTAAGCGATGCCGTTTCTGTATTGCGATGCATCGCGTTGTAATTCCTCCGCACCCAAACTCGATATTGCGTATTGTAGCGGTGGCCAGCGAAAGTCGGCTTTTTGGACATTCCGGAAAGTCACCTCTGGACGACGGAATTGCAGTAAGCGGACATTCGTTCATCCGGTGCCTCTGAGGCAACATCGACGGACGCTCCGGAATGTCTCTTTCGGGAAACGAACGGCCTCGAGTTGAACTACATTTATCTCGGCAGATCTGCTGACGACGGGGTTCCTCCAACATTTTCCGTCTATTTCTTCATGCAGGCGTCAACCGCGCATTTCGAGAGCAAATGATCAGACGTTTGGCACCTCGGGTCATCGCCACGTAGAGATGGCGTCGATCCATGTCGCTTGGGTCGAGAATGACCGCCGCGTCGGCCTCCAGACCCTTGAGAAGCAACGTGCTGCCGACGGTTCGCTTCGCAAGTGGTCGACCAATGAGCCGCGAGCGCTCGCGCTCTTGAACGGCCGCGTTAGCCGGCGACATATCGGCGTCATCGCCGCAGCTTTTGAGCAATCGGAGAGCGCCGCGCAGGATAGCAGGCCTGTGTGTTCGGACACCGTGCTCCTTGCCGATTTCGACGAGAAGATCAGCTGCCGCTGCGTAAGAAGGTTTTTCGACCAGCCTCATGGCCTCCGCCTCGACGGGCGATGCCGGTCTCCGTTCTCGCCCGGCACGCAAAGTGGCGACGCGGTTGAGCAAGTTAGCTCCGCCTGTGTTCGTCATCACCGTGGTCGCAAAGGTTACTACATGGTCGAGCAATTCGGGCGACGAAAGATCGATATTTTCGCCGAATGTGACGAGATCCCGCATGTCCACATTCTCGACCGTGACGGCGCCGTGGATCTGACTGGCAAACTGCCTTTGTCCGTTGGGACTTTTTGAATCCGCGATGATTAGCACTTTCTCGCCATCGGCGGTCGCGACCGCGCCCGCACGCAGCCGTCGCTGATGATCTTCGGTGCCATCTAGGTGGACCCACGAGATGTTTGGCGGCGCAGCGGCAAGATCAACGCTCTGACCTGCCACCAGGGCACGCCGGACATCGAGTAGGTAGCGCCCGAAGCCCTCTTCGCCGGCGTTGATCCAACGCCATGGCTTGGTCAGCTCGGCAGCTACTGGAAAATGTGCGCAGACATGCTGATCCCAGTCGGCGAGAGTATTGCCCTGGAAACCGAAGATCGCCTGCATCGGATCGCCCAAGACACAAGTTCGCAGGCTCTGCGCAGCATAGTAGATGATGGCATGCTGAACCTGTGAACAGTCCTGATATTCGTCGACGATCAGGCGATCATAGGTCGCCGCCAATACGTCGTTGATGTGGCCGTCACGAAGCAAGACTCCTGCCGCCTGCCGTATCGCTGGATAATGAGCTTTTGGATTGCCGATCGACAGAATGGCGGGATCGTGGCCACCGCGCTTTGGAAACAAAGTCAACAGGCGCATGCACCAACCATCGATCGTCGACAGGCGATAACGGCCGGGTGCGACGCCAGCTTTGTCGAGGCGCGCCCGCAATGCCGCCACCCCGGCGTTGGTGTGAGTCAGAACAAGAACCGGTTTGGTTTCGCTATGCCGCGTGAGCGCCTGTGCAATAAGATGGGTTTTGCCGCATCCGGCAGGCGCGGTGACGGTACCGCGGTCGATTGCCAGGAGATCGACGTCAAGCACCGTGAGCCCACTGAAAAATGTTGCTGACCGCTGTTCGGAATTCCAAGGTCGCATTCTGATGATGCGGACCAATGATGTCGCGAGCGGCTTCCTCCATCCAGCTCACAGTCTTGAACCAGGCGTTCTTCTTCCACTTCGCAGCAATTGCCAAGGTCTGTCGCGTTGCTGGGGTAACTGGCCCTCGACAATGCGCCAGCGAAACCGTGCCTTGCGATGCGGCTAAAATATGCTCGCCGATGAGTTCCTCGCCATGCAGATCTATGGCGCGCTCAAGCAATTGGTGAACCGCCGCGTCGCTGACGCCGAGGAAAATGGCATGTTCGAGCGCCTGGCCAGCCGCCCACTTGAAGAGGGAGCCACCATTAAATGTGAACAGCCCCTCTTCTACAGCATCCGGCTGCACGTCGTCGTCGCGAAGGGAGGCCGTGCGGTAGCCCAAATTACGCAGAACATCGGCGCGACCGTAAATCTTGTTGACGCCGCCGGCATCGACCAACGCGACCCCTTGTGCATTGATTGAAGCATAACCGTGCACGGCGAAAAACAGGTCGAGACCGCGAATAAGTCCCACTTCACTGGCGCCCTCACACACGAGCACGGAATGTGAGAGGAAGGCTTCGGGATGCGCGCGGATAGTGCCTTGTATGGGGTCCGCGATCCCGACGAGGTCCAATTTGTGACCGCCCGGCGGCTTGCGCACCACCCAGAGCTGGTCGCCACGCAGTTCCCGCAATGCGACCGGTGAATGCGTGGTCACGAAAGCTTGAATCGGCGGCGGTGTTTCTTTGGCACCGATCGAGCTAAGCAAGCGGATGATCCGATGCGGCTCGAGACCGTGTTCGAGTTCATCAACGAGCAGAACGCTTGATTCCTTGGCGGCCTTGCGCTGCAATCCGGCGACCAGCAAGCGTGTCGACCCGACCCCCAACGCCCTAAGAGGAACACCGTCGTCGCCATGCAACGCCACCGTCCCGCCGCTAAATGAGACCGAATGGGCATCGAGCATAGCTTTCACCTTATCGCCTGCGGGAATACCCAGTTCGCGCGCGGTGTCGGCGACGATCTTCAAGGTTTCACCCAACTGCGCATCAGCAAGATCGCCAAAGGCTTTGCGGGCATCGCGCGCCGCACTGGCGAGCGCAGCCGAAGTGTCCGCCTTTTCCTCGGTAAGACGGTTAAGCACTGAGCCGCGCCGCCATGCTAAATTGTGTTCGGCGTGCGCCCCAATTCGCGTCGGAGACAGGCGGGTACGATCGCCCCATGTGAGATTGCGTGACAATCCCTGCGCCTTCGCTCGGTCAGAGACCAGCGTCCAAACGGGATCCAAGTCGCTTCCCACCGAAAGTTGAACTGTGAGCACGGTCTCCTTGCCAGTTTCGGGTTCATCGTCGATCAATCCCGTCGTTGGATCAAAGCTGCGAACGAATGCGCCGTAGGTATCAATGCTTTTGAGTGCATCGGACAAGTCGCCAATTGTAATGCTAATTGAGATCGGTGTAGTAACATCGAGGCCGTGAAAGTCGGCGTCGGTGAATTGGACGGTTCGACGTGCCCCGAGGCAATAGTCGATGGCGTCGAGAATTGAGGACTTCCCGGCGTCACCTGGCCCGATCAGGCAATTGATCCCGGGCGAAGGAACCCAGTCAAGCTTTTCGACGCACCGAAAATTGTTGATCGCGATATAGACAATCCGTGCCATCTTGCTCTCCCTTGCCGCACGAAGGGATCATCCCCTAGCGCGTCAATGCCGTGCCAGCATCATGCGCAGAGAGGAGCCAAAACGTGGTGAGTCTGCTCTTCCAAGATCTCACTCGATAGCTGACAGGCGGCTGACGGCCAACCTAGTTCAATCGACGATTGCGTCTTTGCAAGGCTGGACTGTCTGCTGTCGCCGAAAACCGCCATTCAAATGCCTAACCGAAACGACGGCTTCGTCCCAGTCTCCGTAACTACAGCTCGCCGCGAAGATGGTGAGTCAACGACCGGTTCCGACGCCTCAGCGCGGGCCTATGAATGTCTGGTTTGTTAGCGGAAGCAGCGACTTCTCCCGCAGCATGTCGCTTTGTGAATGTACCACAGCAATCGGGCATATCCGTTCCCATCAAATTTTTTGCTAACACTACGAAGCTCGTGACCAATTTGATTGGGAGAGGAGAGGGCGCTTCGCGTTTTTGAGCTTTGATGTGCCGAATGGCGGAGCATCGGCTCAAGCATCAGGAGTGTTATCATGATCCAGTCAATTCCATTGAACAAGCTCGTTCCAAGCCCCCGAAATGTCCGCAAGCATACAGACCCGAAAGCCGACGCCGAGCTAAAAGCCAGCATAGCAGCACAAGGGTTGTTGCAAAATCTCGTCGTCCGGCCCGCCAAAAAGGGTATGTTCGAGGTCGAGGCTGGTGGTCGCCGCCGCACAGCACTTTTGGCACTGGCGGACGAAAAAGCGGTTGCACGCAATGTTCCGATTACGTGCCTTGTTATCGGCGGCGATGAGACAGCGATCCGCGAAGTCAGTCTTGCCGAAAACTTCCACCGTCTTGCGATGAACCCTGCTGATGAAGCCCAGGCATTCGCCAGCATCATTGAATCTGGCGCAAGTGTTGAAGATGTGGCGCGCCGATTTGGTCAGACGACGCGGTTTGTGGAAGGCAGACTTCGGCTCGCATCCTTGGCGCCGGTCGTTTTCGAGGCGCTTGCAGCCGGTGAAATCACGCTCGACATTGCCAAAGCATATGGTGCTACGTCAGACCAGGCTGTGCAGGAACGCGTATTCGAAGATGCGTCCAAGGCTTGGTACGCTACGTCGCCTGACAGCATTCGCCGAATGGTGCTCAATTCTACTGTCCACGGCAGCGATCCGCGGGCGCGTCTGGTCGGCAAAGATGCATATCTCGCTGCCGGCGGCCGTATTGACCGCGAACTGTTCGATGACGAAGACAGCGAGAGCTGGTCCGATATTGCGCTGCTTGAACAGCTGGCGACCGCCAAGATGAGTGAAATTGCAGCCTGTCTTGCATCCGAAGCGGGCGTCGCGTGGGTAAAGCCGACATTGGAAAGCTATGTGACGCATGATGTCACGCAAGGCTTGCAGCGCGTTCCAACGTCCGAGTTGCCTATGACCGAAGCTGAAATCGAACGGCTGAGCGAACTCGATACAGCTTATGATACCGCGGCTGAAATCCTTGAGGATGAAGGCTCGGATGAAGAGGCGATCCGCGCCGCAGAAACCAAAATAAGCGAGATCGATGCAGAAACCGCGGCTATTCGTAATCGACCCCAGATCATCGACCCTGATATCAAAGCCAATACCGGATTGATCCTGACGCTCGGCCGTGACGGCGCGCCTGTTCTCCAGCCGCAATATTATGCCGATACCGATGTCGTTCTGGGTGACGACGGGAGCGCGATCACAATTGTCACAAGCGAAGGCAGCCCAAAATCCAAGCGGGCGGCAATGTCGCAGCGGCTTGTGGACGAACTGGCAATGCAGCGCCGTGACGTCTTGGCTCTTCATATTGCAAGCGATCCGGGTCTTGCACTCGATCTGTTTGTCTTTGCGCTAGCGGAGTCCGACACGACGCGCTTCGGACCAACGCCAGGCCTAACGATCCGCGGAGCGGCTGCATCAGGTCCGGCGCACGGCTTTGTCGCCCATGATGCCGCAGCAACCGCGTCGCTTGCAGAACTCCGTTCCGGCCTCGATGAAAGTTGGCGTGCGGGCGATACGGTAACGGTTAGGTTCGACCTGTTCCGCAGTCTCGACGAGGCAGCGCGCGCCGCATGGCTCGGTTGGGTTGTTGGACGGACGCTGGAAGCTAGCCTCAACATGCAAGGTGGCCGCAGCAATATCTTCCATGACCATTTGGGCCGCCTGATGGGCATCGACATGGCTGCTTGGTGGCGACCGTCCGCTGCCAACTTCTTTGACCGCGTATCCAAATCGGTCATACTGGACGCACTTGCGGACGTTGGCGGTGCAACATTGTCGTCGCGCTTTACCGCTTCGAAAAAGGGCGACCTGGCTGCCAGTGCTGAACGCATTTTTTCGGGCAATTTCATCACCGAAGTTGAGGTGAAAGACCGGGCACTGGGCTGGCTTCCTGCAGCCATGACTTTTGCCGTAGCGCCATCCGAACGATCGGATGAAATATCTGCAGTGTGCGGTGATGAAGACGACGCTGATACCCAAGCTACCATGAATTCGCTGGAAGAGGGCGATGACAGTCACGTGAGTGCCGAATTGGCCGCCTGATCTCCTCCTGACAGGAAAGCCAGAAGGGTACTTGCGGGAGCGGCTCCCTCGCAAAAGCGAGGGGGCCGTTTTTGCGTTGCTACCGGCTGTTTAGAGAAGAGGGAGCGCGGGACTGGTGTCATGACCGGAATAGGTCCGGTTGACATCAGGAGATATCTATCATGACCCGCAAAAATTACGCGCAGACCCAGCAATCGCCTGCCGCCCGCATAACTGCGCAGATCATTGAGCGCCTCGAAGCTGGCACCAAGCCTTGGGTTCAACCATGGCGCGGCGTACCTGTTTCACGACCATTACGGGCCTGCGGGACACCTTATCGCGGCATGAACGTATTCTGGCTCTGGATGGTGGCAGAAAGCTGTGGTTATGCCTCGCCTTATTGGATGACCTATGCGCAAGCTGTCAAACTGGGCGGTCAGGTCCGTAAAGGCTCCAAATCCAGCCAAGCGATATTCTACAAAAGCTATGTCAAGGAGGTGGAAGCCCCTGCAGGTGGCGCGGCTGAGGAAGAAACACGCCGTGTTCTCAAAGCCTATGCGGTTTTCAATGCCGACCAGATCGATGGACTGCACCAGCGTTATCATCCTGTCGCGGTGCAGGAAGTAGCGGAACCGGTAGGCCGGGAAGCTGGCCTCGACGCATTCTTCGCCGCCATGCCTGCCAATTTGCGTCATGACGGACAGCAGGCCTATTACGAACCCAAAGCTGACCGGATTACGATGCCTCCAGCATCGCTCTTTACCGGGTTCGATCATTATTATGCGACGCTTGCGCATGAGCTATCGCATTGGACCGGGCATGCCTCGCGACTGGATCGCAATTTGAAGAACCGTTTTGGAAGTGCGGCTTATGCCGCAGAAGAACTGGTCGCTGAACTTTCCAGCGCAATCATTGGTGCGGAGTTGGGCCTTCCCGTCAGCCACTTGGACAGCCATGCCAGCTATATCGGGCATTGGTTGAAACTGCTGCGCAGCGATGATCGCGCAATCCTTACAGCCGCGGCGCGCGCCGAAGAAGCGAGCGCTTTGTTGTTGCAACTTGGAGGTCGTACCGCTGTCACAGAAGCCGACAGCGCTTACGACTTGGCTGATGCTGCGTAATCGGCGAGGGTATACTGTGCTACCGCGATATTTTTTCTGTTCATTTGAATGATATTAAGATATATACACCAAATGAAAGGAATGATATGGCAACCCAATTAGCCTCCAATAAAGGCGATGACGCGCGTATTCTCAGTTCTGCGGTAGCAAAGATCGCAGAATTCTGGGGGTTGAGCAACGCAAAGCTGGGTATCGTGCTGGGTCTGTCGCAGGCCACAGTCTCGCGGCTGCGATCAGGTCAGACCACACTCGATCCTGCATCCAAATCCTTTGAAGCCGGCCAGTTCCTGCTGCGTCTGTTTCGCAGCCTTGATGCTCTGCTTGGAAGCGATGATGCGGCTTCGCGCCGGTGGTTGGATGTCGCCAATCTTGATCTTGATGCACGGCCGATAGACCTCATCGACAGCTTCAAAGGCCTGCTGACAGTTTGTGACTATGTTGACGCCCACCGCGCTCGCGTCTGAAGTCAGGCGCTATGAGGGTACGGTCTGGCGGGTCGTTGAGGCGCAGCACCGGATTTCCACCAACAGGCTCGCCGCGTCGCTCGAAGATCAGACTCGGCTTGAAGCACTGGCCGAAGCTGCAAAGCCTGACCTGCCCAAGGAGGCGCGGGGACTTCATTTTCTTCTGTCATCGCCATTTCGCTATGGTCACCGTACCGCGAGCCGGTTTCGCAGGGCCGATGAACGGCCCGGCATTTTCTATGCCAGTGAAACCGAAAGCACTGCAATTGCCGAGACAGCCTATTGGCGATTGCGGTTCTTTCTGCGCTCGCCGGGCTTTGTACCCCCGTCGACAACGACCGAGCATTCGAGCTTTACCGCCAAGGTTCGCACCGACTACGCGATTGACCTCACACTTGCTCCTTTTGTCGCCGATACTGCGCTCTGGACGCACAAAAGCGATTACACCGCGTGCCAGGAACTTGCATCGCTGGCGCGATTGGTCGAGATCGAACTGATACGCACGACCTCAGCCCGCGATCTGGCAGGTGGCTGCAACATTGTCATTCTTGCCCCTACAGCTTTTCAGTCCAAGCCGCCGGTGCCACAGCGTACCTGGCATTTCCGTTTCGAGGACGGCCGCTTGACCGCCCATGCGGCATTTCCAGCGACCGAACGGTTGGTGTTTACGGCTGAGCTATTTGGTCTTGGGACGGTTACGGACTGACCATTTTCCGGGCGTTAGCGCTGATTTTTTTGGCTGAAAGCACTGCAGTGCGGGGTCCGCCATTCGAGAGAGGCCCTGGGCCAGCAGTTCTGATTGCGCAACCCGCCCGGGGCAGGCCCGTGTTGTCCAGCCGGTGGCTGTCCTGCCCGCGCCAGCCTTGCCCTTGGCAGGTTTCCCGGAAGCAGAGCTCCGGTGCGCAATCAGCCCTGAAAGCTGGCCCTGACGGGCTCTCGCTGGCGGAATTCCCGCTTGGCTTGAGCACCTTCAGGAGAAAAATCATGCAATCCACTTTTGCCGACCAACTGGCAGGCCTAGACCTTGCCGGTTTTACCATCGGGCCGCCGCCTGTTACCTCAACCGATTACCCGTCAACCGATGCCATAACGCAGACGCTGGTCGGCGTGTGGTCCGATCTCTTTGCGATGTTTGTCGATACAGCGCTTGAAGCCGACGCGGAAGATATTGGCTGGGGGCTGGTCAATCTATTTCACCGTGCCGCGCAGCGCAAATCATCGGCTGTCGACCGCGCAACCGACGAAGTTCGCGCGCTTGTTGCCACTAATGACGGCTCGGAAGTTCTGACCCATGATCTGGAAACCCAGATCGAGCGCGCGCAATGTGCTGAAGCTAGCATGGTTGCGCTTGAAGAGATACGCGAAGTCGCAGCAGGCCTGTTCCTCAACGAGTTTGGATCATCGTGGAAGCCCGTATCGAGTTCGCGGTTCAATCACGGTGCGATGCTTACGTCCGCCGTTGTTCAGGGTCGCGATTTTCTGCGTGCGCGCAGCGCGTCGAAGCGCAAGGCAGCAATGCCGGAAGGTACACCCGTTGTCTTTGCCGGCGGTCGTAACCGCTTTCAAACCGACGAGGATGCTAAGACCTTTGCCAGCAATGTGTGGGCTACTCTCGACAAGGTTTATGGCCGGGTGCCTGACATGGTTTTGATCCATGGCGGCGACACGAAGGGCGTCGACCGCCTGGCTGCATCCTGGGCCGAACGTCGCGGTGTGGTGCAACTGACTTTTGCACTCGATATGCGGCTTGGTGCACGCGCCGGGTTCAAGCGTAACGAGCAAATGCTCTCGCTTGATCCGCGCTATATTATAGCGTTTCCCGGCAATGGTGTTCTCGAGCGCTTGGTCATCGATGCAAAGGCACGGCGCATTACCGTTGTCGATCGTCGTGGTCCTATCGGAACTTGCCCTAAAGCGGTCAATCAAACCCCGTCCTGATAGTACCCAGTTCATTGCGCCAGCGCATATTTGCGCTGGCGTATCTGGCGAGAGCGAAGGCGTCTTTTGTGCGTTCGAACTGATGTGGATGGTCCGCAGCAGGTTCATGCAAAGGAGGACTTTATCATGACCGATTTCTCGCAGATTGCGGCTGATTATCTCGCAGGCCAGGCTGAACGCGACGCTACCGCAGACGTCGAAATAGCCAAAATGAAGTCGCTATTGCTTTTACATTTCAAGGCGCATGGCATTGCGACGATCGAAATCCGTTTCGATGGCTACGGCGACAGTGGCGCGATCGAACAAACCACCTTCTTTGGCGCCGACGGCAAGGTGGTGGACTGCCCAGACATCGCCGTTGCGCGCGAGGGCAGGGACGACGCCAAACTTGCCTCGCTGCTGGAAGACTTCGCCTATGAAGTGCTGGAGCGGCATCATGATGGCTGGGAGATCAATGATGGTGGATTCGGCGAATTACTGATCGACGTTGCCGAAGAAAATTTCCAGCTCGACTGCAATCTTCGCTTCACGTCGTACAACAGCCATTCAACCGAATTTTGACGGAGGAGGTCATGGCACATTGCTATTATCACGCGCTTTCGTCGGTCCGCAAGTGGGGCGGAACGAGCGATGATTATCTTGCTCTCCACCAATGGTTCGACGAATCCAAGGCCATTTTTGCAGACCCCAGACACCGCGCATTACGCCATCATGCCGAAGGCATATTCATGCTCGAAACATTGTTCGGTGCAACCATCACCAACTCGGACGGCAAGGTTGTTCCGGTTCGGCTCGTCGGCGAGCAGCATGTTATCGAGGACTTGGGCTTCATCCCTTCCTTTGCGGATTGGGGCCGCCTTATCCAGCCGCAGACCTGGATGCTGAAAGGGCGCCAATTGGACCAGCCGGCGAGCGATGCACCGCCTGAACCCGCTCCAGCGGTGCCAGTCAGCCGTGCAGCATAATCCGTCTTTGTACTGGGCGATATGATTGCAAATCAAGGAACATTCGCCGCGCTTTGGCGGGTAGAATAGGCAATACACCAGCGTCCAGAATGGAACTCGCTAAAACTTCACAACTGGGACCAGTCCGGCTGTGTGCGCGAACCTCCGGATGAATCAGCCAGCAGTCTCTTGCAACCCCGACGCTACCGGCCGTGTTGCCCTTGGCAGGGCTGCCCGCACCACCCGGCGCTTAAGGGGTTCCCCGCAGTCTCTGCGGTGCAAGTGCCTGCTGCCCGCTCCTCCTGTCTGGTTCGCAGCCGGGATGGTCCCGGATGCAATATTCAGGAGAATACCCATGACAAATCTTGTTATCCTCGTTGGCCGTATCGCCCGCGATCCAGAAACCCGCACAACACAAAGCGGCTCGTCCATCACCTCGATCAGCGTTGTTACCGACCGCCCGGCGCGTAACAAAGAGGGTAAAACATACAAGGACGAGAATGGCTATACCGCGAAGGACAGCGAGTTCCACCGGGTGACATGCTTCAATGGTCTGGGCCAGAATGTCGCCAAATATTGCACCAAGGGTCAGCTGGTTTCGCTGGAAGGCCGGATCCATTATTCACAGTGGGAAGATGCCGAAGGCAACAAGCGCTACGGCTGCGAAATCTACGCCGACAAGGTCGACTTCCTGACCAAATCGCGCGAAAATAACAATGAAGGTGCGCCGCCAATCGACGAAGATTGATTGGCAAATCGCTTCCTGCAATCAGGCCCCGATGGCACGTGCCGCCGGGGCCTTTTCTTTGCTCGGATACCGAAGACGGCGGCACAGGGCATCGAGCCCCATGCCGCCGTCATTTGTACTTCAAGGTGCAGAAAGCCTGCTGAGCGCAGTATCGATTCCCAATGTCATCGATGCACGGATCAGCTGCTTGAGTTTTGCAGGGTCGATTGATGCAGTGTCGCCATTGATAAGCAATCTGCCGAGTTCAGCGGCTGCTTCTTCGCGCAAGCTTACCTCACGAGCGTCGAGTAATCGGCGTTCTTCACCGAGCTTCCTTAGAGCTTCGAGCGCATTGGGTTTGGACCGGGCCATTTAAGTTCCTTTCACTGGCCATAGTCCCCTCCGGCACGTCTTGTGACAGGCGATAAGCCTGTAGGAAAATGTTTTCTGGCGATGGGCTGTGCGGGCGCTTTGGTTCCGAGAGGAGGGAGGTTTCTATCACAGATTGATAAGTGTGATGCGCGCTTGGGGGCCGCCTCAAGGACGACGGGGCCCCACCATTTTTCCCCCAGACGGCTTTGCCGCCTGCCGAAAAAATCGTTGCCCCCATCGCCGCTGGCGCGGCCGCGCTAGGGCGCGGTCCTTGACCCGTCCCGTCGCACGCATCCGCAATTTGCCTGTTGTTTCACAACAAACTTCAGGAGGATATTATGAACGGTTCACAAGCACTTTCCATTACCGACCGTAAGGCCGACGAGCAGGCGATGATTGCAGCGCATAATTGCGCGGTTGCACGGTCGTTTCACAGCTACTTCAATCAATATATCCTAACCGATCATGAGCGTGGATATATCGTCATCGACGAAGGTGATTATGGCGCTCTGCCGCAGCATCTGATGGACCGAGTTGTCGATGCTGTGCCAAGCAAAATGATCGACGAACATTGATCTTATTTTTACGAGGAGGAAGTCCACCCGGGCTTCCTCTTTTTTTCTTGTTCATGGTCCTTTTCGAAATGCTTTTAGGCGGCCTTTTCATCCCAATTTGGCGCTGATGATCATCAATTGCACGTGGTCCCGCCGGTAAGAATTGCAAAGCTGACCATCACATCAAAACGGCATACCCGGATCGAATTTGAAGCTAGGGAAGTAAGCACACCGTATGCCTGATCGGAAAAGCCACCGGCCGCGGCCGCGTCTGCCAGATTGCGCGATTGACGAAGCGCCTCGATGGCGCGTTGCAGCTGCAGCCATTGCAGGCAATTTTGATGGGGGCACGCCGAAGTCACGAACCGCAATTTCACGTAACCGTGCGGGCGATAGTCCGATCATCCCAGCAAGCGCGGTCGGACTGGTTCCAGGTTCGCTCTCAGCAAGACGGGCGCGCAGTCTCTTGTCGATGATCCGCGAGCCAATCAATCCGAGAAAGTCGGCGATCCACTGCCGGGCTTGCTTGCCATCCTGTATGGCCAGCAGTGCGGACGCATCGCCACGACTGAGCCGGGTGCAGCCAGCCTGAGCGACCGGACTATTTCTTCCCCGAAACATCGGATCCACATAGATTGTCCGGACCGCGATACCTACTGGTGCAAGACAATGTAGTGTCCCAGCCGGAATCAGCGCTGCGTCGCCTCGCGCGAGACGTAGCGGACTGGGCCCGCCGATTTCGCACGCATCATCCAGCGCAAGGCTAATCTGGTGGGCGATGTGGCGGTGCGCGCGATTGTCGCCGATCCGTGCGTCGAGCCAGGCCCAGCCCATGCCAAGGGTCATTGCCCCTGACCATGATGCGCCTTTGCCGTTCACGACATCGCAGCGCTGGCTGTTGGTTCGAGCGTGCCAAGCCATGCGACCGCACTCAGAACTACAACGCCCGCCGCTGCTTCGATCAAAAGACTCGCTCGCAGCGCGGAAACGGCCTTTGCCGTATCGCCGTCGGCGAGCGCCTGGCCAAGACCGGGTGTCAGCCGCCACCGGTTCTGGGCGCCCAGTAGCATCATCATTCCAACTAGCAGTAGCTTCAAAATCAGCAACCAGCCATAGAGGCTATCGACCAGGACCGTAATGTTGGAGATCCCGACCAGGATCTGGCTGTTGATCAGGCCCGTCACGATAATCACTGCCACACAAATCGTACCGTTTCGGGCAAAACTGTCCAGGGCCCGGTGCGAAACAGTCAAGCGGTCGCCCCAAAGACCATCATCTGGAATCCGCAACATAGCGAGAAAGGCTGCAATACCGCCGAGCCAGATGGCGGCAGCAATCATGTGCAGCATGTCGCTGGCCTTGTGGATACCGCCGACCATGCCCTCGGTCGCCCCGGCATGTCCGGTCCACACCAGCGTCGCAAGAGCCACCGCACTTGTTCCAAGAACGGTGGCCAGCCGAGTTTCGTCGGAGCGCTTGATCAGGATCGCGGCAAGCAAACATGCGATAAGCGCAACCATGCGCACGACCCAGGCAGCACCAATTGGCGTCTCGATAATGATCGAACGGCTTGTTTGCCAATCGATGTCGGCAATCGAACTGCCCATCATCTGGGCAACAAGCGCGAGGAAGCCAAGCAACGACAACAGGATCGACGCGCCCGACCAGAAAACAAGCGTTTTCTTGGTTGCCAACATGACCCCGTCGCGTCGTTCGCCCTCGCGAAGGGCGTAAAGCGGAAATGCGGCCAGCCCCACCAGCAGCATCAGGCTCAGATATAATCCGAGCCTGATCGCGATCATCCCCCAATCGGTGTCCACGTCTTATTTGACCGTGAAGCTGAATTCGCTGCCCATCCGGTGCGTGTCTGCCCCAGCAGCTGACCATGCAACCTTATAGGTTCCTGGCACGAGCGCCTTTTTCGGCATAAGCATCATCGATTTGCCGTCTTTGCCCATCATCGACGAAAAGGCGACTTTCATCGGGGGGTGATCTTTCATTCCTGGCATAGCTGTCATGACGAGCTCAGCTTTCACTGTAGATGCCATCAGTTTTTCATTAAACACGAGAGTAATGGATTTTGCCTTGTCCTTTGAGACGGTAGCATTGGCCGCGGGCGTTGATGACAACAGCTTGGCGTGAGCGAACGCCACGTTTGGCGTCATGATCGTGGTAATGGCAGCAAGGGCAAGAGGAACGATGAACTTACGCATGAGCAGTCTCCAAAAAATTGCGTCTGATGGTAGATACGCATTCACGAGTTTCACCCCTCGAAATGAAGTTTTGAGGGATTTCTTTGCCAAGCGCGTATATGTGGAGGAAGCAAATTGGATGAGGACGCTATGGACAACCTTTTAATGCAGCTGAAGCGTAATCCGCCGGCAGGCCTGCTTGACGGACTGGACGACCGGGTGCTGATGACGCTCGGGATACGGCAACGTGAAGCGCGGGAATCGCGAAAGTTCATGGCCTTGGCGGCGTGTGTTTCGCTTGGCGGAGGCGCCTTTGCCGGGATCGCGATGGGCGAGCCTGCGGTTGCAGCGCAGCCGCTGTCGCCATTTGCTCCGACCGCAATGTTGTCGCCGTCTTCGCTGTTGGACGCACGCTGACATGCGTTCGCGGCAGTTACTGCTTTTGGCGGTTGTGGCATTTGTTTCGGCCGCCTGCGGTGTTTTTGTCGGACGGGCTATAGCGGATCGTCCCCGTGCGAGCGAAACCGAGCTCCATGCTTTACTCCACGACGACCTGAAGCTGACCAGCCAACAACAGGAAAAATTAGATAAGGAAGAGGCGCGGTTTGCAGTCCGCCGCAAGGCGCTTGAACTCGAAATGCGCGCGGCTAATGCGCGCCTCGCAGAGGCGATCGAAGAAGAACATGGATATGGGCCGAAGGTAACGGCAGCTATCGACAACAGCCACATCATGATGGGCGAACTTCAAAAAGAGACGCTGGAACATCTGTTCGCCATGCGTGCGATCCTTAATCCGGAGCAGGCAAAAATGTTCGACAGAACTGTGGTCAAAGCCCTGACCGCCGATGCGCGGTGACGCTGGACCTGTCGCGATGTGATGACCGGGAACTGGCGAGCCTGGCGGTTGCGGGTCAGCAACAGGCATTCAAGGAACTGGTGGGGCGTCACAAGAGCGCCGTTTTCCGCCTGATCCGGAACAATGTAGGCGACACTGACGAAGCACTCGATCTCGTCCAGGAGAGTTTTGTTTCGGCTTTTTCGGCGATCAATCGCTATGATCCCGCTCGCCCGTTCCGGGTCTGGATTTCGCGTATTGCTCTCAACAAATGTCGCGACTGGGGGCGAAGGCGTGCCGTGCGGTCCTTTTTCTGGCTGGCCAAGCCGATCGACGCTGATGACATTCTAGAGAGCGATGCGCCTGGGCCTGTACGCGAAGCAGAAAGCAGAGCCGAACTCAAGCTCGTTCGAAGGGCGATGATGGATATGCCGACACCGCTTCGCGAAGTCCTTACTCTGCGCACAATAGAAGAGCTCACCCAGACCGAAACTGCAGCCATTTTGGGGATCAGTGAAAAGGCGGTTGAAACAAGGCTATATCGGGCTAGAGCACGGCTAAAAGGAGTGCTGGGCGAGGCTGAAGCTTAACGCGCGCAGTTGGGTTGGCCATTTTTCCGCGAGGGGAGCGGGATGCACGGTCAGCTCGTGGTTGTCGATCTGGAGTCGACGCACTCGGTGGGCGTGCATGATTATGTTGTGTTCTTCATGCCCCGCGCGCGAAACAGGCAGGCAAGGGAGCGCTTTGCCCCGTGGTCCGCACAAGTGGTGCAACGGAATAGGCGTTTGCCGATGGGAGGGCTTCCATAGCGCGCCTGGGTCAGCCCCCGGTTTCTCATTCAATACGACCAAAAGAAATGATTGAGGCAAGGGGTGTGCCGCCGGGCTGCGTATGGAGTTAAGTAAGACACTTGCTCATGGATCCGTTATGCACATTAATCGACGACATTTTGTAAGCGGAACGGTCGGAAGCGGCGCCGCTCTGGCGCTGGTTGGCTGGATGCCCGCTTGGGCACAACCTGTATCCTCTGGCATCGTTGCCCCCCTTCCTACCGTGTCGGGCAGTGATATCAGCTTGCGCATTGCGCGCCAGACAATGCGCGTCGATGGCAAGGTTAGTCGGGCTATCGGCATTAACGGGACGGTTCCAGCACCTTTGATCAGGCTTCGCGAAGGGCAGAATGTCCGGCTTTCGGTGACGAACGATCTCGATGAAGACTCTTCAATCCACTGGCACGGTCTGATACTGCCTTTCCAAATGGACGGGGTGCCGGGCGTTAGTTTTCCTGGCATCAAGCCGCGTTCGACCTTCGTTTATGAATTCCCGGTGGTTCAATCAGGTACCTATTGGTATCACAGTCATTCAGGGCTTCAGGAGCAACTTGGCCATTACGGCCCCATCGTTATCGATCCAAAAGGACCCGATCCAGTCGGCTATGACCGTGAGCACATTGTTGTGCTCTCCGATCACAGCGAGCTCTCACCGGAGGCCATCTTTCGCAAGTTGAAGGTCAATCCAGGCCATTTCAACATGCAGCGTCAGACATTGGGCGGATTGCTTGCTGGCAAGGACCAGCCGCTCAAGGATCGGCTGGAATGGGGCGCGATGCGGATGGACCCGACCGATGTCGCCGATGTCAACGGATCGACCTATAATTTCCTTGTGAACGGCTATGGTCCCAAAGACAATTGGACGGCGCTTTTTGAGCCCGGCGAGCGGGTGCGCCTTCGCATCATCAATGCGGCAGCGATGACGATCTTCAACGTTCGCATCCCCGGGTTGCGTATGACGATCGTGCAAGCGGACGGATTGAACGTCCGTCCGGTCACGGTCGACGAGTTCCAGATGGGCGTTGCTGAAACCTATGACGTCATTGTCACGCCGACCGACGACCGCGCCTATACGCTTGTGGCCGAAGCAAATGACCGTTCGGGACTGGGCCGCGCAACACTCGCGCCGCGTGCCGGGATGGCGGCAGAAGTCCCCCCCTTGCGGGAGCGGCCGCTGGCAACGATGAAAGACATGGGCATGGGGGACATGGACATGTCTGCAGGCGGTGCGATGGAGGGAATGGATCCTTCGTCCGCAGGCGCGGCGCCCGCGCCGGATTGCCCGCCCGAACATGCCAAGATGGGTCATTGCACCCCTGCCGATGCGGCTGCAGCGCCGGCCGATCATAGTGCGATGGGGCATGGTGCCGCTGGCATGAGCCATAGCATGCGCGATTTCAGCGTTGCCCCGCAGGTCAAGCGCGATCCAAGCGTGCAGACGATTTCGCCTATGCCCGTGGATCGTATGGGCGAGCCTGGGCAAGGCCTCGAAAATGCCGGTCATAAGGTGCTGACCTATCATGACCTCGTCGCCCTCGACAAAAACCCGGATGTACGCGCGCCCGAACGGTCGCTCGACATTCACCTGACCGGCAATATGGAGCGCTTCATGTGGTCGTTCGACGGCATCAAGATGTCGGACTATCACGAACCCATTCCCTTCCTTGAGGGTGAACGGGTTCGCATCAATCTCATCAACGATTCTATGATGAGCCATCCCATCCACCTGCATGGCCATTTCTTCGAACTGGTCACAGGCAAGGGAGATCATGCCCCGAGGAAGCATACTGTGCTCGTTCAACCTGGCGGCAAGGCAAGCTTTGATTTTACCGCCGATGCGCTTGGCGATTGGGCCTTCCACTGCCATCTTCTCTACCATATGCACGCAGGGATGATGCGCGTTGTCAGCGTACGTCCGCGGGGAGAGGCGGCATGAGCTTGACCCGTATCATGTTGGCTGCGACGGCGGCATTGGCCCTCACTACGCCCCTGCAGGCCCAATCGATGCAAGGCATGGATCATTCGTCGATGCCTGTGGCCAAGCCCAAAAAGCCGGACGCAAAGCCAAAGCGGCCCGTCGCGCAACAGCCCGCCGCACAGCCGGCTTCCGATCCGATGCCGAAAATGGACCATGACAATATGCCGGAAATGGCCGCGCCAAAGGAGGAGCAAAGTACCACATCCGACTGTCCGCTCGAGCACGCCAAAATGGGGCATTGCACGCCAGCTGATGAAGGCATGTCTGGTATGACGATGCCAGGTTCGCCCATGGCTGAGCCTCCGGCCGATCCCGATTGTCCGCCCGAACACGCACAGATGGGCCATTGCACGCCCAAATCAATGCCAAAACTGTCTTCGGCAGCGGGTGATGCGAGCGGCACGGATCTGGAGCCCGGCGATGCACCGGCTCCGGCACCGCCTTCTGACTGGTACGCTGATCGCATCTTCCCCCAAGAGGAGATGGCGAAATCGCGCGAGGAGATGATGAAAGAAAGCGGGGGCTCGACCTTTCGCTATCTCTCCTTCGATTTGGCCGAGTTTGTCGTCCACGAAAACAAGAACAGCTATCGCTGGGATGGCGAGGCATGGTTTGGTGGTGACATAAACCGTTTTGTTTTCAAATATGAGGGTGAAGGAGAGTTTGGTGGTCCGCTCGACGATCTGGAACTTTTCGGGCTCTATTCGCGTGCGATATCACCCTATTGGAATTTGCAGGCCGGCATCCGGTACGATGTCAAACCCGATCCGTCGCGGACCTATGCCGTGATTGGCGTCGAAGGCCTGGCACCCTATTGGTTTGAGGTCACAGCAGCGGCCTTTGTTTCGAACAAGGGCGAAGTCCGGGGCCGCATCGAGGGTTATTACGACCAGCGCATTACGCAGAAGCTGATATTTCAGCCGAGGTTCGAAGCTAATCTGTCAGCGCAAACCATTCGCGAACTTGGCGTTGGTGCCGGTCTCAACAATCTCGAATTGGGCGCGCGCCTTCGCTATGAAATCAAAAAAGAGTTCGCACCCTATATCGGTTTTGAGTGGATCCGCCAATTTGGCGAATCGGCGCGGTTCACCAGAGCGAGTGGCGGGCAGGTATCCGATCCGCATTTTGTCATGGGTGTGCGGGTCTGGTTTTGACGTTCTCCAGTACCATACGACGATCCTTGAGACGGGTGGGATGCCAATTGTCCGGGCATTGCAGGCCGGCATATGGGTAGGAATAGGGAGATGAGAAAGCCAACAGCGATTCTCTGGATCGCCCTATTGTCCGGTGTGCTTGCCGCTTGCGGCACCCAAGAGGCTCGCGACGAAAAGGCGACGGAGGTCAGTACGGAGGCTGTGCCTGCGAACGATCCCGTGCCTCAGCCCGCTGCTGCGGACAAAAAAGCCGTTACTCGAGACGTCGGCGTCCCGGCTGTAGTTCGAGCGCAAGACCCTGGGAAAGTGACCGTGCGAGACAGAGTAAAGCCAGCCAAACCTGTCCCTAAGACCGAAACCAGCCCCCAAGCTCCCGCACCTCGCGAAAACGCGGCGCCTGCCGAATCTCCCCCTGATCCGCATGCCGGACACGACATGAAAGGCGCGCAACGTTGAATGAAACAAACCATCACGACCGCCGAACCATGAGCCATCTTCCTCTTCCTTCGTCGCCCCGCACCTGATGGCATTCAGGACGCGCTTCCATCTTATCGCAAGCCGCATCCACAAATGGCTGGCGCTTGTTATCGGCGCGCAGCTGCTGATCTGGTTCGCCAGCGGCGCAATCATGAGCTTCCTGCCCATCGACAAGGTGCGCGGTGAACATCTGGTTGACCGTGAGAGTATCGTTTCAATTCCTGACGGCGCCGCTTTTATCGATCCGAAGCGGATCGTCGTTCAAGTAGGTGCACCCGTCGAGGCAATGACCTGGCGCATGCTTGATGGTCGACCCATCGCCGAGGTGGCAACCAAGCGAGGCATCAAGCTCTTTGATGCCGCGACCGGCAGGCCCGTTCCTCCAGTTGATTCAAAACTCGCAACGCGGATTGCCGAAGCTGCCTGGAAATCCGCGAAAAAACCCAAGGTAGAGGCAAGCCTAGTCAAGCAGGAAAGCCCCGAATATCGAGCTGCGCTTCCTGCTTGGCGGATCGCGTTCGCCGACCCCGACTATACCAGCATATTCGTTGCCGCTGACACTGGCAGGATCACTGCCGTGCGTACCGGCACATGGCGGCTCTATGACTTCTTCTGGAGCCTCCACATCATGGACTGGAAGAATCATGAGAACTTCAACTCATGGTGGCTGCTCGCTTTCGCGATCGGCGGACTGATGCTTGGATTGGCAGGCACGGCCTTGCTTGTGATCCGCTGGCCTTTTAAGCGGAAGAGACGGACGGCATGAAGCTATTGAGCATAGTCTTGCTTGCCATGGCCATCCTGCTGCGCGCCGATCCATTGTGCGCCGCGACGGTAGGAAATCCGACAATTTCTGCAAGCATGAGCTGCGACAATATGGCCAATAATCTGTTGCCCGAAGACGAGCGCGAATCGACGGCCGAGGCGAGGCTCTGCCACGCTTGTACCTTTCCGGTTGCGGGCTTTAGCTCGCAGACCCTGCTCCGAGCGTGGGCCGAATTACCGCACACAATAGCCTTAGCGCGGCAATCTGCGGGGCATATTCCAGAGCCGCCGGTACCGCCGCCGCGCGCCGCCGTGCAAGACCAGGAATCAACATTTTAATTGGAGTGAGATCATGAAAACCAAATATCTTATCGGCGCGTTTGCGCTCAGCATATCCAGTGCTGCCTTTGCCACCGAACCGGCGCCAGCGCCCAAGAAGGAGTGCTGTTGCTGCAAGAAGGACGAGCAGGGCAAGATGGCCTGTTGCAAGGACAAGGCTGAAAAAGCCGAAGATGATCACAAAGCCCACGACATGGGTGGCATGGATCACAAGTGAACAACCTTAGCGGGAGGCTGGCGACAGCCTCCCGTATTCCGAATTGGAAGGAGCCTATCATGAGAAAGCTATTTTTGGCCTTAGCCCTTGTTGCAACGCCAGCGCTGGGCGCGTCCGAAATGGTTATGCACCGCGATCCCGGCTGCGGTTGCTGTATGAAGTGGGCAGCTCAGGTCAAAGCGGCGCTTGGCCGATCGGTCAAGGTGGTCGATAATGTAAACCGCGCTGCACTTCAGAAAAGGCTCGGCATAACCTCGTCGCTCCAATCGTGCCACACGGCGTTCATAGACGGGATGGCTTTTGAAGGTCATGTTCCGATCGCCGATATCAAGCGGGTTCTAGCGGCAAAGCCCAAGGGCGTGAGCGGTCTCGCTGTCGGCGGAATGCCGCTGGGATCGCCCGGGATGGAAGTTCCTGGGCAAAAACCACAAGCCTATATCGTCTATTCTTTCGGATCGGCAGGTCAAAAGATTTACGCCCGACACTGATTGGGTTTGCGCCTCAGTTTTGGCTGGGGGGCTCTTTGTGCCCCCCAAAACCCATGCGCATGGCAGAGAGCAGCTGATTGCCGAACCTGGTGTCGGTTCGGGATTCGAAACGGGCAAATAGTGCAGCTGCGAGAGACGGCGTCGGCATGCGATTGTCGATTGCTTCATTGAGCATCCAGCGCCCTTCACCCGAATCGTCGATCCGTCCCGAAAAGGCCGAAAGCTGCGGATCATTGAGCAGAGCTTCAGCGGCAAGATCGACCAGCCATGAGGAAATGACGCTCGAACGGCGCCAGGCTTCCGCAATTTCATCAAGTTTCAGCTCGAATTTCTCGTTCGCCAGCCTGGGCGGTGCAGCCGCCGCTGCCAGAAATTCGAAACCTTCGGCGATCGATTGCATCATGCCATATTCAATGCCGTTGTGGACCATCTTCACGAAATGGCCCGACCCGCAAGGACCGGTTCTGACGAATCCCGGACGCTTGCCATGCGGTTCTCTGTGATGGGGTTCCTTGCCATTGGCTGCAAGCTCTGCCGGGGCCAGACTTGCGAAAATCGGATCAACTAAGTCGGCCGCTTCAGCTGGCCCTCCCACCATCAGGCAGAAGCCGCGCTCCAGCCCATGTACCCCGCCTGAGGTTCCGACATCAAGAAATGCGATTCCGCGCCTCTCTAGCATGGCTGCACGTCTGGCTGCGTCCTTCCAGTAGGAGTTGCCGCCATCGATCAGCACGTCGCCTGGAGACAGCAACTCGGATAGGGCAACAAGCGCCTCGTCGGTGGGCTCGCCAGCCGGGAGCATGAGCCAGATGCAACGCGGCGCTTCCAACTGGCTGACAAGGTGGGCGAGCGAAGTCGCTCCTTGAGCACCCGCTTGGACAAGCGAGGCGATCGGTTCCGGGCTTCGATTGAAAACATGGATCCGATGACCATTTCTGAGCAGCCGAAGCGCAATAGCCTGGCCCATCCGACCCAATCCATAGATTCCAAAGCTCGCCATCTCTCTATCCCTTCATTCAATTGGTTTGCGCGCCGGTTCGGTACCCAGGCGCATCTCTTCGACCGCCTTGGCGAGGACATCGCCCAAGGCAATCGCATTGGTGCCATGCGCGACCGTGTCCGTGCTGACGATCTGGACCGATCGATCATCGAAGACATCCTCGACCTTCCGATCAAACAGCGCATGGACGACAATGCAGCAGCTGGTTTCGAAGCCCGAATGGTTGAGTGCGCGCACAGATTCCACAAGCGTTTGGCCCGACGAGCCGATATCATCGACAATGACGGGTCGGCGGCGCGCGAAGGGTTCGATGTCTGGCAGGGTGACGCTGACCCTGCGGTCTCCGGTACGCGATTTGGTCAAGACGAAGTGCGGGGCACCGATTAGCCGGGCGACACTGCTCACCCATTGTTCGCTCTCAAGGTCCGGACCGATGATCACGGGGTAAGCGACGTTCGCCTCTATCCAGCGCGCGATCGACGGTGCGGATTGGACGACGATGGAGCGAATCGAATAGATCGCATCGAGCGACGCATAGCGGTGAAGGTGCGGGTCGACGGTGACGAACCAGTCGAACGCGCTCGACAACAGTCGCGCAAATGTCCGCGAACTGACCGCTTCGCCTGATCTGAAACGACGGTCCTGGCGCATATAGGCCAGATAGGGCGCAACCAGAGCCACTTCGCTGGCACCCAGATCCCGCGCCGCATCGGCGGCCAGCAGCAGCGGCACGACGAGCTCGTTTGGCCGCGCGAGCGTGCACAGCAAGATGACCGAGCGTCCAGCGACGTCGCAGGCAAAGCGCAGATATGTTTCGCCGTCGGGAAACTGGCGTATTTCTAGCGCGCCAATTTCGGCATCAATGGTGCCGGCAATGCTGGCAGCGAGGTGTTCGTTTCCCGGGAGGGGGATGAGAATGGGCGGGTTCATGGCTCTTCGATTCCGAATATTGCGCCAGCTCCGGCGTAGAATTGCATTGCGTAGTCGAGCTCGCCGCGGCTTTCGGCGTGAACGGTGCACAGCGTGGCACCGGTTTCGACTGCGTCTCCCAGCCGGCAGTGTAGTTCAACGCCTGCCGCCTTCGACGCAGGTGCGCCGGCGAGCTTGGCGAGCTGGGCCAGGCACCGGTTATCGATGGAACCCAACATTCCGGCATTCGGGGCAAGCACAACCTGCCTATGGGCCGACACCGGCGGCTCGCGCAATCCGCCCTGTGCCTCGCAAATTGCCTGAAATTTGTCCCAGGCTCGCCCGCTTTCGAGAGCGTTTCGGGCTAGCATCGCCCCGCCACCTAGGGGCGCGAACTCGGCGAGTTCCAGCAGCGCACCGGCAAGGTGGCATGCCCGATCGGCAAGGTCAGCGGGCGGGTTGCGCTGCTGCAACACCGCCAACACATCTCGTGCTTCGAGCGATGGACCGATGCCGCGACCGATGGGCTGGACTCCGGGGCCTTGAAGGATACGGATCTTGACGCCGAACGAAGCGGCAACCGCCTCCAGCCAAAAGCTCAATTCATCAGCGGCTTGAAGGGTCCTGACCTTTGCCGTCGGGCCGACCGGCATATCGATGACGAGGTGCGTGGCACCTGCCGCAATTTTCTTTGACAGCACAGATGCGACCAACTGGCCTGCGGAATCGAGATCAAGAACGCGTTCGACCCCGATGATGATATCGTCGGCTGGACTAAGGTCGACGGCTCCTCCCCAGACCAGGCAGCCGTTCTCCCGCGCAACCACGTCGCGGATTTGTTCGATGTCGAGATCGACCGGTGCAAGCGTTTCCATTGTGTCGGCGGTGCCGGCCGGCGAGGTAATGGCCCGCGAGGACGTTTTCGGAATGACCAAACCGAGCGCGGCTACGATAGAGACGATGATTGGTGTTGTCCGATTTCCCGGTAGTCCGCCGACGCTGTGCTTATCGACGATAACCGGCTGATGCCAGGTTAGCCTTTTGCCCGCGCCGATCATCGCCTGCGTCAGCGCGATCATTTCATCAAGGTCGAGGGGAAAGGCCGAACAGGCGGTCACGAACGAGGCGAGATGGACATCGCTGTACGTCCCGGCGACAAGGTCAAACATGATGTTTGCGAAGTCGGCTTGGGCCAGCCTGTTGCCGTAGACGCGCTTGCGTAAGGCGCTGAGCGACGGCACCGGCTGCGGATGGCGCACATTGACAGGCTCACCGCCGCTGAGACCAAGTCTGGTCCAGGCTTCATCGGAAAGTCCGATGTCGCCTTCGGCCACCAGATCATTTGTTGATCGCATCAATCGGGCAACAATCTGGCGATCACCTGCTTCGACAAGAATCGAAGTGCGCGCCGTCAACCCCTCGGCCCGGCATATGGCGCAGTCCTCGGGCATCACCGCGATCGGCTCGGCCGACCCCGCAATCAGCCCCAATTTCCGAGCTTTGAGGCCATGTCCGCTTGGACCAAAGGGAATGACACCGGTCTGGCCGGGCTCCACTTGTCGGCTCATTGGCAGCCCTCCTCGCGATGAGCGGGAGTGCGGCAATGCGGGGCCTGCTCGTAGAGGGTTTGGACATGGCGGCCAGCGGCGCAGACAAGCCGGTTTTCGTCGGGAGCCGGGTGATCGCTATCCCTCATCCTGGCCTCGTGGCGGATCGTTCTTCGCGCGATAGTTGGGGCGCACAACGGGTTGGGTCCGTCCTGCCATGGCTGTTTCCTGCCAAGGCCAATGGCCGTTGATCTCGACCCCGAGCGAAACACTCAGAAATGTACGGACGAGAATAAGGCCGGCAAGGACAAGAAGGTCATCAAGGCTGGGATTGATGACGAGCGACTTTAATATGTCGCCAGCCACCAGAAACTCGAGGCCCAGCAGAATGCTGCGGCCCAAAACGGCTCGGACGGGCTGGTAAGCGGCCTGAATGCCGCACGCGCGCACGCGCGACACGAACAGGAAAATGGCGGCAACGGCGCCTGCCAATATCGTCATCGTCCCGGCGAGTTCGAGCAGCAGCACCGCGAAACGGACGAGCGTGTCGAGCGCGGCATTTGCAGGCTCAATGATGGTCATACCATCCGACCTTGCGAATATTGTTCCAGCTGTCAGTGGTATGACAGGCGACGCATTGATTGACTGGAGCGTGCTCTTTGGCCACGCGTTGTGACACCATTTTAAAGTGCATCATGAAGTGACTTGGCGGTGCTTTGTGACATTCGGCGCATTGCCGTGAATTGACCGAAGGGTGACGAAATTTGGCAATTTTCCATTCTATAAGTGTGTGACAGCTCTTGCAGTCCTTGCCGAATAGGCCCTGATGCGGATCGCGTGCCGCGTGACAGCTTGCGCATGACAGGGCATTGCTGGTCTTGGATGATGTGCCTATCGGACTTGCATCTGCTGTTACGCCCGGGCCTCGCCAGAGCTTGGGGTCGAGCAGCGCCAAATGATCCATGCGTGTGAGGCTCGCGCCGCCGTCATGTTCGAGATGGCAGGTTGTGCATTGTTTGGCGTTGGCGTGAAACCGCGTCGATGCCTTGGTGCCGAAGTCCGCCCCGATATGGCAGGCAATGCATTTTACCGGATCGACGCCCTTGTGCGGCGTATGACAGCTTTCGCAATCCGCCTTCACAGAAGCATGTTGGGCGGACAGCGGGCCGGGATCGACCAGTGCCGTCCAGCCCTTGACAGCACTGCTCCCGCCGCCATGGGTCATGAGTGGCACAATGATGACCAGCAACACCAGGGCCAGCGCATAGACGGCGTAGAGGAGCCGCATGCCCTTCATAGCCAGCGAAACCCGAAATAGTAGCCGGCCCAGATGTGGAGCAACAGCAGCGCATAGAGCAATGTGCTGGTGGCGATATGGATGGTCCGCCAGGTCCCGAACAGCCGGGAGACCGCCCGTTCGGCGCGCACGGCATATTCGGTAT
Organism: Sphingorhabdus lacus; assembly: GCF_009768975.1. Taxonomy (NCBI): domain Bacteria; kingdom Pseudomonadati; phylum Pseudomonadota; class Alphaproteobacteria; order Sphingomonadales; family Sphingorhabdaceae; genus Sphingorhabdus; species Sphingorhabdus lacus. The sequence continues at coordinate 1,316,254 of NZ_CP035733.1, read as the reverse complement.
CTGCCAGCGCTTCGGCGCGTTGTTTGGCGTCGGCCAGATCCGCAGGGTCGAGGTCGTCAGTCGGGGCAAACAGAAAACGCCAGCGGCTAAGGCCATTGCTTGCGTCTCCCTTGGGCGGCTCAGATTTTGGCGGCTGTGCATCCAGACCCAGCCGCAGCATTGCTAACTCGGATTCGCGCGCCCGGATGGCTTTGGATACCTGAATCAGAAAATAGCGGCCGACGAAACCACTCCAGACGACAAGGATCGCAGTACCCGTCAGCGCGATCCCAAGCGGGCTCTCGAATTTGTGTGCGGCATGGATCAGCGCGAGGATTGGCCCGAATGCCCCGGCATAAATGTGGATCGACAGCAAAGTCCGCTTGCTGATCCGCAGGTCGAGCCACTTCCCGAATGATGGAATGCGCCGCGCAGCGACATGGACGAGGGGAACCAGCATCAGCAAGGCTGCGGCTATCCCGAGAAGGCTGCCTGACAGGCTACCGGGAAACCGAGGTGAGGCATGAACAATAAAGCCGAGCAGAAAGATCAGCAGGAAGGCGAACAGCAACCCCATCAAGATGTCGCTGCGCTCACGCATCAGGCTTCGACCACCAGCGGGCCGCGCGTGCACCGCGCCTGGCAGGCAAGCACATAGCCTTGCGCCTTATCGGCGGCATCCAGACCGGTTTCGACATCCATTGTAACTTCGCCTTCGAGGAGTCGTGTGACGCAGACACCGCACTCACCGACCCGGCAGGAATAGGGGATTTCGACCCCCGCCGTCTCGGCGGCTTCAAGGATCGTTTCGTCGGTATCGAGCGGAGCCGATATGCCCGCAATCGAAAACGTCACGGTTGTCGCAGCCAGTTCATCACGTGCCACTTTTGTCTTCTCCGGCGCCGCCTCTGCAGAGGACGCCTCGGGCTGTTCTGCACCATCTTCCTTGGATAGGTCATCGATTGGCAATGAGGCGGGGCCGAAGGCTTCGCTGTATATTTGGGCCTGGGGTACGCCGATCTGTGTCAGTATGTCGCGCATTGCGGCCATCATCGACGGTGGTCCGCATAAATGGACGCGCCGCTTGGCGATCTCGGGGACGGCGCTTTCAAGCAACTCACGCGTGATATGCCCTTCGGCTCCGTGCCAGACGGTTCCTGGCGAACGTTGCATCGAAGCAAAGACATGCAGATTGGAATGACGCCGTTCGAGCTGCTCGATCTCGCTCCTGAAAACAAATTCTTCGGTCGAGCGAGCAGCGTAAACGAAGAAGATGTCCCCGCTCCATGCCGTGTCGGTCAAGAACCGCAGAACCGACATCATTGGAGTAATGCCGACGCCGCCAGCAATCAGAACGATGCTCTCAGCATCGGTGCCGGTGAAAGTGAAATGGCCGAAGGGACCGGCGATATGGAGGAGATCGCCCGGCTTCAACGCGTCGTGCATGTAACGCGAAACCGCACCCTGCGCTTCGCGTTTGACCGTAAGTTCAACATAAGCGCGCTGAGTCGGTGAGGAGGCAATCGTATAGGAGCGCTTGGCTTTGCTGCCATCGTCTTTCGGCACCTCGACCTGGAGGAATTGGCCGGGCATGAAGTCGAAGGGAAGCCGATCCGCACCAGGCAGGATCATCCGAAAGCTTTTGACGGTCGGTGTCTCGTCGAAGATCTGCGCAATCCGCAACTCCCCGCTCCAGCGGTTGAGTTTGGTCGCTGCCGCGCGGTTCGGAGGGGCGGCCTGCCGCGCCGGTACCTGATCGGTATCGGAAAGTTGCTGGCGGGCGACTGCCGTGCCTGTCTTGGCGCGCCTTGGATCCAATGATGCACTAGGCTTTAAGTCTACAGGACGCGGCAGCTGACCCGGGGCAATGAGCGCGCGCACGCGGCGCAGACGCAGCAACTGAAGGAGTAGCAGCGCCGCCAGCCCAAGCAGTGTTACCGCCATGAACAGCCAATGCCCTGCGGACAGCCCCCATAATTTTCCCTCCATCGAGGCATGATCCTCAGGTGTTCCCAGCCCCATTTCGGACCGGAACCAGTCGTTGGCGATCTTGCTACCAGGTCGGCTCCCGTCCAGTGCCGCCGTGGTCGCAGCTCCGCTCTCTACCAGCGCTGCGGCTTCGCGCAGCTGGCTCGCTATCGCAGAGCTATCGGCCTGACCGGGGCCATGGGCATCGCCTGCTTGTCTCGCAAGGGTCACGCCCTGATGGAGACGCGCCGCTGCCTCAGCTGCAACGGTCGTCCGAGCGCGTTGATCGAGTTCAGGTAAAGTCAGCAGCGCCGAATAGGCGGCGGTCTGCTTACCGCCTTCCATCTCGCTGCCCATCATCTCGTCCATCATTTTGGACATGGCTGCGCCTGTATTCGCGGACGGACTCGCTGAAGGCGGGGCGGGCGCTGCGGGCTGGGGCACCGTGGCAGCCGGAGTGCCGTTGCCGGGGTGGTGCGCGGCATGATCGGCAACTGCCTGAGCCGCTGCCGCCTGTGGGGGTAAGGCAGCGGCAGCAAGCAAAATAGGTACTGACCGGCGCAATATAGAAATGATTAGCATGTCCAACAGACGCCAGGCTTGGCCGATCACATATCGTTCATCGGCATCGGATCGGCCTTGTCCTTCGGTGCCGGGTCTGAGGGGGCTTTGCCGCCCATGCCCTGCATTGCGCCGCCCTTCATAGCCGGATCGTTCATTCCGCGTTGGTGCATCTTGTCCATTTGATCATCAGGCATCCACCCGCCTTTCATCGAATCATGCATGGCCTGGTCTTCGTTCATCCGGTTATGCATTTCGCGGGCGACTTCTGCGGCGTCCTCAGAGGTGTCCGTCTCGTTGGCAGGCACGGCCTGGACTGTTGTATTGCCGTCCGAAGCGTTTGTGTCTGACTTGCTGGCCGGGCTGCAGGCGCTGAGCACCGCCGCAGCCGCCGTCATGGCGATGACGGGTATGGCATAACCCGATTTGAGAATGTACTTAATCATGATCTTTCCTTTGGTTTTTGGCGAACTGTCCCCGGCAGGCGGCGTCGGGGGGAAGTTCAGGGGGGAGTGCGCCGCCTGCCGAAGGCTGTCAGGGGTCTGCGGCTTTGGGCATGGTTTCACTTTGGATCTTATGCCTGTGCCGATGCGTCGGATGCGACATGTACAAGATGATCGGACAATCGCTGACCGGGACATCGATCGGGCAATCCGCAACGAGCTGTTCCAGCGCATGCTTGATCCCGCGCAGCTGCCGAAGTTTGGCTGACAGGTCGCGAATTTTTTCTTCTGTTAGCTTTACGACGTCGGCAGCAGAAGCCGAGGCTTGGCCGCGTATCGATAGTAAAACTCCTATTTCACTTAACGTGAACCCCAGCGTCTGTGCGGTCTTGATGAAATTGACGCGTTCGACATCGCGGTCGCCGTAGATACGGTATCCGCTGCTCGTCCGGTCGGCGCGAGGCATAAGACCCGACCGTTCATAATAGCGGATCGTGTCGCGCCTGACTGAGCAGGCGGCCGCCAGGGCACCAATGGTATATCCTCGCATGCTATCATCCTCTCGTCCGACGACGAACCCACCTACCGCCGGCCCATTTTCATGCCTGCGGGCCCAAAGTAGTAAGTGAGGTGTCTCAGCCGGTGAAGGAGCAGCCCGGACGGGACTGCCCCGCCTTCGGTCAATTCTTTCGGAGTTCAACGATGTCGTGCTTTTCCAGCTTACCGTCAGTGATCTGCGCACGAGCAAAGTGATCGTCGATTACTTCACTGATCGTGACCGAACCGACCTTGACCCGCGTGTAATTGGGTAAGTTCGATTTGGTGCCGTGGGGGTGATATTTCGCGCGATAGACATCCAGAACCTGACCAGGCTGCGCACCGTCACTCTTGCCAATACAGATGACGAGTCCAGTTGGTTCTACGGCGATGACCTGGCCGCGCATGATCCACGTATGGCCGAGCCCTTGGGCGAGAGCGGGAGCTGCTGCAAACAGCGCCGCTCCGATCAGAACGGGTGCAAAAAATTTCTTCATGGCTAATCATATCCTTTCGATTTAGGCTGTTGGCTACTTTCCATACAGCGGGCTGAATGTTCCTCCTGCGAGTCCAGAACGATATCTTTTGACCCGAACCACCGGTCGAAGGGGCACCCCCGAAGCCAGCCCCCATGCCGACAAAATTGTACTGCGACGGATCATGCTTGTTTCAACCGAAGCCATTTGCGCTCATTGTCGGACCATCCTCAATACGTATTGTGCACAGGATGGCGGCCGCTTTTCAGCATCTGCTAGGCTCTAATCGCGGATGCAGATGTGTCATTTGTTACTCTAACATCAAGCACTTGATCCTTCGCCTTCCGTCAAGCCATAACCTTTGATGATGACTCTCGGGGCACTGGTTAGCCTATTGACCATGGTCCAAGGTCAAGGGGTAAATCGGTAGTTGCGAAAAAATCTGCTGCCGTAGGGCAGAGGTAGACGGGCTCGCCTGCGCCATGAGGCTCCAAGACTAAGCAATCTCCCGAATTGTGGACTACACGTATAGCCCCGCAATGCAGGAAGTAGCATTTTCAGTGCACGGCTTGGCCCAGATTTTGAACGCCAAGCAGATTTCCTCGTTTTGATTTCAGTCTGGAGAATGCAATGCGCAGTTTTTCTAAAGTGTTCACCGCTTTGAGCTTGGTTGCTTTGGCAACAGCTCCTGTTTACGCCGACGAAGCGCCCAAGGCGCCACCGAAAAAGCCTGCAGCGAGTGCGAGCAAGGCGGAACCATCCCAATCCAATGGTCACTGCATGCAAGGCAGCGATAAGCCGATGCACGACCAAAAGATGAAAGGCCATGGTGGCAAGAAGGGCAAAGCTGGAATGGGGGGCATGGGCAAAATGGGATGCGCCGGTATGGACGGCCAGATGAAACCGATGGGGACAGCCAAGCCATCGGACAAGCCGATGCCAGAACACAAACACAAGTAGAGCGTTTTTGGGAGGAGCGGCGTCTGGCCTGCTCCCCCAAGTCGGCATTAGAGCGGTTTTCGACCCATTTGAATCGCGAGGGATTTCCACGGGGCGGATTTCTGATTCAGAATTCGCGCTGGTGAGAGAGACAGCATGGATGGGTCAGCCTTTATCGTTGGATTTGGGTGTCCGATTGCTTGCGGCGGTTGATGCTTGGATGAGTTGCCGTGTGCTGTGGCAACTCGCTTTGGGGTGGCACCCTTGACGGACCTCGAATGAATGCGGGATGACATGCTAGAGAATAACCAAAATAGGAAAGCCTATCTCGTCGGCGGCGGCATTGGCTCGTTGGCCGCTGCCGCCTTCATGATCCGCGATGCCGGCATGCAGGGCAAAAACATAACGATTTATGAAGCAAAGCCGCTTCTCGGTGGAAGTCTTGATGCGGCACCGATCGCAGAAGGCGGATATAGTCTACGCGGTGGAAGAATGCTCACGACCGACAACTATGAATGCATGTGGGATCTGTATAAAACGATCCCGTCGCTGAACGATACTGATATGTCCGTTTACGACGAAGTTGTTGCGTTTAACAAGAGAGTAAAAGCGCATTCACAGGCACGGCTCATTGATCGCAATCGTTCCATAGTTGACGTTTCAACCATGGGGTTTACCATGCGGGACCGCGCAGAATTGCTAATTCTTAGCGAAGCCAGCGAAGAAAAGCTCGGAACCAGTATCATAACCGACTGGCTGTCCCCTGGATTTTTCACCAATAATTTCTGGTACATGTGGCAAACGACTTTTGCCTTTCAGGCTTGGCACAGTGCGGTTGAATTCAAGCGCTATCTGCACAGATTTATGAAGGAATTCTCCCGGATCGAGACTCTCGCAGGCGTCAAACGCACGGTCTATAATCAGTATGATGCTCTTGTTCGGCCTCTAGTTCGCTGGCTTGAAGATCGTGATGTCCAATTCGTGAACAATTGTACTGTTACCGATTTTGACCTCGAAGCGGGGTCTGAGATCGTTGTGAAGGGCATTACGATGCAGCAATCAGGAACCAAAAAAACTGTCACGGTGGGAAAAGACGATATTGTCTTCTTCCAAAATGGTTCGATGACCGACGCCTCAAGCCTGGGTAGCATGACCGCTGCTCCGGAGCATTTGACTAAAGCGGAAAGCGGCGGTTGGACGCTTTGGGAAAAACTGGCAGAGGGCCGCCCAGAGCTAGGTAATCCGGCTGTTTTCAATTCGAGTATACCCGAATCCTACTGGGCTTCCTTTACGGTGACGCTCAAAGACACGGCTTTCTTTGATCAAATGGAGAAATTGTCCGGCAATACCGCAGGTACTGGCGGCCTTGTTACCTTCAAAGATTCCAATTGGCTGATGTCGGTCGTCCTGTACCATCAGCCGCATTTCATCGATCAGCCCGACGATGTTCAGGTGCTATGGGGCTATGCTTTGCATCCTGACCGTATTGGTGATTTTGTCGCCAAACCAATGTCAGACTGCTCGGGAGCGGAAATCCTGCGTGAGCTTGCAGGGCATCTCAATTTTGACTTCGACGAAACATTTTCAAATGCGAACTGTATCCCCTGCCGCATGCCCTATATCACCAGCATGTTCATGCCCCGCGCGCACAGCGACAGGCCGTTGCCAGTGCCTAAGAATTCCAAGAACCTGGCCTTGGTGAGTCAGTTTGTCGAAATTGCCGACGATGTTGTCTTCACCGTCGAATATTCGGTGCGGGCTGCTCAGATGGGTGTCTATGAACTGCTCGGGGTTGACCGTAAAGTTCCGCCAGTCACCCAGCATGACAAGTCAGTTAAAGTGAAGATTGACGCCGTGATCAAGGCCTTCAAATAAATGAAATTTCTAGGAAGAGGCTGACATGGGCGGTTTAAGAGGCTGATCCGAAACTAGACCATGATAAAAAAAGACTTTAGAGTGGTTTTCGAGCGTTGCTTGACCGCTGCATGATGCAAGTCCGCGCCTTTGCCTTGAGCGGAGAAGGCAGCTCTCCTGCCATTATCAGTCAACGCCGCCATGATATGGCGATGAGCGTTTCTTGTAATCTGACAACGCAGGTCAGCGCCTTGCCGAGCCGATGGACGCGAAATCCCGGCCAAAAATGGTCTCAATCCGCACCTTTTGCGAAGCGGGCGACCGCATCGATTATTGCGCGCGCCACAAATGGCTTTGCTACCACCTCATCGAAGCCGGCAGCGAGGGCGCGCGTTTCGAGAGCATGATTGCAATATGCCGTCACCATGAGAGCTTTTCCCTCCCATCCTTTCGCTCTTAATTCCTGAAGGACCGAAAATCCGTCAACATCGGGCATTCGGTAGTCAACCACCAGGCAATCGGCGGACAGCGCCTGCGGGTCGGCGATGAGCGCATTCCCGCTGGCGTAGCTTCTGACTGCGTAGCCGCATGCACACAGCATGAGCTGCATCGAGCGCCGCACCGCATTTTCATCGTCCGATATCAGAATTGTGAAGGCTGTTCGGGGCTTTACGCCGGTTGACGCGGACATGGTTCCAGACAATCAAATGAAGGTATTGCTTGTCCAACATTGCGATCAATGGCGCTTCAGTCTGTACGTAAACCTCCTAGCGAGCTCCCATACGTCCAACGCCGGCTGCAAAGGCAATCCGCAAGACGTCGGAAAGATTGTGCGCCGACAATTTGCCCATGAGGCTTGCGCGATGAACCTCGACTGTGCGCGAAGATATGCCGAGATCATAGGCGATTGTCTTGTTGGGATGGCCGCGCACAAGGCCCGCAAGCACTTCGTGCTCGCGCGGCGTGAGAAGCGCCAATCGCACCTGAGCTTCAGATTCTTCCAACGCTCTGCTATCCGTGTCTTCAATCCGGGCAAATGCGCGCTCAATCGCAGCTAGCAGGGCAGCCTTTTCAAAAGGCTTTTCGATGAAATCGACGGCACCGGCCTTCATTGCCTGCACCGCCACGGACACATCGCCATGTCCTGTGAGAATGACCACGGGCATCGCCACACCCTTGACTTTCATGGCGGACTGAACCTCCAGGCCATCCAGATCGGGCATGCGAACGTCGAGCAAAACACATCCGGTGCTCGCATTCGGCGCTGCTTTCAGAAATTCGGTGCCCGATGAGTAGCTGTGCACGGTGAAGCCCGAGGTTCGAAGCATGAATCCCGCTGATTTCCGGATAGCTTCTTCGTCGTCCACGAGATGGATGATTTTGCTCTTAGTCATCGGTGTCTTCCGTGCGGGCATGAATCAATGTGAATAGGAAAATTGTGCCTCCGTCCGGCGGTTGTTCGGCCCAGATGCGACCGCCATGAGCTTCGATAATGGTGCGACAGATGGAGAGACCGAGCCCCATCCCGTCAGCCTTGCCGCTCACAAAGGCATCGAAAAGTCTCGGCCAGATCTCGGGCGCAATTCCCGTTCCGCTATCGGCGATGGATACTTCGACAAAGCCTCCAGGCGTCAATCGCGTCGAGACACGCAGTTCGCGGCGACTGACATCGACCATCGCCTCCACGGCATTGCGCATGAGATTGACGAGGACCTGCTGGATCTGGATGCGATCGACCAGAACGGGCGAGGCCGCAGGGTCCAATGTAAAAAAGCTCCGCACGCCTCGTTCACGCGCACCCAAGAGAGCGAGCTTTGCGGCCTCCTCGATTAGCTCGCGAAGGCCTTCGATAGTTTTTTCTACCTCGCCGCGGCCAACGAAATCTCGCAGGCGTCGAACGATGTTTCCTGCGCGAAGCGCTTCCTCGGCTGCTTCACTCACTGCATCGCGGAGTTTGTCCGGCGGGAGACTGCTTTGCCCATCCAAGACATCGCGCACCGTTTCAAGATAGTTTGCAATGGCCGTGAGCGGCTGATTGAGTTCATGGGCCAGTGTTGACGCCATCGTGCCCATCGCGCTGATTCTTGAGACATGGACTAACTCGGCTTGAAGCGTCTTGATCTCCAATTCGTCCCGTTCCTTTGCCGAGAGGTCGCGGATGAAGCCGGTGAATACCCGGCTTCCTTGTTCGCCCGCTTCGCCAACCGAAAGTTCCATGGGAAAGGTTGTTCCATCGCGGCGTTGGCCAACGACAATGCGGCCAATCCCTATGATCCGGCGTTCGCCGGTGCTCAGATAGTGCGCGATGTACTGGTCATGCCGCGAGCGGTCGGGCTCGGGCATGAGACAAGAGATATTGGCGCCGAGCAGCTCTTGCTCGAGAAAACCAAATAGCCGCTCTGCAGCAGCGCTGAACGAGGTGATACGTCCCTTCTCGTCAATGACAATCATGGCATCGGGGACGGTCGCAAGGATCGACCGCAAATGTTGCTCCCGCGCTTCAAATGACGTCCGAACGGACACCTCGTGAGTGATATCGCGCTCGATGCAGCCAAAACCAAGCACTCTCCCATCTTCATCGAGAAGAGGGTCGATGGTTAATTGGGCCAGGAATTCTGTCCCGTCGCCACGCACGCGCCAGGCATCTCGCTCCAGCTTTCCGTCGCGCGATGCCATTTCACGGTCAGCGATCGGTTGACCTGCAGCCCGCTCATCGAGAGGATAGAGGAGATCATGGGGGTTGCCCAAAAGGCTCGACAAAGGCCGTCTGAGAATGGCTTGCGCATCGTCGTTGATCTCGATGATCACACCGTTCCGGTCCAAAGTGGACACGACATATCCGGTGACAGCGCGCAACGCTGATCGAGTAAGATCTTGCCCGAAGCCATCGACAGTGCAGCGGGGTTCAAGTGACGCAGTCACAGGACTGGCCTTTGGAATACCCACGAGCGGCATCGATTTTCGGTAGCGCCGGACGGATCGGTGGCAGAGCTGCGACAGCCAGCTTCAGGAGAATTGCGACCATGCCCGCGCGCAGACGCGGCACGCCTTTGCCAATGTCGGCTGAGGCCCGCCGCCCTTCCAGTCCGGACTTGGTCGCCCTTCGTCATTTTGTGGCAGCTTCCCGCTTCGCTCGTGTCTGACTTTATATACGCACGCGGCGGGTCGACCCCTTGCAATCGGTGCTGGAGAAAAACGCTGGGCCGAAATCGTGCCGATCAGCTGACTTGTGCAGGGAAAGCTCAGTCCATGGCGCTAAGGAGATCGCTCAGATCGATTGTGACAAAGGTCGTGAAGCTATCTGCGAGTGCATAGGGCAGAATGAGCTGACGACCATGCAACATCGATCCACAGCTATAGGCAACATTGGGGACATAGCCTTCGCGCTCTTCCATGTCGGACCGCAACAATGGTTGCTTGGTCCGCGCCAACAGTTTCGAGGGGTCTTTGCGATCAAGCAGGCAAGCCCCGATGCAATAATTGCGAACTGCCCCAACCCCATGCGTGACAACCAGCCAGCCTTCATCGATTTCAATCGGTGATCCGCAATTGCCGATCTGCACAAATTCCCAGGGCCAGCGTGGTTCAACGGCTATGGCACCGCCATTCCATTCGTGAATGTCGGTGGACGTCAAGAACCAGATATTTTCATTATCCGCACGACCAAGCATGGCGAACTTGCCATCTATCGCCTTTCCGAATTTCTGCTCGGCGCTCCAGCCAAGCGAGACGCTTTTCTTTTTGCTGGGGGGTTTCCGACCGGAAACCCGGTGAGCCCGGCTTTTGCGCCGAAGCGGGTGCTGCGCAGATCTGCGGCACCAGCAAAACCAGCGCGGTTAAATAGAACATAGATTTCATTTTTAGAGCCCTCATAAGCGAGATTTCAGCGCAGCTGGTTGGTCACCTCTGCGCCGATATTTGCGTGCGTTTCCGCGACGCGAGCATGATTTCAGGTTATGAAGCGGGGGTAGGCGGGTGAAGCAGAGGCGCGATGGCGATGCCTCCGAGCAAAGCGATGCGCATCGTTCCTTGGTTGCCATCGGAGCAACTATATATGGGGAATAGAATATCAGGCACAGAGAGCCCGACATTGGAGAAGCAAGAAGCAGCCGTTAAGCAGCCCGCGCGCATTTTGCCGCAAGGGATTGTCCCATTCTCGGTTCGAAGAAACCCTTGAGCACAGTCAGACAGCACTGTCGGCGAAAGCTCTTGCAACTGCATTTGTGGCACACAAGGACCACTGGCGTGCGCAAGACTGGCTGCCCCTAACCCAAGCACCATTATAATTGAGATGCATAGTCTGACAAATGTCTGCCGCATGCCGCAAATATCTGCGCCCCGCCCCCGATTGTCAATCGGGCGCGCGATCTCAACCCCTTGGCGCAAACGCTTCGACGATGCGGCATGAGCGAACGGTTCCTGTCTCGCAAGGAGAAACCAGCTGGAAGAGCTCTGACCGAAGCCGCATAAGATCTTCAATCTTCGCGTCGATTTCGCAAGTTTTTTCTGAAAGCCATACTGTGTATGTTCGCGCATGGCTGATCTGGATCATCTGCAAGCCGAAGCAATTCGCAAACTGCCTCGAGACCGAAGTTCAAACTCCGTGCTCGGCTAATGCAAGAGTGGCGTGCGAGATGCTCACCCTCATAATCGCAATAGTTCGCAGTCTTACGGCCCGGTGCGTGCAGTAGGCAGATTTTTCGTAAAAGCGCACTGTCTCAACCTTGGTCGCGGTTGCGCTTGGCATTTCCCCGATTTTCACTGTTTAGTTCTCTGCGCGTTCAGCGACGAACCCGACAAAGCGTTCAAAATCGGGCAGCCGCCGAAATCGCGCGACTCACAATCGGCAACCGCACTCGCAAGGATCGCCTCCATTTTTTGCAAATCGGAAATCTTGGAGCGCACCGCAGCCAGATTGGCCTTGGCAATGCCATGAGCGTCGTTGCAGGCATTTGGTTGAACTGCATCGAGGCCAAGCAGTGCTTTGATTTCTTCGAGCAAAAAGCCAAGTTCGCGCGCACGCAATACAAACTGTAATCTTTCCACCAGTTCGGGCGAATACACGCGGTAACCGTTGGAACTGCGCGGCGGCTCCGGCAGCAATCCGACCTTCTCGTAATAGCGGATGGTTTCGAGATTGCAGCCGGTTTTCCGGGCGAGTTGGGCACGCAAAATACCGCCATGTGTTTCCACTAAAATACCTCTTGAGTCTGTAGCCGCTACAGAGCTTACAGTGAGAATCATACAACCGGAAGAAAGGATTTTTGTCGTGGCCTCAGCGCCTGAACAGCAGCAACCCGCCATACTTGAAACGCAAAAACCCAAATCGGCGAGCTGGATTGCCACTGGCGCTCTGATCGGCGCGGGGCTGGCCTCGGCTTGCTGTGTCGTGCCGTTGCTGTTCGTCACACTAGGTATTTCAGGTGCTTGGATTGCCAATCTGACTGCGCTCGAACCCATTAAGCCCTATGTTGCGGCGGTTACGCTTGCGCTGCTCGGATATGGCTTCTGGCATGTCTATCTCAAGTCAAAGCCTGCTTGCGAATACGGGCCATACTGCGCGCGTCCGCAATCCGCTCGCACCACGAAAACTGTGCTGTGGTTCGGACTTGCCATCATCATCCCCGCGCTCACCATCGACTGGTGGGCGCCTTGGTTCTACTGAAAGGAAGTTTTCAATGAGAAAATCACTACTTATCGGATTGGCCCTGCTGGTAACGGCTAGCGGCGGGGTCGCCTATGCGGTTGGCGGTAAGGCGCAAGATCGCCCTGCTGCGGCAACGGCGCAACGGCAAACCACCTTTGCCATTGAAAACATGACCTGCGCCACTTGCCCGATCACCGTCAAGAAGGCGATGGAAGGCGTGACTGGCGTGACTGCGGTTAGTGTCGATTTCGCGTCCAAAACCGCGCGTGCCACATATGATCCGCGCCGAACCAATGCGGCCGCGATCGCCGCTGCATCAACCAATGCGGGTTATCCGGCGCGGGCCATCCAAAACTGATTAAAGGCGGCATTCGCGCTGTAGGAAAGCAAAATTCAATGAACGATTGTCGCAACCGCTCTGGGCAGGACAAATTCGACGTGGCCGTTATCGGCGCAGGCTCGGCAGGATTCTCCGCCGCGATTACCGCCGCCGAACTTGGGGTCAAAGTCGCACTGATCGGTCATGGCACAATTGGCGGGACGTGCGTCAATGTCGGTTGCGTTCCGTCCAAAACGCTTATCCGCGCTGCCGAAGCGGTGCATGGCGGACGCGCCGCCGCGCGCTTTCCGGGTCTTGGTGGAAGTGTCGAGCTAAGCGACTGGACACAGCTCGCTGCGTCAAAAGATGATCTGGTCGCGGAGCTGCGCCAAAAGAAGTACATTGACCTTCTGCCCCTCTATGAGGGCGTGAGCTACATTGAGGACAGAGCGCGCTTTGCCGGTGGTGAGCTGCTGGTCGGCGACGCGCCGATAAAGGTCGGCAAAGTCATACTGGCGATGGGCGCCCGCGCCGCAGTGCCGCCCATACCGGGGCTGGACAGCATTCCCTATCTCACCAGCACTTCGGCTTTGGCACTTGATCGTCTTCCAAAATCGCTGCTCGTGATCGGTGGCGGCGTCATCGGCGTTGAGCTGGGGCAGATGTTCGCGCGCCTTGGTGTAGCTGTTACCATCTGTTGCCGCAGCCGCCTGCTCCCCGAAATGGACCCCGAAGTGAGCGCAGCACTGCAATCCTATCTCGAAGCCGAAGGTGTGCGGGTGTGTGCCGGTGTCGCCTATCAGCGCATTGACCGCGCGGGCGAAGGGATCGAGTTGACTTGCGAGACCCTATCCTGCGACAGCGGAGACCATTTTGACACTGTCGCTGCGATTAAGATCATCTCGGCGCAACAAGTGCTGATCGCCACCGGACGCCGTGCGAACAGCGATGGTCTAGGCTTGGTAGAGCATGGCATCGGTGTCGTCGAAGGCGGAGGTGTCATCGTCGATGATTATCTCGAAACGACCGCCCCAGGCGTTTACGCTGCTGGCGATGTCACGGGCCGAGACCAGTTCGTCTACATGGCCGCCTACGGCGCTAAGCTGGCCGCACGCAACGCGGTTCAAGGAAACCAGCATCGCTATGATAATAGTGTGATGCCATCTGTTGTGTTCACCGACCCGCAAGTTGCAGCTGTCGGCCTCACGGAAACGGTAGCCCGAGCGAAGGGACTGGACGTCAAAGTGTCGCTTCTCCCGCTCGACGCTGTTCCACGGGCATTGGCAGCGCGTGACACGCGCGGGCTCATCAAGCTGGTTGCGGATAAAGCAACCGACCGTCTGCTTGGTGGCCAGATCATGGCCCCCGAAGGCGCGGACTCTATTCAGACGTTGGTTCTGGCGATCAAATGCGGAATGACGGCAGCCGATCTTGGCGCGACAATCTTTCCATATCTCACCAATGTCGAAGGCCTGAAATTGGCGGCGCAGACATTCGACAGGGATGTAGCAAGGCTGTCCTGCTGCGCTGGATAGCATATGAATAGGACAGTCCGAATATAAGCAGGTAGGGGTAGCGTCGGCTGTCGCTTGTCATTCCGATCATGCATTTGACGAAGGTTACAATATAAAAATAACGCCAATATTGTTAGGCTATTCGGCAAGGAACTCACTGGCTCCGCCGATTCCGACAATAGCTTCGATGATGCTACAATCAGCGGCGCGCCCACCTGCGCAAGAGGTTGCAATTTCTGTCAATTGACTTTGTAAAGCCTCAAGTTTTGCGATACGATCTTCAATGCTATTGAGATGACGACGGGCAATCATTGCCGCTTCTGCGCAATCTTGATCTGGCTGGTCTGACAATGCCATGAGTGATCTGATTTCGTCGATCGAGAAACCCAATCCCCGACTATGGCGAATAAATGAGAGCCGCCGAAAATCAGCTTCGGCATATATTCGCCGCCCTGCTGCCGTCCTAGCCGCCTTTGGCATCAGGCCGATCTCTTCATAAAAGCGGACCGTGTTGATTTTTGTGCCAGTTCGCCGCGCAAGATCACCGATCAAAGTAGATTTTTGGACGGACATCTCTTTCCTTAATGCAAGCGATTCGCAAGATTTCGCTTGCTCCTACAGCTACTGGAGGAATTATACACCAATTATGAGCGAAACAAACACGAGCGATTGTGGCTGCACAGGTGATACCAAAAGGGCTGAAAAAGACCCGGCTTATGCCCGTGCATTATGGATCGTCGTGATCCTCAACCTGGGTTTCGGGGTTTGCGAGATATTAGGTGGGTTCATCGCCAACAGCCAGGCCCTGAAGGCGGACGCGCTGGATTTCATTGGCGACGGGTCGATAACGCTCGTCGGGCTTATGGCGCTGGGCTGGACGGCACATGAGCGCGCTCGGATAGCGTTGACACAAGGGCTTTTTCTGGGCGCGCTTGGGATCGGGGTCCTCGCGTTCGCAGCTTGGCGCGCGTTCAATGCTGTTGCGCCCGAGGCCGAATTGATGGGCGGAATCGGTATTGTTGCTCTTATTGTGAACATCAGCGCCGCACTGGTTCTTTCCAGATTTCGTGATGGGGATGCGAATGTCCGCGCTGTCTGGCTGTTCAGTCGTAACGATGCTCTTGCCAATGTGGCCGTCATCTTCGCGGCAGCACTTGTCGGATGGACAGGACAAGCATGGCCAGATCTTGCGGTCGCAGGCGTGATTGCATTATTGTTTCTCCATTCAGCTTTCGAAATTATCCGGCATGCTCGCGTTGACATGCGCGAGACTGCATAACGAAATAGATAAAGGCCGCTCACCGTGAACATTCGCCTCCTCAAAGCACACGTCATTCTCGTATTCACCCTATTGGGGATTATGTTTCCTGTTATGGCGCGCGCCGTACCGGGGGATGTTCAAACGGTATGGCGACTGCTTGATTATGTGGCGGTCGATTACAGTGGGGCGGTTTCGAACGGCCAGATCACCAGCGAAGCTGAATATGCGGAGATGACGGAATTTTCTGCTACGGCGCGTCTGCGTATTGCTTCGTTGCCGAAAACGGGCGCGCAACAAGCACTGGTTGGACAGGCGGTCGGACTTGAGCGAGCAATAGCGGGCAAGGCATCTCCCGAAACGGTAGCCAAGAATGCTCGCTCGCTGGCGGCCGCGCTGTTGGTAGCTTATCCGGTAACGCTTGCGCCAAGGAAAGCTCCCGATTTTGCCAATGGCGCAAAACTGTACACAGAAAATTGCGCGGCTTGTCACGGCGCGACCGGCGATGGTCGGGGACCAAGCGCGGCCGGCCTCGATCCGGCACCGATAGCTTTCGCGGACATATCTCGCGCGCGGCAGCGTAGCCTTTTTGCGCTCTATCAAGTAATCTCACAGGGCCTTGACGGAACCTCAATGCAGGCGTTTTCGCAATTGTCTTCCGAGGACCGCTGGGCCCTTGCCAACTACAGCGGCGGCATTGCGTTCACAGATACGAGTGTTGGGGAAAAGCTATGGAAAGGCGATCGTTCAATCCGGAAGGAAATTCCTGACCTGACCACGCTGGCAACAATCACGCCAGCCAAGCTGGGTGCAGCAGTTGGCCAGGAAAAGGCCGATGCTGTTATCGCCTATTTACGCGCGCACCCGGAAGCGATTGCTACAGCCCCTACCGGATCACTCGCGGTCGCCCGAGAGAAATTACGCCTGTCTCTGGCTGCATATCGGGCCGGTAACCGAGGTGAAGCCGAAGAACTGGCGCTGTCGGCCTATCTCGACGGGTTTGAACCTGTTGAGCCGATGCTTGCGTCCCGCGATGCGGCACTTATGGCGCGTATTGAACGCGCAATGGGCGGTCTGCGTTCAGCCATCAGCAAAGCTGTTCCAGTTTCCGAACTCGAAACCCAAGTTGAAGTCCTTGACGGACTTTTCAGCGAGGCGGAGGTTGCGATCTCGCCCAGTGCCGCGAGCGATGCGTCAACTTTTGTCGGGGCGCTCACCATCTTGCTTCGAGAGGGGCTTGAAGCTTTGCTCATTGTCGTCGCAATGATTGCTTTTCTCCGCAAAGCTGACCGCGCCGATGTATTGCCTTATGTTCATGGCGGCTGGATCTCGGCTCTTCTTGCAGGTGTAGCAACGTGGATAGCTGCTACATTTGTCATCGGCATCAGTGGCGCCAGCCGCGAACTGACCGAAGGGTTCGGTTCGTTATTGGCAGCCGTCATCCTCTTATCGGTTGGTATCTGGATGCACGGCAAGTCGCAAGCGGACGAATGGCAGAGATATATCAGGGCGACACTTGGTAAAGCCCTTACGCGTGGATCGGCATGGTTTCTTTTCGGCCTTGCTTTTTTGGCAGTGTACCGAGAGGTCTTTGAGACGATCATATTTTACGCAGCGCTTTCCGCCCAAGGAAACGGAGGGGTGATGTTTGCAGGTGCAGCCACCGCAATCGCCCTGCTCGGTGTTATCGCTTGGGCAATGTTGCGGTATAGTCGTCGGCTTCCGATCACGAAGTTCTTTGCCTATAGTTCGCTGCTCATGGCAATCCTTGCGGTAATCCTGATCGGTAAAGGCGTCGCTGCACTACAGGAAGCTGGCCTGATCAACATAAATTCACTGGACGGGTTCCCGCGCATAGGATCATTGGGAATTTTTCCCGCAACGGAACCTTTATTGGCGCAGGCCGTCATGCTGGCCGTCCTCGTTGTGGGATTTTGGTTCAATTTGCGACGAGGGGCTGCATTGAATGCGCCGGCCTGATAAGCGAACTTCTAGACCATTTTAGATGTAAGGCGACGGGTTCATGCAACGGGTGAGAGATTTACTCGAAACACGCCAAGTGCCTATATACTTTAATTCAGTCGTCGCTGGCGCAGTTTTCGCTCTGATAGCTCCGGCGACAATGGTTTTCGAAGCGACAATCAATCCCGCGCTTGCCTTCATGCTGTTTGTAACCTTCCTACAGGTTCCGCTCGCCGATCTTGGGCGCGCACTCACGCGGTGGCGTTTTACATCGGCGCTGCTCGCCGCAAACTTTGTAGCGATTCCGCTACTCGTTGCAGTGCTTGCACAACTCCTTCCCGTCGACCCGTTAATCCGGTTGGGAGTTCTCTTGGTGCTTTTGACCCCTTGCATCGACTACGTCGTTACCTTCGCTCATCTCGGTCGCGCCGACGCCAAATTATTGCTTGCGGCGACGCCCACGCTGCTTTTGCTCCAGATGGCATTGTTGCCAGTTTATCTGCGCCTGATTCTAGGTGACGCCGCCGCCGAGCTCGTCCGTGCCGGCCCGTTCATTCATGCGTTCTTGTGGCTGATCGTCATCCCGCTGGTGTTCGCAGGCCTCGTCCAGTTATGGGCTGCCCGCGTGTCGCTCGGCGCGCGGGTCTCGTCGATCCTAGGTGTTCTCCCCGTGCCAGCGACCGCATTTGTACTCTTCGCCGTGGTCGCCGCCGTCGTACCGCAACTTGGGCAAGCCTTGGATGCGGTCCTGTTCGTCGTCCCGTTCTACGTTGCCTTCGCAGTCCTCGCTCCTTTCACCGGATGGGCGGTGGCGCGAGCGTTTCGACTAAAGGCCGAGGAGGGGCGCGCAGTTGCCTTCAGCACCGCAACACGCAACTCGCTTGTCGTACTGCCGCTGGCTCTTGCCGTGCCCGGCGCGCTTCCCGTTTTACCCGCAATCATCGTGACGCAGACGTTGGTCGAACTCATCAGCGAACTTTTCTACATCCGAACCATTCCAAGGCTTGGACGGGCTGTGGCTGCTTAGGGTCAGCCATTACGGCAAGCTGCTGCGCGCTAACGTCGGATTTGCCTAGTGCCGGTTAGTAGATGGTCGCTGGCAAACACCAGAACACATCGAAAATAGTTAACTGCCAGTTCATTTCGACAACAATATACCGATTTCATGAACCGCCCATCTTGGGCGTTTTGATAAAGTGAGCAGTGCTATGAAAATGAAATTCATGTTCATTGTAACCGCTACCGTCGCAGCAATGGTGGCCTCTCCCGCGTCTGCGCGCGATAGACATCACAGTCGCGGTCATGGCGGGGTCAGTATCAGCATTGGTAGCGGATATGGCGGCTATGGTTATTATCAGCCGGTGCGCCGCGGTTACAATTATGACTATGCAGATCGCTATTACGACGATTACGACCGGCAGCCGCGTCGTCATTACCGCGAGCGTAATCGCCACCGTGACGACCGTCATCATCGCCGCGACCGTGATAGCTATCACCGCGAATATCGTCGCGGACATTAAGCTCGAATAACCAAGGTCCGATGTCCCTTCGGCCATCGGACCCTGTTAAAACGTCCTGCCGGTTGAGCGCTTACCGGCCGCATCCGCGAAACTTACTATGACAAAATTTTTCAACCTCGTGACTGTCAATCAATATTAAGTCTGGCCAAAATAGTTATCGCAACATACCGATCTTGTTGAGACCAAATGAGAGATCAGTCCGCGTGCGACGGGTCATGATTGGGTTTCGACATATCACGGACCAGTTGGCCTGTTTTTTCAGTGTCCGAGCCAAGAGCAACATCCGCCTGCGATACCATTCCGCAGCATTTGCCGGTGTCGTCTACAACCGGCACCCGACGAATCTGATTTTCTTCCATTACCGCACAACAGTCCGCCAAGCTAGTCGCTGGCGTCACCGTCACAACCGGCGATGACATAACATCGCTAACGCGTGTGTCATTTGTTTTACCCTCAGCAACGCAGCGACATGCAATATCACGGTCGGTAATGACGCCAATGGGTATGCCGTTGTCGTCTAAGACAGGAATCTCCCCGCAGTCGTTCTCCATCATCAACTTAGCTGCTGCCTGCACGGTAGCGTCGGGCCCACAGCACGTGGGATTTTGTGTCATGATGTCTTGGACGTGCATTATATTTTCCTTGCGATGTTAGGGTAACAGCGAATTTAGCCATGTAGCTGCTAAACCGCCGCCGATCAAAACAGTTCCCGATTGCCCCCGGTTCTTGGGTCCTGATCGCCGCTATCGCGATGATCGTTCTTACTATCGTGAGCGTTGAGCCAAGTTAAATGAACGGGCTAACCATCGGGTGATCGATTCACGCTGCCTAACATGCCGCCCGCGGCGCGAGCGTGTCGATAATCTTGCATTCGCCAACGGTGCCGTGACGGCAGCTGCCTATAACGCGTTCCAGCTCACTGCGAAGGGAAGTTAGGTCGTCGATCTTGCGTTTCACTTCGGCCAGATGGCTATTAGCAATAAGATCCACCGCTTCGCAACTTTGACCAATGTTATCAGACAGGGCGAGCAATTCGCGCACGGCTTCCAAGGGGAAGCCCAGGTCTCGCGCTCGGCGAATGAAGGACAGACGGGCTAAATGTTCGCTACCGTAATTGCGATAATTAGCTGCATTCCGCGCAGGCGGCGCGAGCAAACCGATTGTCTCGTAGTAACGAACCGTCTCAACCTTAGTCGAAGTCGCGTTCGCAAGCTCACCAATTTTCACTGCTTGACCCTCTAGTTGCTAGAGGGTGTAGATAGTTGTCCGACTCGGGATTTGTCGAGAAGGATGTTTGATGGCTGACAACTGTTGCGAAAGCGCTTGTGGGAACGAGACGGCGAAGGCCGATCCGCGCTGGCGGCGCGTTTTATGGGTGGCGCTGATCGTCAACGCTGCGATGTTTTTCGTTGAGATGGTGGCGGGTGCGGCGGCGGACAGCCGCGCGCTTCAAGCCGACGCGCTCGATTTTCTCGGCGATGCTGCCAACTATGCGCTGAGCCTTGCAGTCGTCGGCGCAGCGCTAACTTGGCGGGCACGGGCGGCGTTGCTCAAATCGCTATTCATGATCGGTTTTGCTGCTTGGGTGTTTGGCAGCGCAATCTTGGCGTTCGTGAACGGCACTGCGCCCGACCCCGCCACAATGGGCGCTGTTGGTGCGCTCGCGCTGACCGCCAATGTCGGCGTTGCCTTGCTGCTATACCGCTATCGGATGGGCGATGCCAATATGCGCTCGGTGTGGTTATGCTCGCGCAACGATGCCATTGGCAATGTCGCGGTGATGCTGGCGGCGCTTGGCGTGCTTGGCACGGGCAGCGCGTGGCCTGACTTGATTGTCGCGTCGATCATGGCGGGGCTGGCACTAACGGGCGGGCTTCAAGTGTTCCGGCAAGCAGTGGCCGAGTTGCGAACGGTGGCGTTATGAAGGTGTCACTTTCAACGATAATTGACATCCCTCCTGATATTGTCTGGTCGGAAGTTCAAACTGCGCCCCTGCTCGTGCATATCGCGTGGCCGCTGGTGCGTTTCATACCGGTCGGCAGCGAACCGTTCGAACATTTCAAACCCGGTGGCCGGTATCAGGTGAAATTAAGGCTGCTCGGGATATTGCCGTTTGGCACGCAATGGATTGTGACTTCTGTGCACGAACCGGAAAGCGGCGATTGGCCAAAGCGCCTGCGCGACAACGGTTACAGCGCTCTGATTAGGAAATGGGACCACTGGATCACGATTTCGCCAGATGGCAAAGCTAGCACGCATTACAGCGATGAGGTTGAAATCTCGGCCGGACTAATGACGCCGTTCGTTTGGGCCTTTGCGCAGGTTTTTTACTGGCATAGGCAGCGGCGCTGGCGCGGTCTTGCACGCACGTTGCAAGCGCGCCGCGTGATTGCCGAAGAAATGGCGCTGTTCAAAGAAGCGAAGACTTTGGGCGACAATGAAAGGGCATGGACTGCGCTAGAACGCGCGCACATTGTCTCGCAGCCCTATTTGGGGCCTCATCTTGCCAGCCATTGGGCCATGCTCCGATTTGCTCTTATTGAACGGGATGCAAAGGAAGTAGCAGGGCAGATTTTTCGGCTGGCTTTGGCACCAATGGCGCAATTTCCGGACGGATTCCAAAAGGAAACACCGGCAGGGCCAATGTCAGCGCCTTTAAGGCCATGCCCATACCCGCTGATCTGGAATCCCGACTTAAAGAATATCGACCGTGATTGTGCCATTGCGAAACATAAAGGCTCATGCTAGCAGCATGCCGATGCGCTTGCGGTTGTTTACCTTTTTGGTTGCTTTTGCAGTTCTCTGGTCAGGTGCCGGAGGGTCGGCGTTGGCGTGTGCCGTGGAGAGCCCTGCGAGCGTTTTTTTGACGGTTGATGCTAGCCACGAACTTGCGCCGACTGGTGATGACGACAAAGAGCGTAAGTCGAGTCCCGCCGGACAAGCTGTTGCCCATCATCACTGTTGCACGGCAACGCCTGCTGTTGAGGCACCCTTGGCTGCTGTCCTGCCTTTGAAAGAGGCTGCAGTAGTGCCATCTATCTCATCTGCGCTAATTTCATTCGCGCAAGCGCCGCCCGTCCAACCTCCCGCTGCCTGAACTGAGTCCGTTGCACGGATGCCAGTGTGCATCTGCGCCAGTGTCACACGTTCAGGGATTTTTTTATGCATATTTCATTGCGCGCTGCGCTTTTGGCGGGGGCGCTTGTCTTCAGCGGTGCTGCCATTCGCGCGGAACCCATTTCACTCAGTCAGGCATTAGCAAAAGGAACCGAGAGTTCACCGCGCGTTACGCAAGCGAAGGCTCAGGCTGACGCTGCGGAAGCCCGGGCAAGGCAGGCTGGCGTTTCGCCAAACCCTGAGCTCAGCATCGAGGTAGAGAATTTCGCCGGCAGCGGCGCGTTTCAGGGGCTTCGGAGTACTGAAACCACGTTGGCAGTAAGCCAGCGGCTTGAGCTTGGTGGCAAGCGCAGTGCGCGGGTGGAGGTCGCTCGCGCCGAACGGGATTTTGCGTTTCTATCATACAAGACTGCTTTGGCGGATCTGGACCGTGATATCCGTCTTGCACATGCCGAGCTTCGGGCTGACGAAGACCGGGCGGTGTTGGCACGCGACAATACCGCCGCCGCCGAAGAGCTGGCGAGGATAGCAAAAGTCCTTGTCGATGCCGGTCGGGAGCCGCCCTTGCGCCAGCTTCGTGCGGAGGCTGCGTTGGCTGAGGCACGGGCGGAACAGGCGCGCACCTTGGGTGAATTGTTAAGTTCGCGGCGCCTGTTGGCAACGCTGATCTGGAGCGACGATCCTGAATTATCCGCCACATTTACTGATGAGTCGGCACCTCCCAACGTGCCAGTTGAATTGCCCTCGCTGAACGAACAGCTTGCGATAGCGCAAAAAAACGCGGCACTTGCCAGAGTGAGGCTGGCGCGCGCAAACGCCGTGCCCGACGTCACGGCGAGCGGCGGTGTCCGTCGCTTTGCTGAAGGAAGAGAAACGGCTTTGGTCGCCGGTGTCTCGATTGCAATGCCGTTCCGTGACCGAAATCGCGGTAATATCGACGCAGCCCAATCTGAAAGTCTGGCGGCAGAATCGGCCACGATGCTTGCACGGATCGAAGCAACCAGAGTCCGTCAGGATGCGCGGATATTGCTGGGCGCTGCCGAGGTACGTTATGAGGCCCTGGCGGGGCTTGGCATCTCGCAGGCTGAAGAAGCCCTCCGACTGACACGGATCGGATATAATGCCGGCAAATTCTCGCTGCTGGAACTGCTCGATGTGCAAACTGCACTGACCACCGCCAAACTCAATCTCATCCAGGCGCGGCTCGACCGTGCCGAAGCGCTTGCCGCTCTCATCCGCGCAAACGCGCTGTAAAGGACAATCTTATGGAAACCGAAAATAACAGAAACAAGCTTATAGCTGGAGTGGCCGTTGCGACGCTCGTGCTTGGCGGTGGCGGGATAATGCTGGGCCGCACAATGTTCGCTCCGGAAACTACGGCTGCCGCAGCAGCGCCCGCCGAAGAGGCCGAAGAGGAAGGCCATGTCGAAGGCCAAATCCTCATGGAGGAGTCTCGCGCAAAAGCTGCTGGCATCGTTACCGAGGCATTGCAATCGGGCGGATTGGGTGCCGAGATATTGGCGCAAGGCGTTGTCGCCTCGACACCCGAAGGCGAAGCAGTTCTAACCGCACGCGCGGATGGCGCCGTCGTCCGCATCAACCGCCAACTGGGCGACTTCGTGCGTGCCGGTGAAGCATTAGCGGTCATGGAAAGCCGCGATGCCGCGTCGATTGCCGCAGAACGCAGTTCGGCATCGGCCAATCTCGCGCTGGCCCGTTCGACCTATGCGCGTGAGAAAAAGCTGTTCGATGCCAAGGTTACTGCGCGGCAAGATTTGGAGGGCGCACAAGCGGCGTTGGCCGCAGCCGAAGCAGAGGCGCGGCGCTCACAGTCCGCCGCTTCCGCTGCGAAGGTGTCAGGAGATGGCCGCACCTTGGGTGTCGTCAGCCTGATCTCGGGCCGTGTAACCAAGGCCGACGCCAAACTAGGTTCTTATGTCTTGGCAGGAACCGAACTGTTCCGCGTTTCCGACCCCAATCGCATTCAGATCAACGCATCGGTGCTGGCCGCCGACGCGCGCCGCATCAAGCCCGGCGATACAGCGGTCATCGAACTTCTTGGCGGCGAAACGGTCACCGCCGTGGTCCGCTCTGCAACGCCCAGTCTCGACCCTGATAGCAAAACCGCAACCATAGTTCTGACGCCGCAAGGGATCGGCGGCCTAACCCCCGGTCAGGGCCTGCGCGCGCGCATCAAGCCGCGTGGCGGCGGCGATAGCGCTTTGATCGCACTGCCCGAAGAAGCGGTGCAAACCGTTGAAGGCAAGGAAGTCGTGTTCGTCAAAACCGCCAAGGGTTTTCAGTCTACGACAGTTGTCACTGGCAAGCGTGGCGGTGGCCGTATCGAGATTGTCGATGGACTGAAACCAGGTGCCGTCGTCGTCACCAAGGGCGCGTTCATGCTCAAAGCCGAACTCGGCAAGGGCGAGGCGGAGCATTGATATGATCGATAAACTTTTAGACGCGTCGATCCGCTTCCGCTGGGGCGTGGTCATCCTGACGCTTATCATCTCGGCTTACGGCCTGTCGGAGCTTTTGAAGCTGCCGATCGATGCCGTGCCCGACATCACCAACAAGCAGGTGCAGATCAACACGGTCGAACCCAATCTGGGGCCGCTCGACATCGAACGGCTCGTAACCTTCCCGGTTGAAACGGCGATGGCGGGGATTCCGGGGCTTGAAACCTCGCGCTCGATTTCGCGTAACGGTTTCAGTCAGGTTACGGTGATTTTCGAGGATCATACCGACCTCTATTTCGCCCGCCAGCAGGTCGCCGAGCGGCTCAATCAGGCCAAAGGCACATTGCCCGAAGGGGCCGAACCGCAAATGGGACCGGTGTCAACCGGCCTTGGCGAAGTCCTGATGTATACCATCGATTATGCAAAGGCCGGGACAAAAGAAAACCCGAAAGTTGCAGGCAAGCCGGGCTTCCAGCCGGACGGCTCATATATAACGCCGACCGGCGAAATCCTGACCGATGATGTTGCCAAGCTTGGCTATCTGCGCACCGTGCAGGATTGGGTTATCCGCCCGCAATTGCGTTCGGTGTCGGGGGTGGCCGGGATCGATTCGATCGGCGGTTATGAAAAACAATTTGTTGTTCAACCCGACGCTTCCAAACTTGCCACTTACGGCATTTCGTTTTCGGAGCTGGCCGAGGCCTTGGAAAAGGCCAACATCTCGGTAGGCGCAAACTTTGTCGAACGGGGCGGTGAGGCATTCCTCGTGCGCGCCGATGGCCGCATTCGAACAGTCGATGAAATATCCCGCGCTACGGTTGCAAGCCGTGGCGGCGTTCCTGTCATGGTTGGCGATGTAGCTACGGTTAAGGTGGGAGGCGAACTGCGCACCGGGTCGGCGTCGGAAAACGGCAAGGAACTTGTGGTCGGAACTGTCCTGATGCTTGCGGACGGCAACAGTCGGCTCGTGGCCTCGGCGGCGGCTGAACGGCTTGCGGAAGTAGCAAAGTCGATGCCGCCGGGTATCGTCGTGAAGCCAGTGCTCAACCGCTCCGAACTCGTTGATGCCACCATCGGCACCGTCGAGAAGAATTTGGCCGAAGGCGCCTTGCTGGTTGCAGCAGTGCTGTTCTGGCTTCTTGGCAACTTCCGCGCTGCGGTCATCGCCACGTTGGTCATTCCGATTTCATTCCTGATGATGGCGATGGGAATGAATGCTACCGGCACGCCGGGTAACCTGATGAGCCTTGGCGCGCTCGATTTCGGTCTGATTGTCGATGGTTCAATTATCATCATCGAAAACTGTTTGAGGCGTCTTGCCGAGCGACAACATCACGAAGGGCGAATGCTCACGCTGACCGAACGCCTGCACGAGGTGTTTGAAGCGTCTCGTGAAATGGTGAAGCCGACGATTTACGGGCAAGCAATCATCTTCCTCGTATTCGTGCCGTTGCTCACCTTTACCGGCGTTGAAGGTAAAACCTTCTCGCCGATGGCGATCACGGTCATGTTGGCACTTGCTGGAGCGTTCATTGCTTCACTGACGTTCGTGCCTGCAATGGTTGCTTTGCTCATTCGCGGAGAAGTTGCAGAAAAGGACGTCAAAGCAATTGCTTGGGTCAAAACGCGTTACGAACCGGTATTGCAACGCGTCATTGCACGTCCGTGGCCCTGGATTGGCGCAGGCGGCGGGACATTTGCCGCCGCCGCTCTTGTCTTCACTATGCTTGGTAGTGAGTTCATACCGGTGCTGGGCGAAGGCAATCTGGCGATGCAGGCGCTCCGCATTCCTTCAACCTCGTTAAACAAGTCACAGGAGATGCAGCTAAAGGTTGAAAAAGCGGTTTCTGCGTTGCCTGAAGTTGCGTTCATCTACTCCAAAACCGGCACCGCAGAAGTGGCCAGCGACCCGATGCCACCGAACGCATCAGATACCTTCATCATTCTGAAGCCGCGCGAGGCATGGCCTGACGGCGTTGATACCAAAGACGAGGTCATCGAGCGCGTCGAAAAGGCATTGGAACCGTTGGTTGGCAACGCTTTTGAGATCAGCCAACCAATCCAGCTGCGTTTTAACGAACTGATCGCTGGTGTTCGCGGCGATGTCGCCATTAAGATATATGGCGACAATCTCGATGAAATGGGCCGGACAGCAAATCAGGTGGCAGCCATTATTGGAACCGTTCCGGGTGCTGCCGACGTCAAGGTTGAACAAACGGCTGGTTTCCCGGTCCTTGATGTCCAGTTCGACCGTAACGCTATCGCACGCTATGGTTTAACGCTTCAGGATGTCAGCGACACCGTGTCTGCCGCTCTTGGCGGGCGCGAAGCTGGCATTGTGTTTGAAGGGGACCGGCGCTTCGACATCGTTGTCCGGCTTGACGGGGCAACGCGTGACGATCTCGATGCAGTAGGAGCGCTTCCAGTGCTGTTGCCCGGCGAAGGCGGCGCACGGTCCTCGGTGCCATTAAGTGAACTGGCCAAGTTCGGCTTCTCCGAAGGCCTAAACCAGGTCAGCCGCGAAAACGGCCAGCGCCGCGTTGTGGTGCAGGCCAATGTGCGCGGCAACGATCTGGGATCGTTTGTCGCCGAGGCGCAGGAGAAGGTAGACGCGCAAGTGAAACTGCCAACGGGCAGCTTCATCGAATGGGGCGGTCAGTTTGAAAATCTGCAAGCTGCTTCGGCACGGTTGTCGATAGTCATCCCGATCATCTTTGCCGCAATCTTCGGTATCCTGTTCATGGCCCTTGGCGGCGTGCGTCAGGCGATTGCGGTTTATTCCGCAATACCCTTGGCGCTTGCAGGCGGCGTGTTCGCGCTGCTGCTGACCGGATTACCGTTCTCGGTATCGGCGGCGGTCGGGTTCATCGTGCTTTCGGGTGTGACGGTGCTGAACGGACTAGTCGTGATGTCCAGCATCAACCAGCGCATAGACGAAGGCAAACCGATCGATACGGCAATTAGCGAAGGGACGATGGAGCGCGTTCGCGCGGTCCTCATGACCGGTATCGTTCCTGCCATCGGTTTTGTGCCGATGGCGATTGCGACCGGCGTCGGTGCCGAAGTGCAAAAGCCATTGGCGATTGTCGTGATCGGCGGGTTGATTACGTCGACCCTGCTGACGCTTTTTGTGTTGCCTGCGATCAGCCACTTGTTGTTGCGTGGACGCCATAAACAGCATGTTGCTGGCGATTACAGCGACGTGACGGCATTCGGTACCGAATTGCCGCAAAAATAGGAAGGAGAGACCATGAGAAAGTCTATTTTCATTTTGGCGGCTGCGCTTACCTTGCCCGTTTACGCAGCGGCACCTGACCCTGCATATATGTTCGGCGTCTGGAGCCTTGGCGAAAGCAAGAATTGCGAGGCGGGTCCGGCATGGGTGTTTCTGGCCGACGGCTATTATGCCGAGGTCACCTTACCTGACAAAGGCCCCTTCGCAACCGGCCTGTGGAAAGACGAAGGCGGGGCGATTGCCTATACGCACAGCCATATGCCTTTCCCCGACATGATGAAGGCCAACGAAATGAAGCGCCTGAGCGTAGAGGAGCGCACACCCGACAAGCTAATGACGCGGAACTATCGCGGCGTCGCGCGCGTTTTCCATCGGTGTCCGACGGACGCACTCAAGGCACCGGCTGGACAAACGGCGCATTGAGCCGAACGCGCATTTAATCACAGCAGATCGGTAAGCTCAGGAAAGGCCGAATATGGGACAGAGTGACGATCTTGCGGTCGAAAAAGCACACAGCGATGACGACGGTCATGCCCACGGAGTCGGGCAGAGCGCCGGCCTTCGCATCTTCCTGTTTGCCTGTGCGGTTGCGGCCATTTCCTATGGGATTTCGTGGCTGCGCCCGGAATGGTCGCCATGGGCTTATGGCATCGGCGCGGTCATTTCGGTTGCACCCTTTGCCAGAACGGCATTTACGAAGGCGCTAAAAGGCCGTCCGTTCAGCATCGAAACGCTAATGACGATTGCAGTTCTCGGCGCGATTCCCATCGAAGCCGGAGCGGAGGCTGTCGTTGTCGTCGTGCTGTTTTCGCTTGGCGAACTGCTGGAAGGGTTTGCTGCTGCCCGAGCGCGTTCGGGCTTAAACTCGCTGGCAAAGCTGCTTCCGTCCCAGGCTGTGATCGAGGTCGATGGCGAGCGGCGCACCGTCGATGTCACCACCCTTGCCATCGGCTCGATCATGCTGGTTTCTGCCGGAGACCGAATTGCCGCCGATGGCCGCATTATCGATGGGCGTTCCGAGATAAACGAAGCGGCCATTACCGGCGAATCGCGCCCGGTCGAAAAAAGCATTGCCGCCGACGTATTTGCCGGATCGATCAATGGCGACGGCACGCTGAAGGTCGAGGTGACCAAAGATGCCTCGAACAGTGTCGTGGCTCGGATCGGCGAATTGGTCGCACAGGCGCAGGAAAGCACTGCTCCGACCGCCCGTTTCATCGACAATTTCAGCGCTTACTACACACCTGCCGCCATAATCCTGGCGACGCTTATCGCGCTGGTGCCGCCGCTAGCCTTCGGTGGCGAATGGGCGACCTGGACCTATCGTGCGCTAACCGTGCTGCTGATTGCTTGCCCCTGTGCGCTGGTGCTATCGACGCCCGCCGCCATTGCCACCGGCATCGCCACCGCAGCACGCAGCGGGATCTTGATCAAAAGCGGCGAGGCACTCGAAATGCTGGCGAAAATCGGCATCGCGGCTTTCGACAAGACCGGCACGCTGACTCGCGGGCATCCCGTCGTGACCGATGTTGCGGGCGTAAACACGCTCGAACTGGCGTCTGCCATTGAAACCGGGCTGACGCATCCGGTCGCCAAGGCCATTGTAACAGAGGCAGAGCGGCTGAAGATCGCCGTGCCCAAGGCCAGCGATGTGACGATCCGTCAAGGCGAAGGTGCCATCGGCATGGTCGGCAGTAGGCAGGTCGCGCTGTTCAGTCCGCGTGCAGCAGGCGCGCTCGCCCCGGACGTTGCCGCCAGCATCGATGCCCTTGAACGCGCCGGAAAGACGATTGCCGTGCTGCTGGTGGATGGAAAGTATCAGGGGCATATTGCTGTGCGTGACGAGGCGCGCGATGACGCCAGACCCGCCGTCGCCGCGCTCAATGCAATCGGCATTCGTTCACTGATGCTCAGCGGCGATAATCAGCGTACCGCAACCGCAGTGGCGCAAGCGCTGGGGATGGAAGCCGAAGGCGAGTTGATGCCCGCAGACAAGCTTAAGCGGATCGAAGCGCTCAAGGCCGAAGCGCCCGTGCTAATGGTAGGGGACGGCGTCAACGATGCCCCCGCGCTCGCGACCGCGTCTCTTGGCCTCGCTATGGGCGGTGGCACCGATGTTGCGATTGAAACAGCCGATATAGGCCTATTAAAGGACCGCCTGTGGGGCGTGCCCGATGCGATCCGGCTGGCCCGCAAGACCCGCCGTACCATTATGACCAACATCGTTATCGCGGTGGGCTTGAAACTGGTGTTCCTTGTGCTCGCGGTGTTCGGTATCACCAATTTGTGGACCGCGATCATCGCCGATACGGGCGCGACCATCCTTGTCACATTCAATGCGCTGCTGCTGTTCTGGACATTCCGACCAACGATAGACGGAAGCACTTCTGCACCTTCCAAGGCTTTCTGAAATGGGCGCTGGACATAATCACGGCGATGAAGGGCATGGGTCTCCTGGCCACAGTCATGGCGAAGGGGCAAACACTCGCAGTTTAGCGATTGCGCTTAGCCTTACCGGCAGCTTTCTTGTCGCAGAGCTTGTTGGCGCATATTGGTTCAACAGCCTCGCGCTGCTGTCTGATGCTGCTCACATGTTCACCGATGCCGCGGCACTCGCCATTGCGCTCGTTGCTGTGCGGATTGGACAGCGGTCTGCAGATGCACAGCGTACCTATGGCTATCGCCGCTTCGAGATATTAGCCGCTGCTTTCAACGCGGTGCTGCTGTTCGTGGTCGCGGGCTACGTGCTGTATGAGGGTATCTCGCGTTTCTTCGACCCGCAGCCGGTGGAATCAATCGGTATGCTGGCGGTTGCTAGCCTCGGACTTGTCGTGAACCTTATCGCCATGCGGGTCTTAGCGGGCGGCAAAGAAACCAGCCTCAACATGAAAGGTGCCTATCTCGAAGTTTGGGCTGACATGCTTGGATCATTGGGGGTAATTGCGGCAGCCATTGCAATCTGGCTCACCGGCAAAACCTGGATCGACCCTATCGTCGCCATCGCCATAGGCTTATGGGTGCTGCCACGCACCTGGACTTTACTGCGCGATACCACTCATATTCTGCTTCAAGGCGTGCCGCGTAGTATCGACCTTGATAAGGTAAGGGCGTCGATCAATGCTGTGAATGGCGTCGCTGGTGTCCACGACTTGCATATTTGGTCGGTGGCCGGAGACGATGCCAGCCTCACTGCGCATCTCGTTCTTCAACCAGAGGCAACGGGTGAAGTGACCCGCAAAGCGGTCGCAGAAATGCTGGAAACGCAATTTAATATCCATCACGCAACGCTTCAAACCGAAACGACGCCGTGCGGCGATGCTGAAGCACTTCATGCCTGACCACCTGCACAATCCGGCGGCCATGCGCCACACCCCGGTACCGCTGGCAGGCGCAGCGGAACGGCTCTTCGACCCTATCGGTCCCCGCTCACCGTCCCGTTTGAGGCTTCCATACGAGAAGAAGCCCTGGTTCGCTGCGGAATGGGCCTTGCCGTGGGCGCCGGACCCCCCGACCGCGCCCACGGCTAAACCATGCGCGCTACAGTGCGGTGCTGCCAACATGTCGCACTCAGAGAAAGTATCAAGGAGATCGAAATGAACCAGCTATCGTCAACGGCGCAAGCAGGC
This sequence comes from Sphingorhabdus lacus, assembly GCF_009768975.1. Classification (NCBI taxonomy): domain Bacteria; kingdom Pseudomonadati; phylum Pseudomonadota; class Alphaproteobacteria; order Sphingomonadales; family Sphingorhabdaceae; genus Sphingorhabdus; species Sphingorhabdus lacus. The sequence continues at coordinate 1,284,840 of NZ_CP035733.1, read as the reverse complement.
ATTTTATATCCACGTTGCGACGTCAAGCTCGGCAGCCGTGCGGTTGCGGTGCAGTAAACCTATTTATGGCTCGAATGTTTAATTCGAGAGAGGAGATGCAAGATGAAAGCAGTTTTGACCAAGGCAATGCTTATCGCCGCTGCCGCTGCCACATTGGGTGGTTGCTCGTCTTACGGCAACGAACGACCAAGATTTGCTTACTTCATCGTCCCTTGCAACACTCCCGGAGCTATTGCTGCACAACCGGTGAACACAGCCGACAATGCAGTAGTTGCTCAGCCACAAGAACCGCTCCCAGATACTACGAACCCCGCCCAGTCTGCTGATACATCACAGAAAACAGAAGTTACCTGCCTCGTCGCCGCAGCTAGTTCAAGGCCGTGGACTTCGGGTTACGCGGAATATGGTTTTCCGTCCTATTTTTCTTATCCATATCGACGGAGCGGCGGGATCGGTGTTGTTTTGCACGGCGGGGGACATCGCGGTGGGCATCATGGCGGCGGTCATCGCCGCCACTAATATTTGGGAATAGGAGTTGCGGCATGAAGATTAGCACCGAAGTGCTCATCACCGCCAGCTTGAGTAAGGTATGGGGAGCACTCGTCGATTTTCCGCGCTATCGCAGCTGGCATCCGCTCGTCGAAATCGAAGGAACTGCCAAAGAAGGCGCGGACGTCGAATATTACTATCGCAGTAATTCGGAAGCGCCGAGCGGCATGAGCATGACCGCCAGAATCACAAAGCTTGAACCGGTGCGAGAAATGGTCCTGGAATTCGGTGTACGCGGCTTCGCTAACATCGAAGAGCGGTATCTTTTGCTGCGCGAAGGTACGCATGTGCGGCTTGTTCATTCAGCAAATCTCAAAGGTTTGCTCCCGTTCATTGGCGCGCGCCTGTTCCGAAAGCGGCTCATCGAAAAATTCCAGCTCCCGATCGATAGGCTTTCGCATCATTTAGCGTCGAAAAAGCAATTGCCCCGGTCTGCACGGAAATCATGAACCCTGAGCTACAACGTCACTACTCATATGCTTGGGCGGCGTTATTTGCTGCCTGGATCGTTGCGCTTGCGGCCAGCCTGGGTGCCCTTTTCATTGGCGAGATCATGGGTCAATATCCGTGCGAGTTGTGCTGGTTTCAGAGAGTTTTTATGTTTTCGCTGGCAATCATACTCGGTATTGCGGCCTTCAGGTCTGATCGCGGTGTGACCCCATATGCCCTCACACTCGCAGGCGCAGGATGGGTCGTTTCCTTCTATCACGCTTTGCTATATTTTGGCTTTGCACCCGAAAAAATCCAGCCATGCGGTTCAGGGCCTTCCTGTTCGGACAGCGCGATGACGCTTTTTGGCAGCGTCCCAATCCCGCTTCTTTCGCTCTCCGCCTTTACAGCCATCACCTTTTTCCTCGCCCTCGTATTTCGGAGAACTCGATCATGAATAGACGTTTTGGAGTTATACTAACTGGCTTGCTGGCCATTGGCGCGTTTACCGCCGGGGCAGCCATTTACGGCCGTACATATGCCGAAGAACCTGCTGCCAAGGTTGCGACTGTGCAAGCGGATGTATTTGTTCGCGCTCACTCGCCGATCATCGGACCCAAGACAGCGCCGGTGACGATTGTAGAATTTTTCGATCCGTCCTGCGAGGCTTGCCGTGCCTTTTATCCGGGAGTTAAACAGATACTGGCCGCCTATCCCAATGATGTCCGTCTCGTGCTTCGCTATCTGCCACTACATCAAGGTTCAGCGGAAGCGATCGGCATTCTGGAAGCCGCTCGCGCACAGGGCGTTCTGGAGCCGGTGATGTCCGCACTCCTTGAAGCGCAGCCTGCGTGGCATGACGGTAACATGGCTAGCGCTTGGGTGGCCGCAGAGGCAGCCGGACTTGACGTTGAAAAGGCCAAGGCGATGCCCATGACCGGTGCTAAAGCCATCATGGAAGCCGATATGGTCGATGCTAACAGCCTCGCGGTGAAGGGAACGCCAAGCTTTTTCGTAAACGGGAAGCCCCTTGCCGAGTTCGGTCCCGAACAACTTTACGCGCAGGTTCGCGCCGAGGTCGAAGCTCTACGAAGCGCAACGCAACAGTGAAGACCGAGGTTGGCAGGGCAGACAAGGCGCGTCTCGACCGGTTCTCTGCGATGGCTATTGGCGAAGCTCACGCTCTTTGACCAAGAACACCGGTGGTGATCATTGATTGTTACCGTTAGCTCCAACCCTATTATCGAGACATCCGGTGGGCGAATTTTGTTTTCGGCCGAAATAGCATTTGCCCTCGTTTTAGCTACCGGATAAGGACGGAAATATATGCGGTGGTTGATGACTCTTGTTCTTGGTATAGCGCTTGTCGCCGGGATGTCTCACGCCCCGGCAATGGCGCATCCCGACGAAGCACATGCTCATTCGTCGGGTGAAATTTCGACCGCTGAATCCGCGTCGGAAAATGATCACGAAGACAGCCAGCCATTACCGGGCAATGCCGAAAGCAATGCTCACACCCATCTGCCACCGGCCCTCGCAACGATTCATGACAGTCTTTTCGGAAACGCGTTTGCTTCCAAGAAGCAATTTCTGTTCGTGAAGACCGACGTTCTGACCTCTTTCAGTCAGGCGCCACCCACCGAACCACCCTCCGCCTGAACCGCGCCATTAGGGCGGGCCTCGCGCCCGGCCCTTGAATGCGTCCACGGTTCAGGAGTTTTAATATGTTTCCCAAATTGCGCACCGCCTTGCTGGCGGCGGCGCTGGCCTGTCCGGCTACGGCTACGTTCGCGGAGCCGATCACGCTGGATGATGCCATTGCCAAAGCCGTAGAAGCGGCTCCCTCTATTCGCGCCAACGAGGCGGCGATCGCCGCTGCGCGTGCTGGCCGTGTCCAAGCGGGCGTTCGGCCCAATCCTACAGTAACCGTTGAAGGCGAGAACTTCGTCGGCAGTGGACCCTATAATGTCTTCGGCCAAGCCGAGATAACGGGAACCTATAGCCAAACCATCGAACGCGGTGGCAAGCGCGATGCACGATTGGCTTTTGCTGACCGTGACATCGGTGTTGCCGAGGCATCGTCGCGCGTAGGTCGGCTCGAGCTTGTTAGCGCCGTCCAGCGTGCGTTTCTCAATGTCGTAATCGCTGGCTATGTCGTCGAGATCGCGGAAACACGATTGGGTGTCGAAATCGAGATGCAGCGGGAGGCGCTGCGCCGTGTGCGCGGATATAAAGATCCGCTATTTGTTGAAACCAGCGCGTCGGCGCGGGTTACGCAGGCGCAGCTTAATCTTACCGAAGCGCGCGCGCGGCACGTTGCGGCGCGTGACGGGCTTGCCGCTTATTGGGGCGGAAGCGGCATGGACATCGAAACCGAGGGCGAAGTGATGTCGGGCATCCCGGCAGCGCGGCAACTGGCAGAGGCCGATGTCGCGCTTGCACAGGCCGAGGCTGAACGCGCTTTGGCGGCGGTAACGCTCGAACAGACGCGCGTCCGCCAGGATTATACACTGAGTGGGGGCGCACGCTTTTTGCGTGGCACCAATGACGTAGCGCTGGTTGCGGGCGTCACAATCCCATTGGGACGCTTTGACCGCAATCAAGGAAATATCGCGAGGGCACAGGCTGAAAAATTGCGGATCGAGCTGACCGCAGAGGCACAAAGACTCGACCGGCTTCGCCGCCTTGCCAGCCTTGGGGCTGAAGCAGACGCCGCGCGAGCGCGCGCTGATGCCATCGTCGTTGAGGTCTATCCACAGACCACCAAGGCACTCCGGCAGGTGCGCGAAGGCTATGCGCGCGGCGGCTTCACGTTCCGCGACATGCAAGGTGCCGCCGATGCCATCATCCAAGCGCAGGCCGAATGGCTCAATGCCGTGACGCGCTACCGTGACCTTCAAACTGAAATAGACCGGCTGACCGGGCGCTTTGACGCCGCAGCTGACAAGGGGATCAATCCATGAAACAGTATCTGCACATTCGCATGGCTGCGGCCTTGTTGTTCATCGTCCCGCTTGCTGCCTGCGGCGGCGAGGCTGAAAAACCGGCTGAAGGTGAAGGCACGTCCGCATCCGAATATGAAAAAGGGCCGCACAACGGTCGGATGTTGCGCGACGGCGATTTCGCGATTGAAGTCACTATTTTTGAAGATGGCCAACCGCCGCAATACCGGATGTATCCGACACGCGGCAACAAACCGGTCGACCCTTCAACCGTCAATCTTGCGGTGACGCTGACGCGGCTGGGCGGTCAGATCGACCGTTTTGCCTTCAAGGCAGAGAAGGACTTTCTGGCAGGCGACGGCGTGGTGACCGAACCGCACAGTTTTGATGTACAGGTCGTCGCGACCGAGAACGGCAAGCGCCATGTCTGGAAGTTTGCAAACCCCGAAGGTCGAACCAAAATTACTGCCGCTGCCGCCAAAGAAGGCGGAATAGAGATTGAAACCGTCGGGCCCGTCACCATTAGCGAAACGCGCGAGGTGCAAGGGATCGTGCAACTGGCAACGACGGCACGGTCCGAAGTGCGCGGCCAGTTCCCCGGACGCGTGGTCCAAGTCACAAAGGCGGTTGGCGACTATGTCCGCAAAGGCCAGCTACTGGCGCGCATCGAGTCGAGCGAGTCGCTACAAATCTATCCGGTTTATGCGCCAGTCAGCGGTGTGATCGCAGAACGAACGGCAAATGTCGGCAATGTCACATTCGACCAGCCGCTTTATGTCATTACTGACCCAGGACAGACGACCGTGGTGTTTAACGTCTTTCCGCGCGATCTTTCAACGATCCGGCCTGGCCAAAAGGTCGTTATCGAAACAATTGATGGGCAGCCGGTCGCAGAAGCCACGCTCGGCGGCTATCTGCCCGAAGGTAATGCAGCGGCAGGAACCGCATTGATGCGCGCTTCGCTGCCGAACCGGGACGGCAAATGGCGACCCGGTATGGCATTGCAGGGCCGCGTCACCGTGAGTGCTTTCACTGTGCCGCTTGCAGTTCGCACCGAGGCTTTGCAGCGGTTCCGCGACTTCACCGTGGTCTTCGCCAATTTCGGCGACGATTACGAGGTGCGGATGCTTGAGCTGGGCCGCAAGACTCCCGAATGGACCGAGGTACTTTCCGGTATCAAGCCGGGCACGCGCTATGCTGCCAAGGGAGCCTTTCTCATTCGCGCCGACATTGAAAAGTCGGGCGCGAGCCACGACCATTGATCGGAAACCAGACTATGCTCGCCCGTATCATCGGATTTTCAATCCGCCAGCGTTGGCTGGTGCTTGGCATTGTCGCCTTGCTCATCGCGCTTGGCGGGTGGAGCGCCACCCGCCTTCCAATCGACGCCGTCCCTGACATCACCAATGTGCAGGTGCAAATCAACACCGAAGCTGAAGGATTTTCGCCGCTCGAAGCCGAGCAGAGGATCACTTACCCAATTGAAACCGCAATCGCGGGCGTGCCGAAGCTGAGCTACACCCGCTCGGTTTCGCGATACGGATTGAGCCAGGTTACCGTTATCTTCGAGGACGGCACCGATCTTTATTTTGCGCGTCAGCTCGTCAACGAGCGTTTGCAGGCCGCGAAATCGCAATTGCCACCGGGCATTGAACCGCAAATGGGGCCGACAGCCACCGGGCTTGGCGAGATTTTCATGTATTCAGTCACTGCGAAACCGGGGGCAAGCAAGCCCGATGGCTCCGCTTGGACACCAACCGATTTGCGTACGCTTCATGACTGGGTAGTGCGGCCGCAAATGCGCAATGTCCCCGGCGTTGCCGAGGTCAACACGGTCGGCGGCTATACCAAGCAATATCACGTCACACCGAACCCGGCGCAGCTGGCGACGCTCAAGCTGTCGCTCACCGATGTCGTCAACGCGCTTGAGGCGAACAACGCAAACGCTGGCGCCGGCTATGTCGAACGGGCTGGCGAACAGGTTTTGATCCGGCTGCCTGGCAGAGCTGAAAACGAGAGCGACTTGTCGCAGATCGTCGTTGCCAAGCGAGGCGGAATTCCCATTCGAATCGGCGACATTGCAGAAGTCGTTATCGGGTCTGAACTCAGGACCGGTGCGGCGACCGAGAACGGCAAGGAAATTGTCCTCGGCACGATCTTCATGTTGACCGGAAGCAACCCGCGTATCGTTGCGCAGGCAGCTGCCGAACGGCTGCAGGCGGTCAATAAATCGCTGCCGTCCGGTGTTGTCGCGCAGCCGCTTTATGATCGCACCGAGCTGGTTGAGCGGACGATTAGCACGGTCGAAAAGAACCTTGCCGAAGGCGCATTGCTGGTCATTGTTATCCTGTTCCTACTTCTAGGCAATGTCCGGGCGGCATTGATCACTGCGGCGGTTATCCCTGTGGCGATGTTGATGACGCTCACGGGCATGGCAGCGGGGCGCGTGTCGGCGAATTTGATGAGCCTTGGCGCACTTGATTTTGGACTGATCGTCGACGGCGCAGTGATTATTGTTGAAAACTGCCTGCGCCGCTTGGGCGAGGCGCAGCACCGTATGGGACGCCTGCTTACCCGGGACGAGCGGTTCGGTCTGGTTGCCACGGCAAGCAGCGAAGTCATTCGTCCGTCGATATTCGGGGTAATCATCATCACGGTTGTCTACCTGCCGATATTCGCGCTGTCCGGGATTGAAGGCAAAACCTTCCATCCGATGGCGATTACGGTGATGCTGGCGTTGACCGCAGCGATGATCCTCTCGCTTACCTTCGTGCCCGCCGCGATTGCGATGTTTGTGACCGGCAAAGTCGAGGAGAAGGACAACCGGGTGATGGCATGGTCGCGCGCGCGCTATGCCAGCATATTGGATCGCACCTATATGCGCGGGAAGTTGCTGATTGGCTTGGCGCTCGGACTGGTTGCGATCAGCGCTTATGGCGCAACGCGGCTGGGGTCAGAGTTTATCCCCAATCTCGATGAAGGCGACATTGCCATGCACGCATTGCGTATTCCGGGCACCAGCCTGGGGCAAGCCGTGCAGATGCAGGAAGTGCTTGAAAAGCGGATCAGCAAATTTCCCGAAGTCGAGCGGGTTTTTGCCAAAATCGGGACAGCCGATGTTGCCACCGATCCGGTGCCGCCTTCGGTCGCGGATAACTTCATCATGCTGAAAGACCGCAAGGACTGGCCCGATCCGCGCAAACCGCGAACACAGCTCGTGGCGGAACTGAACGCGGCGGTGCAGCAAATTCCGGGCAACAATTATGAGTTCACGCAGCCGGTGCAGATGCGGCTAAATGAGTTGATTGCGGGCGTTCGCGCCGACGTTGCGGTCAAGCTGTTCGGCGAGGATCTTGACGAATTACTGGCCTCTGGCGGTGAAATCGAAAATATCGTCTCGTCGATTCCGGGCGCCGAAGATGTCAAATTGGAACAGGTCACAGGCCTGCCAGTACTTTCGGTAACACCTCGAAGGGCGATGCTGGCACGATATGGCATCAATATCAGCGATGTTCAGGATGCGGTTTCGACTGCAACCGGCGGGCGTAATGCGGGTGAAGTGTTCGAGGGTGACCGCCGTTTTGCAGTCGTCGTCCGATTGCCAGAGGAGGCGCGCACAAATCTCGATTTGCTCGGTAGTCTGCCGATCCCGCGCACCGGTGATGGTGGCACTGAATTCGTACCGTTGTCAGAGATTGCAGATATCGAACTGTCGGTCGGTCCCAACCAGATCAGCCGGGAGAACGGCAAACGCCGGGCGGTGATTACAGCAAATGTTCGCGGGCGCGACCTGGGATCGTTCATCACCGAATTGCGTTCCAAGGTCGAAAGCGATGTCGCGCTGCCAGAGGGCTATTATGTCCAATATGGCGGCACGTTCGAGCAACTCCAGTCGGCTGCGACGCGGCTTCAGATTGTCGTTCCACTGGCGTTGGTTCTGATCTTCGGATTGCTGTTCATGCTGTTCGGATCGACGCGTGATGCAGCAATTGTGTTCTCGGGCGTGCCGCTGGCACTGACCGGCGGTGTGGCTGCTCTGGCGCTGCGAGATTTTCCGATGTCGATTTCTGCAGGCATCGGATTCATAGCTCTGTCAGGCGTCGCCGTTCTCAACGGTGTGGTCATGCTGTCATTCATCAAGGACTTGCGAGAACGCGGCATGGCGCTCGATGAGGCTATCCGCGAAGGCGCGCTGACCCGGTTGCGACCGGTGCTGATGACCGCCTTGGTCGCCTCGCTTGGCTTTGTGCCAATGGCGCTCAACGTGGGTGCCGGTTCTGAAGTTCAGCGTCCATTGGCTACCGTCGTGATCGGGGGCATCATTTCCTCGACTATCCTGACGCTGATCGTGCTGCCCGCGCTCTACCGGCTGATCCATGGCCGGGAAGAGCGCCCCGCTGACGACATAACAACCACCCCATCGCCCCGTCTGGCGCAAGGAACCGCATGATGAATTTAATGTCCGGCAAGAAAGCTTATCACCCAATGGTCTGGGTCCTTCTGACCATATTGCTGTTCCTCGCAACGGGCATTGCCGATGCTTATGCCCACGGCGTTGCCGAGGGTGATCAGGGCTATGTGCAGGAGGTAACCGGTGTGCAATTCATGCCCTTCATGTATCTGGGCGCGAAGCATATGGTGACCGGGTACGACCATCTGCTGTTTCTGTTCGGCGTCATCTTCTTCCTTTACCGGATGAAGGACATTGGCCTGTATGTAACACTCTTCGCCGTCGGCCACTCGACTACGATGCTGTTCGGCGTGCTCACCGGGATCAGCGCTAACGCCTACATCATCGACGCGATCATCGGCCTGTCTGTAGTCTACAAGGCGCTCGATAATCTTGGAGCCTACCGCCGCTGGTTCGGTGTGCAGCCCAATACAAAGGTCGCAACTCTGGTCTTCGGTCTCTTCCACGGCTTCGGGCTTGCAACCAAGATCCAGGAATTCGAGATGTCGAAAGACGGCTTGCTGCCCAATCTCATCGCCTTCAACATCGGGGTCGAGATCGGCCAGTTGCTGGCCTTGTTTGCCATCCTGATCCTCATGGGCTTTTGGCGCAAAACCCAAGGTTTTGCGCGTTATGCCTTCGCCGCCAACGTCCTGCTAATGACAGCAGGGTTTGTTCTGGTCGGCTATCAACTCACCGGCCTAGCCATCGCTTAAGGAGAACTTTCCATGTTCAATTCACAATTGCCAAACATGTCCGACCTGCCGACATCGCGCCAGCTTATAGGTTCTACTCTTGTCGCCATCGCAGGCGCAGCTGCGATTCTGGTCACGGTTGTCCTGCCATCCGAATATGGTATCGACCCGACCGGTGCAGGAAGCGCCTTCGGCCTCACTGAAATGGGCGAGATCAAGGTTCAATTGGCGCAGGAGGCAGCAGCCGACCGGGTCAGCGAACCCAGTAAGGCTTCCGATGAAGCCGTTGCCAGCGGGGCGCCGACTGTAGGCCAGGAAAATGCTCCTGCCCAAGCCGATGCCCAGTCACCTAATACCGCAGGCCGCAGCGACCAGACAGAGGTTGTTTTGAAACCGGGGCAGGGCGCCGAAGTCAAGGTCGCTGCTGCCAAAGGCGTGCGGATCGGATTTAACTGGTCGGTGCGTGGCGGTGTAGTCAATTATGATACCCATGCCGATGCTCCCGGTATCTCTTATCATGGATATGGCAAAGGCAAGCAGTCCGGGGGTGAAACCGGAACACTTGTTGCCGCCTTTAACGGAAAGCATGGCTGGTTCTGGCGCAACCGGACAGAAAATACGGTGACCATCATTCTGAAAACCACCGGTGATTACACCGATGTCAAGCGCGTCGTTTGAACGGCTAAACAATGCTAACAGTGCTCGCCAATCGAACCTACCGGAACCTGCTCGCTGCGCAGGTGATCGCGCTTGTCGGAACCGGGTTAGCGACGGTCGCACTGGGCCTGCTGGCCTATGACATAGCGGGTGCGGATGCAGGCGCAGTCCTTGGCACGGCCCTGGCAATCAAGATGATCGCCTATATCGGTATCGGTCCCATCGTCGGTGCCTATGCCGATCGCCTGCCTCGCCGCGCGTTTCTAGTGACAATGGATATGATCCGCGCCGGCGTTGCCCTGTTGCTGCCCTTCGTTGATCAAATATGGCAGGTCTATGTGCTGATCTTCGCACTGCAATCCGCCTCTGCTGCCTTCACCCCTACTTTTCAGGCGACCATCCCCGATGTGCTTCCAGACGAGGCGGAATATACGCGCGCGCTGTCGCTTTCTCGGCTCGCTTATGATCTCGAAAGCCTGCTCAGCCCTATGCTGGCAGCGGCGTTGCTCAGTGTGATCAGCTTCCACTGGCTATTCGGCGGCACCGCAATCGGCTTTGTCGGCTCGGCACTAATGGTGCTGTCGGTAACGCTGCCACGGTCGCCCGCCAAACCTCGCGAGGGCGGCATTTACGCGCGCACCACACGCGGGATGCGTATCTACCTCAAAACCCCTCGCTTGCGCGGGTTGCTCGCGGTCAATCTCGCAGCCGCGGCGGCGAGTGCGATGGTCATCGTCAACACCGTCGTGATCGTACGTGACACGTTCGGCTTAGGGCAACGCGAAGTGGCTCTGTCGCTCGCGGCCTATGGCGGCGGCTCGATGCTAGCCGCGCTGGCCTTGCCGCGCCTGCTCGATCGGATCGAAGGCCGCACTGTGATGCTCGGCGGCGCGGTCGTCTTGACAGCGGCGCTCGCTGCTCTGGGCCTTGCATCTGGAGGCATGTCGGTAGCATTTTGGCCCTTTCTGCTCGCAGGCTGGTTCGTAATGGGTATGGCCTATGCGGCTCCCTTAACGCCATCAGGGCTGTTACTCCGACGCTCAGCTCACGCAGAAGATCGGCCCGCCGTTTTCGCAGCGCAATTCGCACTCAGTCATGCTTGTTGGTTGATCGCCTATCCGCTGGCTGGACAGATCGGCGCGCGGTTCGGCCAGCAGTTAGCATTCTACTCATTGGCAGGGCTCGCGCTTTCTGGTGTCGCAGCTGCCCTCTGGCTGTGGCCCACGCGAGATCCAAAGGAGATAGAGCATGAACATCCCGAACTTCCAGATGATCACCCTCATCATAGTGTTCACCGCGCAGGCCAATCCAGTCACGCACATGATTATATGATCGATGATCTGCATCATAAATGGCCGCGCTAATCCGGGGTCATTGGAGGAATACTGACGGCACGCCCAGGTTGAAATCAGCAATTCATTGAGCCCCAATGGCACATAGCCGAGCCAACGACCGGGATTCGCATTCAGATACCTGAGTGATTCTGCCTTGGTCTAACCTTCATCAGGACGAAGAAAGGGAGATTGGAGAAATCCAGCGCACCTATCGTTCGAGCGTATTTTACTTCCCAATGTTACCTAGAATGTTACCTAGAGCAGGCTTTAAGGGAGCGTCTCCCGATAGCCAATCAACTAAATACCTAATATACCACAATAATATGGTGAGCCCTGCTGGGTTCGAACCAGCGACCTACTGATTAAAAGTCAGTTGCTCTACCGACTGAGCTAAGGGCCCGGACCAAAACCGGGGTGCCGGTTTGAACGAGAGCGCTCCCCCTAATGGCGCTAGAGTGCGGGGTCAAGCCGCTTTGGACGGTTAAATCGTGTTTGTAGCTGCCTAATTGTCAGGCCGGTGACCGGGTCGCGCCAGTCAGGTGCGATCATGGCGGCTGGCGTGAGGACAAAATTGCGGGTGCGGAGCGCTGGATGGGGTATCGACAGATGTGGCTGGCTCTCCGCCCATATGCCTTCAGACCAGAGGAGAATGTCGAGATCGAGCGTCCGGGCCTGCCACGGCTGGCCACGGCGTGTCCGGCTGAAATGCGCCTCTATATCCTGCAGCCGCTGGAGAAGGGCAGGCGGGGTGAGGGTCGTTGCCAGAACGGCTGCGGCATTCGCATATTGCCGCCGCGATGGGCCCACAGGCGCGCTGGATATCACTGCCGACTGCGCGAAGACGTCTATGTCGTCCATTTCGAGCGCGGCAATGGCCTGATCTAGTATCTGGTGCGGGCGGCCTACCAAGGGGAGCGATTGGTTCGATCCCAAGCCGATGAGGTAGAGATAGGTCAGACTAGATATCCTCAACCAAACGGCCGTAAAGCTGCGGTCGGCGATCACGGAAAAAGCCCATGCTTGCACGGTGCGCGCGGGCTTGATCCAGATCGAATGTGGCAATCAATATCCCGGTTTCGGTATCGTCGAGATCGGAAACGACATCGCCCCATTCGTTTGCGATAAAGCTGGTGCCGTAGAATTTCTGCGGCCCATGGCCATGGTCATCTTCACTGCCGACACGGTTGGCGGCGATAACCGGCATGCAATTGCTGACCGCATGACCGACCATGGCGCGGCGCCACATATGCCGCGTGTCGAGCGTTGCGTCCTGCGGCTCAGCCCCGATCGCGGTGGGGTAAAACAGCATCTCCGCGCCCATCAGAGCCATTGCCCGCGCGCATTCGGGATACCACTGGTCCCAACAGATGCCTACGCCGATGCGGGTGCCGAACACGTCCCAGACCTTGAATCCGCTATTGCCGGGCCGGAAATAATATTTTTCCTGATAACCGGGGCCGTCGGGAATGTGGCTTTTGCGATAGGTGCCGAGAATTTCGCCCTCGGCATCAATCATTGCCATCGTGTTGTAAAAATGCGCGCCATCACGTTCGAAAAAGCTGGTGGGGATGGCGACGCCCAATTGCTTTGCAAGTTTTGCCATCGCCTGGACCGACGGGTGTTCCAACGTCGGGCGGGCAAGGGCGAAGTGGTGTTCTTCCTGCGTCTTGCAGAAATAGGGGCCGGAGAAGAGCTCCGGCGGGAGTATGATCTGCGCGCCATGTCCCGCTGCCTGACTTACGAGGTCGGACACGGCTTCGATATTTGTCGCCTCATCCCCGGCAAGGGGGAGTTGCAAGGCCGCAACGGTAATTGAGCGCGCAGTCATTGGACGTTAGGGCCGCTTTTTGAACAAGAGCGTCATACGGTCGGATTCGCCGATGGCTTCATATTTTGCCTTGTCGGTTTCACCCTTGGCAAGGCGCGGGGGCAGGGTCCACACGCCGTCGGGCCAATTGGCTTCGTCCTTGGGATTGGCGTTGATTTCGCTTTTCCCAACCAGTTCAAAGCCGTTCACTTCCATGAACTTGATAACGTCGGCTTCACGAAGATATCCGTTCTTGCCATCGGCATAGCTATAAGGCGCGTCGGCCTTGGCGCGGTGCTGTTCAATGCCGAGAAGGCCGTCGTCCTTAAGCAGGTCGCGCATTGCCTTGATTTCGGCGTCGGCAATGTTCCAGCGTTGCATATTGTGCAGCATGCGCATGACAATGATGCGGTCGAATGTGCCTTTCGCGCCATCAGGAATCTCGCTCAAGGAAAAGGCGCTGAAGTCGGTTGCTGGCCGACCGGAAACAGCGGCAACATCAGCAGGGAATTTTGCAATCCCGGCCTTGATGCCTTCTTTTGCGGTGTCGCTGAAATGGGTCTTGGTGCCGAAGAAGAGTCCGACATATTTGCCCTTGTCGTCAACGTAACGGCCCAAAATGCGCGACACCCATTCGCCACCGGGGGCGTATTCGCCGATCACATGATCGGGGTGAAGGCGGAAGAAGTCGAATGTTTCTGCCGGATGGCGGTATTTGTCGCGCTTGGAATCTTCAGCACGCGACGGGTCGGTCAAGATTTTCGCCAAACGCTCCTGATGCGCCTTGTGCATCTTGTCATGCTCGGCCTTACTCATGCCCTTATGGTCGTCGGCATAGGATGGGACAGTCAGCGCGGTTGCGGCGAGTGCGAATAGAAGGGATTTTTTCATGGGGGATTCCTCTCTGTTTAACTGCGGTTGTATATGGGTCGAAAGGGATCAAAAGCCAATACAGCTAAATTGGCACCTGCTGGCTGGAACAATGGAAGCTGCCGCCGCCTGTGAGGACGGCATCGGCGGGTAGGCCCACGATTCTATGGGCCGGGAACAGGCTTTGCAACTCTGTCAGAGCCGCATCATCATGGCGACTGCCGTAGGTGGGAACGACCACCACGCTATTGCCGATATAGAAGTTCATATAGCTGGCCGGGACGGTTTCCCCATATTGTTCGAACCGCCCGACCGAAGGCAGGGGGGTCACTTGGCACCCGAAGTCCTCCGCCGCTTTGCGCGCGGCGACGTATACGTCGCTGTTCGGGTCGTCCGCATCGCGTGCTTCAGGGATTACCAGATGGTTCGGCCCCACGAAACGCGCGAGATTGTCGACATGCCCGTCGGTATGATCGTTGGCGAGGCCATCGCCGAGCCATAGAAGTTGTTCGATTCCAAGGTCGCTGCGCAAACGTGCTTCGATTTGCGCCTTGCCCAGTTCCGGGTTGCGGTTGGGGTTCAGCAGGCAGTCGACCGTAGTCACAGCGCGGCCTTCGCCATCGACATCGATGGAGCCGCCTTCCAATACCCAATCGCATGGCGTTACAGTCAGGCCAGCCGCCTGCGCCAGCGTCTTGCCGATATCCTGATCGCCATCAAAATTGAACCGGTTGCCCCAGCCGTTAAAGCCGAAATCGCGTGCGATCCGTCCATTGCCTTCACCGACAATGATGCAGCCTGTGTCGCGTAGCCACACATCGCCGATATGGCGTTCCTCAACGATCACGCCCGGCGCGGCGAGGTCGCGGGCGACTTTTGCCGCATCGGCATTGCCCGCGATCAGATACACCGTCTCACCCTTGCCGCCGTCGTGGACGGCATTGGCAAAGGCCGCAATCTGCTTCTGGGCGGCAGCAAAGGGTTCTTCCCAATGGCCCCAAAAGCTGGGGAAGCCTATCCAGACACGCTCATGCGGTGCCCATTCGGCCGGCATTCTCAACGTCATGGGACTTTATTTCCCGTCGCGGCTTTTGTCACGGATGGCGCGGAATTCGTCGCCGTCATTCCAATTGGGCCAGGCATCGGTCATCGCCAGCATCCGGCCTACGCGATAATAAAGGCGAAGATCGGCCATCACACCGGACCAGTCCCATGCCTCGTCATATTCGTCGCCGGGTGCGTGGTAACGGTTCTTCTCATAATCCTCGGCAGCCGCCTTGGCCGCTTCCTTGCCGCCAGTGACAAGATCATCTCCGCCTTCAAAATAGACCATCGGCACACCCAATTTGGCGAAGCTGAAATGGTCCGAGCGGTAATAGAAACCTTTTTCGGGGGTCGGCTCCATTTCGGGGGTGCGTCCCTCGGCCTTGGCGGCGGCGTTCAGATAGTCGTCAAGTTGCGATTTGCCTTTGCCAATGACGGTCAGATTCTTCGCAGGGCCTGCCATGGAGAAGGCGTCCATGTTGACGCCGCCGACGGTCTGGCTCAGCGGAAAGACCGGGTTTTCGGCATAAAATTTGGAACCAAGCAGACCTGATTCCTCTGCGGTGACCGCAAGGAACACGACGCTGCGGTCCGGTGCGCCAGCTTTCTTGAAGCCTTCAGCCAACGCAACGAGAGCAGCTGTGCCGGTCGCGTTGTCGACGGCGCCGTTGCAGATGTCGTCACCATCGGCTGCCGCGGTGCAGCGGCCCAGATGGTCCCAATGTGCGGTGTAGAGGACATATTCTTCAGGCCGTTTTGCGCCTTTCAGGACGCCGACAACATTCTTGCTCGCCTTACGCGCAATGTCATTGTCAAAGCTCAACGACGCCGTCAGGCCCAAAGGCACAGCCTTGAAGCCTTTCTTTTTTGCGGCCGCCATCTGCTTGTCCAGATCCTGTCCGGCGGCGGCGAAGATTTCCTTCGCGACATCTTTCTGGATCCAGCCATTGGCGGCTGTCTGGCTGGCACCGGCGTCTTTGGACTGGGCCAGAAACTGCGTTCCGGTCCAGCTCGAATTGACGACATTCCAGCCATAAGCGGCGGGCGCATCGTCATGGATAATGAGCGCGGCAGCGGCGCCCTGCCGTGCGGCTTCCTCAAATTTATAGGTCCAGCGGCCATAATAGGTCATCGCCTTTCCGCCGAAGTCGCCTGTGAGATCGGCGGCATCGAAATCGGGGTCGTTGACCATGATCACTACGGTTTTGCCTTTGACGTCCAGGCCTTCATAATCGTTCCAGCCCTTTTCCGGGGCGACGATGCCATGGCCGACGAATATCATTTCGCTCTGGTCAATCTTGGTCTTGGGCGTTTCGCGATAGCTGCCGACGACAAATTCGCTGCCATAGGCAAAGGACATGGCCTTGCCGCTCTTGTCCGCGATGCTGAGGGCGGACACATTTTTCGCGGTGATCTCGACCAGAGGGACATCCTGCGTCCAACTGCCGTTGTTCCCGGGCTCCAGCCCTGCTTTTTTGAAGCGGTCGATCAGATAGGCAACGGTCTTTTCCTCACCCACCGAACCCGGCGCACGACCTTCATAGCTGTCGAGCGACAATTCCTTCACGACGTCCTTCATGGTCTGTTCGGACAGTTCCGGAACCGATACTTCAGGTAATGCGGATGCCTTGACCGCCTCGTCGTCCATCTGTTTGCAGGCTGTGGACAGCATTAAAGCGGATGCAACCGCAAGCGTCAGAATTCGCATTAAAAAACTCCTGGATTTCGCGTTCGCTTCTCTTTTGCCAGACGCAGCGTATATCCCCAAACAAAAAAGGCGGCCCCGAAGGACCGCCCCTTTGTTGGCTAAAAACCAGAATTAGCGCGAATAGAATTCGACGACCAGATTCGGTTCCATCTTTACAGGATAAGGTACTTCGTCGAGCGTCGGTACGCGTGCGAACGTCACCTTGTCGTTGCCTTCGACAGCAACATATTCCGGAATGTCACGCTCGGCGAGGCCTTGAGCTTCGATGACCAGTGCCATTTCCTTCGCCTTGTTGCCGAGGCTGATGATGCTGCCTACGTCAACCTGACGGCTGGCGATGTTGCACTTCACGCCGTTGACACGGATGTGGCCGTGGCTGACGAGCTGGCGGGCGGCGAAGATCGTCGGTGCGAACTTGGCGCGGTATACGATCATGTCCAGACGACGCTCCAGCAGACCAATCAGGTTCTGCGAGGTATCGCCCTTCATGCGGTTGGCTTCCTGATAAGCGCGCTTGAACTGCTTTTCAGTGATGTCGCCATAATAGCCCTTCAGCTTCTGCTTGGCGCGCAGCTGGATACCATAATCGGACAGCTTTCCCTTGCGGCGCTGACCGTGCTGGCCGGGGCCATATTCACGCTTGTTGACAGGTGATTTAGGACGACCCCAGATATTTTCACCCATCCGGCGGTCAAGTTTATACTTCGAGCTTGTACGCTTCGACATTTACAGTCTCCAATTTGCTAACAACGATGTTCCCGGTACCGCGCGACACATGCTAGATGGGCCGGACACCTGCTTCACCGGGATGCAGGGTCAATTGCGAAGGCGGGCCTATGGCCGCAAAGAGCCCAATTGTCAACATCACGCTCGACTTTATTGCCGCAGCTTTCTAAGGCGCGGCCATGTCCGAGATCGAACCGAGCGTAGACCCGCAAAATTGCCGCAACATGACCGAAGTCCGGGCCGGAGTCGACGCCGTCGACCGCGCTCTGGTTGAGCTGCTTGTCCGGCGCTTTGGCTATATGGACGCGGCGGCACGTATCAAGACCGAACGCTCCGCTGTCCGTGACGAAGCGCGCAAGGCGCAAGTGTTGGCCAACGTAAAGGCGGCAGCAGCGGCGAGCGCGATACCGGTCGATATTGTTGAGCAGCTTTGGGACCAGCTGGTCGAAGCGTCCATCGCTTACGAATTCCAGCATTGGGACAATATTCGTAAGTAATGCCGGGGGTTTAACCCGGCATCCCTTATAATATGTAGCTTAGCGGCTGATGCTGCCCTGAGCGCCTTTCTGGCCGAGCTCCATGACGCTTTCGCTCTGTTCCCACTCTTCCTTGGTCTTGCACTTGCGTTTGCCGATGCGGCTGCCGGTCAAGTCGACATTTTTGCAGATTTTCTTGGGCTTTGATTTCGCCACTTCGGTGGGTGCCGGACCGTCTGCGGCAGGGGCGGCATCGCTTGCGCCCGAGGCGAGCAGCAGGATGGACACAAGTGCGTAAGTAAACATGTAGGGGGTCTCCAGTAATCGATTAAGCCATGACCTTATCGAAGCGGTGCCCGACCGCCAAGCGGCTATTTCTCCGTTCGTCGATTTCGCGACAATGTTGTCAAAACGCCACGCAATGTCCGGACTTCCAGGGCGTTCCATGCCGGTTTGGTCAACAAGTTCCGCAAAGTCCGGCGCGTAACAGGCGCGCGATCTTCCGGGCGGAAATAGCCAAGCGGATCGAGCATATCGTCCAGTTGCTGGATCAGGCCATCGAGTTCGAATTGCGACGCGGGCGGGTCCAGATCGGTTTTGGGCGGACTCGCAAGATCTTGCGTCTTCGACCATTCATAAGCGCACAGGATCACCGCCTGCGCCAGATTGAGCGAACCGAATTCAGGATTGATTGGGACTGTGATGATCGCGCGGGCTACGGTGACCTCGTCGCTTTCGAGGCCTGACCGCTCTGCGCCGAACAGGATCGCGCTGCGGCCCGCATTGCCGAGCACTTCGCGTGCTGCCGCTTCGGGCGTGATAACAGGCTTGGTCACACCGCGTTTGCGGACTGTGGTGGCGTATATATGGCTGATGTCGGCGGTAGCATCGGCAACTGAATCGTAAACCTGCGCATTGGCGAGCACGATGTCGGCGCCCGAAGCGGCCGGTCCGGCGGAAGGGTTTGGCCAGCCGTCGCGCGGCGCCACAAGCCGCATTTCAGTGAGCCCGAAGTTGAGCATGGCACGCGCAGCCTTGCCGATATTCTCGCCCAGTTGCGGGCGGACGAGGATGATAATGGGCGGCGCGCTCATTTCTTCGCCGCTTCAACCACGCTCCCGGCGAAATCTTCAAAATCCTTGGCCTCGCTGAAATCCTTATAGACCGAAGCGAAGCGGATATAGGCGACGCTATCGAGCGCTTTCAGGCCCGCCATCACAAATTCACCGATGCGCTTGGACTCGATTTCGCTTTCGCCCAGGGTTTCCAATTGGCGTTGTATGCCCGAAGCCAGCTTTTCGATCTGGCTCGCATCGACGGGACGCTTGCGACAGGCGACCGATAACGAGCGTTCCAGCTTTTCCCGTTCAAAAGGTTCGCGTTTGCCCTCGGACTTGACGACGGTTAGCTCGCGCAGCTGGATGCGCTCAAAGGTCGTAAACCGGCCGCCGCACGCCTCGCACTGGCGACGGCGACGGATGGCGCTATTGTCTTCCGTCGGCCGGCTGTCTTTGACCTGGCTGTCGTCATGTCCGCAAAATGGGCAACGCATCTATTTCTGGTTTTCCTGATTTTTCTTTTTATTCACATGGCGGTAGGCGACAATCCCTGCACCGATCAATGCACCTGTGGCAAGACCGATAGGCGCGATAACCGCTGCAGCTGCGCCGATGGCAGCACCGCCCGCGACTTTTTTCACCGTGTCCTGATCGGCGAGATGCTTGCCGGTATGGAATGCGTCCTTGGTCGCACCCCATAATTCGTCCGCAGCCTCACCAACATAATGTTTGGCCTGGTTCGGAATGCTTTCCGCCGCACGTTGTTCAGGCGTTTTTGCCCCGCAATGTGGACAAAATTTCGCACCGTCCTGATATTCGCCGTCACACTCGTTACAATATCCCATGGTCAATTTCCCTTCTGTGTATTAGATGGGTAAGTCACCTATATAGTTCAAGAGGGATAGATTGGGAAGCGCTTGCACATGGCTTCTGCTTCTGCCTTCACCCGTGCTTCGATCTGGCCGTCACCGGCTTCACCATTTTTGCGCAGACCTTCGACGACGTCGGCGATCATCCTGCCGATTTCGCGGAATTCGGCCGGACCGAAGCCACGCGTCGTTCCCGCTGGCGTGCCGAGACGCAGGCCGGAGGTGAGGGTTGCCTTTTCTGTGTCGAACGGAATGTTGTTCTTGTTGCAGGTGATCGACGCGCGGTCGAGCGCATGCTCGGCATGTTTGCCCTTGGCTTCCTTGGGACGCAGGTCGACGAGCATCGAGTGGTTGTCGGTTCCGCCCGATACGATGTCGAGGCCCTGTTCCTGCAAGCTTGCCGCGAGCGCCTTGGCATTTTCCACAACGCTTGCGGCGTAGGTTTTGAACTCGGGCTTCATTGCTTCGGCAAAGCAGACAGCCTTGGCGGCGATCACATGCATCAGCGGTCCGCCCTGAAGCCCCGGGAAAATTGCCGAATTCAGCTTCTTGGCCAATGCTTCGTCATTGGACAGGATCACACCCGAGCGTGGTCCACGAAGCGACTTGTGCGTGGTCGTGGTGACGATATGCGCATGCGGAATGGGCGAGGGGTGCGCGCCACCAGCGACAAGACCCGAAATATGCGACATGTCGACCAGCAGAATTGCACCGATTTCATCGGCGATGGCGCGGAAACCGGCCCAGTCCCATATCCGGGAATAGGCGGTGCCGCCTGCGATGATCAGCTTGGGTTTGTTTTCGCGGGCAATGCGGGCGACCTCGTCCATATCGATGATCTGGTCTTCGCGGCGCACGCCATAGGGGATGGGGTTGAACCATTTGCCCGATTGGTTGACCGGCGAACCATGGGTCAGGTGACCGCCGGCTGCGAGGTCGAGGCCCATGAAGCTGTCGCCCGGGTTCAGCAGCGCGAGGAAAACCGCCTGATTCATCTGGCTGCCGCTGTTGGGCTGCACATTGGCGAAATTGCAACCGAACAGCTTTTTGGCGCGTTCGATGGCGATTGTCTCGATCTCGTCGACATATTCGCAGCCGCCATAATAGCGTTTGCCGGGATAGCCTTCGGCATATTTGTTGGTCAGTATGGAACCCGTCGCCTCCAGAACAGCGCGCGAGGTGATGTTTTCCGATGCGATTAGCTCGATCTTGTCCTGCTGACGTTCCAGTTCCTTGCCAATCCAGCCCGAAATTTCGGGATCTGCCTCGGCTAGGCCACGGGTGAAAAAGCCGTCGGGCTGTACATTGCTCAGATCATTTGCGGGATGGCTGCTCATGCTGATTCCTTCGCATTTTGCGGGTTGGACAATTTATCGACGCGGCGCTGGTGACGGTCACCACCAAATTCCGTTGTAAGAAAGCGGTCGACGCAAGCTTTCGCCATTTCGATGCCGATCAGGCGTGCGCCCATGGCAATCACATTTGCGTCATTATGTTCGCGGGCGAGTTGCGCCGACAGCGGTTCGGATACGAGCGCAGCGCGTGCGGCGGGGTTGCGGTTGACGGCAATCGAAATACCGATGCCTGACCCGCATAAGGCAATGCCGCGCTCGGCATCGCCATCGGCGATCGCAGCGGCAAGTTTATACCCATAATCGGGATAATCGACCGAGCTTTCGTCGTGCGGACCAAGGTCGGTGATGTCATGGCCTTGTTGGCGCATATAGTCGACCAGCGCGGATTTCAGCGCGAGGGCGGCATGGTCGGAGGCAATGGCGATACGCATGGGCATATCCTTCGCGGGCGTGGGGACTCGTCAATGGCGTCCCTCTAAGCGAGGGGCAGCTAAAACGCTATGGCGAATTTGCCCGATTGTGCAGCTTTTCCACGGGCTTTATGGGGGGATATGCTCAACGCCATTCTATCGCTCGCCATGATTGCCGCCTTTTTGCTCCTTTTCGGGGCGTGGAGGCGTTGGCGGCGCGACGGTTTAAGCCAGCAAATGTGGCTTATGATAGCGGCTGCGCTGGTGATATTTGCCAATATCGCAATCTGGGTCGTGCCCGATGAAAAGGGCAACAGTCTGGTGACCGGCGAAGTGAAATAGCACTTCGCCCGTCCAACATCACTTAATGGGTGAATTGGGGTCCAGACGGAAATCCAGATAATTGTTCACCGACGCCATCAGCATATCCATTTCATTTTCATAGAAATGGTTGGCGCGGGGAATTTCGTCATGATGGATCGTAATGTGGCGCTGGGTCCGCAATTTATCGACCAGCTTCTGCACCGCATTGGGGTTCACGACTTCATCCTGCGCGCCCTGAATGATGATACCCGAAGACGGGCAAGGGGCGAGGAAGCTGAAATCATACATGTTCGACGGCGGTGAGACCGAGATGAAGCCACGGATTTCGGGGCGGCGCATCAGCAATTGCATGCCGATCCATGCGCCGAAGCTGAACCCTGCGATCCATGTGGTCGATGCTTCGGGATGGAAGCTTTGCACCCAGTCGAGCGCCGATGCCGCGTCGGACAATTCGCCGATGCCATTGTCAAATTCGCCTTCGCTGCGGCCGACGCCGCGGAAGTTGAAGCGCAATACGGCAAAGCCGCGCGCCACAAAGGTCTTGTACAAGGCCTGTGTGATGCGGTCATTCATCGTGCCGCCTGCCTGCGGATGCGGGTGCAGAATCATCGCAACCGGTGCACGTGGGCGTGGCGGGGGCGAAAAACGGGCTTCGAGACGGCCTTCGGGACCTGGAATAGCAATGGCAGGCATCTATTTTTTCGATTCTATATTTAAGTGCCGCGCAGCAACCGATTGTTCGGGCTTTGCAGGAAGTCGAAGCGCTATATAGAAGCAGTCACGATTTTCGCAACTGTCATGGAACAAATGGCCCCGATTCCGCGCATATATCTCGACCACGCCGCCACGACGCCGCTGCTGCCAGCGGTGCGCGAAGCCATGGCCGACGCGATGGCGCGGTGGGCGAACCCGTCCTCCCCGCATAGCGAGGGCCGTGCGGCACGTGCGGCGCTGGAAGATGCGCGCGCACGGATTAACGCCGTCTTGGGCTGGGATGGCGAACTGATCCTGACAAGCGGTGCCAGCGAAGCCATCGCACTTGCCCTGCGCGGGCAGGATGCCATCGCCAGCGCGGTTGAGCATGATGCGGTGCTAGCCGTGGCTGGAAAAACGCGCCTGCCGGTCAACGCGGACGGCTATGTGGAGGCATCCGCAATTCAGGCCGCCGCCCGCTATGCCGTGCAGTCGGTCAACAATGAAACCGGTGTGATCCAGCCGCTGCCCGACATTCTGGCGGCGGTCCGTGCCGTTGGAGGGACATTATTCACCGATTGCTCGCAAAGCGCTGGAAAATTGCCTTTGCCAGAGGCGGACCTTATCGCGATTTCTGCGCATAAACTGGGCGGGCCGCCGGGTGTCGGGGCCTTGCTGACCCGCAATTTGGGGCTTTTGCAACCCACCGGCGGGCAGGAGCAGGGCTATCGTCGGGGCACCGAAAATCTCCCCGCCGCGATTGGCTTGGCCGTTGCATTGGAAGCCGGATTTGCATGGCTGGCCGAAGCTGCGCGTCTGCGGGCCGTTCTGGATGCGGCGGTGCGCGAGGCCGGGGGAATTGTGGTTGCCGACGCGAGCGATCGGCTTGCGACCATTGCGAGTTACCAGATGCCGGGCGCTGCGGCATCGAGCCAATTGATCAACTTCGATATGGCAGGGATCGCCGTGTCGGCAGGTAGCGCCTGTTCTTCGGGTACATTGAAAACCAGCCATGTGCTGGGTGCGATGGGCTGGGATGAAAAGGCGGCCTCGCAAGTCATCCGGGTTAGCTTCGGTCCCGAAACTAATGCAGCCCATATCGACCGCTTTATCGATGTGTGGCGCGGCATCGCGGCGCGGACAAAGGCGGCGTGATTTACCTCGATTATCAGGCAACAACGCCACTGGCTCCGGAAGCCTTTGCTGCGATGGAGCCCTGGTTGAAAGACGGTTTCTGGAATCCGCACAGCGCCCATGCCGGTGGACGTAAGGCGGCCGCCGCCGTGGAAGTGGCGCGGGACCAGATTGCCGCCTTGCTGCCCAAAGGGGGCAAGTTGATTTTCACCAGCGGCGCGACCGAAGCGCTCAACCTCGCCATCAAAGGCTGCGGCTTGCCGGTTGCGGCGCTTTCCACCGAACATGCGGCGGTGCTGGATTGCGTGGCCTATCTGGGCGGCGCAGTTGTGCCGGTCGGGACCGACGGGCGCGCTGGGTTTGATGGTGCGGGGCAGGGCCTGTTTGCGGCCATGCTCGTGAATAATGAAATCGGAACGATCCAGCCGGTCGCCGATCTTGCCGAGCAATGCCATATACAGGGCGGTCTGCTGCTGTGCGATGCGGTGCAGGCCTTTGGCCGGATGCCAATCCCCGACGGGCCGGATATGATTGCGGTGTCCGCGCACAAGATTCACGGACCCAAGGGCATTGGTGCCTTGTGGGTGCGCGACGGGATTGAACTTACACCCTTGATGCATGGCGGCGGGCAAGAACAGGGGCTGCGTTCTGGAACCTTGTCGCCAGCCTTATGCGCAGGCTTTGGCGCAGCGGCGCAGCTGGCCGCACAGCGGATGGAGCAGGATGACGCGCATGTCGCGCTGTTATGGGACCACGCCATTGCGGCATTTTCGGACTGGACCGTGAACGGGTCGACAATCCACCGCTACAAAGGCAATCTCAACATCCGCCGGGACGGGGTGGATGTGGGCCGCCTGATGTCGGAATGCCGCAACATTGCCTTTTCCGCCGGATCGGCATGCGCCAGCGGTTCGGGCCGCCCGAGCCATGTGCTGTCGGCGCTCGGACTGTCCCAAACACAAGCAAAATCTTCGATAAGGCTTGGTTTTGGGCGCTATACGACGCTTGCGGAAATTGATATTGCTGCCGAAGCAATCAATCGTGCAGCAGGGGCGATGTTATGATCAAGATAACCTTCATCAACGCCGAAGGCGACGCACATGAGGTTGAGGCCGAAACCGGCCTAGGGTTGCTGGAGGTTGCGCAGGGCGCCGGGATGCCACTCGAAGGGACATGCGAGGGGCAGATGGCCTGCTCCACCTGCCATGTAATTGTGGACAAGGCATGGTTCGACAAATTGCCGCCCGCCGTCGAAGATGAAGAAGATATGCTCGACCTCGCCAGCGGCGCACGGCGCACCAGCCGCTTGTCCTGCCAGATCCTGTTGACCGACGAACTCGACGGCCTCGTCGTCCGCATTCCGGCGGAGAGCCGGAATATGCAGGGCGTTTGAATTCTAAAACTTGAATATGTTATGGGCCGAAGACCCACTCAGGTGGAATGATTTCAAACAGAAAGAGTGCTACAATCGCGCTAACTAAGACGAGCGCCCAAAAATATACTTTCCAAGCTGCAGCCATGGCTTTTTTTAGGGCTTCGTATCTGCGGTCGTTCCAAAATATTTCACTTCGGATGTCATCCGGCAGGTTGTTCCGATATTCTTTCCAACCTCGCCAAATACCTAGAAGTCCAGTTGCTACAGCAATGGCTAGAACCCTCGAGTAATCAATATCCATTTCAATGCCCTCTAATTGTAGAACTTTAAGGGCTAATCATGTTGTTACAATGTTTAATTTAACGCTCTTCACTTCCCATTCACGAAAGATCGCCTATATGGGTCGGTGCCGGGTTCGCCCGGCTATGGCGATAAATTGCGATGTGCAATAGATGCAGCGGACCCGGGGGCGGTACCCGGCAGCTCCACCATATCTCCCGGTTTACCGGGCGTTCTGATGGGGCTGAACTAGGATCGACGTGCGTTGAAAAGCATTGTTTTTGCCCGGCATGAATAAGCCGTGAAATGGTTCAAAACTCATAAGTGCAAACGATAACGAAGCACTTGCTCTCGCAGCGTAATTTTGGGCCTCACGGTCTGAAATTATCCTAAAAGAACGCGGCCGAACCGGCCGGGCAACAGAAAGGTTACAGCGGCCCCCCGGAGCCGGGCAACAGAATCCGGGGACTTTCCCCCTCAATCCACCCCAAACGCCTTGTGCAGGTCAATCGCCTCCAACATCTTGGACGCCGCGATGAACACCGCGACGGTGCACAGCACGAAGAACATCTTGCCCACATTGCCCGGATATTGGACCATATAGTCCTTACCCCTTTCAGCCGCACCCAGGCCGAGCGCGTAGGTGATGAGGAAGACCTCCAATTTGGTCTTTATGGTGAACAGGCGGGCGATTTTTTTCATAGTTAAAATAATTAACAGCAATGCCTGTGCCAGTTCAGCATTTGCAGGCATCACAATGGTTAACGCGCACGCCGATTGTAAAGGAATTCGACGCTTAGCGCAGCTCCGCCAGACCGCATGCATCGAGCAGCGCCTCGCGGGCCTTGCGGACGGTGGAAACCAGCGCGGAATTGCCCAGTTGATCGGGCGCGATTGTCTCCGGCCAATGCGCCGCGATAACGTCGGAAATCCGGTCCAGTTTCGCCTCGTCCGCCATGAAGCGTGGGTCGACCGTGGCGGGATCGCATGCGACGCGCAACCGCAGACAGGCGGGACCGCCGCCATTGGCCATGGACTGGCGTACGTCGACAGGTATGAGCGTGCGGATCGGGCCGTTGCCCGCCACCATCTCGCTCAGCCAGCCCCAGACCCGCGTATTTTCCTGCGCCTCGCTGGGCAGGATCAGCGCCATGCCGCCATCGGGCAGGGTCACAAGCTGCGCGTTGAACAAATAGCTCTGGATCGCATCGGCCAGCGACACGCGGTCGGCAGGGACAATCACAATCTCCGCCTCGGGCATCAGCCTTTTGATGTCGGCATAGGTTTCGTCCGGATATTCAAAGGCCTGTTCGTGGGTGAACAGAACGCGCTCATTGGCGACGGCAACGACGTCATTATGGAAGGCCCCGGCGGCGATGGCCGTTTCCGACTGCTGCACGAACAGCGTCTTTGCCGGGTCCAGCCGATGGGCGCGGGCGATGGCTTTGGACGATTCGACATGCTGCCGCGCGGGGAAGGGGCCGCCAGCCTTGCCATAGACAAAAATCTCGATGCCCGCCTCACCATGCGAAGGGCATAGCCGCATGAAATTGGCGGCACCCTCGTCGCCATAGGGCGGCGGGACGGGGCCATGTACCGTGAAATGCTGTGTATCGGCAAAGGCGAGGCGCAACTGTGCGAGCGTGCCTGTCCATTCATGGCTGCGGTGTGCCATGGTCAGCAGGTTCGCCGCCGACAGATGGCATTTGCCGTCCAGCGTATCGGGCGCTGGCGACACCGTCGCAGCATTGGCTGCCCACATGGCCGAGGCAGAAAAAGCGGCCGCGCGGATGTGCGGCTCGGCGCTTTCCATATCGGTCGCCAATCCCGCCAGCCATGCTGTGTTCGGCCGGTCGAGCGGCATGAAGAAACCCTGCGGCAGGCCAAGACGCAGATTTGCGCGCATCTTCTCGACACCCTGCAACGCGGCAGCACGCGGTTCCGAAACCGCGCCTGCATTATTGGCCGACGCGATATTGCCGAGGCTCAGGCCCGCATAGTTATGGCTTGGGCCAATGATGCCATCAAAGTTGATTTCCGCGAACGCCATGTCTTACCACCTAGGAACATATGTGACGGTTTCACCCGCCGAAAGCTGAAGCGCCTTTGCGCTGTCGGGGTCGAGAAAGACCTTGTCGCCATCCTCCAATACCCAGCCATAGGCCGCCGCAAAGCTGCCCAGACGGCCACTGCTGACGAGCATTTTGGCGCCTTCCTTATGCTCGCCCAGGCGGTCGCTGATGTCGCTGACGACCGCATCCTTGGCTTCGCGGACGCTGCGGACCTGATCGGTGCGTGCGGTCATCGTCGGGCCACCGTCGAAGATATCGACATAATTTTCCCACGCAAAACCTTCATTTTCGAGCATCCGCATTGCAGCGCGGCCCGAAGGATGGGGCACGCCGATAACCGATTTCGCGCTTTCGGGCAGCATCGCGATATAGACGGGGTGCTTGGGCATCAGGTCGGCGATGAACTGGTTGCCGAACTTGGCGTTGAATTCGTCCGCCTCTTGAAAGCTCATGCCGAAAAAGCGGCCTGCGACGCCATCCCAGAAGGGCGAACCGCCCGCTTCGTCAATGACACCGCGCAGTTCGGCAATGGTCCGGTCGGCAAAGCGCGCCCGATGGTTGCGAATGAACAGATAACGGCTGCGCGCGATCAACATTCCGAGGCCACCGGCGCGTTCACCGGGGTGAAGAAACAGGCCACCGACTTCGGTCGTGCCTTCGAGATCGGTCGACAGGTTCAAAATATCGGCGCGGAATGTCCGGCCAAGTTCTTCGCTATGCTGCGTCAACGCCCCGATGCGATAGCTGTAAAAGGGCCATTTCTGTCCGACATTGCCGAAGATCTGGCAGGTCCCGCGCACTTCGCCGGTCGCGGTATTTTGCAGGACAAACACATAGAGATCGTCGCTGACGCCATCTTCGACCCGGCTGAACCCTGCAACCGAACGCTCCAGTTTTGCCGTCAATGCCTTGCGATCCGGCGGCAGATTGGTGAACCCGCCACCGGTCCGTTTGGCCATTTCGTAGATGGGCTGCAAATCGTCCATATTTGCCGGACGGATAATGAAAGTCATAAGGCTCCCTTTTTGGCGATACGCAATATGGTCAAGGCGGACAGGCGCGCGCGCTCGACCAGGCTTTCGGTAATCAGAAATTCGTCGGCGCTGTGGATCGCGCCACCGCGCACGCCCATGGTGTCG
Source organism: Sphingorhabdus lacus (assembly GCF_009768975.1). Lineage (NCBI taxonomy): Bacteria > Pseudomonadati > Pseudomonadota > Alphaproteobacteria > Sphingomonadales > Sphingorhabdaceae > Sphingorhabdus > Sphingorhabdus lacus. The sequence continues at coordinate 1,256,445 of NZ_CP035733.1, read as the reverse complement.
ACCACGGGGATGCCGCAGGCGGCGATATTATTGCCGTCGCACACGCCGCCGCTGGCTTTCCACGCAATCGAAAGGCCAAGGTCGGCCCCGCACTGCTTGACCAGATCGAACAGCTTGGCGGCCCCTGCATCAATGGGCTTGGGCGGACGGCCGAAGCTGCCGTGCAGATGGGCGCTGACGTCATGTTCCCGTTCGATATCGGCAATCAACGTGCGCAGCGCGAGATCTGTTTCCTCGACAATTTGAGGTGTCATGGGCCGAAAATTGACGCGCAATATGGCGTGGTCGGGCACGACATTATTGGGGCTGCCCCCTTCGATCCGTGCCGGATTGACGTTGAGGCCGGGGCGGGTGAGCGCCTTCAACCGCAGAGCGAGGTCGGCAGCGGCGAGCAGCGCGTTGCGGCCATCTTGCGGATTGCGTCCGGCATGCGCGCTTTTGCCGGTAAAGATGATCGAGAAATTCCCGCTGCCCCCGCGTTCACCCGCCAAGGTCCCATCGGGCAGGGCGGGTTCGTAAGTCAGCGCTGCGGTCTTCCCTTTGGCAAGCGCGGTAATCAGCGGCGCGGACGAGGGCGATCCGACTTCCTCATCGCTGTTGATCATCACCTGATAGCCGACATTTGCAAATTCAGGCGCTGTCTCGGCAGCGGCGAGGGCGGCCAGCATGACGGCAATGCCGCCCTTCATGTCGGCGACGCCGGGGCCGTTCAACACGCCATCCTCCAGCCAACGCTGCTCCTGAAAATTGTGGTCGGCGGGAAATACGGTGTCCATATGTCCGGTGAAAAGCAGTTGCACCGGCGCTTCGGGCCTGACGGTCACGACCAGATGACGACCATGTTCGACGATTTCGACGACCCCGTCTGCCCGCACCTTTTCGACAGGTGCCGGCTCTTGAAGCTCGATATTTCCGGGGAGAATGGCAAAGGCATCGGCCAGCAGATCGGCGGTCGCTTTCAACCCCGCGAGGTTGCCCGATCCGCTATTTATCGCGGCCCATTGCTGCACCTGTGCCAGCATCGGATCGTGCGTGATCCTTTCAAGCGCAGCGCGTTCGGTGGAAGCCAGATTTTGCATCCACCGCCTTTAGCCGCGCACAATGCGAAGCGCCACCCCTAGCGAAATGTTGAGTTGAACCGGACGCTGAATGACACATAGCCGGTCAATTCAACAACACACCCGTCACCCTGAACTTGTTTCAGGGTCTTATTCAGCGACGGTGAAAACTAAGACCCTGAAACGAGTTCAGGGTGACGGTGCAGTAATCTGGGAGTGCAGCGGGGTGACGATGAAGTAATGGGGAAGTGTCGCCGGGGTTCAGGCGAATGGAGCGGGACGCCCCCATTAACCCAAATGCCGCGCCAGTTCGCACCATTCGGGGATCGTCACCGTTTCAGGCCGCCGGTCGGCTGCAATTCCGGCTTTCTCCAGCGCATCCAATGCGCCGGGCACAGCCTTCAGGCTTTGCCGCAGCATTTTGCGCCGCTGCCCGAATGCTGCGGCGGTCAGTTTTTCGAGGACCGCCATCTTCACGCCTTCGGGCGCTTCGCCGGGGGTGATGTGCACGACGGCCGACATGACTTTTGGCGGGGGGGTAAAGGCGGAGCGGTGGACGGGCATCGCGATCTTGGCCTGCGAACGCCACTGCGCCAAGATGGCCAACCGCCCATAAGCATCGCTGGCCGCAGGCGCAACGATCCGGTCGGCAACTTCGCGCTGGAACATCAGGGTCAGCGATTGCCATTCCGGCGGCCACACATCGCCACCCAACCAACCGACGGCAAGCGCGGTGCCGACATTATAGGGCAGGTTGGACAGAATGTGGAACGGTCCGCCGATTTCCTTGGCCGGATCAATTTTCAGGGCGTCGCCCTCGATCACCCTCAACTGTCCCGGAAACGCCTCTGCCAATTCGGCGAGCGCGGGTAGGCAGCGATGGTCGCGTTCGACCGCCAGAACATTGGCGCCGGCGCGCAGCAATGCGCGCGTCAGGCCACCGGGGCCGGGGCCGACTTCATAGACATTCTGTCCCTTGAGCGATCCGGGGATGGCGGCAATGCGGTCGAGCAATTGTTCGTCGAACAGGAAATTCTGACCGAGTGCTTTGCTGGCCGACAGGCCATGGCGGGCGATAACATCCCGAAGCGGGGGCAATGTGGGAAGGGTCATGCCGCGTCTGCGGCTTGGCGGTTGAGCGCCGCCATTTCCGCCATCTTGATGGCCGCAATCATCGAATGGGGCATTGCGATGTTCTGGCCTGCAATGCCAAAGGCGGTGCCGTGGTCTGGCGACGTCCGCACCACCGGCAGGCCAAGCGTGATGTTGACGGCGTCATGGAAATAAAGCGTTTTCAATGGGATCAGCGCCTGATCATGATAGGCGCACAAGGCGGCATCATAATGCGACCGCGCCTCGGCATGGAACATGGTATCGGCGGACAGGGGGCCGACAACGTCAAAGCCCTCGCTGCGTATTTGCGCGATCGCGGGTTCGAAAATGTCGATTTCCTCGCGGCCCATATTGCCCGATTCGCCCGCATGGGGGTTGAAACCGGCGACCGCCAAACGCGGGTTCTCTATCCCGAAATTGCGCTGCAGCCCCTTGGCCGTGGCGCGCAGCCGTTGCCGGATCAGGCGCCCGTCCAGTTTGGAGGCCACCGATGCGAGCGGGATATGGGTTGTCATGGGCACTACGCGCAAGTCTGGCCCGGCGAGCATCATGACGGCATTATTCTTGGACACGCCGCAGCGTTCGGCGATAAATTCGGTTTGTCCGGGATGGGTGAAACCGACGGCGTAAAGCTGGGTTTTTGAAACAGGCCCTGTGACCAATGCCGCTGCACTGCCTGCGCGGGCGAAGCCGATGGCCATTTCCAAAGCCTGATAGGCGCAATGCGCGCCGTCCAGATCGGGTTCGCCCGGTATGACCGAAAGACAAGTGTGCACCTCGATAACGGGAAGCGCCGAATCGAAATGCGCAAAGCTATCGGCGGGGTCGTCGATCTTGACGACCGGGCCGTTCCAGTGCGGCGCGAAACTGCCCATATCGCCAATGGCGAAGAAGGGTGGAAGGTCCGCGCTTTTGCGTGCCTCCCATGCTTTGCCGATAATTTCCGGTCCTATGCCCGCCGGGTCGCCGACCGAAATCGCTAACGGCAGATCAAGTCGCCGTGGCGGCATCAGTTATATTCGATGACTGCGTCGCGGCGAAGGTCACGCAGATAGATACGTGCCCGTTTGTTGACCCGTTCTTCTTCAAGCCGCGACATGATTTCGTCGAAGGATTCCGAAGACGCTTCCTGCGGGGCATCGCGGCCGCACATGACGAAGACGCGGACGCCATCTTCCAGCGAACCATAAGGCGGTGTTGACTGGCCGACTTGCAGATCAAGCATCACTTGCTGCAGCGGGGCAGGGAGGTCGCGAACCTTGATACCATCGCGGTTCACCACATCAGCGTTCAGCTGGCGCGCCATTTCATCGGCCGCGCCGCAACCACTGATTTTGCCGGTTTCTTCGCTGAACCGCTTCACCAGCGGCGCAACCTGCGCTTCGGTTGTGCCGGCGGGGAAGGTAATCGCAATCTGCTTCAGGCTGAGCACCGAATCGCGCGGGTCGGACGTTGCGACCTGACGGCGGTCGATCAGCAACAGGATCGAGATGCCGCCGGGCGAAGGAACAGCCTGGATTTCATTGGCCCGCATATTGCTGGCTGCGGTCGCGAGCGATGGCGGCAATTGGGCTAGCGACAGCCAGCCAAGGTCGCCGCCGACCGATGCGGTCGATGCTTCCGAAAACTGGCGGGCATAGGCGACAAAATTGCCGCCCTGACGCAGTTGGTCCATGATCTTGCGTGCATTTTCGGTCACTGCTGGCATCGTTTCCGGCGTGGCCGAAAGGTAGATTTCACCGATGCGATATTCGGTTGTGCCCTTGGTGGCCTTGATACGCTCGATAATCGCGTTGACCTCGTCATCGCTGACATTGGCCGACGGACGCACGTTGCGCGACAGCAGACGGCTCCACGACAATTCGCCCTTGATCTGGCGCTTTAGCGTGGCGACCGACGAACCGATGGAGATGAGATATTTTTCGACTTCATTGGCCGGACGGTTGAAATTCTGTTGCGCGACACGGTCGAAATACTGGTTCACCTCGGCATCGGTGACTTCGATTTCATTGGCGGCCGCTTCTTGGATCTGGAGCGTTTCGTCGATCAGGTTGGTTAGAATCTGCGCACGGAAACGCGCGACTTCTTCCGGCGGAAGCTGGTTGTTGTTGGCCGCAACGATCAGGGCGAGGCGGTGGTCAATGTCGGTACCGGTAATGATTTCGCCGTTCACCTGCGCGGTTGCGCGGCGCACATTGGGGTCATTTTTGCCGAACAAGGTCTGGCCATCGGGAATGTCGAGACGGGCCTCTGGTGTGACTTCGTCCGAAACGGTCTGCGCAACCGAAGGTGTCAATGCAGTGGCAGTTGCCAGCAATGCCGCAATGGAAAAGCGCTTGGAAAACTTCATCGATGACAATCCAGTATATAATCAAATTCGAGCGGGAAATAGTGTGACGCTGCTGAACCGCAGATGAGCAGCTGCCGCCCTGTCCCCCATGTGCAGTCGGCCTTACACACCCAGATTACGAAATGCCAGCCGGAACAGGAAACTGTTGCCACGGCGCGCATCGCCCGTCGGCTGGTAATCGCGCCGCCATGTCAGGCTGAGCGAGAGACAGTCGTCATCATAGGCGACGCCAAGGCGATGGCGGATGGGATCAAACCCGTCGGAAAGCGTGGTGGGATCCTCGGTCGTGTCGGTCAGGTCGATAATGGTCGACCCGAAAACAGACCAGTAGCGCGCGACGCGGACACGGCCGGCAAGCCGGATTTCTTCACGGTCCGACAAATCTTCGACCGTGGGACCAATGTTGCGGTTTAGCTTGAGATAGCCTGCCTGCACATAGGTGCCGCGTGATCCGATGGTCGCGTCAATCTCGTTGCGCCGTACCGCCAAATTATCCTTGTCGAGCCGGAAACGGTGGGTCAGCTTGACGATGTCCTTGAAACGGAACTCGCTGCGGCCCACGATGTCGGATGCCTTGTCCGACAGGCCGGTGCCATCGGGGAAGATCGACTGGCGGTTCGACAAACGGTAGCTTTGCCCGATATTGATATCGGCGGTGAAGTTGGTTTTCCGCAAGGTCCAGTCGAAGCCATAAGTGATGCGGTAGTCATCCTCGAACCGGTCATAGCCCGGGAAACGGTTGAGCGCGAACAGGTTGCTGTCTTCGAGATCAACGGCCCGCGAATCTTCGTTCGGTATCTTCAAATTGGTCACCGACGGCGCCGCCACGAGTTGGACGCGGGGGGTGAAAATCTGGGTGCCGCCCAAGGCTTTGCCGACGAAGGGCCATTTGACGTCCATCGCGCCTGCGAAAATGGCCCGGCTCTGCCACCCGCTGTCGCCGCGATAGATGGCGGTGGTGGTGCTGGCATTTTCGTCGCTGTGGTAGACGTCGCCGCGGGCAAGTGCGGTGAAGGTCACTTCCTGGCCCAGCTTCGTAATCTTGCGCAAATCCCATTTGACCGATCCGAACGCGCGCTGCGTGTCCTGTCCGGCGGTGCGGCCGATGGCGAGGCTGTTCGCCTGCAGCTGGATGTTCCCGCCGAGAAGCGGGTCGCTCAGGCGGCGGCGGTAGTCGATTTCGGGCAGGGCAATGGGCGCGAGCCCCTGCTTGTCACCGGTCCGCAAAGTCTGCACCGCCCAACCGGAGAGCGAGAAATAGCTGTTGTCATCGATCCGCTCGGCAGCAAAGGTGGAGCGCAGGCGGTCGTCGCGGCTGATATCGTAACGGCGCAGAAATGTCCGGTCGGACGCCCTGCGGCCCGATGCGGAGATCGACCAATAGGGATCAAGCTGGAATCGGCCCGCACCCTCGACATATCCGCGAAACACATTGCTGCCCGTGGGGATGACCGCGCCGCTGGTGTCGATCCGGTTGCTGTAGGTGCCGTAGGCGGTAACTTCGAACGCACCGGTCTTTTCCAACGAACGGAACTTGACCTGCCCCAGGGGCGCGGCATTGGAAAAGGCCGTAATCGCTCCCGTCAGGTCGCGGTTCTGGGCGATGCGCCAATAATAGGATTGCTCGATCTCAAGTCCGTTGTTCCGCGAAAAGCCGACGCTCGGCACCAGAAATCCGCTACCCGCCTTGGTATCGACTGGGTGCGACAGGAACGGCAGGGGCACGATGGGCAAACCGAAAAGCTCGATCCGCGCGCCTTCATATTTTACGCGCTTTGTGGCAGGGTCATAGACGACCTTGACCGCCTTTACTTCCCAGCTCGGCTTTTTGGGGCAGCCGTCGGTGCCTTCGACCTTGCACGCCGTGTAGGCTGCATAGTCGAGCGAATAAACGCCATCCTTGCGCGCGCCGCTTTTGGCGGCAAGGCGGCTTTCGTCGGCGAGAACGACGAGGAGATTTTCGACGATGCCGTCTTTCAGCGTGTCCGTGACGACAATCTTGTCCCCATAGGCCACATCGCCTTCGGGACCGACCGACCGGATATTGCCTTCGGCCGTGACTTCGCCGCTGGTGCGGTTCCACACCACCGTATCGGCACGCAAGGTGTAGCCATCGCGGTTGACGACAACATCGCCCTTGGCCGTGACGACTTCGCTGTTCGAGTCATATTCAACGACAGCCGCCGCAAAGCCAATCTGGTCGTCGGCGGCCTTGGCTTCCACCGGCGCAGGCTCGGCTTGCGCAAAAACAGCGGTCGGCAACGCTCCGCCCGCGAGCAGCAAAGCCGCCAGCAAAAGCCGGGAAGAAGAGGGCTGTAGGGCGGGGATAATCATATAAACCGGCACGTCCTTTATAGCCGCTCTAAGCTCAGGTCCACCCATCTTGCGCCGGATGGCTGTATATGTGGTTAACAGCGGACAAACTGTGCTTATCTTTTGCTTTAAGTGACAGGCCAAATGGGCCTATAGAGCGCGGCAATAACCAACGCCCAGCGGAAAGGCTGACTATTTCCATGAAGATTGAATTTGTCCCCACACGTCCTGCCGAAGCCGATGTGCTCGCTTTCATCGTTACGAAAAGCAGCTTCGACGGATTCGCATTCCCCCTCGAAAATGCGCAGATGGTGCACGACACCGCGAAACTGGCGCGCTTCAAGGGCGAAGCAGGGCAAAGCTTCCTGCTGATCGCCAGCGAAGGCGGCAAGCTGGTCCGCATCGTCCTGCTGGGCGTTGCCGACGGGGATGCAGGCGATTACCAGAAGGCTGGCGGCGAAATCATCGCCAAGGTGCAGACCTCGGGCGCCAAGCATATTGCGATCCACGCCGAAAACCTCTCGGCGCAGGCCGCTGCCGAGGCCGCCTATGGCGCGACCTTGCGCAACTGGCGGATGGACAAATACCGCACCAAGCTTGCCGAAACGTCGAAGCCCTCGGTCGAGGCGCTGAGCGTCGCAGGCGCACCGGCAGAGGCCGCAGCGCTTTGGTCGCGTTATGCTGCCATCGCTGACGGTGTTGCACTGACCAAGGAACTGGTCACCGAGCCTGCCAATATCATCTACCCCGAAAGCTTTGTTGAACGGTGCAAGCATCTGGCGGATCTGGGCGTCGAAATCACCATCCTCGACGACAAGCAAATGGCCGAGCTCGGGATGGGCGCGCTGCTGGGCGTGGCGCAAGGTTCGCGTCGTCCGGCACGTCTGCTGGCGATGAAATGGGACGGTACCGGCGGCGCGCAAGCACGTCCGGTGGCGTTCGTCGGCAAGGGCGTGACCTTTGATACCGGCGGAATTTCCATCAAGCCTGCCGCAGGTATGGAAGATATGAAGTGGGATATGGGCGGCGCAGGTGCCGTTGCAGGCGTGATGAAGGCGCTCGCCGGACGCAAGGCCAAGGCCCATGTCGTCGGCATTTGCGGCCTTGTCGAAAATATGCCCGACGGCAATGCACAGCGTCCGGGCGACATCGTTACCTCCATGTCGGGGCAGACCATCGAAGTGCTGAACACCGATGCCGAAGGCCGTCTGGTCCTCTGCGATGCGCTGCACTGGACGCAGGAAACTTATAATCCCGAATATATCGTCGATCTCGCGACTCTGACAGGTGCGATCATCGTTTCGCTGGGCAGCGAATATGCCGGTATGTTTACCAACGACGATGGTCTTGCCGACAAGCTGACCGCCGCAGGCAAGGCCTCGGGCGACCCGCTCTGGCGTTTCCCGCTGTCCAAGGCCTATGACAAGATGATCGACAGCCCCATAGCCGATATGAAGAATATCGGCGGAAAGGGCGCAGGCTCAATCACCGCGGCCCAGTTCCTGCAGCGCTTCATCAAGGATGGCGTGAAATGGGCGCATCTCGACATCGCCGGCACGGTCTGGGCCGACAAGCCAGGCGCCGTCTGGGACAAGGGTGCGACCGGCTTCGGCGTGCGCCTGCTCGACCGCTTTGTGGCCGATAATTTCGAAGGCTAACGCCAAAAGGCGATGCAAGTCGATTTTTACCAGCTGACCCGTGACCCTGCCGAAAAGGTGATTCCCGTTCTCGCCCAGCGCGTGCTGGACGGGGACGGGCGGATGCTGGTGGTTAGCGGGGAAGGGGATCAACTGGACCGGCTGTCGACCGCGCTTTGGAATGCCAAGCCCGACAGCTTCCTCGCCCATGCAAAGGCAGGCGACGGGGATGATGCATTACAGCCCATCCTGCTCTCTGCCACGCCAGATGCGGCCAATGGCGCACGCTTCGTGGCGCTGGCCGACGGCGAATGGCGCGATGAGGCTCTGGGTTTCGACCGCATTTTCTACCTGTTTCCGCCCAGCCACACGGACAATGCCCGCACCGCCTGGCGCACGCTTGCCAGCCGTGAGGATGTCGAGCGCCGTTATTGGAAACAGGATGGCGGCAAATGGGTGCAGGGCCCCTGATTTTATGATAGGTCGCGGTGCACTTTTTGGAGGAAAAACATGCGACACCTTATCCCTTTTGCCGCGCTGCTGGCGCTGACCGCTTGCGGAAGCAAGGACGAAACGACCACCGTCACCACCGCTGATGGTGAGGAAATCAAGATCACGTCGGACACCGATAATAATTCCGAAAGCGGCACGATCACCTTTGAAGGCAAGGATGGCGAGGGCAAGATTACCTTCGGTGACGCGGCTTCGGGCCAGAAACTTCCCCTTGATATGCCTGTCTATCCGGGCGGCGAAGTGAAGGGCACCTTTACCGGAGGAGACGGCAAGGGCGAGCAGGGTGGTATGGCCACCGTGATGACCAAAGATCCCGCCGCAAAGGTCATCGACTATTATAAAGCGGAAGCAGCAAAGCGGGGTTACGCCATCAAGACCACGTCGTCGGCCAATGATATGGCCAGCTTTTCCGCCGAAGGAAAAGGCGGCGAGACTTTGGTGATCACGGCCTCGCCCAGTGAAGGCGAGGGCACGGCGGCTGTCATCATGGGTGGCACGAAGAACTAAAGCCACGCCTCTATCACAACCCTTGCCATGCTGCGCCGCAGCGGCTAGAGGCGCGCCAGTTTTTCACACATAGTTATCAGGAGTTTCTCCCATGGCGGTTACCCGCACCTTTTCGATCATCAAGCCCGACGCAACCCGCCGTAACCTGACCGGTGCGGTCACCAAGATGCTGGAAGAAGCCGGTCTGCGCGTCGTTGCGTCCAAGCGCATCCACATGAGCCGCGAACAGGCCGAAGGCTTCTACGCCGTGCACAAAGAGCGCCCCTTCTTCGGCGAACTGGTTGATTTCATGATCAGCGGCCCCGTCGTCGTGCAGGTTCTGGAAGGCGAAAACGCCATGCAGCGCAACCGCGACATCATGGGCGCAACCAACCCTGCAAATGCCGAACCCGGCACGATCCGCAAGGAACTGGCCGAAAGCATCGAAGCCAACACCGTCCACGGTTCGGACAGCGACGAGAACGCCGCGATTGAAATCGCCTACTTCTTCAAGCCGGAAGAGATTGTCGGCTAATTAAAACTCCCTCTCCCGTTGGGAGAGACACCGAGACTTTTGATCTTTGATCGCAAGTCGCAGCGGTGAGGGGAACGGCCTTATCGACAGGGCCCACCCCCTCACCAGCACCGCCGCATTCGCTGCGCTCATAAGGCTTTGTATCCTGGCCCAATGAGAAGGGGAATTGCCTTCTCAAACCTTTCGCATTTCCCAGACATCGTTGGAATATTCGAACAGGGTTTCACCATTTTCGACATGCGATGATTTTCCACCGGTCATCAACATCCGTGTGCCGTCCGTCCATGTCGCCATGCCTCCCCTGGCAGACCAGGGAGCCGATATCGGGGTCCAGTCCCGGCCATTGGGTGAAACGATCATTTCGCTTTTGAACGCGCCCGAACGGTTTGCCCCGACAAGCCAGAGTTGGTTGTCAAAGACCTGGGGGACATAGGCAGTCGGATCGGGATGTCCCACATGATCGGCGATCTTTGTCCATGCACGACCATCCCTGGTCGACCAGACTTCGCTGCGTATGATGTCGCTGCCCGGTTCGCCATCAATCTCACCGCCACCAATCAGGAGCAACCGGTCCTGAAATGCGACCGCTTTCGCCTGAGTCCGTGGGGACCAAGGGGGATCGGGCATCTTGTCCCAAGACTGTCCGTCTGCTGAACGCCAAATATGATTGACGCTCTGTCGCCCGTCAAAGCCGCCCAATAACCAGATAAAGCCGCCGAAACTGACGCAGCCATAGAATATCACGCCGGGCAAGGATGGCGTGTCCAGTTCCTCCCACCGCCGATAGTCCGTTGTGCGCCAGACTTTTTTGTCGATCGTAAATTCCTGATAATTCCCCTGATGCCGTCCGAGCGCGAAACTTGAGTTCCCGTGCTGAACGACGCCCATATAGGCGGTGTTGTTGGGAACAGCCGGCAGGCTTTCCTTTGTCCATGTGACGGCATCGGTCGATGACCATGTGCCGCGGGGATGCAGGGCGAAATATCGGCCACCGGGCGCGATATGTACCGGGTAATTGTAGGATTTCGGGTAAGGTGCCTCGTCCAAAATCCGTGTCCACCGATACTGTGTAGACGGCGCTGCGCCCCGTTCATCCGCTGGAAAACACGAAATGGCAGGCAAGCTCGCCATGCCCGTCAAGACCGCCCTGCGGCTCATGTAGAAATCATTTGCCACGGGGTATTTTAACCCCGCTGGCAATTCAGGCGCAATGGATTTTGCGGTAATCCTTTAAAACTCCCCCGCCACATCCATCAGCTTTGTCAACTTTTTCGGAGCCACCGCGCGCCAGCTTTTGGCGAGCCAGTCGGCAATATGGTCCCAGTCTGTGTCGCCCAGATCAAGTCGGATGCCGATCCAGCCGTCGCCGAAATAGGCGGGGCGGTAATAGCGGTCTTCGTCGCTGTCGATCAGCATCGCCTGTTCTTCCGCGCCGCTGATTTTCACCAAAAGCGCGGTTTTGCCGTCGCCATGGTGGTCGACCGAAACATAAGCGAATTTCTTGCCGCCGATGATGCCGAAGCAGGGCATGCCATGGGAGGATACCTCGTCTGCTTCGGGTTGCGCCATCGCGCGTTCGCGGACTTGCGCGACCAGCCATTCGGGATCTTTATCGCGCGACACATAGGCGGACAGGATGCGCGGGTAGAGCTGGTGTTCGGCTATTTTAACTCGCTCCGCGAGCGTTTCGGCGGTGTCGTTGGGGCGGATTAAGACTTCGGTCTGGCCGAGTACAGGGCCTGCATCAAGCTCCGGGGTCACCAGATGTACGCTGCATCCTGCCACTTTATCGCCCGCATCCAGGGCGCGCTGATGCGTATGCAACCCGGTATATTTGGGGAGCAAAGACGGGTGGATGTTGAGCATCCTGCCTTCCCATTGCTGGACAAAGGCGTCGCTCAATATGCGCATATAGCCTGCAAGCGCGACATGGGTCGCGTCGGCTTTCTCGATCTGCTGCTGCATGATCGCGTCGAAGGCGGCGCGATCGATGCCCTTGTGCGATTGGGCGAAAGTGGAGATGCCTTCGCCCTGCGCCAATGTCAGCCCTTCGGCATCGGGATTGTTGCTGGCCACCAGAACGATTTCATAGGGGCAATCGGGGTGCTTGGCGGCGTAGAGCAGCGCAGCCATGTTCGTGCCGCTGCCCGAGATCAGGACGGCGACTTTGGCTCTGGTCATTGCGCCGCCTTTAGATTGTCATCCCGCATGCGTAGCGGTCCAGTCGCTTTTCGCGCTCCATGTTTCGGTGCTGCCTTTAACCGTGCAGCCTTTCTCTCCGGCTGCGATATGCCCGATGCGATATGCAGTTTCCCCGGCGGCTTCCATTGCCGCAAGCACAACCGCCACGTCCGCTTGTGCGACGACAATAGCCATGCCGATGCCACAGTTGAAGGTGCGGGCCATTTCCTCAGGCTCGATATTTCCCTGTGCCTGCAAAAATGCCATCAGGCGTGGCTGTTCCCATGCGTCCGCGTCGATATGCGCGTGCAGGCCAGCCGGCAGGATGCGGGGGATATTTTCCAGCAGGCCGCCGCCGGTGATGTGCGCCATGGCGTGCACCTTGCCCGTGCGGACGAGCGGCAGAAGCGATTTCACATAGATACGCGTCGGCGCCATCAGCGCATCGATCAGCAGCACATTCTGGTCAAAAAGGGCAGGGCGGTCGAGTTTCCAGCCCTTGTCAGCGGCAAGGCGGCGGACAAGCGAGAAGCCATTGCTGTGCACACCCGATGATGCGAGGCCGAGAATGACATCGCCGTCGGCAACCTTGTCTGCGGTCAGCACCTGATCGCGCTCGACCGCGCCGACGCAGAAACCGGCGAGGTCGTAGTCGCCCTCGCTGTACATGCCCGGCATTTCGGCCGTTTCGCCGCCGATCAGCGCGCAGCCCGCCTGTTTGCAGCCTTCAGCGATACTGGCGACGACGGCGGTTGCGACATCATTGTCGAGTTTGCCAGTCGCATAATAGTCGAGGAAGAACAGAGGCTCGGCGCCCTGGACGATCAAATCATTGGCGCACATCGCGACAAGATCGATCCCGACACCCTCATGGCGGCCCGATTCGATGGCGAGCTTCAGCTTGGTGCCGACGCCGTCATTGGCGGCGACCAAAAGGGGATCGTTAAATCCTGCTGCTTTCAGATCGAAAAAGCCCCCAAATCCGCCGAGATCGGCGTCTGCGCCGGCGCGGCGCGTGGCCTTGGCCAGCGGCGCAATGGCGCGCACCAGTGCGTTGCCGGTTTCGATGGATACACCCGCCTTGGCATAGGTGTAGGATTCGGATTGCTGATCTTTTGCGTCCATTTGTCGCCGTTAGCGAGAACAGGGTTGGAATTCCACGTCTATGTCGCCTAAAGGCAGGGTGATGTTAAAAATGGGCGGGAAATGGTTTCGAATTGCGGCGATCGGCCTGCCTTTGGCGCTGATCGGCGGCGGGATTGTTGTCGCCCAGATCGAAGGCCCCAAGCGCGGAATAGCGCCGATTGCAAGCTCGGGTGACTTTGAAGTCACGGGCGTTGCGGTCAATATCAGCGGCAAAAACGCATTCGACGCCCGGCAAAAGGGCTGGGAAGAGGCGCAGCGTCTCGCCTGGGCGGCCTTGTGGCGCAAAACCCATGGCGGCGCGGGATCGACTCTGTCCGATTCGACGCTGGACGGAATTGTCGCCGCGATCGTGGTGGAAAATGAACAGATTGGCCCGCGGCGCTATGTCGCGAAGCTGAGCGTGCTGTTCGACCGCGCGAGGGCAGGGCAGTTGCTGGGGGTTAGCGGGGTGACGATCAAATCCGCGCCGCTCTTGCTGTTGCCGGTGACCTATTCGGCGGGCGCGCCCACGGTATTTGAGCAGCGCACCTCGTGGCAGCGCAGCTGGGCCAAATTCCGCACCGCCGAAAGCCGCATCGACTATGTGCGGCCAAGCGGGGCAGGCGGCGAATCGCTTCTGCTGAATGCCGGGCAAATGGACCGGCGCAGCCGTATCTGGTGGCGCACGATCCTCGACCAGTTTGGCGCGGCCGACGTTATCATCCCCATTGCGCGGATCGAGCGGCAATGGCCGGGCGGTCCGGTTATCGGCCGTTTTTCCGCGCGCTATGGTCCGGATAACAAGTTTCTGGGGTCTTTCACCCTCAAAACCAGCAGCAGCGCCGGGATACCGGCGATGATGGACCAGGCCGTGGTGCGGATGGACCAGCTGTTCCAGTCCGCGCTGAGCGCCGGGACATTGCGCGCCGACGCCTCGCTCGTCCTCGAACCCGAAGTGGTGGAGGAAGAGGAGCTGGAGACCGAAGAGGAAGTGCCGCTGGAGGGTGAGGTCGATCCCAATATCGAGGCACCGGCGGTGCAATCGCTGGAGGATGTCGTCCGGTCCATCGCGCCCGAACCCGCGCCGCAGCGTGAACCTGCCGCCCCGGCCCCGGCGCAGCCTCCGCGTCCGTGAGCGACCATCGCCGGTAAAATGCGCCAGATTGCCTTACCCTTGGACGAATTGCGCGGTGGCGCGTCGTCCAGCCTGATTATCACGCCATCCAACGCCACCGCCTTTGCCGGCCTCGGCAGCGCGGCAAACTGGCCCCGGCATTGCGCGATCCTTGTCGGGCCCGCACGGTCGGGCAAAAGCCTGATGGCGCGCTATTTCAGCGGGCAGGGCGGGACCGTCATCGACAATGCGGAGGCAAATTCCGCCGAAAATCTGTTCAACGCGTGGAACAGGGCGCAGGAAAGCGTGGTCCCGCTTCTGCTCATCTCGCGCTGGTTGCCCGCCGATTGGAACATCGCCTTGCCCGATCTGAAGTCACGGCTGGGGTCGGCTATGCTGCTGGAAATCGGGGCGCCCGATGACGAGATGGTCGAACAGTTGCTGCAAAAGCAGCTCGCCGACCGGGGCGCCGCCATCACCATGGACGCGCTCAGCTATGTCAAAAGGCGCATCGAACGCAGCTACGCCGGGATCGAAAGCTTCGCCCGCGCCGCCAACGCGATGGCGCTCGCGGAAAATGCGCCGGTCAACCTGACATTGGTGAAAAAGGTACTGGACGCCTAGCCGCAGTTGATGCGGGTGATGATCATGTCGTCATTATAATGCACGTTCAGCCGGTCGGCGCGATAGTCCATGGTCGCGGCGGAGCGTGGCGGCATCCAGCGGAGCGAGGCGGAACCACTTTCCTTCACCAGCTTGCTTCCCAATTCGGGGCTGCTTTTCTGGCCGATGGCATATTGTACCGATTCGGCCGCACAGGCGAGGCCGGCCGCTGGTACCGCCGGAAGCGGTTCAGCGGCGGCAGGCGCGTCCTGCTGCGGTTTGGCGCAGGCGGTGGCCGCCATACAGGCAAGCAATGCAATCATTCTCATGGGGCCAGATCCTCTTCATGGGTGCGCGTCATCTTCAGCTTACCATTGACGACAGCAAAGGCCAAACGGCCTTCCACCAGATCCAACGCATCATGGCCAAATTGTTCGTAACGCCAGCCGGTCAGAAGCTCCAACCCCTCCCGCTCGCCTGCCGCCAGCCGTTCCAGCTCTTCGGTCCGCACGATCAGGCGCGGCGCAACATTGATTTCCCGCGACCGGATTTTCAGCAACAGCTTCAGCAGATCGGCGACCAGAGACCCTTCCTTGCCGCCGCCCGCACCATTGCGGTGGCGTTCGGGCAGATCATCCTTGGAAAGCGGCTTGGCCCCCTCGATAACGCCAATCAAGCGCGCGCCGATTTCATTGTCGCGCCAGGCTGGCGAAAGACCGCGCACCTTGGGCAGGTCGGCCTGCGTTTTGGGCGGATGCGCGGCGATGTCGGCGAGGGTTTCGTCCTTCATGATCCGCCCGCGCGGGATATTCTTGCGCTGCGCCTCTCGCTCGCGCCAGGCGGCCATGGCCTTCAGACGGCCGAGCACATCGGGTTTACGCGACTGCACCTTGATGCGCATCCACGCCTTTTCAGGATCATTGCGGTAGTTTTCCGCGTCCGAAATCCGCTCCATCTCGTCATTCAGCCATAGACCGCGGCCCGTGCTTTTTAGCTTTTCGAGCATCATCGGGAAAATCACCGACAAATGCGTCACATCGGCAATGGCATAGTCAATCTGCCTTTTGTCGAGCGGACGACGCGACCAGTCGGTAAAGCGCGCACCCTTGTCGAGCTGGATACCCATCCACAGATCAACCAGATTGGAATAGCCAATCTGCTCGCCTTGGCCCAGCGCCATCGCCGCAATCTGCGTGTCAAACATCGGGTGCGGTGTCTTGCCCGTCAGGTTGAAGAAGATTTCGATATCCTGCCCACCGGCATGGAAAACCTTCAGCACATCTTCATTATTGCACAAAAGTTCGAGCATCGGGGTCATATCGAGCCCGTCGGCCTTGGGATCGATGGCCGCCGCTTCGTTGGCGTCGGCCAACTGGATCAGGCAAAGGTCGGGATAATAAGTGTTTTCCCGCATAAATTCTGTATCAACCGCAACAAATGGCGATTGCGCAAGGCGCGCGCATAATTCGGCGAGGCGTTTGCTGTCGGTGATGAGTGGATGAATCTGCATGTGGCATGGGCCATAACAGGCATTCACGACTTGACAAAGTGTTGCTGCAAGGTTGTTAGGCGCGCTTTCCACAGCTTTTTTGAATTGAGTAAACAATGCACGCTTATCGCACGCACAAATGCGCGGAACTTCGCGCTTCCAATGTTGGAGACACTGTCCGTCTGTCGGGCTGGATCCATCGTAAGCGCGATCATGGCGGTGTTCTCTTCGTCGACTTGCGCGACCATTATGGCATGACGCAGATTGTCGCGGACAGCGACAGCCCCGCTTTGCCGATTCTGGAAGGTCTTCGCCTTGAAAGCGTCGTCACCATCGATGGCGACGTAAAGGCGCGCAGCGAAGCGACCGTCAACCCGAACCTACCCACCGGCGAGATCGAACTGTTCGCGCGCAGCGTGACGATCCTCAGCAAATCCGAAGAATTGCCGCTGCCCGTCGCAGGGGAGCAGGAATATCCCGAAGAAACGCGCCTGAAATACCGCTTCCTCGACCTGCGCCGCGAAACGCTGCACGCCAATATCGTGAAGCGTACGCAGATCATTCGCGAAACCCGCCGCCGGATGGAAGATATCGGCTTCACCGAATATTCGACGCCGATCCTGACCGCATCCAGCCCCGAAGGCGCGCGCGACTTCCTCGTGCCCAGCCGTATCCATCCCGGCAAATTCTTCGCGCTGCCGCAGGCGCCGCAGCAATATAAGCAATTGCTGATGGTCGCCGGTTTCGACCGCTATTTCCAGATTGCGCCATGCTTCCGCGACGAAGACCCGCGCGCCGACCGTCTGCCCGGTGAATTTTACCAGCTCGACCTCGAAATGAGCTTCGTCACACAGGAAGAAGTGTGGGACACGATGGAACCCGTCATGGCGGGCGTGTTCGAAAGCTTTGCCGAAGGCCGCAAGGTCACCCCCGCAGGCGAATTCCCGCGCATCCCCTATTCCAAGGCGATGCTCGACTATGGCACCGACAAGCCCGACCTGCGCAACCCCATCATCATCCATGATGTGACCGAGCATTTCCGCAAGAGCGGCTTTGGCCTGTTCGAGCGCATCGTTGAAGGCGGCGGCGTTGTGCGCGCTATCCCTGCGCCAGGCACGGCGGAAAAGAGCCGCAAATTCTTCGACGACATGAACGACTGGGCCCGCAGCGAAGGCCATGCAGGCCTTGGCTATGTCACGCGCAAGGGCGGCGAATTTGGTGGACCTATCGCGAAGAACCATGGCGAAGAGGGCATGAAGGCGCTGTATGAGGCCATCGGCCTTGGCCCCGATGACGGCTGCTTCTTTGCCGCTGGCAAGGAAGATCAGGCGGCGAAGCTGGCTGGTGCCGCACGCACCCGCACCGGCGAGCAACTTGACGTGATTGAAAAGGACGCGTTCCGTTTCTGCTGGATTATCGACTTCCCCTTCTACGAATGGGACGAAGAGGAAAAGAAGGTCGATTTTGCGCACAACCCATTCTCGATGCCGCAAGGTGGCCTCGAAGCGTTGGAAACGCAGGACCCGTTGACCATAAAGGCATTCCAATATGACATGGTCTGCAACGGCTATGAACTTGCCTCTGGCTCGATCCGGAACCAGCATCCCGACCTGATGGTCAAGGCGTTCGAACTGACCGGCCTGACGCAGGCCGATGTCGAGGAACGCTTTGGCGGCATGTATCGTGCTTTCCAATATGGCGCGCCCCCGCATGGCGGCATGGCGGCAGGTGTGGACCGTATGGTAATGTTGCTGTGCGGCGTGCAAAACCTGCGCGAAATCACGCTATTCCCGATGAACCAGCGCGCCGAAGATCTGTTGATGGGCGCTCCGTCGCCCGCCATGGCGAAGCAATTGCGCGAACTGCATATCCGCGTGGTGGAACAGCCACCCAAGGCATAAGCGTCTAACGTACAGCCCAAACCTGTCCCCCTTTAGTACGCTGCTGAATGGGGGGCTTGTTTGCGGCGGCAACTGCATTGCATAACGGCTTCATGATAGACCTTTCCGACTTTGAATCCGGCGCCAAATATGATGGCGATTATGATGCGGATCTGAAGGCGCTGCAGGACCGCATGGCGGAACTGCAATCGCTTCATATCCTGCATGGCGCGCGTACGCTGATTATCGTCGAAGGCTGGGATGCGGCCGGAAAGGGCGGGGCGATCAAGCGCCTGACCGCCACGCTGGATCCGCGCTATTATCAGGTTTTCCCCATATCGGCGCCCACGCGCGAAGAGAAGGACAAGCACTTCCTCTGGCGTTTCTGGAACAAGCTGCCCGGAAAATGCGAAATGAGCATCTGGGACCGCAGCCATTATGGCCGCGTGCTGGTCGAACGGGTCGAGGGATTTTGCAGCGAGGCCGAATGGCGGCGCGGCTTTGACGAGATCAACGAATTTGAATCGCGTCAGGGCGAGATTGGTACCAAGATCATCAAGCTGTTCCTGCACGTGACGCAGGAAACACAGGACAAGGTCCTGACCGAACGCCTGGATGACCCCGCAAAACGGTGGAAAGTAACCACGGAAGATTTCCGCAACCGCGATAAGCGCGAAGAATATCTCGACGCGATGAAAGACATGTTCAAACGCACCCACACCCATTGGGCACCCTGGACTGTCATCGACAGCAACAACCAGAAAGCCGCCCGCATCGCCGTCCTCGCGTATGTGGTCAAGGAACTGGAAAATAGCGTCCCGCAGCATTTCCCCGATGCCGACGAAGCGATCCTGGCGCTGGCCAAGGATGCGTTGGGGTATAAGTCGGATTGATTGCGTAATTGCTCGCGACGGTTGCTCTAAGCCTCACTGTCGCGCCCCTCACCAACTCCGCCTAGGCCTTGCGGCCAAGGCTCCGTATCCTCTCCCCTAAAGGGGAGAAGCCAGGCACTATTCCCTCTCCCCTTCAGGGGAGAGGTACGCAGTCTTACGGCTTTAGCCGTTAGACGAAGTGGAGAGGGGGAGTTCGTCCGCTAAACCCTACTCCACCCCATCCGGATAGCTGATCTCCATCACTTCCCATTCCTTGGGACCTGACGGCAGAGTGACGGTTTTGACATCGCCGACCTTGGCCCCGCGCAGCGCGCGGGCGAGGGGGGAGTTCCAGCCTATGCGGCCGTCGGACGCTTCGGCTTCGTCGTCGCCGACGATGGTGACGGTGCGGTGGGTGTCGTCAATGTCGGCGAGCAGGATTGTTGCGCCGAAAAACACGCGGCTGCGGTCGGGTTGTTTTGCTGGATCGAGGACATTTGCAAACTTCATTTTCTTGGACAATTGGCCAAGTTCGCGGTCTATCGCGCGCAGCTTTTGCTTGCCGTAGATATAGTCGCCATTTTCACTGCGGTCGCCATTGCCTGCGGCCCAGCTGACCGTTTCGACTACAGCGGGGCGTTCCACGGCAAAGAGTTGCTGGTATCGCGCGCGCAAGGCTGCGAATCCGGCGGGGGTAATCGGGTTGGTACGTTCCATGGGGGTGACCTATGTCACCCCGGCGTGGATTTGCCCAGATAGGTACTGAGCGGCGTTGCCGAGCGGATCCGCGCCTTTTCCGGATGCAGATGGTCATACATCACGGCATTTTCCAGAACGCGGTACACATAATCGCGTGTCTCGCTCAGCGGGATTTTCTCGATCCATTCCATCATGCCGATCTCGCCGGTACGCGGGTCGCCATAAGCTTTAAGCCATTTGTTCACATTGCCCGGACCACCATTATAGGCCGCAATCGCCAGCGGGTAGCTGCCGCCGTAATAATCGAGCATCCGTTGAATATAAGTCGAGCCGAGCGAAATGTTGTAGTCGGTATCGACGGTCAGCGCATCGGGGCGATAGGCCATCGATATCTTGCCCGATGTCTCGCGGGCGGTTCCGGGCATCAACTGCATGAGGCCGCGCGCGCCGGCGTGGCTGACTGCGGCTTTGTCGAACTGGCTTTCCTGACGCATGATGGCGTGCGCCAGCGTCCAGTTGTGATTTTGCGAGGCCGGGACGTCAACGGTGGGGTAACCATTGCCCAAAAGATCGGCATAGCCATAATAGCGGGCGGTACGACCCGCCATGACCGCCAGATCCGGGCGGTTTATCTTTTTGGACAGACCGATCGCACTGGCAAATTCGGCCCGGGTTTTCGCATTCTGTGAAATCGCGCGGAGGAAGTTGCTCTGGTCCCTCCAGGTGCCATATTTCGATGCGAGTGCAGCCGCCAGATAAACGGGAGGCGTGTTTGTGTCGGTAAGCTGGGGTGGCGTAACGGCGATCTTCGGTACAGGCGGAAGAGGGCGTTTCAACTGCTCAAGCGACAATTGCCCAAAAAAGCTGTCGTAATAAATGGCAGCCTGCTCATAATATTTGGTCGCACCGGCAACATCTCTATTCTGGGCGGCGGCTTTGCCTGCCCAATGCCAACCCTTTGAACGGGTTTGCGGCGATTTAGCGGCGTTTGCATAGCTCACGAACATCGCCGCGGCATCGCCGGGTCGGTTCAGGCGATCCATCGCCAATGTGCCAGCGAGCCAGGTGAGGCTTGTATAATGGTCGCGTGTTGTCAGGTCTTGGTCGACCATGACCAGCCCCGGTGTTGGCGCGTCATCGACCCGTGAGGCGATGCGGTAGGCTACGTCATATTGTCCGTCTTTTGCGGCTGCTTGGGCGTGGGTCAGAAGTAGCTTGTACCAGTCTTTCAACACAGGGGCAGGTGCGACGAGGCGGCCACGATTCGCAAGAAGTTCGCGTGCCGCATAAGTGTTGCCGGAAACGCGCAAGGCATCGACGCGCGCGGCGAGCAGGCTTGCTTCGTTATTGGCACTGTTGCCGGCTTCCTGGACTTTCAGGGCAGCGTCAGGGCTGTTCTGGCGTGTCGCCAGTGTCGCAGCGAAGGCTGGTCGGCGTTGCGGGGACGTATATCCGATCCATCTTTCTGCCGCGCGGGTTGAACTTGACCAGAGAAGGCGGTCAACGCGGGCGTCATGGTCTGTCGCAGTCAGGCTGGACCCTGCGATGCGGAACAGGCGGGCCTCGTCATCATCGGACAAGGGGCCGCCACGCCACGCTTCACGGGCGAACTTTGCGGCACGCGCCTTGTCGCCGCTGGCATCAAGCGCCATCGCGAATTTGGCCCGTCCGCCGTTGGTCAGCGGGGGTAGGCGGTCGAAATAGGCAACGACCTGCGACGGCGAAAAACTGAGCGGGTTGATCGCTTGCTCGGCATTTTTGCGCATATCGTCGGCATTGGGCCAGTCGGGATAGTCCATCAGGAACGACGCATAATCGCTGAAGCTGTAGCTTGCTGACGCGCTCAACATCTTCCAGCGTTGCAGCGCGGCGGGGATTTTGCCTTCGCTGGGGTCATATTGGACGACGGGAGCGACAGGTGCAGGCTGTCCGGCCGTCGGGGCAGGGGTGGTTGCCGCCGTGCCGGTCCCGGGCTGCCAGATAATTTCAGGTTGCTGTTGTGCCGCTGCCATCGCAGTAGCAGGAAGAATCAGCAGTGATGCTGAAATGAGATGCTTTACCATGCTGGACATATTATGTGCCCCATCCTTATCAGGTGCTGAACGAACGACTATATTCCCCATAGCCGCCATCTATGGTCTAAAATGAAAGATATATGCCATGTTTTCCGGATCAATACCGGCCCTAGTGACTCCTTTTTGCGACGGGGCGTTTAGCGAGAAGCATTTTCGCGCGCTGATCGACTGGCAAATCGACAATGGATCGAGCGCTTTGGTGCCTGCCGGGACGACGGGGGAATCATCGACTCTGTCCAATGCGGAGCATCATCGCGTGATCGAGGTGTGCATCGAACAGGCCGCCGGGCGCGTGCCGGTCATTGCGGGCTGCGGCTCGAACGACACCAATAACGCGATCCTGCACCTCAATTTCTCCAAGAAAAGCGGTGCGGCGGCTGGGCTTGTGGTTGCGCCTTATTATAACCGGCCCAATCAGGAGGGCATCTATGCCCATTTTGAGGCGATGACGAAGAAGAATGACCTGCCGATCGTGCTGTATAACGTCCCGGCGCGGACGGTGACGGATATCAAGCCGGAGACTGTGGCGCGGCTGGCGAAGCTGCCGACGGTTATCGGGATAAAGGATGCGAGCGGGGATATGCCACGGGTTACCGATCATCGGTTGGCCTGTGGCCCGGACTTCTGCTTATTGTCCGGCGTGGATGAACAGTCATTGGCCTTTAACGCTGCAGGCGGGGTGGGCTGCATCTCGGTGACCGCCAATGTCGCGCCCAAGCTGTGCGCGGAGTTTCAGGCGGCCTGCGCAACGGGCGACTATGAGTTGGCACGTAATCTGAATGACAAGCTCTATCCGCTTCATCTTGCGCTATTTTCCGATGCATCGCCCGGGCCGATCAAATACGCCCTGTCGCGCGTTATCGAAGGCTTCCCCACCGAACTCCGCCTGCCGATGACCCCGCCGAGCGAGGCCAGCCGCCGTCAGGTCGACGCCGCTTTGGAGAATGCAGGTCTCATCTGATGTCGCGTCCCAAAACCGAAGAGTTCAACAAGGTCAAAACCGTCGCCGAAAACCGGCGCGCGCGGTATGATTACCATATCGACGATAAATATGAGGCCGGGATCGTGCTGACCGGGACAGAAGTCAAATCGCTGCGCTTTGGCGAAGGATCGATTGCGGAGAGCTATGCCGAGGTCAAGGACGACCAGATTTGGCTGATCAACGCAAATATCCCGGAGTTCAGCCACGGCAACCGCTACAACCATGAACCCAAGCGGCCCCGTAAATTGCTCCTTAATCTTCGCGAGATAAACAAGCTGCACGGCGCCGTGATGCGCCAGGGTATGACGCTTGTCCCGCTGTCGATCTATTTCAACGGCAAGGGGCGGGCAAAGGTAGAACTTGCGCTCGCCAAGGGTAAGAAGGCCCCCGACAAGCGCGCGACCGAGAAGGAACGCGATTGGAAGCGCGAGCAGGGACGTATCATGCGGGATCGCGGATGAGCAAATTTGGCGCCTGGATACAGCGGCAAGCCCCGACGCGTGACAGCTTCGAGCGCAGCCGTTTCCTGCGCCCCTTTGCGCAGCGTGTCTTCCATCCCGCGCTGTGGCGTTTCACGCGCCGTTCGGTGCCGCGCGGCGTTGCGCTGGGCCTGCTTGTCGGTATTTTCCTGCTGATTCCCGGCGTCCAGATCGCAGGCGTTGCCTTGCTGGCTTTGCCCGTGCGCGCCAATATTCCCATCGGCGCGGCCATGACTTTCCTAAGCATGCCCGCCACGACTCCCTTCATCCTGTTCGCATCGGTCTATGTCGGCGAATCGGTACTGCGGCTGAGCGGCGGGTCGGGGCGTTTTTACGAATTGATCGAAACCAGCGCGCCCTTGTCGGCGTGGATGGACTTCGTGTGGACCGAGGCACCCATGGCGCTGGTACAGGGCGTCGCGGGACTCGCCATCATCTCGGTGGTGGCCGCAGCACTGGGCTATGTGCTGGCTGCATGGTTCTGGCGCTGGTGGATCAGTTCCAAATGGCGACGCCGGTCGAAAGCACTTGCGGCTGGTGGATAATCTGTAGCTTGGCATTGCCGCTCAGATAGCCAATACTCCCCTGTAGTTAAGGGGAGTACACCATGAAGATTACCAAAAGCTGGGCTTTGGGCCTGTCCGTATCGATGCTCGCGCTGAGCACGCCTGCAATGGCGGAAAATGTAGCACCACCGCAGGAAGCAGAAACAGCAGCCAAAAGCGGCCCGCAACTCGGCACCTATGGCTTTGATAGTGAAGGCATGGATACCAGCGTATCGCCCGCCGATGATTTCTATCTCTACGCCAATGGCAAATGGGCCGAGAAAACCCAGATTCCGGCCGACAAGTCCAACTATGGCATGTTCACCGCACTCGACGATCTGTCCAAGGATCGGGTGAAACTGGTTCTGGAGGCCGAAAAGGACGTTAAGGGCAGCAAGGCTGGCGATGTCTATGCGAGCTACCTCGACACCGCGACCGTCGAAAAGAAGGGCCTGAAGCCCATCCAGCCCTGGCTGAAGCAGGTGCGCGGAATCAAGAACAAGGCTGCTTTTGAAAAGATGCTGCCGACCGCCGCACGTAATGGTGTAGGCGCGTTGTTCGGTGGCTTTGTGGGTCAGGATGACAAAAACCCCGATGTCTACATCTTCCAGATTTATCAGGGCGGCACCGGCTTGCCCGACCGCGACATGTATCTGGTCGAAAACGACAAATTTGAAGCGATCCGCAAGGCCTATAAGGAATATCTGGCCAAGATGCTGACCCTTGCCGGTGAGAAAAATGCCGTTGCACGCGCCGATGCCATCTTCGCAATGGAAAAGAAAATCGCCGAAGTTCAATGGACTCGCGAAGATTCTTCAGACGCCACCAAAACCTATAACAAGATGACCTTGGCTGAGCTGGATGCACTGACGCCCGGGTTGAAGCTGTCGTCGGTCCTGACCGGTGTCAGCCCGAAAATCACCGAAGTGGTAGTGGGGCAACCCAGCGCCATTACCGGCATCGCCAAGATTTTTGCCGATACCGACCTCGCGGTGCTGAAGGACCAGATGGTGGTCAACAGCCTCGCCACCTTCTCTAATGTGCTTCCCGATTCGGTGTCCGACACGACCTTCGCCTTTTACGGCACCACCCTTCAGGGCACGCCGCAGCGCGAACCCCGTTGGAAACGCGGCGTTTCCTTGACCGAAGGAACCGTCGGTGACGAAGTCGGCAAAGCCTATGCCGCCAAATATTTCCCGCCGGAAACCAAGGCGGCGATGAATGTTCTGGTCAAGAATGTGCTCGCCGCACTCGGCCGCCGGATCGACAATCTTTCTTGGATGCAGCCGCAAACCAAGGTGAAGGCGCAGGCCAAGCTTGCCAATTTCACCACCAAGATCGGCTATCCCGACCGGTGGAAGGATTATTCGAAGCTGAAAATCGTTCGGGGCGACCTGTACGGCAACGATCTGCGCGCCAACCAATGGGGCTTTGATGACAATATCTCCAAACTGGGCGGTCCGATCCGCCGCTGGGAATGGGGCATGTTGCCGCAGACCGTGAACGCCTATGCCAATTTCGGCATGAACGAGATCGTCTTCCCTGCCGCGATTCTGCAGCCGCCCTTCTTTGATCCCAAGGCGGACCCGGCCATCAACTATGGTGGCATCGGCGCAGTCATCGGCCATGAAATCAGCCATCATTTCGACGACCAAGGCGCGAAATATGACGAAAATGGCAAGCTTTCCGACTGGTGGACCGAAAGTGACGTCAAGGCGTTTGAAGCCGCCGGCAAGAAATTGATCGCCCAATATGACGCCTACAAGATTTTCCCTGACGCTTCGGTGAAGGGCGAATTTACGCTGGGCGAAAATATTGGTGACCTTGCCGGTCTGACCATCGCCTATGACGCCTACCGGACGTCGCTGAATGGCAAGGAACCGCCGGTTATCGACGGTATGACCGGCGACCAGCGCTTTTTCCTGGGTTGGGCACAGGTGTGGCGGCGTAATTATCGCGAGGCGAATTTGCGCCAGCGCCTGATTACCGACCCGCATAGTCCTTCGGCACAGCGCGCTTGGGTGGTACGCAATCTTGACAAATGGTACGATGCGTTCCAGCCGAAAGCGGATGGAAAATTATACCTCAAGCCCGAGGAACGCGTCCGTATCTGGTAAGGAGCCGCTTTGACAACCCCGATCCCGCCTGCACAATTTGAGCTTTTGGGGGGCACGGGGGACGAAGACGCCCGCCAGCAATGGCAACAGGCATTATGGCTGGTGGCGGCAACCCTGCTGTCGCTGGCCATTTTGTGGTTCGTGTCCAAAAATGTCCTGCTTCTGGGAACCTGCGCCGCTACAATGGTCGCAGCCTGGGGGCTGGTCGACTATGTCCGGCGGACACGCCCCAAGGCGGATGATGTCGAACTTTCGCCGCCCGACTGGTCAATTACCCACGCCACCGCGCAATTGAGCAATGCGGCAATTGCCGTCAGCGACCGCGCAGGCCGTCTGGTGTGCGCCAACGACCATTTCACGAAAGCCTTTGCCGGCCTGAAAGCACCGCCCGACCTCATCGTTGATGATGCGAGTCGCGATTTGCTGGTGGCCGCAGGACGCGCCGCATGGCGCGATGGCAACGCGCAGATTGATTCGATTACCAAGGATGACCGGCAATTCAGCGTCAAAGTCGCGCGTGCCGGGACTGCGGACGAATATCTGCTGTGGCGGCTGGCCCCCATTGAGCGGCTGGACATTGAAAGCCGTGCAATCGAGCTCATCTCTGGCCGGATCGGCCGGGCTATGGCGCAAAGCGGTATCATGGCGGTCTCGCTTGCCAATGATGGCCGTATTCGTGCGGCCAATGCGGCATTTGCCCTGCGCGCCGTCGGCAGCGATCAGGAACCCATTACCGGCCGGCCTTTCGCAAATTATATGCGGATGGACGAGAAGGGCAGTATCTTCTTCGAACGCGAAGGACGTCGCGGCCTGCCGATCCGCTTGCTCAATGTTCCCCTGACCGAGGACAAATCCGACGGTGCGGCCTTGCTTTTGGCCGTGGATGAAGAAGGGCCCAAGGTCGAACGGGGCATGGCGCTTGCCCATGTCGAACAATTGCTTTCAACGCTTCCACTGGGGTTGGCGCTGGTCGACCGGGACGGACGTTTCCTGTTTGCCAATGACGCCTTTGCGCGGGTTCTGGACATCAGTGTCGAGGCGCTGCCGTCCTATCCCGCAGATCTGGTGATTAACGAAGACAAGGCCGCCGTACTCGACAGCATCCGCCGATTCGGCAGCGGGGCGATGACCTCGGGCGATATTGCGGTACGGTTGAAAGAGCGGCCGGACGAGGTCATCGCGCTGTCCATCGCGGGTATTCGCGGGCTGGGTGAGGCGGCTGTCTTGCTGGGCCTCAAGGACAATAGCGAGGAAACGAAGCTGAAACGTCAGGTGGCGCAGCAGACCAAGATGGAATCCATCGGTCAGTTGGCGGGCGGCGTGGCGCATGATTTCAACAATATCCTGACCGCTATCATAGGCTATTGCGACCTGATGTTGATGCGGCACCAGCCGGGCGACGGCGATTATGACGATATCCAGCAGATCAAGAACAACTCCAACCGTGCGGCCAGCCTGACGCGGCAATTGCTCGCCTTTTCGCGGCAACAGACCTTGCGTCCGCAGATTTTGCAATTGCCCGATGTGGTGGCCGATGTGTCCAGCCTGTTGAAACGCCTGCTGGGCGAAACAGTGCGGCTGGAGGTGCATCATGGCCGCGCGCTGGGCCCCGTGCGTGCCGACCCGGGCCAATTGGAACAGGTCATTGTCAATCTTGGCCTCAACGCCCGCGACGCGATGGAAAAGGGCGGTGTCGTGCATATCAGCACCAAGGCCGTATCGCAGGACGATGTGCGGGCAATGGGTAGCGAGATTTTGCCCATCGGCGATTATGCGCTGTTGTCGGTGGAAGATAGCGGCTCCGGGATAGCCAAGGAAAATCTGGCCAAGATTTTCGAACCGTTCTTCACCACCAAGGAAGTGGGCAAGGGAACGGGGCTGGGCCTGTCGACGGTCTATGGCATCGTCAAACAGTCGGGCGGGTTCATCTTTGCCGAATCGGAAGTGGGGCAGGGCACGCGCTTTGACATCTATCTGCCGGTGCATGTCGGCGAAGTGCCTTCGGCAGATACCGGCAAACGCGAATTTTACCGGCCCAAGGATTTGTGGGGCAGCGGGCGGATCCTGATCGTCGAGGACGAAGACATGGTCCGCGCCGTCGCCGAACGCGCACTGGTGCGGCAGGGCTATGTCGTCGAAACCGCGAGCGATGGTGAAGAGGCGCTGGCGCTCTTTGCCGAGGGCAAGCGCTATGATCTGGTCGTATCCGACGTGGTCATGCCCAATATGGACGGGCCGACCATGGCGCGGAACCTGCGCGGGCAATTTGGCGACATAAGGTTGCTCTTCATGTCAGGCTATGCCGAGGAACAATTGCGCGAGACCATCAGCCTCGACAATGTATCGTTCCTGCCCAAGCCCTTTTCGGTACAGCAAATTGCCGAAGCGGTGCATGATGCCATGGCGATGGAGTAGGCGTTGGGGTGTTAGGGCTGTCCCCAACAACAGAGGTTTCGCAAAAAAAACAGTTTAAATATCTAAAAAACAACATTAATAAAAATTATGTTCCGCTCTTGTTCTTTGAGAACAAATAACGTACATCATCCTTCGTTCCGGTAATGTTCCGGATGCAGGCATGACGCTAAGGAGTGGAAAAATGGCAGCAAGTCTTAAAGTTATCGATGGAGTTCAGGCAAAGAATATGAACAGCGCAGAACGTGATAAAGCACTCGAAGCCGCATTGGCGCAGATTGACCGTGCCTTTGGCAAGGGTTCCGCCATGAAGCTGGGCAGCCGGGAGGCGATTGCCATTGATGCGGTTTCGACCGGATCCTTGGGCCTCGACATCGCGCTTGGAATTGGCGGTTTGCCAAAGGGGCGTGTGATTGAAATTTACGGTCCGGAAAGCTCGGGCAAGACGACCCTGACCCTGCACGCCATTGCGGAAGCGCAAAAGGCAGGGGGCACGGCGGCCTTTATCGACGCGGAACATGCGCTCGACCCCGCTTATGCCAAGAAACTGGGCGTCGATATCGACAATCTGATCGTGTCGCAGCCGGACACGGGCGAACAGGCGCTGGAAATCGCCGATACGCTCGTCCGGTCCAACGCCGTCGATATTTTGGTCATCGACTCGGTTGCCGCACTGGTGCCGCGCGCTGAAATCGAGGGCGAAATGGGCGACAGCCATGTCGGTCTGCAGGCCCGTTTGATGAGCCAGGCGCTCCGCAAGATTACAGGTTCGATCAGCCGGTCGAACTGCATGGTCATCTTCATCAACCAGATCCGTATGAAGATCGGCGTGATGTACGGT
The DNA here is from genome assembly GCF_009768975.1 of Sphingorhabdus lacus. Taxonomy (NCBI): domain Bacteria; kingdom Pseudomonadati; phylum Pseudomonadota; class Alphaproteobacteria; order Sphingomonadales; family Sphingorhabdaceae; genus Sphingorhabdus; species Sphingorhabdus lacus. The sequence goes on along the minus strand of NZ_CP035733.1, from coordinate 1,227,026 downwards.
TCGCCTGAAACCACGACCGGCGGTAACGCGCTCAAATTCTACGCATCGGTCCGTCTCGACATCCGCCGCACCGGCCAGATCAAGCAGGGTGAGGATATTGTCGGCAACACCACCCGCGTGAAGGTTGTGAAGAACAAGGTGGCGCCGCCCTTCAAGCAGGTCGAATTCGACATCATGTACGGGCAGGGCATTTCCAAGACCGGCGAGTTGCTCGATCTGGGTGTGAAGGCCGGTATCGTCGAAAAGTCGGGTAGCTGGTTCAGCTACGATTCGATCCGCATCGGGCAGGGGCGTGAAAACTCCAAAACCTATCTGACCGAAAATCCCGAAGTGGCCGCAAAACTCGAAGCTGCGATCCGCGGCAAGACCGAGGAAGTGGCCGAGGTGATGATGACCGGTTCCGACGCGGAAGACGATATCGTCGAATAAGTTTCCTCTCCCCCTGAAGAGGATTAAGCGCGGTCTTGCCTGAGACCGCTGCTTTAGACCCGCCCTGGTCCACCCCGGGGCGGGTCATTTCGTTGGAGCCTTTAGCATTTTACCGTCCTTGACAGGGGCGAAGGCAAAAGCCCATCTGCTGCCATGCATCCCGCTATCCACCTTCTCGGGCTTCCCACGGACCAGAACAGCTCGTTCGAACGCGGCGCGGCGCAGGGGCCCGCCGCAATCCGCGCGGCCTTGTGGAGCGACCGGGGCAACCTTTCGTCCGAATCGGGGCTGGAAATCGGTAGCGATATCGAGCTTGTCGACCATGGCGACCTGCCGCTGACCGATAGCGACTGCGCCGCCGACGATGCGATGATCGCCAATGCGGTGGCCGGCATTCTCGCCCGGGGCGGCATCCCCCTTGCGCTGGGCGGTGACCATGCTGTGACCTATCCGCTCGTCGCGGCGGTGGCGGCGCATCATGGCCCGCTGAACATCCTGCATTTCGATGCCCATCCCGACCTTTATGACGATTTTGAAGGCAATCCGCGCAGCCATGCCTCGCCCTTCGCCCGCATATTGGAGGGCGGCCATGCCAGGCGGCTGGTGCAACTGGGCATCCGCACGCTCAACCGCCACTGCCGCGCGCAGGCCGACCGTTTCGGCGTTGAAATCATCCCCATGGCCAACTTCGCCCCCTCCCAGGTGCCGGTGCTGGACGGTCCGCTCTATATCAGCATCGACCTCGACGGCATCGACCCCTCCGAAGCCCCCGGCGTCGCCCATCCCGAACCCGGCGGCCTCACCGTCCGCGAAGTCCTGGCCGTCCTAGCCCGCCAAAAAGGCCGGATTGTGGGCGCCGACATCGTCGAACTGAACCCGAAAAACGACCGCAACGCCGTCACCGCCACCCTCGCGGCCAAGCTCCTCAAAGAGCTCGCAAGCTTCAGCCAAGTTAACAAACCTGATTTTTAGGAGAGCAAAATGTCACTGATCGTCCACCATCTCAACAATTCCAGGTCCCAGCGTATCCTCTGGCTGCTGGAGGAACTGAACCTGAATTACGAAATCCGCCACCACCAACGCGACGCCGTCACCAATCTCGCACCCCCCGAATTATTGGCTGTCCATCCGCTCGGTAAATCACCGGTGATCGAGGACGGCGGCAAGGTGATCTACGAATCCGCAGCCATCGTCGAATATATCTGCGAACGCCACGGCGGCGCGCATCTAGTTCCGGCACGCGGCACCGACGACCATATCCGCTACGTCGAATATCTCCACTTTGCCGAAGGGTCGGCCATGACGCCGATCCTGTTGAACCTCTACACCGCACGCCTCGGCGAAGCCGCCGCACCGCTGCGCCCCCGGATCGACCAGCAACTGCAAAGCCACTTCCAATATATGGAAGACCAAATTCTGCCATCAGGCTGGTTCGTCGGCGACGCACTGACCGGTGCGGACATCATGCTCAGCTTCCCGGCAGAAGCTGCTGTCAAAATGGGATATGCCGCCGACAAGCCGAAACTCACAGCCTATGTGGCCGCAATCCACGCCCGCCCAGCCTATCAGAAAGCACTCGAAAAAGGCGGGCCCTATGCCTATGCCTGACAATATCGTCGATTATCGTCAAAAGACGGTGATTTCTTGCTTGTTACATGTTCCATCTATCTGGAAATCCATCTAAGTCGCTCACGCTATGACCTCAACAAATGACATCCGCCGCGGTTTTCTCGACTATTTTGGCAACGCCCAGCATGACGTAGTGCAGTCTGCACCGCTCGTGCCCTACAATGACCCTACGTTGATGTTCGTCAACGCCGGGATGGTGCCGTTTAAAAATGTCTTCACCGGCCTTGAAAGCCGGGAGATTCCCCGGGCGACGTCGAGCCAGAAATGCGTGCGCGCCGGTGGCAAGCATAATGACCTCGACAATGTCGGCTATACGGCGCGACACCATACTTTCTTTGAAATGCTGGGGAATTTCTCCTTCGGCGATTATTTCAAGGAAGATGCGATTGTTCATGCCTGGACGTTGCTGACGAAAGTCTGGGGGCTTGATCCCAACCGGTTGACGACCACCGTTTATCACACCGATGACGAGGCATTTGACCTGTGGCGCAAGATTGCAGGCCTTCCTGAAGAACGTATCATCCGCATCGCAACCAACGACAATTTCTGGTCGATGGGCGATACCGGGCCGTGCGGACCATGCAGTGAGATTTTCTACGATCATGGCGACCATATTTTTGGTGGCCCTCCGGGAAGTCCGGATGAAGATGGCGACCGCTTTGTCGAAATCTGGAACCTTGTGTTCATGCAGTTTGAACGGCATGACGATGGCAGCCAGACCGAACTGCCCAAACCGTCTATCGACACCGGCATGGGTCTGGAGCGCATCGCAGCGGTGTTGCAGGGTGTCCACGACAATTATGATACCGATACGTTCAAGGCGCTGATTGCAGCATCGCAAGAACTGACAGGAACCAAGGCCGAAGGCGAACAGATGGCCAGCCACCGGGTCATTGCCGACCATCTTCGGTCGACCAGCTTCCTGTTGGCGGACGGGGTCATGCCGTCCAATGAAGGCCGCGGCTATGTCCTGCGCCGCATCATGCGCCGCGCAATGCGCCATGCCCATATCTTGGGGGCGAAAGAACCCTTGATGCACCGGCTCGTGGGCAATCTCGTGTCCGAAATGGGCGCTGCTTACCCCGAACTGATCCGCGCACAGCAGCTGATTGAGGCCACTCTCAACCAAGAAGAAACCCAATTCCGCCGCACGCTCGACAAGGGTTTGAAGCTGCTGGATGAGGCGACAATGGGCATGCAGCCGGGCGACACGCTCGCCGGCGAAACCGCGTTCAAGCTCTACGATACATACGGCTTCCCCTACGACTTAACCGAAGACGCACTTCGCGCCCAAGGTTTCGGTATCGATGCCGAAGGCTTCGATGCTGCCATGACGGCGCAAAAAGAACGCGCGCGGGCTGCATGGAAGGGATCGGGCGCCAAAGCATCCGACGATGTGTGGTTCGATATTGCCGAACGAGTCGGTTCGACAGAATTCACCGGTTACTCCGCCAGCGAAGGTGAAGGTCAGGTGCTTGCCCTCGTCAATGATGGCATCGAAGTGCAATCAGCTGTTGCGAACGACACGGTAACAGTGATCACCAACCAGACTCCTTTTTATGGGGAAAGTGGTGGGCAGATGGGCGACGCCGGCACGATTTCCGGCGCGAATATGAAAGGCGAGGTGACAGATACCGCCAAGCCTTTGGGCCGTCTGAACGCGCATCAAGTGACCTTGTCGTCTGGGGAGATCAAGGTCGGCGATGTCGTCACGCTAAAAATCGATACTAAGCGCCGCGATGCCTTGCGTGCAAACCACAGTGCGACTCATTTGTTGCACGCGGCGTTGCGGAATAGCTTGGGCGGCCATGTGACGCAGAAGGGTAGTCTTGTTGCACCGGATCGCTTGCGCTTTGACTTCTCGCACAATCAGGCGGTCAGCGCGGCAGAGATTGCGCAGATCGAGGCCGACGTGAACGCGCAGATTCGCGGCAATCGCGCGGTCACAACGCGCCTGATGACCCCCGACGATGCTGTGGCCGCCGGTGCGCTTGCCCTGTTCGGCGAGAAATATGGCGACGAGGTCCGCGTGCTCAGCATGGGCGACGCAGAAGGTACAAATTACTCTGTCGAATTGTGCGGCGGTACGCACGTCAATGCATTAGGCGACATTGCCTTATTCACGGTCCTCTCCGAAGGTGCCGTCGCTAGTGGTATTCGCCGGATCGAAGCACTGACGGGCGAAGCGGCACGGCAACATTTGGCTGGCCGCGAGGTTCAGTTGAAAGATGTGGCAGCGCTTTTGAAAACCGCACCGGATGAAGTAGCGGCGCGTGTCGAAACCCTGCTTGCCGAACGCAAGCGGCTTGAAAAAGAACTGAGCGAAGCGAAAACTGCGCTCGCGCTTTCGGGCGGATCTGGACCCAAAGCGGAAGCAGAGGACGTAAACGGCGTTTCGTTCATGGGTCAGGTCATTACAGGAATCGAACCCAAGGCGCTGCGCGGATTGGCCGATGACCAGATGAAAGCTATTGGAACCGGTATTGTAGCTATTGTGGCGGCAAACGAAACAAGCAACACCGTTGTGGTGGCGGTCTCTGAAGCACTGCATGGGAAAATCACGGCCCCTGATCTCGTCCGCGCTGCGACTGCAGCGATGGGCGGGCAGGGTGGTGGCGGTCGCCCAGACATGGCTCAAGGCGGCGGCCCAGCAGGTGCAGATCAGGCTTCAGCCGCGCTCGACGCGATAAAGGCAGCGTTGAGCGCCTGACTTTTACGAGGGCGCTTGCAGCTTCAGCTTGGGGGCCTCGTCCAAGCCTCCTTGCTCCATGATGATACGGCGGAATTCGTCGCGTTTTTCATGGATGGACGCGATGACAAAGCCCATCGGTATGCCGAGGTCCACAAGAACCGCCTCCGATAACTGGAGCGAGCTTTCCAGTGTTTCAGGAACGGCGTCCGAGACACCAGCACGATAAAGCTCGGCGGCATGATCGGCATCGCGGGCACGGGATATGATGGTCAAATCCGGGAAATCAGTCCGCACACGCTTGACAATGCGCGCCGCCAGAACCGGTTCATCCATTGTAATGATCAGTGCTTTTGCATTGGCGATATCCAGCTTTTCCAGAACTTCGGGTCGGGAAACATCACCAAACATCACATCATAACCCCGTCGCCGCGCCGACGTCACCGCGTCGATATTGGCTTCAACAGCAACATAAGGCAGGTCATGTTTACCCAGCATGTCGGCTATCAGGACGCCGACACGGCCAAATCCGACAATGATTGCCCGTTCAACCTGAGTAGGTGCGGCCGCAGGTGGAGGTTCGCTTTCACGCAACTCGATGCGCTTGGCCATGTCGTGACCAATCCGGGCGAGAATTGGCGTGATGGTAAGGCCAATCGCTGTTGCTGCCTGCCAAAATGTGGCAGTTTCTGCGCTGATCAATTGTGCGGCGCTGGCGGCGGCCAATACGATCAGCGTCGTTTCTGATGGGCTGGACATCAGAAGGCCTGTTTCCGTCGCAGTACCAGTACGCGCGCCCGCGATTTTCAAGAGGCCGCCCGTAACAAAGGCTTTTACAAGAATTATCCCAGAAACAGCTGCCGCAAGCATGGACCAGTTTTCACGAATGAAATTGAGGTCAATCTGCATCCCGATCGTAATCAGGAACACGCCTAGCGCGAGCCCTTTGAATGGGGCGGTGATGACCTCCACTTCGTGCCGATAATCGGTTTCGGCAATTAACAATCCGGCGATGAGGGCCCCAAAAATCGGGGAAAGACCCACTGCGCTTGTGGCAAGGCTGGCTATGATTACGACCAGCAAGCTTGCCGCCAAAAACAGTTCGGGGCTTTTTGTTCGCGCCGCTTGACCAAAAAGATAGGGTAACAGGAACCGACCCAATATCAGCATCAGACCCACGACAAGCGCGCCCTCTGATAGAACCGTCAGCAATCCGCTCCATGATCCACCGGTTGCTTGGGGTGCCAAAGCGCCCAAAATGAATATGATGGGAACAATTGCCAGATCTTCGAACAACAACATGCCGAGCGCACGCCGTCCAACGGCGGATTGCGTGCCTGCAATCGGGACGACAAGTGCCGTTGACGATAATGCCAAGGCTAGGCCGAGGCCTACCGAGCTTCCCCAGCTATAATCAAGAAATGAAAGCCCAAGTGCAATGAGCAGGCTGCTTGTAAACAGCTCTGCCGGTCCGAGGACAAAGACCATGCGCCGCATCTTCCAAAGCCGCCGGAACGACAGTTCGAGACCGATTGTGAACAGCAACAGGATAATGCCGTAATCCCCCAACGGGCTTATTTCTTCGATGTCCGATATCGTGATCCATCGAAGCCAGTGGAATTGCGCGGCGAGCGACCCGAGCCCAAATGGGCCGACCAAGACACCGACGAGCAGGAATCCGACGATCGGATTTATGCGGACGCGGGCAAAAGCAGGAATCACGACACCGGCGGCGCCCAGTATGACCAGAGCGTTGCTGAGACCTTCGGTTTGGAGTTCGCCTGCCATGGCCATCTATTACGCACATGCAGTCCGCAAAGGGAAGGGGCGCTCACAAACAAAAAGGCGCGAGACTTTGGTCTCGCGCCTTTTGATGCCTGATGCTGGCGGTTGGCTTATTGCCAGCTGCCCATCTTGTTTTCCAGATTGAGACGCACTTGCTCGAAGAATTGTTCGGTGGTCATCCATGCCTGATCGGGACCAATCAAAATGGCGAGGTCTTTGGTCATATGACCGTCTTCAACTGTCTGGATGCAGACTTCTTCCAGCGTTTCTGCAAAACGCGTCACGTCTGGAGTTTCGTCGAACTTACCGCGGAATTTTAAACCGCCTGTCCATGCAAAAATGGAAGCAATCGGGTTGGTTGAGGTCGCCTTTCCTTGCTGATGCTGGCGAAAATGGCGGGTTACGGTGCCATGAGCGGCTTCGGCTTCCACCGTTTTGCCATCTGGGGTCATCAGGATCGACGTCATCAGGCCGAGCGAACCAAAGCCCTGTGCAACTTGGTCGGACTGCACGTCACCATCATAGTTTTTGCACGCCCAGATGAACTTACCGGACCATTTCAGAGCCGACGCAACCATGTCGTCGATCAAGCGATGTTCGTAGACGATGCCCAATTCCTTGAACTTGGCCTCGAATTCGCTTTCATAGACTTCCTGGAAGATATCCTTGAAGCGGCCATCATAGGCCTTGAGAATGGTATTCTTGGTCGACAGATAGACCGGCCATTGGCGGCCAATACCATAGTTCAGTGACGCACGCGCAAAGTCACGGATGGAGTCGTCGAGATTGTACATCGCCATGGCGACGCCCGCCGATGGGAAGCGGAACACTTCTTCATCGATCGTGCGGCCATCATCACCGTCCCATACAAGCCGCAATGTGCCTGGGCCGGGAACGAGATAGTCTGTTGCCCGATACTGGTCGCCAAAGGCATGGCGGCCAACGACGATCGGGTCGGTCCAACCCGGAATGAGGCGTGGGACGTTCTGAATGACGATCGGTTCACGAAAAACAACGCCGCCCAGAATGTTGCGGATCGTACCGTTTGGCGACTTCCACATTTTCTTGAGGTGAAACTCTTCGACGCGTGCTTCATCGGGAGTGATAGTAGCGCATTTCACGCCAACGCCATATTCGCGGATCGCGTTGGCCGAATCGACGGTGATACGGTCATCGGTCTCATCCCGCTTCTCGACGCCGAGGTCATAATATTTCAGGTCGATATCAAGGTAAGGCAGGATAAGCCGTTCACGTATCCATTCCCAGATGATGCGGGTCATTTCGTCGCCATCAAGTTCGACGACCGGATTTTTCACCTTGATTTTTGCCATGTCAGGAAGCGCTTTCCATTGGGAAGGTTGGTTGTTCGAGCGGTGCCATAGCAAAGTCTGCCATATGTTCAACTGCGCTTTGCCAAGCAGGTAGGGCGACGTAAACCAACCTAACGGTTGTAACATGGCGTTCATTGCCCTAGCTAATGGGGATGAGCAGACAAGAACTGACAAACCGGGGCACCGGGGTCGCAAAATGGTCGTTTCCTCCCGTTCATCCAGAGGGCCGCAAATTTGGCCTGATCGCGGGCGGAATCACGTTATTCTTCGCCCTTATGGCGTGGGAAACACTCGCATGGCCGATGGCGGGTGTAACGCTTTGGACCTTGGCCTTTTTCCGTGATCCAGCACGCGCAACACCCACCGATGACCGCTTTGTGGTTTCTCCCGCAGACGGATTGGTGACACTCATCGAACGCGTCCTGCCGCCGCCTGAATTGAGCGGTCCTGACGGTCTTGGCGATCAGCCAATGACTCGCGTGTCCATTTTCATGAGTGTCTTTGACGTCCACATCAACCGGACGCCGATCCGCGGGACGATTAAGCGTGTCGTATATATCGCTGGCAAGTTCCTGAATGCCGACCTCGACAAAGCCAGTGAGGAAAACGAGCGTCAGCATTTCCTCGTGGAACGCAGCGACGGCGTTCGCATCGGCTTTACGCAGATCGCCGGGCTTGTTGCGCGCCGAATCGTTGCCTTTGTTAAAGAAGGCGACAGCGTTGCGAACGGACAACGCGTCGGCCTTATCCGCTTTGGCAGCCGCGTCGATGTCTATCTACCGAACGGCACAGCTTCGCGCGTTATCAAGGGGCAGCGGTGTGTCGCGGGTGAAACGGTGATCGCTGAACTAGGCGTGGACCAAGACCTTATCGCGGTCGCGCATTGATGGAACCTGGCAGTACCCGGCCTGGCATCTCGCTGCGGGCACTCGCGCCCAATGCAGTCACCGCCGTTGCTTTGTGCACCGGCCTTTCGGGGGCCTGGTTTGCGCTTCAGGGGCGCTGGGAAAATGCTGTTGCCGCAATTGTGGTAGCTGGTGTTCTGGACGCCATGGATGGGCGGATTGCCCGCATGCTGAAGGGCGAAAGCCGTTTCGGCGCTGAGCTCGATTCCCTTTCAGACGTCATTGCATTTGGCGCGACGCCCGCTCTGATCATCTATATGTGGGTCATGCAGGACATGCCCCGTTTCGGATGGACAATCTCTGTCTTTTTCGTGCTCTGCGCTGCGCTCCGGCTTGCACGGTTCAATGCGCGAATCGACACAGAGCACCAGCCCCATAAATCGGCTGGATTCAATACAGGGGTCCCATCGCCTCCCGGTGCGGGCCTAGCGCTTTTGCCTATGATTATCTGGTTTGAAACCGGAGCCGAATGGGTGCGGGATTATCGGTTTATTGCGCCTTGGCTGCTCATTGTTGCAGTACTCATGATATCAAATGTCGCAACCTACAGCTGGTCTTCGCTGAAGGTCCGCCCGAGTTTCCGTTTCATGGCAATCGCTGCAGTCGGACTTTTTGGCGCAACTCTCGTCGCGGCGCCCTGGGTCGCACTTATTGCCGCAAGCGTGGTCTACGCGCTGTTGATCCCGCTCAGTATGATCAGCTACTCCAAAGTGAAGCGCGCACGCAAGGCAGCTGCAATCGCGGCTTGACCTGATACGCCTTCGGGCTATGTTCCTTGTTCGTTCTGTATTGGGGAAGTGCGTTGGAGCCCTTGTTAATCGCCGTTGTTGGAATTTGTGCCCTGTTGCTGGGTCTGGCACTTGGCTGGTTTGCCGGTGGACGAAGCGTTAGCGGAGGTGCCGACACCGTCGCGTCCATGCGCCTGAGCCTCGATAGTGTCGTATCCGAGCGGGACGAGGCACGCATCAAGCTAGCACAGGTAGAAACGGCCCTGACCGAAAGGGAACGCGCATTTGAAGATCAATTGGCAGCAATGATGGATGCGAAAGATGCGCTTGCAGGGCAATTCTCCGAAATAAGCCAGAAATTGCTGCATGAGGCGCAGTCCCGATTTTTGCAACGGGCCGATGAACGGTTTAAGGAATCCGAAACGGTTGCGGGGCAGAGGTTAAGCGCCTTGTTACAGCCGGTGCACGAACGGCTTGAGAAATATGAGACCGCCGTAGGAAAGGTAGAGGCCGAACGACGCGAAGCCTTTGGCAATTTGCACGGCCTAATGGAATCGATGCGTATTAGCACTGAGGCGGTCAAGACCGAAGCCCAGCGTCTCGGTAACTCGCTTCGCAATGCGCCCAAGGCGCGCGGGCGTTGGGGCGAGCAGCAGTTGCGCAACGTGCTTGAAAGCTGCGGCCTGTCAGAACATGCCGACTTCCAGACCGAGGTGTCAATGGAGGGAAGCGAGGGGCGTTTGCGTCCGGACGTGATTTTGCGCGTACCGGGCGGCCGCAATTTGGTCATTGACGCGAAGGTGTCGTTGAACGCTTATCAGGATGCCTTTGAGGCAGGGGATGAGCACGGACGCGAGAATTCATTGGCTGCCCATGCCGCCTCCATGAAAAACCACGTCAATTCGCTTGGTCAAAAAGCCTATCAGGACCAGTTCGAAGACACGCCCGACTATGTCATCATGTTCGTTCCCGGCGAACATTTTCTGGCGGCGGCCTTGGAAAAGGACCCAGACCTCTGGGATTTTGCCTTTAGCAAGCGGGTGTTGCTGGCAACGCCGACCAATTTGATCGCCATCGCCCGCACAGTTGCCGCGGTCTGGAAGCAGGAAAAAATGGCCGGTCAGGCGCGCGAGATCGCCGAGCTTGGCAAGGAGCTTTACGCCCGTCTTACTACCATGGGCGCACATGTAGGCCGCATGGGTAAAAATCTCGATACCGCTGTATCGGCGTATAATGCTTTGGTCGGAAGCCTTGAGTCGCAAGTGTTGACGCAGGCAAAACGGTTTGAGGATTTGAGCATTGATACTGGCGGAAAGGCGATAGAATTGTTGCCCGTCGTCGATCAAACGACCCGGCCGTTGGTAAAACTGGTCGAGGCTCCATCGCAGGATGAAGATGCCGCTTAGGCTGGCCTATTTCCGGCGAAACTGGTTCAACACTTCGTAAGCCATGACAGCGCTGGCAATTGCCGCGTTCAAGCTGTCCGCCTTGCCCCGCATAGGCATTTTGACGCGCAGGTCGCATTCGTCTTCATAGTCCGCTGGCAATCCCTGGGCTTCGTTTCCTGTCAGAATGAAACATGGTGCTGCATATGTGGCGGATTGATAGTCGATGTCGGTGCGCAGACTGGTACCGACCAATTGCCCTTCGCCTTTGCGCAGCCAGGTTAAGAAATCGTCCCACCGGCATTGAACCACTTTCTGGGTGAATATTGCCCCCATACTGGCGCGCACGGCTTCGACGGAGAAAGGGTCGGTGCAATCATCGATCAGGATCAAGCCGCCCGCACCGACCGCGTCGCCGGTCCGCAGCATAGTGCCTAGATTGCCAGGATCGCGCATGGCCTGTGCCACCAGCCAGATAGGCGCCTGGCTCCGGTCAATATCCTCCAACGCCGTCGCATGGTCCCGGTAAACGCCGACTAGGGCCTGCGTATTATCTTTGCCCGAGAGCTTCGCCATGATTTCGGCGCTTGTTTCGATGACATCGCCACCGGCAACGAGGACAGCGGCTTCGAGCGCAATCTCCAGTGCATGCACCTCGCGGTCCTTCACGCGGAACAGCATTTCGGGAAGGAAGCCGGCGTCGCGCGCTTCGGTCATAATCCGCAAACCTTCGGCGAGGAAAAGCCCGGCACGTTTGCGTAGTTTCTTTTCCCGTAATCCCCGAACTTCTTTCAAGAGGGGATTGGAGAAGCCTGTAATTTCACGGCGCATCAGTCTTCGCCGAAACCGTCTACCACCAGTCCAACCAGCTTACCCAAAGCCATTTCGGCCTGCTCGCCTTCGACATGAACCGTAATCTCGCTACCCTTGGCGGCGCCCAACATCATCAGACCCATGATCGATGTGCCAGTCACACATTGACCGTCCTTTTCGACCTCCACCTTCAAACCTTCAGGAAGACGGCTGACGAAGGTGACGAATTTTGCGCTGGCCCGCGCGTGCAGGCCCTTCTGGTTGACGATCGTGACTTGACGGCTAAGCCTGCTCACGCGATGCCTCCAAAACCTCGGACGCGACGCTGATATATTTCCGGCCAGCTTCGCGTGCAGCGGCGACGGCTTCCCGCACGTCCATATTTTTTCGTGCGCTGTCGAGACGGATAAGCATTGGCAGGTTCACGCCCGCAATGACTTCCACACTTCCGGCATCCAGCAGAGAGATTGAAAGATTGGACGGTGTTCCACCGAAAAGGTCGGTCAGGATGATGACACCTTTCCCATCGTCAACCTGCTTGATCGCGGTTGCGATTTCCTTGCGACGGCCTTCCATATCGTCTCGTGGACCGATGCATACAGTCGCAATGTTTTTCTGCGGCCCGACAACATGCTCTAGCGCGACGAGAAATTCCTCAGCCAGCCTGCCGTGTGTGACCAAAATCAACCCGATCATTTGCGTTCGCTACCCCGTTTAGTCTTTTTCGTTTTGGCGCCGTTAGCAGGCCCTTCCAGCGCGTCAATTACTCTTGACGTCAGATTACGATGCACCACCGTGGGCGAAAATCCTTCCTCGCGCAACCATTTGCCGAACTGTTCGGCAACATGTACCGACCTGTGACGCCCGCCAGTGCAGCCAAAAGCAATATTGACATATGCCTTGCCTTGCGCATCGTAGAGCGGAAGAAGATAGGACAACAGATCGCGAATTTTGAGCATTGCCTCTTCGTAAGTAGGGTCTGCCTCCACATATTCCGAGACAGCAGCGTCCAGTCCCGTCAGGGGCCGCAGCTCGTTATCCCAGTGGGGATTCCGCAGAAATCGCAAATCGAACACAAGGTCTACATTGTGCGGAACGCCGCGTGAAAAGCCAAAGCTTGTGATCGTAATGATGGAATGCGGCGTAACTTCGCTGTTAAAGCGGACACGAATGTCGTTCTGCAGATCATGGGCCGACATCTTGCTCGTATCAATGACCGTCTCGGCCCAGCGACGAAGTGGCTCCATCATCATGCGTTCTTGCGCAATCCCGTCCATGGCGGGACGGTCTTGTGCCATCGGATGGCGTCGTCGTGTCTCCGAATAGCGGCGCTCGATTTCAGTTCCAGCGCAATCCAGAAAAAGCGTCATCACGTTCAGGTCCGGATTCTTCTGCATCTGCTTTATCTGGCGGATAAGCTTGTCTGCCTTGAAACCTCGGGTGCGGCTATCAAATCCTAATGCGAGAGGAATAAACGGGTCGGATCGCCCGCCCGATGCTGGAATATCCAGCAAAGGACCGGCGAGGCGGATGGGGAAATTGTCCACCGCTTCCCATCCCAAATCTTCCAAAGTCTTGAGTACTGTTGTCTTTCCGGCACCCGACAAACCGGTGACGAGCAGAATTGTCTGAACTTTGGGCGTGGATTTGCGGGTCAATCGTTCCGGCTTTCCTGGGTCAAGTCGGCATGTGATGCCATTGGCTGGGTGCCAGCGTCAATGACCATGCGCAAGGCATATTCGACCTTTAACGGCGCACTGGCCTCGAATGGAAGTATCTTTGTAGTCGAGACCGAAAAGCCGCAAATGTTCGTGCACCGCCCCTCGGCGGGCAAGCGTTCCACCGACTCGGCCAGTTCGATGACGAGACGGAGCGGAGCACACGCAACAAGCGGTACCGAGACGATACCGATTCCGCGGACTTCCAGGCGGCCCTCAATGTTCCGTGCTGAATGAAGCTCCGGACCTGAAGCGCCGATGACAACGGGCACAGCATCATCGCTGATTAACATCGCACCTCGGTCAATCAGGCGAAGGGCGAGGTCCGACTTTCCCGCTGCAGATGGGCCAAGAAGCAATACACCGTACCCGTTGATCGAAACAGCAGTCGCATGGAGTAGTGCGTCGCTCATTGGCTTGAAGATGCGGCGCAGGGCAGGGCGATTTCGAAGCAAGCGCCACCTTTACCATCGACACGGTCGCGGACCGAGATGCGGCCATGATGCCCTTCGATAATCGTTCGGGCGATTGCCAGACCTAGCCCACTATGTTTGCCGAAATTTTCCGATACCGGACGCTCGCTATGGAACCGACGGAAAATCGCTTCACGATCCTGCGCAGGGACGCCCGGTCCTTCATCGCTAATCCGAATAACGACCTCGTCATCGGCCAAAGTGGCAGAAATTTCCACCACCGATCCGGGAGGTGAAAAAGAAACGGCGTTGTCGATCAAATTTGTTAGCATCCGCTCCAGCCGGACATCCTCGCCCATCACGGTCGCAATCGTCCGGCGCGGACGGGCAAAGGCAATGTGCACATCGCCGTCGCTGGCGCGATCTTCACGTGCTTGAAGCAGCTGTTCGATCATATCGCCCAAATCAATGGGTTCAAACTTTGCTTTAGCGAGTTGTGAATCAACACGGCTTGCGTCCGAGATATCGCTGATCAGGCGATCCATGCGTTGCACGTCAGCCTTGGCAACGTCCATCAACTGTTTGCGCAAGCCGGGGTCCTCGATCCGCTCCGCCCCATCAAGCGCAGAGCGTAACGATGCGAGCGGATTTTTGATTTCATGTGCGACATCGGCAGCAAATGCTTCGGTGGCATCGATACGTTGACGCAAGGCAATGCTCATGTCGGATAGCGCGCGCGCCAACATTCCGATCTCGTCTCGACGCGATGGTAGGCGCGGTACAGTCACTTCCTGCGCGCGTCCCAACCGCACCTTGACCGCGGCGCGTGCCAAATGGCGCAAGGGACGGACGATGGTACGGGCAAGAAATATCGAAAGCAGGACGCCAATTCCCAAAGCGAGCAGGAAAAACATGCCGATCTTAAAACGCTCTGCCCGGACAAAAAGCCTGATATCGCGTTCATTGGCGGTGGTGAGGACTGAATAGGAGCCGGAAGGTGCGACAGCGCCTGCGCTGATCATATGTGTCAAATCAGGCGCAAAGCGGGCGACCGAAGACGCTTTGCCCGGCTTGGCGCGGGCAAGTTCGCTCCATTCGCCTCCGGTGTCGTTCTTGGGTTCGACAAAAGGTTGCAATTCCGGCGCGCCCACGAGAAAATCGACGACCTTATCTATTCCCCGCGCGGCAACCTTGCGCCATGGTTCCTTGGTCGGATCGCGAAATTCATAAGCGGGCTGCCCCAGCTCGAAACTGTCGAACAGTTTGGCGCCATCCTGATCATAGAGACGGATACGGGACGAGTTCCGCGCCCCAAAAGCCGAAATATACGCGCCCTTTTTTTCGGGACTGACCAATGCGAGGCTCTCGACCAGAAACTCCGCCTGCGTTCGCGCTGCGGTTTCCCGTTCGGCAATCAACCGTACGCGATAGCTATCGAGAAAAAACAGACCGGCACCCAAGAGGGCGAGCACAAAGAGATTAACTGCCAAGATACGGGCGGTTAGCGATAACCCCCGGCTCCAACCCAGCTGCAAGTCAGCGGGTTCAGCTGTCTGCGAAACGATATCCGGCCCCATAAAGCGTGTCGATAGCGGAAAAGTCGGGATCTGCCTCGCGGAACTTGCGCCGCAAGCGTTTGATATGGCTGTCGATGGTCCGGTCATCGACATAGACATCGTCCTGATAGGCCGCATCCATCAACTGGTCGCGGGTTCGAACAACGCCGGGCCGGTTTGCCAAAGCCTCCAAAATCATGAACTCAGTAACAGTCAACGTGACCGACTTGCCATCCCATTTCACATGGTGGCGGGCGGGATCCATCTCCAGCCGGCCGCGAACCATAGGCTCGGGTTCCTCCGTCGGCTCCCCGTTAGCGAGCGGACGATCATAGGTCGCCCGCCGCAGGATAGCTTTTACCCGGGCAATCAGAAGGCGCTGTGAAAAAGGTTTGGTGATATAATCATCGGCACCCATGGCGAGCCCGAGTGCTTCATCAAGCTCTTCATCTTTCGATGTCAGGAAGATAACAGGCATGTCGCTTTTCTCGCGCAGGCGGCGCAAAAGCTCGAGACCATCCATTCGGGGCATCTTTATATCAAAAATACCCAAGTCGGCTGGATTTTCCAAAATCGCCTTCAATGCACTTTCCCCATCGGGGTATAGGCGGGTCACATAACCTTCGGCCTGCATCGCGATAGACACGGATGTCAGGATATTTCGGTCATCATCCACAAGGGCGATTGTTGCACTCATGCCCTGCCTATAGGGATGACATTGCGCAGGTTCAATCCATAGCATTTGACGTTGTCTTTTGTCTCGGCTACCGGCGCAAAAGCTTTAGTGCATACGTATGCCCTAGATTCGTTTTAATGCTCATTTCGCCGATTGGAGAAAGTTGTAATGTCTGTGGCCCTTAATATTCCGCTTGAAGAGCAAGGTATTTCAACGTCCGCGCGCGTTTTTGCCAATCTCGGCACCGCTCCCCTTGTCGAAGCGGCTTTGGCAAATGGCGAAGGTACATTGGCCAAAAATGGTCCATTGGTGGTGAAGACCGGCGCGCATACCGGCCGCTCGGCGAAGGACAAGTTCATCGTCCGCGATTCAGAAACGGAAAACAGCATCTGGTGGGGAAAAACCAACGTTCCCATGGACCCTGCACATTTTGCGGCGCTGAAGGAAGATTTCCTCGCCGCGCTAGGCGGCAGGGAAAAGCTGTATGTTGCTGATCTCTTCGGCGGATCACAGCCGGAGCATCGCGTCAACGTACGAGTCATCAACGAATTGGCGTGGCACAATCTGTTTATTCGCACGCTGCTGGTACGGCCGACCAACGACGAGTTGGCTGGGTTCGAACCTGAATATACCATCATTGATCTTCCGAGCTTCCGCGCCGATCCCGCGCGCCATGGTTGCCGCAGCGAGACCGTTATTGCGGTCAACTTCACCGAGAAGTTGATCCTGATCGGCGGCACGGCTTATGCCGGCGAAATGAAGAAGTCGGTCTTTGGCATCCTGAACTATCTGCTGCCGGTGAAGGGCGTGATGCCGATGCATTGTTCGGCCAATATCGGCGCGAATGGCGATACCGCTGTGTTTTTCGGGCTTTCTGGCACCGGCAAGACCACGCTTTCAGCCGATGCGAGCCGCACACTGATCGGGGATGACGAGCATGGCTGGTCGGACACCGCAGTGTTCAATTTCGAAGGCGGCTGCTACGCCAAGATGATCCGCCTTTCGGAAGAAGCCGAACCTGAAATCTTCGCAACAACGAAGCGTTTCGGCACAGTGCTTGAAAATGTCGTCATGGATCCCAAAACGCGGGAACTCGACTTTGACGATGCGACCCTCGCCGAAAACAGCCGTGGTTCCTACCCGATCGAGTTCATCCCGAACGCGTCGGAAAAGAATATGGGCCCTGTGCCCAAAAATATCATCATGCTGACCGCCGATGCTTATGGTGTCCTGCCTCCCATCGCGAAGCTCACGCCGGAGCAGGCCATGTACCACTTTCTGTCCGGCTACACCGCACGCGTCGCTGGTACGGAAATCGGCGTGACCGAGCCAGAAGCTACCTTTTCGACCTGCTTTGGCGCACCCTTCATGCCGCGTCACCCCAGCGTCTATGGTAATCTCCTGAAAGAGCGGATTGCCAAGGGCGCCGTGCAGTGCTGGCTGGTCAACACCGGCTGGACCGGCGGCAAAGCGACGATGCCCGGCATCAACCGTATGCCCATCAAAGCAACGCGCGCTCTGCTGAACGCTGCGCTTGATGGAAGCCTGAACAATGCGGAATTCCAGAAGGATCCGAATTTCGGTTTCGAATTCCCCGTAGCGGTCCCCGGCGTCGACAGCTCCATCCTCAATCCGCGCGAAGCCTGGGCTGACAAAGCGGAATATGATGTGACGGCCCGCAATCTGGTCCAGCAATTCATTGATAATTTCGCGCAATTTGCCGATCATGTCGATGAGGGTGTAAGGCAGTCCGCACCAAAAGCAGCGTAATCGCCCGGACATTTCCGGGCCCAATAGAAAGCCCGGAAATGTCCGAATATGAAGTCCGCCTGTTTCAAGAAGATGCCGCAATCGTCGCGATTGGCGAGGGCTTGCTTGCGCGCACGCTGCCCCGCGACGCGTGGACGCATGAGGCGCATCTTGCTGCGTGCACATGGATCGTGCGGGATCGCCCGGACATTGCCCCCGAAGACGATATGGCTGCGATCATCTCCACCTATAATGTGGCGGTGGGCGGCGTGAACGATGACAGCCAAGGCTATCATGAGACCATCACACAGATTTATATCGCGGCGGTAAAGGCCCATTTGTCGGAAATCAAATCCGATACGCCGCTCTGGCAGTCGGTAAACACCCTGCTGCTTTCGGAACGGGGAGGGCGGGACCTGCCGCTGAAATTCTATTCGAAAGAGCGCCTGTTCTCTGTCGCGGCAAGGCGCAATTTTATCGAACCGGATCTGCTGGAATTGGAGTATATTTAGTCTCGGCGCGGATGCTTGGATCAGGAAACACGCGTCCAATCCATCCACCAATTCCATGCCCAGCTTTTCCCACCATCGCTGGACGATGATTGGTGCCAGCGGCAACTGGTCGCTGTGATCCGGTCCCAAATGCCGCGGTAAAGCCATGTCACACCGTCCACGACCTCCTCGCTGATGAAGACACCTTCGCCATCGATGAATTCGCCCTTTTGCGCCGGATTAACGATACCATTATATGTGCCGGTCCAATGGTCTGCCCATTTCTTTTCCTGAGGAAGCCAGACGCGAATGCCCATGCCCATAAAACTGCCATCGGGTTTGCGCAGTTCCTCGATACTGCCCATCCCGTCGAGCACCCGGTGAACAGTCGCGCCGCTTTGCGATTCCTCCCAGACATCCGTCGTGCCATCCTTCAGACGTCGATGTGCAATCGTCCACTCACCGGCCAGAAAATCAAAATCGCCTATACCTTTACCGGTTACTTTGCCGGGCTTTCCTGTGGTTGAATAGTTGGCGTCATTCATTGCTAATGCTCCCGTGGATATGAAGAACAAGCCTGCGGTTCCTCTCAAAAGGTCGCGTCGATAGATGGGAAAGGTCATTTTCAATTCTTCCTGTGCAACCGCGACCGGGTTTTCACCAACTTAACCAGCTATAACTGACAAGATATGTCAGCTATTTCCTGCTATACGAAATTATGCGTGCAAGCCGCCTTCTATCGATCCTAATCCTCCTGCAATTGCGGACCCGATTGACCGCTGAGTATTTAGCAGAGGAATTTGAAGTGTCGGTCCGCACGATCTACCGCGATATCGATGCCCTGAGCGCGGCCGGTGTTCCGGTTTATGGCGATCGTGGTCCCGGGGGCGGATTTGCCCTGTTGGGCGGATACAAGACGCGATTGACCGGACTGAATACTTCAGAGGCCGAAGCAATGCTGATGATTGGGCTTCCGGGACAGGCGGCAGAATTGGGCCTTGGGGCGGCAGCCGAGCGCGCCAAAGGCAAGTTGCTCGCGGCACTGACGCCCGAGGGCAATGCGGTTGCGGATCGCATAACAGGGCGTTTTCATTTGGACCCCGTCGACTGGTACCAAGCTGCCGAACCGATTGCGTGCCTCCCTTCGCTCGCGCGGGCCGTAATCGACAATCATTCCATTTCCATGATCTACGAAAGTTGGAAGGGCGTGAAGGAGCGCACCGTCGATCCAATAGGCTTGGTTCAAAAGGGAGCGAATTGGTATCTGGTCGGCCGGGCGCAAGGCGGCATGCGCACCTATCGTGTCGGTGCGATCCAAAGGATGAACGTTTTGGAGCAGCAATTTCAACGTCCCGCGGATTTCGATCTTGCCACCCATTGGACGCAACAACTGCAACGGTTCGAACAGGAATTGCGCCCGGAAGTGGCCCACGTTTCCGCGTCGACAGAAGGCTGTCGTCGTTTGGCTGAGCTTGGCGCTTATGCAGCGCGTGCAGTTGCGGAAGGCAGTGCCACGGATGCCCGCGGCTGGCGCAAAATACATCTGCCGTTCGAAAATATGGAGCAGGGCGCCCGTCTGCTGCTCTCTCTTGGGCCCGAGATTAGGGTACAGGGACCACCAAAGCTTCGCGACGCGGTGCGAGATATGGCGCAGGCGGCGCTCGAAAATTTGGAGGATGTCGAATGAGCGATGCAATAATGAGCTTCAACCAAAATGATCTGGTAGCTCACATAAGCTTGCTACCCGAGCAGAGCCGGTTCCATTATCCGCTCCATCACGGGTCAATGAAGGTTGGTATCTATGCTCCGGTTGGAGAAGACGACCAAACTCCGCACGAGCAGGATGAGCTCTATATCATCCTTTCTGGCACCGGCGTGTTTGAGCAGGAGGGATCATCCATTCCCTTTACGTCGGGCGAGGTCCTGTTTGTGAAAGCAGGTGCGACCCACCGCTTCGCCAACTTTTCCGACGATTTCAAAACCTGGGTTATCTTCTGGGGACCTGAAGGCGGGGAGTGAGGAGGAGGGGTCCTCGCTCAACCTTAGGGTGTTACAGATTCCACCAGCAAAACCGCCCCGTCCGCACCCGTAACGCGCACCCGCGCGCCGGTCGCTGCATCTGTACCGCGCGCGGCCCAGACAGTATCACCAACCTTGACGCGCCCTTGGCCGTCGGTAATCGCCTCGACCACTGTCACAATTTCTCCGGTCAAACGCGCGCCTCGGTCGTTGAGTTTCGGGTCGTCGGTTTCAATCGGATTGTCTGCGAGAAACTTTTTGCCCGCAAAGACGGTCAGCACGGACAATATTGCAAACATCGCAACCTGATAAGCGACGGTGATCGGCAAGAAATAATCCAGAATCCCGACGATAATGGCGGCAAGACCCAGCCACATCAGGAAAAAACCCGGCGCAACCATTTCGGCTGCGCCCAGGATCAGGCCGAGCGAAAGCCAGAACCAATGTGTCGAAATGCTATCTAGCCATTCGGCCATATCAAGACTCCCCTGCCATTTTATCTGGCGCGTTGATGTTATTTATCTTTTGGTGCCCATGCATCTTTTGCCAATTCGCCGATGCCGCCGAGGGTCCCGATCAACTGCGTAGCTTCAACCGGGAACAAGATTGTCTTGGCATTAGGCGATGTCGCAAATTGGCTGATAGCTTCGGTATATTTCTGGGCGATAAAGTAGTTGAGCGCCTGGGTACCCGATGATGCAATGGATTCCGACACCATGACGGTAGCCTTCGCTTCGGCCTCGGCTTCGCGTTCGCGGGCTTCGGCGTCGCGGAATGCGGCTTCCTTGCGCCCTTCGGCTTGCAGAATCGCGCCCTGTTTTTCGCCTTCTGCACGCAAAATTTCGGCGGCACGCATGCCTTCAGCTTCGAGAATTTGCGCGCGCTTCTCGCGCTCAGCTTTCATTTGCCGAGCCATCGCATTGCTGATGTCGGCCGGCGGGCGAATGTCTTTGACCTCGACGCG
This sequence comes from Sphingorhabdus lacus, assembly GCF_009768975.1. Taxonomy (NCBI): domain Bacteria; kingdom Pseudomonadati; phylum Pseudomonadota; class Alphaproteobacteria; order Sphingomonadales; family Sphingorhabdaceae; genus Sphingorhabdus; species Sphingorhabdus lacus. The sequence continues at coordinate 1,205,746 of NZ_CP035733.1, read as the reverse complement.
TGTGATCTTCACACCCCAAGGACTGGTGGCATGATCAACGACGGAGAGAAGGCGACCATTGATATCGTCGCGCTTCGATAGGGTTTCGTCGAGGTCCATGCTGCCCATAACAGTGCGCAGATTTGTCGTCGTAATCTGCATGATGGCAACATAAAGGTCGCTGACTTCATAAGCGGCCTTGGCGGCATCCAATACCTGAAAGAACACGACAGCATCGACGCCAACCATGGCATTGTCTTTCGTGATGATTTCCTGCCCCGGAATATCCAGCACCTGTTCCATCATGTTCACTTTACGCCCGACGCGATCAAAGAAGGGGATGATGATGGTCAAGCCGGGCTGGGCGGCATGGGTAAAGCGCCCGAAGCGCTCAATCGTATACACAAACCCCTGCTGCACGACGGTAACCCCCATCATCACAAATATGATGACGATCAGGACCAGAAAGCCGAAAAAATATTCCATGAAATTCCCTCCGTTTGACCTGAGGCGGATTGTCGTAAATATGACATCGCTTGCCAAGGAAAATCGGACTGCCCTGACGAATAATCGTCAAGACAGGCGGGGCTTCCGTATCTGAATGACGAAGGGGTTTTGAACAGCTTTATGGAAACCGTCGACCGATTGAAATTCGTACGTTCGGCGCTTTATGTGCCGGCTTCCAATGGACGTGCGCTTGAAAAGGCGTTGGGCTTGGCCGCCGATATGATTATCGTCGATCTGGAAGATGCGGTTCCCGAAGATGCAAAGGCGCAAGCAAGGGGCGCTGCTTTGGCTTATGCGAAATCGGGTGTTGGGAACCGTTTACTGGCCATTCGCGCCAATGTCTATGACAGCCCTCACCACGCGGACGATGTGGCGGCGTTGAAAGATTGTGCTGCGGACTTCGTGGTGCTGCCGAAAGTTGAAGATATTTCTGAAATCTCGGACTTTGGCGTGCCGGTTCTGGCTATGGTTGAAACCCCGGCAGGTCTTTTCAATGCCCGGTCGATTGCGGGACATCCACGTGTTGCCGGTCTTATTGCCGGTATCAACGATATCGCGGCGCAAACGGGGATACGACCCGGGCCAAAGCGGGAGGGGTTGGAGCTATCGCTGCAGATGATCGTGCTGGCCGCCTCCGAATTTGGGAAACCGCGTTTTGACGGGGTCTGCAACCGGCTGGATGATCTGGACGGATATGATGCCGAATGCCGTCAGGGTGCAACCTTCGGGTTTACGGGCAAGACCCTTATTCATCCCAACCAGATCGCGTCTGCGAATGCAGCATTTGGGCCAAGTGCGGCTGCGATTGCCGAGGCAGAAGAACTGATTGCGGCGAGCCGAGGTGGAGCACAACGATTTAAGGGTCGCATGATTGAATCGATGCATGTAGAGGAGGCTAAATTGACGATAGAGCGTTCCCGACATGCGATGGGTGACGTCATCGGTTAGCCTGGAGCGGAATTAGATGCGCCTGTTTTTGAGAGCGGTTTTTGCAGTACTTGTCCTTGGTATTTCCGTTCCCTCACTCGCCAAAGGCGTGAGCGAAACCGACCTGCGTGAACATATTGCTGTGTTGGCCAGCGATGAATTTGAAGGACGCAAACCGGGCACTGAAGGTGAAGCGAAAACCGTCAAATATATTGCTGAGCAATGGGCCAAGGCAGGACTTAAGCCCGCAGCGGGCGATGGCAGTTGGTTTGAGCCCGTTCCTTTGATCCAGCGTGGACGTGGCGAGGCGACCTATTCTTTCAATGCCAAAGGACGGAAGCTGCGGATTGTTTCCGATGAAATCGTTTTGATCGGCAAGGAAGCCGAATATGCCAAAAAGGATTTGCCGGTCGTCTTTACCGGTATTGGCGTGAAATCGGACGGCAGCGTTGGCGCCGACGTCTCGGGCAAACTGGCATTAGTGCTTTTTGAGGCAGACAATGCGCCTGCGAAAATGAAATCACCTCGCGCACGGCGGGAGGCGCTGATTGCGGCCGGTGCAGAGGGAGTCATTTTTGTAGGTGATAGCCAAGGCAATTGGCCGATTCTGCGGCGGCAGCTGTTGTCGCGCCCTATCGGGCTGGAAAGCCGTGAAAAGCGAGCGAAGCTTGAAGGCGCCATAAGCACCGAATTTGCGGTTGCTCTGGTGACTGCAGCCGGACGTGATTGGGATAAATTGCGGGCGCACGCCAAGGGGGCCGACTATACAGGTGAAGCCTTGGGCATTGATGCCGACTTTAATGTCATGACCGATATCTACCGGTTCAACAGCTCCAATGTGATAGGCAAGCTTAGCGGAAAGAAGAAAGGCAGCGGTGCTGTGCTCTATATGGGGCATTGGGACCATCTTGGCATTTGTGCGCCCGACGATGCGACAGACAAGATTTGCAACGGTGCCGTCGATAATGCGAGCGGTATTGCCGTGTTGACCGAAGTGGCCCAGCGGCTCGCGAAGAAACGACATGACCGCGATATTTATTTCATTGCCACCACGGCAGAGGAAAGCGGTCTTTTGGGGGCTTATGCATATGCGGACAAGCCTGTCTTTCCGCTCGAAGATATTGTGATTTCGCTTAACGTCGACACGATTGCCATCGCAGGTCGTAATTCGAAGGTGGCGATTATCGGTCGAGGTACGACTTCGTTGGATGCGACCGTTGAGGCGGTGGCCCGAAAGACGGGGAGAGCCATCGAAAGCTCTACTGACGCGAATGATTTTATCCAGCGGCAGGACGGTTGGGCGCTGGCGCAAAAAGGTGTGCCGGCGTTGATGGTAGGTGGCTCTTTTGCCGATCTTGACCTGATGCAGAAATTTCTGGGCAGCGATTACCACGGTCCCAACGACGAGTTGACGGACCAGACCGAATTGGGCGGCGCGGCCGAGGATGCGGACCTGCATATCGCGCTAGGGAACTATTTTGCGGATACGCGAAAATATAAAGTCACGAAGGCTGGCGAATAAAAGGCTTACTGTTTACATGGGCCGCCACGAATCGAACGATAATGCGAACGTAGAAGCGGTGGCAGCATGAAAGATATACCTCTCGGCCTTACATTTGACGACGTGCTGTTGCAGCCAGGGGCTTCGGATATGCTTCCGAGCCAGGCCGACACGCGCACGCGACTGACGCAAGGGATTTCGCTGAACATTCCCATCCTGTCTTCGGCTATGGACACGGTAACCGAGGCGCGCATGGCCATTGTGATGGCGCAGCTTGGCGGCATTGGCGTGTTGCACCGCAACCTCAGCATCGAAGAACAATGCGCCGCCGTGCGGCAGGTCAAGCGCTTCGAAAGCGGGATGGTCGTAAACCCTATCACGATCGCTCCGGACGCAACTCTGGCCGAGGCGCAGGCGCTGATGGCGACACACTCTATCTCCGGCATACCGGTGGTTGAGAACAGCGGTAAATTGGTAGGTATTCTAACCAATCGCGATGTGCGCTTCGCCGAAAATCCACTGCAAGCCGTATCTGAACTGATGACTCATCATGATCTGGCCACCGTATCGTCGGGGGTCACACAAGAAGAAGCACGCCGACTGCTGCACCATCGGCGGATTGAAAAGCTTTTGGTTGTGGATGAAAGTTATCGGTGCATTGGCCTGATCACCGTCAAGGACATTGAAAAGGCTGTTCTTTACCCAGAGGCAACCAAAGACAAGTCCGGGCGTTTGCGGGTGGCTGCGGCAACCACTGTAGGCGAAAAGGGCATGGCCTACACCAAGGCCCTTATCGATGCGGAATGCGACCTGATCGTCGTCGATACCGCCCATGGACATAGTGCGATGGTGGCGGCGGCGGTTGCGGAAATCAAACGTATGGCGCCTGAAGTCCAGGTTGTTGCCGGAAACGTTGCGACGGCCGAAGCAACGCGGGCTTTAATCGATGCTGGTGCGGATGGCATCAAGGTCGGGATAGGTCCGGGGTCCATCTGTACGACACGCGTGGTTGCAGGTGTGGGTGTGCCGCAACTAACGGCAGTAATGGAGTCGGCAGCTGAAGCCGCGAAATCGAACATTCCGGTAATCGCTGACGGCGGTCTTCGTACATCAGGAGACGTCGCCAAAGCGCTTGCGGCGGGTGCCTCATCGGTGATGGTCGGGTCACTTCTCGCAGGGACCGAAGAGGCTCCCGGCGAGACATTCTTGTATCAGGGCCGCGCCTATAAAAGTTACCGGGGCATGGGTTCGGTCGGTGCAATGGCGCGCGGGTCTGCCGATCGATATTTCCAACAAGACATCAAGGACCAGCTTAAACTGGTACCGGAAGGCATCGAAGGGCAGGTGCCGTTCAAAGGACCGGCCCGTGATGTCATCCATCAGCTTGTCGGCGGTGTCAAAGCGGCGATGGGATATACAGGATCGCGCACAATTGCCGATCTCCAGCAACGCGCGCGGTTTGTCCGTATCACCAACGCTGGTTTGCGCGAGAGCCATGTGCACGACGTGACGATTACGCGCGAAGCACCCAATTATCCGACACGCTAATCCATGAGGCCGGCAGCGCGCCTGCAATCGGCAATCGAGTTGCTTGACGCGATACTGGTCGCGGCGAAAGAGGGTGGGGCGTCTGCGGATCAGCTAGCCAAAACCTTTTTTGCCGAGCGGCGTTATGCCGGATCGAAAGACCGCAGAGCGGTGCGAGAGTTGGCATGGAAGGCGATCCGGCGATTCGGAGAGGCTCCGGCAACCGCGCGTTCGGCTTTCGTCGCTTTGGCGGATGAAGATGAAGAGATTGCCCTTCTGTTTGACGGCAGCGACTATGGCCCTGCTGCGATTGCCCCGGACGAATTGCGTGCACAGGGCGGGCCATTGCCGGCATGGATTTTGCCGCATTTCAGTTCGCTGATCGATGAATCCGAACGACTGTCACTTCTTGATCGCGCGCCGTTTGATATTCGGGTCAACGCACTGAAGGGAACACGCGAAGAGGTCGCACGGCAATTGCCCGAGGCGGAGATGTTGGAGCAGTCGCCTTTTGCACTGCGTCTTCCCGCCGGATTTCCCGCCGACAACCACCCGCTATTTGGCGCTGGTCTGGTCGAAGTTCAGGATTTGGGCAGTCAGCTCATTGTCGATGCCTGTGCCGTAGCGGCCGGTATGACTGTATTGGATTTATGCGCCGGTGCAGGCGGCAAGACCCTGGGATTAGCGGCCGCGATGCAAAATACGGGCAAACTGATCGCCAGCGACACCAACCGGAACCGCCTTCAGAAGCTTCAGCCACGTCAAATTCGCGCCGGTGCATCCTGTATCCAGACCAAATTACTGGATCCGGGACACGAAATTGTCATGCTATCTGAATTGTCGGGAGCGTGCGATCTTGTGCTGATTGATGCCCCCTGTTCCGGCAGTGGGACATGGCGGCGGAACCCCGAAACCCGTTGGCGCCTTAATTCGAAACGTTTGGATCGAGTGCGTGCAGAGCAGGAGAAGTTATTGAACATCGGCGCAGAAATGGTCGCGCCTGGTGGTCATTTGGTATATGCTGTATGCTCAATCATCGCGGACGAGGGCAGGGAACAGGTGGCCAATTTTCTAGACACGCATCCCAAATGGCGTGCCGTTTATCCCAGTATTGGTGCCGGAAGTGCGGATGGGGTGGGCGTTCTGTTGACACCGAACCATGACGGGTCCGACGGATTTTTCTTCGCCAGACTTATGAAGTTGTGATAGTGATGCAACTTAAACAGATTTGGATATTGATTATGCGTTTTTCTCCGGCTGCCATTGCGCTTTCACTTAGTTTCGCCATGATTTCCAGTGCAGGAA